>CAZSDK010000003.1:0-190167 GCA_964605655.1 uncultured Bacteroidales bacterium
AATCCACCCCCTAATTTACTGACAATTCTTTGATTCTCGACATAGTAGTGCTTGGAATGAAAATCCTTTACAACGTTTATGGCTTAGGCTCGTAGAGCGAAATCTCCCCGTCGAGCGATAAGGCGATCACGGTGATCTGAGGGTCCATGGCCTCTTCAGGCACATCGATATAAAGAATCCCGGGCACCTCACTCCACCAGAGTTTCATCAGCACCTGGGTGTTCAGATTGATCCCTTTCCCTACGACATAGGCGGCGTTTATCTCGTTTTTCAAGCCTTTGACGTAGATGGGGCCATTGGGTTTGCCCAGCAGGAAGAGGTACAGTTTCTTACCGTCAGCGGACAAAGTGGAGGGTCCTGCAAAATAATCAGCCGGAATCCCTGCCCGGGTGCCGTAGATGGCATCGGAGTGCTTTGAGGTCCAGCGTCCGAGCTCCTTCATGATGTTCACGTATGGCTCGGCAATAGTGCCATCTTCGCATGGACCCAGGTCCAGCAGCAGGTTGCCCCCCTTGCTCAGGCAGTCGGCAAAAATGCAGAGTACCTGGTAAGGGGTCTTGAAGTTCTGATCGGTGGGCTGATATCCCCAGTCATCGTTCATGGTGAGGCATAACTCCCAGTACTGACTTCTGGGCTTGTGAATGGGAACTCCCTGTTCAGGGGTATCGTAATCACCATATCCCTGGAGCCTTGAGTTGATGATGGTCGCGGGGTTCTTCGTCAGCAGTTTTTCGCGGATGCCGGCAGCACCCCAGGTTTCTGCATTTTGTTCCCAGTCACCGTCGAACCAGAATAAGTCAGGATGAAACCGGTCCGAAAGCTCATCCAGCTGACCATACAGAAAATGTTTAAAACGATTCCAGCGGATGCTGTCATTCTCATACCGTTTCTGGTCTCTCAGGAAATTGGGGTAATCGGGGTGTGACCAGTCGAGCAGTGAATAATACAAGCCGACTTTCAACCCCTGTTTTCTCAGCGCCTCACAATAGGGTTTGACCAGGTCTTTGCCCGCCGGGGTTTTCTTAACCACGCTCAGGTCGTTCATCTGAGTGTCCCATAAGGCAACCCCGTCATGATGCTTGGAAGTGAGGACGGCATATTTTGCCCCGGATTGCCGGATCAGCGTGGCCCAGTCCTCCGGATGGTAGTTCTTCGCGGTAAAACCTTCCAGTTGTTTCATATACGCATCATAGGGGATCTTCCCGTTGTGGAATGACCAGGATTCATCGATACCGTTCACCGCATAGATACCCCAGTGGATGAAAATGCCCAGTTTGGCATCGGCAAACCATTTCATCCTTTGTGCTTTTTGTTCAGGGGTCTCCTGAGCATAAATACATTCAAAACCAATTAGATAACTGGTTGTAATTAAAATGAGGAACAGTAGTTTTTTCATTTTCAGATGTCTTTATTCCACGATGATCTCATCGGCAAAGATCCAGCAGGGCTGGCCTGCCGATTCATGCCAGGGTGGGTTGACCCTGTTGTTATACGCTTTTACTTTCACATAACGTGCTTTGATACCCTGAAAAGGCTGTTCAAAGTCCCTGATCTCAACAGCCGGTTTTTCTGTTGCGGGACAGTTGATGGCGCCTGCCGGCTGACCAAAGGAATGATCTTCAGAAAGATAAAATTCGACACGGTAGGGAAGATGGATCCAGCTATAAGTGTTTTTGATAAAACCCATAGATATTTTATTGACAGGGATGACCTCACCCAGGTCGATGATGACTTCCAGGTCATTTTCAAGATATCCCTGCCATTCACCCGCCCTGTAAGAGAGGTTACCTTTCAATCCGTCTGTCAGGGTCTGGTCACCTATGCCCGGGTACTTGGGGCTGTATGCCTGGAGCAGTTCAACCGGCTTACCCGAGGCTTTATGAATGTACACTTTTTTCTCGGTTGTCCTCCCCATTTTCGTTTTCCCAGAGTAAAGAGCTGATTTAATGATAGATGTCTTTGTAACCGGGAAGGGTTTTTTATAACGGACTGAATGGGTGTTGGGTTCGTTGCCGTCGGTGGTGTAATAGATCTTCATGTTCTTCCATTCGCTGGAAAGAGATGCCTTGAGTGGATATTTACCAGCATCGGGAAGCGTGCTGATCGCAACGTCATAGAGGTTCTTCGCATAATGAGTTCCCTTGAGGTCCAGCCGGTTAAAGATATACTTCAACCGTGTCCGGAAATCCTCCCAGTTTCTCTTGGATGCGGGAGTCCAGTCGACTTCTGCCAGGGCTATGGCCCTGGGGTAGGCCATATAAATGACGTGTTCAGGGGATTCAATATATTCTGTCCACACATTACCCTGGGCACCCAGGATATGACGGGCTTCCTCTTTGTTGAGTTCCTGGGGTATGGGTTCGAGGGAGTAGACTTTTTGAATGGGGGTATAGCCACCTATAGACAGAGGTTCGTACGACGGATCTGCCTGGTAATGGTCCAGATAGCAATGGGAACCGGGGGTCATGATCACATCATGGCCCTCTCTGGCAGCCGCGATGCCACCTTCCATCCCCCGCCACGACATGACGGTGGCTTCCGGAGCCAGGCCGCCCTCCAGGATCTCATCCCAGCCTATCATCTTCTTTCCCTTGCTGATCAGAAAAGCTTCAATGCGACGGATAAAATAGCTCTGAAGTTCATTCTCATCCTTAAGGCCTTCCTGGCGCATCCTTGCCTGGCATAGCTGACATTGCGACCAGCGGATTTTCGGGACCTCATCCCCCCCGATATGAATGTAAGCTGAAGGGAAGAGCCCGCATACCTCGCTGAGGATGTCTTCGATAAATTGAAACGTCTCTTCCTTCCCGGCACAATAAACATCTTCTGATACACCCCAGATCGTCCGGACCTCAAACGGACCCCCTGTACATGAATATTGTGGGTAGGCTGTCAGTGCTGCCACCGCATGCCCGGGCATCTCAATTTCAGGGATCACTGTTATATACCGTTCTGCCGCATACTTGATCACCTCCCTGATCTGTTCCTGGGTGTAAAAGCCTCCGTAAGGCAACTCGTCGCTGACATCCGACTTGGCCACCTGAGTGCCTTTTCTCCAGGCACCTACCTTGGTGAGCAGCGGGTACTTCTTAATCTCAATTCTCCAACCCTGGTCATCGGTAAGGTGCCAGTGGAAGGTATTCATCTTGAACATGGCCAGCAGGTCAATGTATTCTTTGATGAGGCTCAGCGGGAAAAAATGCCTGCACACATCGAGGTGCAGTCCCCGGTATGCAAATCTTGGGAAATCAACGATTTGTACACAGGGGATGGACCAGTTTGCCTTCATAGGTGAAGAAGAACCCTGTTCGATTTCCGGAGGCAGCAGCTGAAAAAGCGTCTGGATCCCGTAAAAAATGCCTTTAGGGTCGTGCGCCAGGAGCAGGACTTGTTTTTTACTGACCTGAAGACTGTATCCTTCTGATCCCAGAGAGTCGTTGCCTGTGGTGACCATGAAACGTATCATGTTTTTCCTGGAAATCTCTTTGCCAGGTTCCAAAATCTCTATGGCGGGTCCTCCCGCTGCCCGTATTTTCTCCTTGAAAAACCAGGCCAGGCGCATCAGTTCAGGGTCATCTGAACTTAGAGTAAGTGTGACACCCGGGTTCAGACGGAAGGAGCCGTGGCTGGTCTCCAGATAGGCTGGTTGAGGGACCAGGTTTACTGTGGCAGCCTCAAGGACCGGCACCCGGGCCAGTAAAAATGTGAGCAGGATTAATATCTTGATTCTCATATCATTAAGTATAGTCAGTGATTAATTTTATTTGACATATTCAAGCATCAGTGATTCAACGATTGCCTGCATTTGTTCCAGCCGGGCATCCATTCCCCTGAGCAGGGTGAATTGCACGGAAGCTCTGACCAGATTGTGTCCAAAATAATCAACCTTATAATATTCATCTCCGTTCAGGTGGTCGGTAAGAAAACGGAGTCCCTGTAAATATGTGATGAAAAGAGGAGCAAATGCCAGTCTTTCTATCTCCTCAGGATGCAGAAAAGAGGAGGTATGCCGGAGATAACCCTTGCAGAAATGCTCAAAGTGCCTGATCTGGAAACGGACATGGCAGGTATCACGCTCATCTTCAGCACTGTTGTTGCTCAGGGTCCTTACCACATCTCCAAAGTCTGAGAGGATCAGACCCGGCATTGTAGTGTCCAGATCGATGATGGCACAGGCGCTGCCATCAGGGTAAAAGAGGATATTGTTGAGTTTGGGATCATGGTGAATAACTCTCTGTGGCAGTCCGGCCTGAAGAAAGCCCTGCTGGTACTCCGACATCCGTCCGGCCCAGGTTTCAGCCATTTTGATCTCTTCACCGGCCTCTCTGAACCGCCCGGGCAGTTTCCTCCTCAGCGATTCCTGGAACTGTTTATACCGGTATCCCATATCATGAAAGTGAGGTAACAAAAGGTGAAGTCCGGAAGGATCCAGGTCCTGAAGTGCCAGGTGGAAATGACCAAAAGCCCGGCCTGCTTCCTCCGACATGCTTTCATTCAATGGTTGCATATAGCTTTTCCCTTCTTTAAGAAAGGTAAAGAGCCGCCAGTACATCCCGGCTTCGTCCTGAACAAAAGAGTTACCATCAGGAGTACAGATCATTTCAGGTGTTTGCAAGAGGTAGGCAGGGCAGGATTTCAGCTTACGGGTCACCTTGGCGATGTTATCCATGAGAGAAATTACATCGGTAAACACATGGCTGTTGATCTGTTGGAGAATATAACTATTCCCTGCGTCAACCATCAGGGTTTGATGAATGTGGCCGTCCTCGATGGGAGCGACCCGTATGACAGTTTCTCCGGGAAGGAACTTGTTCACTATAGACTGAATGGCGGATAATTCCATGATCACCACAGTTTCTCGGGATAAACACCTGCTCCGATGAGTGATCGGATTTTTTCCATCACCAGGGGCTTGTCTTCTTTATAGGTGACACCAAACCAGGTGGCTGTCGTAGGCAGCACTTTGACCGAAGCCTTTCCTGAGCTGATCAGATCATTCACTGCCGTAGAAAGATAGAATTCCGACTTCAGGTCACCCGGATGCTTTTCAAGAAAATCCGGGAATAATTGGTTGAGGTGATTGAAAAAATCAGCGGTGAAGCCCCAGAAGTTCATCGACACGACGGAGCCGGCCGGTAAAGGCAAAAGATTCCCTTTCTCATCCTGGTAAACAATCTGGTGGTGGTCCTGCCTGATCCTGGTCCTCTCGGCAATCTCCATCAGCAGTCCTGATTCATTGGTCTGGCAGATGCCGCGGGAGACATATCCATAATCGGAAAGGGTGTTGTTAAGGTAGTAGCCGGCCATGGCATACATGGGTCTTAGGGTGTCTGGTGCTGATCCGGACAGAAAGTCAGCCATTAAGGTATAGGCATGTTGCCCGTAAAAATCATCGGCATTGATGACAGCAAAGGGGCCCTTCACCAGAGAAGAGGTGATCATCACTGCGTGTCCTGTTCCCCAGGGTTTCACTCTGTCCGGTGGCAGTGCATATCCCGGAGGCAGAACATCCAGCTCCTGGTAAGCAAAGTCAAAGTCAACTTTTCCTTCTAACTTGTTGGTGAAAGCTTTCCTGAAATCGGCTTCAATTTCTTTTCGGATCACAAAGATCACTTTCCCGAAACCTGCCCTTTGGGCATCGAACAGGGAGTAGTCCATGATCGTTTCATTACAGGGGCCGACGCCGTCTACCTGTTTTAATCCTCCATAGCGGCTTCCCATCCCGGCAGCCAATATTACGATCGTTGGTTTGCTCATGCATCTCAATATTATATGTTGTCTATTTCCAGCTTTTCAGTTTGTACCACCAGCTTGCGTATGCAAAGATCACCAGGTAACAGGGGATCAGGACCGCATAGGCTTGTTGGGAGTTGAACAGGTCGGCCAGCCGTCCCCATAACAAAGGAAGGATCGCACCACCGGCTATGGCCATGATCAGCAGGGCGGACCCGGTCTTGATGAACCTGCCGAGGCTGTGAATGGCCAGAGGCCAGATAGCGGGCCAAACCAAAGCATTGGCCGTTCCGAGAAGAATGATGAAGATCACGGATGTTTTTCCCGGTACTGACAAGGCCACCAGGGTCAGCACCAAACCAAGGACAGCAGAGATTTGTAGCGCTTTCCTCTGAGAAATGTACCTGGGGATCGCAACCACTCCCGCCAGGTATCCCAGCACCATGGCTGCCATGGTGAGTGTCGTAAAAGCCTTTGAATAATCAAGGGGTATCTTCAGTGACATTCCGTACCGGATGATGGTATCCCCTGCGATCACCTCGGCTCCCACATAAAAAAACAGGGCCACTACACCGAGAATGAGATGCGGAAATGCGAAAATGTTCTTCTTGTCAGATTGGGTCTCAGTTGCTGATGTCTCCTCCTGCTCACTTTCTATTTCTGGCAACGGAGAGAATCTGACCATCAGGCCCAGCAGGAACAATACCACCGTCATCACCAGGTAGGGTGAGATCACCCTGGAAGCCAGGGAATCCAGTGCCTGTGCCTTTTGGATGCCATCCATGGTGCTCAGGTTCTTCACGAACTCATCCCCGTCATGGAGAATAAAATAGGCCAGGATCAGGGGGGCAATGGCACCGGCAGCCTTGTTACATATCCCCATGATACTGATCCTTTTAGCGGCACTCTCCACCGGACCGATGATGGTGATGTAGGGGTTGGAGGCGGTCTGGAGAATGGCCAGCCCGGTTCCCATCACGAAAAGTCCCGCCAGGAAAAGTCCGTAAGTCCTCGTCATTGCCGCCGGGATGAAAACCAGGGTGCCAACAGCCATCACCCACAACCCCACCATCATCCCGTTCTTAAATCCTGTCTTCTTCAGCACCCAGGATGATGGCAATGCCATTATTGTGTAGCTGATATAGAAGGCAAAGGCAACAAAGAGGGCTTCGAAGTTGGTCAGCTCGCAGGCGATCTTCAGGTAAGGGATCAGGATCCCGTTCAGCCAGGTGACGAAACCAAAAATAAAAAAGAAGACCCCTATGATGGTGATGGAAATGTAGTACTGTTTTTTGGAATTCATAAGCGATAAATTAGTGGTTCACAGTTCTTTATTCTAAGGATTTGGGAATGAAAAGTGCCTGTTGGATCAGCGGGGCCTTGTTATGAATGGGTTTGATGGTAAAACTGTATTGATAATTCCTGGGAGGAAGACAGTATTGGGCATGGGTCCTTGCACCCCAACTGTCGTCACCGCCAACGCCCATCTGACCATAATCTGCATTCACATCAACAAAATCTCTCTTTACCATGTCAGCCGGGTGTTTCCCGGCCTGTTTGAATCCTTTCATATCGTCGTAAGTATATTCCAAAGCGCTGAAGCTGATCAGGGAGTCGGCCTGAAAGAGAAGTCCGTCTCCCGTCTTATCCTGAAAAGCCACCCACCTGACATCGGTGCGGTAACCGTTTTCCTGCGGCCTCACATAAGGTGTAAACATGTTTTCCACCTGGTCGCTGTATAGGCCAATGAAAGAAGCAGTTTTTCTGTCATTATAATTTTCCCAGGGACCCCTCCCGTACCAGGTGACCTGGCGAAGGGATGGGTCGAGCTCCAGGTTGAGTCCAAACCGGGGCAGGTCGGCCAGTCTCTCCTTACCGGGATTCAGACTGGATGTAATCTTTACGCTGCCGTCGGCATTAAGATGATAAAGAATCTTATTTGAAGATGTAACATCCGGAAGGCTGAATGTCACCTCAACAACGCATTCCTGAGGAGAAGAGCTGAGCAGATTCACCGATGCCACCTCTCTCTTTTCGCTGGCATCATACCATGCCTTAGCCCGGGTGGCCAGCCCGTTGCCGATGTCGTTGTCGGTCGGGGCTCTGCGGTAATTGGGAAGAGGCCCCTTACGGATCCATTCCTTGCCTTTCCATTGGTAAGAGGATAGGGTTCCCGGCCGTTTGTCAATAGTCATTCTAAAGTCTTTTCCAATGAAGGTCAGGGCATCAGCAGATTGCTCCACTGCCATTCCCTTGACTGACTGAGGTTTGTCTGCTTTTCCTTCTTTGTTGAAGGGCAGGCTGAACTGTTCGGAAGCAAGGATATGACCGGCTTTGAGAAGATCTTTGCCGGAAGTGAGTTTCAGGTAAATGTTCAGGTAGTAATCAGTGAAAGGTTTTATTGCCGGTGGTTTTACAGGAAGCTGAAGTTCTTTCTCTGTTCCTGGTTCAAGGGTCCCGGTGGCCAGGCTTCCCTGTGATATGACCTGGCCATTGCCTGTGATCTCCCAGCAAATGATTGTTTGATCGAGATTCCAGAAGAAATACCCGTTTTTCAGCCTGATCTTAAATTGATGTAGATCAACGGTCGTGAATTTCACCGACTGATAAACCTTTTTCACTTCCCAGTACCCGGGGTGAGGCTTCCTGTCGGGAAAGACGATGCCGTTATTATTAAAGTTGCCGTCGCTCGGCACATCTGCCGGACCATAGTCGCCACCGAAAGCGAAATACTCCTTTCCATTGGCATCTTTTTTCAGAAGGCCCTGGTCGACCCAGTCCCAGATACATCCCCCCTGCAGCTGGGGATACTTTTCAATCACATCACAATAATCCTGGAAATTACCGGTGCTGTTACCCATGGCATGGGCATATTCGCACATGATCAGGGGCCGGAGTTGTTTGGTATATCCGTACGATTCCAGGTCACGGGGGCCCCAGTACATGGGACAAAATATATCGGTATTGTAAGATTGTTCGGCTCTCTCATACATGACCGGACGGGTCTTATCTCTGTTTTTCAGCCAGTCATAGCAATCCACAAAGTTGCAGCCGTTCCCGGCCTCGTTGCCCAGCGACCAGATGATGACCGAAGGATGGTTCTTGTCTCTTTCTACCATTCTTTGCACCCGGTCGAGGTGGGCATCCTTCCATAACGGATTGTTTCCAAGAGTTTTACCGGGATCATAACCCATGCCGTGGGATTCATTGTTGGCTTCATCAATCACATATAAGCCGTACCGGTCGCATAATTCGTACCAGTATGGATCGTCGGGGTAGTGACAGGTACGTACCGTATTGATATTGGCTTCTTTCATCAGCCTGATGTCCTGCTCCATCCTTTCTTTACTGATCACATGACCGGTAATGGGATCTGTTTCATGACGGTTGACACCCTTGATCAGTATGGGTTTGCCATTGACAAGCAGTTGTCCATTGATGATCTCAACTTTTCTGAAACCGGTCAGGCTGCGGACGACCTCCAGGACCTGGCCTTGTTTGTCTCTCAGGATGAACAAGGCAGTGTAAAGATAAGGAGTCTCTGCCGTCCAGGGTTTGACTGAGGAGATCTCCATATTCAATTCAGCAAAGCTGTTCTGTGAACCGGTCACCACCATTTTCCTGCTGATCAGCGGAGAATCTGAAGTTCCCTCTTCAAAAAGCATTGTTTCCAGGGTGCCTTCTCCCGTAGCATCGGAAAGAGCGGAGAGGGTCGCCTTTATATGATAGATGCCAGAAGCTTCGTAAGGGTTGAAAGAACTGTTGATTTCCAGGTTCTTTAGGTAGTATTTGGGGGTTGAATAGAGAAAGACATCCCTGTTGATGCCACTCATCCTCCACATGTCCTGGCATTCGAGGTAGGATCCGTCAGACCAGCGGTAGACCTCCACGGCGATCTGGTTGTCACCGGGTTTTAGGTAAGGAGTGATGTTGAACTCGGCCGGTGTCTTGGCATCTTTGCTGAAACCCGCGTATCTCCCGTTGATCCAGAGATAGAAAAAGGACTTGACCGCCCCGAAATGGACAAATACTTCCCTGCCGGCCCATGCTCCGGGTATCTGAAAGGTTCTTTTCAAAGAAAAGACGGGATTGTAATCATGGGGAACATGCGGAGGATCAGGTTTTCTGGTCCATTCATACGGCATGTTCACATAGATGGGATAACTGAACCCATGGACCTCAAAAGTGATGGGAACCTGAACCTCCTGCCATCCATCCACAGAATAGGATTCCTGGAAAAAGCCAATCGGCCTTCCTGAAGGATTGTCGGAATACTTGAGTTTCCAGGCACCGTTCAGACTCTGGTAATAGGGTGTGGCAGTGAGGTCACCCTTTCTGGCTGAGGTAACATCGGGATAAGGTACCAGCAGGGTATGGGGTGGCTCCGTGTGTAACGAAAGTTTCGTGGGATCCTCCCAGTCAGAGGGTTCCTGGCACCTCAGAGATAAAGGGAAAAATGCGTAAAGGACTGCAGTGAAAAGAATGTATCTCATCTCAGATCTTATTTATTGTCAATGGTGAGTTCTCCGCTGGTCAGGGGGAAGTTCTGTGAGCTCAGGTCAGAAGGGTAGGGTAATGGAGGTTCAGTTCCTGTCTTTTCTGGTAAGGGTGAAGCAAACGTAAGTACCACGGAAACAGGGTTTTCTGTTATCTTGACCATGGCCCAGACTTCGGCTGATCCCGTCCATAGAGGTGCCTTAGTATCTTTAACCGGAATCAGCTGTATGGAATGGGTACCAGGACCCACAATTACTGAAATCCAGATCCACTTGCCGTTTTCTGTCTCATTAAAAGCCTGGATGTTTTTCCCGTCCAGCATTACCTTGAATTCAGGGATTTTCATGCCCTGGCATTCTGCCGAAGGCTGGACCAGGAAGGAGAGGGTTCCCTCTCTGACATTTTCACCGATACTGATCTCGATAGGTTTGAGAACGTCGACGTTCTGGTTTCCGGCAGGACTGACGATCCTGACCGGGGCAGCTTTCCTGGGCATGGGAAGGTCTCTGAGGCTTCCTATTGCCTGGCCGTTGGCTGACATGCCGGCAGGTTGTGCCTGACCGAGAAATATGGCATGGGGGTTAGGGTCAAATACCTGAAGCATACAGGTCTTTTCTCCCTGCGGGACCAGGGTGAATCTTATTCCTGCCGGAAGCAGACCCGCGTTGACGGAAGGGTATACCTGGAGGATCACCGTTTCGAACCCGTCGAGGCTGATCTCAAGGTCATCACCGGGAGAGAAAAGGGAAGGATAGATGTAGTGGTATGGATAGATTTTTTCCACCACCAGAGGCCCGGCATCTTTATTGAGACCGTACTGAGGGTCGAGCTTAAGGGTGAGCGTCGATGCCTTGACTACAGGATTCCGTGCTGCCACGATCCCGCGGTTCCCCTTAAAATGTACATAACCGTAAGTCTCTCCTTTTGTCGGGTTCCCTCCTGCCATGAATGTCTTTGCCAGCACTTCCCTGTTGTCTTTGGCCCATTGTATGGCTTTGCCGATAGCCTCCCATTCTTCGTCTTTCAGCAGGTCAGGCGAGATGTACAGCTCATACATGCTGATCCCCCTGGCAAAATACAGCACCACATCATTGGTGAACTTGTCAATGGGATCGTGTTCCCCGCCTACATTTTCCAGGTTGCCTTTGATGATCCCATGGGTCATGAGGTTGGAGGTGGGAAACCAAAGCCCTTTGATTTTAAAATCATCATATAATACAAAATCACGGTAGGTGATGGCCGCATCCCTCTGGTGGATGGAAGGGACCTCGGCGAAACCATAGTCACCCCCGTCCATCCAGATCTGGTTGGCATATTTCAACCACCAGGGACTGAGCCAGGTCCCGGAAGTGATGTTCAGGTAGGTGGAAGGGTTTATTTTACGGACTGCCTTGCACTGTTGGACCAGTGATTCGAGGATGGCATCCCTGGAATAGATTCCCGTCGGATGCCCGTGATCAGGCTCACTGCAGGAAAATTGTATGCCGTCCCATTTAAAATAGGATACTCCCTGCCGGCTGACCATATCGGTGACTCTTTTTTCAAAAAGGGCTTTGTATCGGCTGCCTCCCAGGCACATCATGGCATAGTCCCTTCCTTTACCCACCACCTCATAGCCGTGAGCTTTCATCCAGTCTATCCTTTTCATCCGGAAAGAATATCCGCCCGTCGGCCCGAACCAGATGCCAAGTCTCGTTCCCATAGACTTCAGACGGTCAGATAAGGGTTTGAGACCCCTGGGAAAAGTTTCCTGACGCATGACCCAGTCACTCTCATAGACATCCCAACCGTCGTCGAGCACAAAGGCATCCATCTGAATATGATGCCTGTCTGTCATGTTTTTTTGAAAAAGATCGATGATGTGAAAGACGTTCTCTTCGTTCATCACATTCTCTGGTTTAACACCGGGGTATTCCGGGGAGCGGAGGTCGTACCAGGAGTTATAAAGGGTATAAGGTTCTGCCGGGGCCACCCTGACATCATCCAGGTAATCGAAAAACCAGCTCTGTACCTGGTTCCCCGGCACCAGGGCACAGACTTCGGGATCACAAACTAAGGGAGTTCTTCCGATAATCTTTCCGACCTCCCTTGTCAGGTCTGCCGTCAGCATGTTTTTTTGTTGAGATCCTTCATTATGGGCTGCCGGGTATTCGAGTGCCAGGAAAGCACCTGCCTCGTCGCAACCGTAAGCCAGCGGCTGTCCGAAGCCTCCCGGGTTTAGCAGCTCCCATCGGGTTGCCGTCACATCCTTACCTGGTCTTGACAGCGAAAACCGGGCGATACGGCTGTGCAGGGTCTGAAGGAAATGAACTTCCTGGGCAGAATCACAAACGGCAATGCTCCTCCGGTAAAAAAAATGCCTGGGTTCCAGTTCGTAGGTGAGGATCACCTGCAAAGGGGTATTTTTACCTTTCATCACAAATTGCCAGGAACACCCGTCCTCAGGCAGGGTTTTCACTGAAAAATCCTTCAGGCTGAAATCAGCTCCGGTAAGCCTTACGGGGTTGTCGCCGTTATTCTTTTTGCCGGGAGCCTGCCAGTCGGTCCACACCACGTCGAGAGCAAAACCGGCATCACTGGCCAGGGTGTAAGGGGCGGCCGGTGCCGGGGGAGGGACCACTTTGGGTTTTTCCGTAAACAGGGTGGCGCTTCCTTTCAGGGAATCAGCGATCAATGTTCCTTCCTGAAAAGCCACGGCCAGGGTTACCAGGTTATTGCTAAGATAAAAGCTATGCCCCGAACCTGAAACCCGGTGTTCGTATTTTACGGGCTGAGAGTAAAGGAAAATGGGTAACAGTACTGTTATGATCAGCAGGACATTGATTTTTCTAAACATTGGGCAAAACGTAATGGTGAAAGAAGAAAATCTGCGGGTTCAGGTTTAGGTCCTGGGTTCAAAATACTGGTCCATGACCAGGGCGACCGTTCCCATGATTCCGGCATAAGGCTGCATTTCAGAGACCACAATGCGGGTGTCATTTCTCATCCGTGGGATACAGAATTTATTGATATTCTGATTGATAGGATCGGTCAGATAGCTTCTTGCCTGCGCCATCATCCCTCCCAGGATGATCAATTCAGGATTATAAAGATGGATGAGCGTGGCGATGGCTTTGCCCAGCACCAGTCCTGCCTCGTTCAGCAGGCTGATGGCATACTGGTCACCGGCCGTCGCAGCATCGAGTATGGTGATCAGGTTGATTTTGGAAAGATCCTTCTCTGCCCTCTCCCAGATGAGTGACTTGGTCCCTTTTTCAATATCATTCCTGGCTTTCTCCTTTATGGTTTTTGCAGAAGCCAGGGTTTCGAGGCAGCCGATCTTCCCGCAGTGACAAAGTCCTCCATCCGGGTCCACGTTGATATGTCCGAATTCGCCGGCATAGCCCGATACGCCCTGGTACAGTTTCCCGTTGAGGATCATGCTCAGTCCGATACCCGTACCAAGGTTGAGACACAGTACATTTTGTTTGCCGGCTGCCTGGCCGGCAAACATCTCACCCCTGGCCATCGCCCTGGTGTCGTGTTCGATGAAAACCGGCAGCTGAAGTTCATCACGAAATTGCTGCTGAACGGGGATATCCTCATTATGAAAATAACTGTAGCTGATCCCGGTCTTCATGTCGATGAGCCCGGGAATGGCTACTCCGACACCTAACACCTTGGTCCGGTCCACCTTCTGCTTCTTGAAGAGCTTGTTGATCTCAGCCTTGATGTATTTCATGATATGAGGGTGTGACTCCAGACCTTCAGGCAGGGTAAGGATATGGCCTATCACCTCACATTTGAGATTGAAAAGTCCAAGGTAAATCTGATTTCGAGTGATGTCCATCCCCAGGATGAGACGCGAATCAGGGTTGATATCATACAGGGAGGGTCTTCGTCCTCCGCCGGAAAAACCAAGCCCGATCTCAAGAACCAGCCCCTCATCCATGAGTTCGACCAAAAGCTGTTTCAAGGTGGGAGAACTTACACGCGCGACGGAGCAGAGCTCAGGGATCGACTTGCTTCCATGCTGGTGGAGGTATTTTATGATGCGGATCTTCTGGGAGTTTCTTTTATTCACCGGACTGTATGCCAGCGCCGACTCCTCTTGTTCTGAAAGTAAGGTTAAAGGACTCATCAGGTATTGATTGTTTACCTGCTAAGGTACGCAAGTTCCTAAAAAACCAATAGGTTTTCCTGAAACTTTTCAAAAATATTTTCTTTTTCTGCCGTCTTTGAGAAAAGCAGCTTCCTTCAGGCGGAAGCGATTCCTAAACAATTACTCCTATCAATCACCCAGATCGATCAGGTAATCATTCACATTAACAGTATCTTCTTCCTTGACCCTGATCTTTTTAATACTGCCATCGCGCGGTGCCTTGTGTTCTATCTCCATCTTCATGGCGGAAACCACCAGGAGGGTCTGGCCCTTTTTAACCTTATCTCCTTCATTTACAAGTATCTTCACGATCTTGGCCGGCATAGGAGTGGCGATATGGTCGGCCTGGTCATGGCTTTCATCTTTCGACTTCCCAAGCTTCAGCCTGGAGGAATGATCGAGAATTTCAACATGGTAGTTGTTGAAGAGGGTATTGACATAGTATTTATAGGGGGAGTCCCCTTCTATCATCTCAATATTGAACGATTCGCCGTGGTAGAGCAGCGAATAGACCATATCGCCCACCATCACGGCATCCACCTCATATTCCTTCTGATCGACCTGGATACGGATCATGTTGTCTTTCTTTTCCAGGAAATTCACCTTGGCGATCCTGTTATCAATTTTTATTTCCATGATTTAATAGCTACTGAGGTTTCAAAAAATTACCAGCCGGCCATCCCCTGTTTGCGCCCGAACTGCTTCCAGGGACTTGATCCGATCTTGTTCAGGATCGTGGGTTTCTTACTCTCTTTCTTCACATGATAGTCGACAAAAGCCGCTATGATGGCCATATCTTCGCATAAGGCATCGCAGTCTTCCGCCCCCATCAGGAAATCCAGGTTCTTTTCAATGAACTGGGTGTTGTATTTTCCCTGCACAAAATCAGGAGTCCTCATGATTTTGGCCAAAAAGTGGATGTTGGTCTTGACCCCTGAAATCTTGTACTCATAAAGGGCCCTTTTCATTTTCCGTATCGCCTCCTCCCGGGTCTTGGCCCAAACGATGAGCTTCGAGATCATCGGATCATAAAAGATAGGGATCTCAAACCCTTCATAAACATAACCGTCGTGCCGGATACCCAATCCCAACGGGACGGATATATGTTTGATCATGCCGGGACTGGGCATGAAGTTCTGTTTCACGTCCTCGGCATAAATGCGGCATTCAATGGCGTGCCCGTTCTGTTGGAGGTCCTCCTGGGTGAAAGGCATAGGATTTCCATTGGCTATGTTGATCTGTTCTTTCACCAGGTCGACACCCACCACTCTTTCGGTGATGGGATGCTCCACCTGCAGCCGGGTGTTCATCTCCAGGAAATAGTAATTCAGATCATCGCCTGCAATGAATTCGATGGTGCCGGCTCCTTCATAATTGACTGCCCTGGCTGCTGCCACGGCATCCCGGCCCATCTTTTCCCTTACCTCGGGTGTAAGCAGCGGGGAAGGGGTCTCTTCTATCACCTTTTGATGCCTTCTTTGCACCGAACATTCCCTCTCAAATAAATGGACCACATTTCCCTGGCGGTCGGCAAGGATCTGGAATTCAATATGATGAGGCGATTGTATGTATTTTTCGATGTACACGGAGTCGTCACCAAAAGCCGCCAGGGCTTCCGAACGGGCAGCCCTTAGGGAACTCTGCACCTCCTCCTGGGTTTTCACCAGTCGCATCCCTTTGCCCCCGCCTCCGGCAGAAGCTTTGATCATGACCGGAAGACCGATCTCTTCGATGACCTTCAAGGCCTCATCCTCGTCGGTGATCTTATCGGTGGTACCGGGAACCACCGGCACACCTGCCGCCATCATGGTCTTTCTGGCCGTGATCTTGTCGCCCATGGTGGAGATGGCATAGGGAGAAGGACCAATAAAGATGATCCCTTCATCGACGCAACGTTGGGAAAAGGCAGCGTTTTCCGAAAGGAAGCCGTAGCCCGGGTGAATGGCATCGGCCCTGGTGGCTTTAGCCACCTCAATGATACGGTCGATATTCAGATAGCTTTCTCTGGAAGGGGGCGGACCGATCAGGTAGGCCTCATCGGCATACCTTACATGAAGGGCCGTACGGTCGGCCTCTGAATAAACGCCCACACTGCGGATGCCCAGCTCCCGGCACGACCGCATGATACGAACGGCAATCTCGCCCCGGTTGGCAATGAGTATTTTTCTGATCATGAAAAGGACTTTAGATAAAAACAGGTAAATATATAAATTGTTGAAAAAACGGATCACTTCCCGGAAGAAAAAACCAGTAAGCTGGGCTTATCCGTTCTTTTGAAGGCTGAATCCGATGGTGGTGCCGATGCCGACGCTGCTTCTCACATGCACCTGCTGCCCGTGCGCCTCCACGATGTGTTTCACGATAGCCAGTCCCAGCCCCGAGCCTCCTTCCTCCCGTGAGCGGGCCTTGTCGGTGCGGTAAAATCTCTCGAACAACCTGGGAATATTCGGTTCCTCCACCCCGATGCCGTTATCGGCTACTTCTACCAGCAACTGGTCTTCCATCTCAAAAAAGCTAACCTTGACATGCCCTCCCCGGTTGCAGTATTTGATGCTGTTGTCAATCAGATTGACCAGCACCTGCTGGATCTTGTCCCTGTCGGCCAGGACCATAACGGGTTTCCCACCCGGAGCGATCATTTCAATCCTCAGTTCTTTCCTCGACGCCTTCGATTCCAATAATTCCAATACCTCATGCGTCAGAACCAGCATATCGAAGCTGGTGTATTGAAGATGGGTTTCCCCGGTTTCCAGCTTTGATATGGACTCCAGGTCTTCCACCAGTGCGATCATCCGGTTGATGCTCCGCTCTGTCCGTAACAGATACTCTCTGTTGATGGCCTTGTCTTCCAGGCCCCCTTCCAGGAGGGTGAGGATGTAACCCTGAATATTAAAAATGGGGGTTTTCAGTTCATGCGACACATTCCCGAGAAATTCTCTCCTGTATTGAGCCATCTGCTTCAGTTCCTCGATCTCACGCTGGTTCTCCTCGGTCCATCTTTCCGCTTCTTTTTCAACTCTTTCCAGCAGGACAGACTCCTGTTTTTTCTTTCCCCTGGGTGCTTTTTGCCTGCGTATGATCTTGTAAATGATCTTGATCTTCTCGTCGAGAAATCTTTTGGCCGTGATCCTGATCAGCAGGTAGGAGATGGTAAAAAGGACAAGGGTTGATATCAGAATAAACCTCCCTGCCAGGGGATACCAGAATGACAACAACATCATCAAGGCCAGGAAAAGGAGGGTGATCCCCAGAGCATTGATCAAAGCCAGTTTCCCGGGATCGGAGATTCTCATGAGTCCTCGTATTTATAACCCACGCCTTTGATGGTCCTGATGTTGTCAAGTCCTATCTTCTCACGGATCTTCCTCACGTGAACATCGATGGTACGGTCGCCGACGATGACCTCATTTCCCCATATTTTTTCGAAGATCTCCTCCCTTGTGAAGACTTTCTCGGGTTTGGAAACCAGCAGGGCCAGCAGTTCAAATTCTTTTCTCGGAAGGAAGATCTCTTTCCCCGACTGTATCACCAGGTATCTTTCACGGTCGATGATCAGGTCGTTATGGCGGAGGGTCGAAGAAGCCTCCTCAACACCGCCCGACCTTCGAAGTAAGGCTTTGATCCTGCTGATCAATACTTTAGGTTTTACGGGTTTGGCGACATAATCATCGGCTCCGGCCTCAAAGCCGGCAATCTGGGAGTAATCTTCCGAACGGGCGGTGAGGAACATGATGAGGGTATTCCTGGTCTGTTCCTCCCGGCGGAGCGCGGCGCAGGTCTCCATGCCGTCCATCTGGGGCATCATCACATCGAGGAGGATCAGATGGGGTGCCACCTCCTGTGCTTTGGCGATGGCGTCCCGGCCATTGCTGGCGGTAAAGACCTGGTAGCCTTCTTTCTTCAGGTTATATCCAAGGAATTCAAGCACATCGGCTTCATCATCCACCAATAAAATCCTGATACCAGCCTCCATATCACCTAAAATATTGAATCACAAAGGTATGAAAGATATTAGAATCCGGATTTTAAGAAATCATTAAATTCGCCGTGAAAACAGGCACAATGAGAACGAGGTGGTTCATATTATGGATGCTGTTGCCGGTGGTGGCGGTATCCCAGCAGTTTGAAGGCGGACTGATGGCAGGCCTGGTCGGAAGCCAGGTGGCCGGCGACCGGTATTCGGGGTACAACAAGGCCGGCCTCATGGGAGGAGGGTACGTGTCGCTGAAGGTAGCCCCAAAGTATGACCTCAAGATGGAATTGCAGTATATTCAGAAAGGCAGCCGTCATAACTTCGATCCGGATGTAGCCAATGATATCGACTACAAGCTCAGGGTGGATTATGTCGAGATGCCCCTGCTGGCAGCCTACTCCGTCAGCGGCGGCGTGATCCGCGTGGAGACCGGCCTGGCTATGGCCGTCCTGGTATCTCATAAGGAGTTTCAGAATGACCTTGACATTTCAAAAAACCTGCCGGCCTTTAAAAGCACCAACCTTTCTTTCATCCTGGGTGCCAGCTACCAGCTGTCGGATCATTTCAGGGTCAATGTGCGCACCGACAATTCCCTGCTTCCCGTTCGCAAAGACAGCTTCAGCGGCAATGTGAGGCGTATCTTCTCAGACTGGGGCCAGTATCATGACCTGCTTCTGTTTTCGTTGTTTTACAAGCTGGGCTGATCATGGAAAAGAAAAGGCTGGTGGTGGGTATTACCGGGGCCAGTGGAGCCCTGTATGCTTCCCTGTTGCTGGAAAGGCTTCACGGACTGAAGGAACAGGTGCAGGATTGCGGCATCATATTTTCGGAACAGGCGATACAGGTCTGGGCCCACGAGCTGGGCGAGGCGATACCGGTGAGTTTGCCGGGCAAAAGGTATGATCCCGGCGATTTTTTTGCTCCCATGGCTTCCGGATCAGCCGGATATTCCAGCATGATCCTTTGTCCCTGCAGCATGGGCACCCTGGGACGTATTGCCTCCGGCGTCGCCAACGATCTCATCACCAGGGCTGCCGACGTGGTTTTGAAGGAAAGAGGGAAACTGGTCCTGGTCGTCCGTGAGATGCCTTACAACCTCATCCATCTGAATAACATGAAGTTACTGGGGGAAGCCGGTGCCATTCTGTGCCCCGCATCGCCTTCCTTCTACAGCAAACCGGAGACGATTCGTTCCCTGGCGCTTACCGTTGTCGACAGAGCGCTTTCCCTGGCAGGCTTCCAGGTCCCTGGTTACCGCTGGCAGGAGGAGAGGGAGAAGGGACGGGGGTGAAAGAAGGATTTCTTTTAAAGTGAAAGGGTAAAAAATTGAGGGTAAAAGCCTGCCTGCGCTGACTGCCGTCGGCAGGAAGGCAGGTGAAGGTGGAAGTGACAAGTGAATTCTGAATTTTCATTGCATATACCTCTACTTCAATCTTTTATACTTCACCTGCCTGCGTGCGCAGTCAGGCAGGCTTCAGATATTTACCCTTTCCCTTCTCCTTCTTAACGGTTACCGGCCAGAACCGGAGAGGTTAACTCCGGACATCACGTTCATCATCGGGCTCAGACTGTCCCTCAGCCTAACGAAACAAGGAACCTAGTAAAAATCGCTCCAGATTTTCCATTCTTCTGGGAAAATGCATCTATAGGATAGGAGTACCATCAACTGGCAAGTGATATTAGATTTTAGCTAAATGTATATCTCAGTTGAAAAGTTTCCAAAGGTTTAACTGAATGATACCAGAAGGTAACGCGTATTCAAAATCAATAAGTTAAGAGAAATTTTGCCAATTTCCCGAATCGGTATATATTTCAGCTTACCTGGGAAGAATTCGATAAGGTAAGATCACAATATGTGATCTTAAAGCGAGGGCAGCATACAAAGTATCCCCTGTATGCTTATCGGGATCAAACCTTAAAGGAGGGCCGATCCTGTCCCGCCCCCACCCGGCCTCCCCCAAAAGGGGGAGGTGATCATTTGATATGGAAATATTATGACGCAACTATCAGGAAAACAGGACTTACCAATGTACTTCGGAGCAGATCCTGAAATTCTAAGAAGGGCTTATGCATTGAGGTCCAACATGACAAGTTCCGAAAAAAGGTTATGGCAATATTTGAGGGGAAGGAAAGTCATTGGTTATCGGTTTCGAAGGCAACATGCGGTAAATCAATTCATTCTTGATTTTTTCTGTTTTGAGAAACTCTTGGGAATTGAAGTGGATGGTAAGGTACACAACGATCAAACACAACACGAACGCGATGAAGGAAGAACAATGATTCTGAAGAGGTTCGGAATAAGGATATTGCGTTTTACGAATGATCAGATTGAATACGACATCAGCCAGGTAATAAAAGAGATTCAAAATGCTTTGCACTAGATTAATAATGAATATTATAAGCCAAAGTTGGTTCAACACACCTCCCCTTTTAGGGGGAGGCAGGGAGAGGGCGGTTGAAGGGACAGCGCGAGCTGAGGCTGGGGTACTTAGGAGTCGGGAGATTAAAGTTTACAAAGGAATACACGTCGATTCTCTGTTGAGCTTATCATCCTGCTACGCTCCCTGCTGGGCGTCCCGCTGCGCTATTCACCAATACCGGCATCTTGCCGGAAATATTCAAATATCTATTTAATCCGGAAGTCGAAATCTCAACTCAGAAAACATTAGTGTTTCGACTGTATGTACTTCGACAACTCCTCAACACTCGAGGAATAGGTAAAGACATCGTTGATGGTGAAATACTTTTGTTTGTCAATACAGAAATCATAGGCATATTTGGCAATTTCCAGTTTAGAGTCCTCGAAATCAAATAGTTTCACGATATCCTTAATCTGCTGGGTGGTGAAGCACTTCCTCGACGACAGGATCTGTTTGGCAAGGGTCAGCCTGGTGTTGTTGAAATTCTGTTTCTTGATGGAAGCCATGACTTCTCCGAATTCATCCCGGGTGACCATGCAGGGAGGCTGTTGGGGTTGGGGCGGGATCTGGTTGGCATTGATGAACTGCTCCAGCTCCTTGCGGTAAGGCAGATGGCTCAGGAGCTGCCGGAAAGACAGATAGTTGGCTATATCAAAAGTATGGGCATAGGCATTCTTGGCCAGGGTCAGGCGGTTGTTTTCCTGGGCCAGAAGGCCGGCTATTTTCATGACCTGGGCCGTGGATAAACAGTTCTGTCCGACTAATTGATTGGCCTTTAATAACCTGCCTCCCTCGGTGGGTTGATTGAAGACCTCTCCGGCCAGCATCATGAAATCGGGCTCTGAAAGGGGAGGGTGACAGCCGGAAGGGCCCATATAGGATTGATAGTCAGGGTAGTTCAGCGGAAGGAAGGGGATGGTGACCACCGGGGGAGGTGGTGGTGTGATGACCGGTGCCTGATGAAAAGAAAGGATGAAGTCGTGAAGGCGCATCACATTGGAAAAATAAGCAAAGGCGTCGTAGATCTCGTAATGGTTTTCCTTGTCGGTGATGTTGGGAAAGGCGGTCTGAACAAAATCAAGACGGTTATAGTCGTTGGCAAAAACTTCCGCCATCTCCCTTACCTGGGCAGAACTCAGACAATACTCCAGGGCCGTTTCCCTGGCTTTCTGCAGTTTTCTGGTCTCATTCTGTAAGGACCTGATATTCTCAAGTTGCTGGTTGAACCTGGCACTGTTGAGGGGGCCGCTGCAGGGAGCCGGTGTCTGGGCATTCAAATACAGGCCGGGGAATACAAAGAGCAGAATTAGGACTAGGTTCTTCATGGCTTTTCTATTTTCTTCTGGTGCAACAAATTTCTTACCAAACGGGGATATCCTTTCACGCCAATGGCAGAGTCGAGAAACAATTCTTCGAAACGCTGAGAGTTAAGTTCCTTCCAATCAGCGGGTTGGATTCTGCTATATTCTGGATTTGGTCGCAGGAGTGACTGGTGGGTGGGAACGGCATGACGGTTATAGGGACAGACTTCCTGGCAGATATCGCAACCATAGATCCAGCCATGGAGGTCGTCTTTATCCCCGAGGTCTGTTTTCAGCACTGACGAGAGGTAGGAGATGCATTTCCTGGCGTCGAGCTGGTAAGGGGCCACCAGGGCTTGTGTGGGGCAGGCATCGAGGCAGCGGGTGCATGATCCGCAGGAGGGTTGTTCCTCAGCCGGATCAGGTTCCAGTTCCAGGTCGGTCAGGATCTCGCCCAGCAGAAACCAGGATCCCTGGTCCTTCACCTGGAGGAGGGTGTTCCTGCCGATCCATCCCATCCCGCTTTCCACGGCCCAGGCCTTCTCCAGCAGCGGTTCCGAGTCACAGCATATCCGGTAGCGAAAATCTCCGGCCGTTTTACTGATCTCATCCACCAGTTGCTGCAAAAGAGATTTGATAAAAAGATGATAGTCTTTTCCTAAGGCATACCGTGCAATACGGTACGGTTCAGTTGGCAGCATCTCCGTGGGCGGGTTGTAATACAAGGCCAGGGAGATCACCGTCTTTGCTTCCGGAAAATCCAGGGCCGGGTCGGCACGTCGCAAGGGATCATGGGCCAGGTAGGCCATATTTCCCTGATATCCGTTACTGACATAGGATTCCAGCCTTTCATGGTCTTCCGTGAGCCGGCGGATCCTGGAAAACCGGCAAGCGGAGAATCCCAGTTTCCCGGCTGTATTCCTGAAGATATCTTTGACCGGGTCCACGTATAGATCAGGTTTCAGGGGTTCCCGGGTCAAACAGGGTGCCCTGGTTTTTTTTAGGCAGTATGCCCAGGTGCCGGAAGGCCGTCTCTGTGGCTTCCCTTCCCCTGGGGGTGCGCATCAGGTATCCTTCCTGGATAAGGAAAGGTTCATAGACTTCCTCGATGGTGCCCGGATCTTCGCCCACGGCGGTGGCAATAGTTCCCAGACCGACGGGGCCGCCTTTGAATTTCTCGATGATGGTGGACAAGATCCTGATATCCATCTCGTCGAGTCCGTTCTTGTCCACGTTGAGTGCGGCCAGTGCCACCAGTGCAATGTCCATCCGGATCGTACCATCTCCTTTGATCTGGGCGAAATCCCTCACCCTGCGCAGCAGGAGGTTGGCGATACGGGGGGTGCCTCGGCTTCTGCGGGCGATCTCGGTAGCGGCTTCAGGAATGATAGGCACCTGGAGGAGATGAGCCGAACGTTTCACGATCTTCTCCAGGATGCCGGCATGGTAATATGACAGCCGGGAGTTGATGCCAAACCTCGACCGGAGCGGAGCCGTGAGCAAACCGGAACGGGTGGTGGCCCCTACCAGCGTGAAAGGGTTCAGTTTGATCTGGACACTTCGGGCGTTGGGGCCCGACTCTATCATGATGTCAATCTTGTAGTCTTCCATCGCGGAATACAGGTATTCCTCCACCACCGGCGAAAGCCGGTGTATCTCGTCGATAAAAAGCACATCATTCGCTTCCAGGTTGGTCAGCAATCCGGCCAGTTCGCCGGGTTTGTCGAGCACCGGTCCTGAAGTGACCCTGATATTCACTCCCATTTCGTTGGCGATGATGTAGGACAGGGTGGTCTTTCCCAGGCCCGGAGGCCCGTGAAATAGCACATGGTCGAGTGCTTCTCCCCGCTGCCTGGCGGCTTTTACAAAGATCTTCAGGTTGTCAACCAGGGCTTCCTGTCCCATAAAGTCCTCGAAATCAGCAGGACGCAACATTTTTTCAATCTCACGTTCCCCCTGACTGAGTTGTTCTTTATCCGGATCGAGATTTTGATTCATTGATGAATAATTATTAGGTTGTAATGCTTAGGCACAAGCAACTTTGAACCAATTCAGATTGTCTAAAAACTAGTACAGGCATCTACCAAAGGAAGCTGAACGACAAAAGTAAAAGGAATTGTTGTATGAACCCGGTGAAACTGCAATTATGTAAATCTGGTATAGGAATGTCCCGAATGATCCTTAATAAAATACATTTCACGTGTACTTTTCTAGAAATGTTGGTAGTTTATCTTAACTTAGCAAACAAAATTCCTCGCCATGAACATCATTTCAGCTATTGATTTTTCCAAGTGTTCCATACATGCACTGGAATATGCTATTGAAATGGCAAACCATGTTGAAGCAGACATCATCATGGTGTGGGTGGATACCTCCTCACCGCCGGAAATTGATATGAGCGTCAGACAGAGAGAACAACGGCAGGAAATTAAGGAACAGTTTGACGAACTCATGGAGACTTACCAGTCAAAGTTGAACGGGGGTACGCTGTCGTACAAGCTCAGGAAAGGGAAAGTATACCAGGAGCTTGCCAATCAGGCGAAATATGATGATGCCAGTCTTCTTATTGCCGGATCCCATGGTATTTCTGGTTACGAGAAGTTCTGGATCGGAAGCAATGCCAACAGGATTGTCAGTTACTCTCCATGCCCGGTCATCACCATCCGGTATGCCTTCCCGTTTAAGAGCAGAATTGAAAAGATCGTACTGCCCATCGACAGCACCCTGGAGACCAGGCAAAAGGTTCCTTATTCTGTCAGGATGGCGAAGCTTTTCGACAGTGACATCCACATCCTGGCGATGTACTCCACGTCTGTAAAAGCTGTCCAGCGTAAGGTGGACGGATATGCCCAGCAGACCGCGAAGTTCATCAGACAACATGGCGTTAATTTTGAGGTGGAAGCCATCCAGGCCGACAACATCACCAATTCAGTCATCCAGTATGCTGAAGGAATTGATGCCGATCTGATCTCCATTATGACGGAACAGGAAACATCGGCAGCCAACATCCTCCTGGGTCCTTATGCTCACCAGATGGTGAATAATTCTCCCATACCTGTTCTTACCATACAGGCAAGGGAGATCATGAAAATTCATGCTGGAAATTAAGGGAGGATGAGATTATTCAGTCAGTTTTGTATGGCATCCATCATGGTGCTGGCGGGTTTTTTAAGTTTTCCGGCCATGGCCCAGTCACCTGATGATAAAAACCTGATCATCAACCAGAGTGACAAGGTGAATGTGCTTCTTAAAAAGCATATCGCTCTGAATTCCAAACTGAACGGTGTGATGGATGGTTTCCGTATCATGGTATTCTTTGATTCCGGTTCTGACTCAAAAAAAAGAGCGGTAGATGCCAGGGCCGACTTTATGAACCGTTTTCCGGGAGTACCTGCCTACATTACTTTTCAGGAACCCTATTTCAAGGTCAGGGTGGGTGATTTCAGGAGTAAAATAGAAGCCGATGGTTTCCTGGCAAAGATTCAGGGCGACTATCCCAATGCTTTCAGGGTGAAAGACCGGATCAATTTTCCTAAAATAGATTGACAAAAACAAGCTAAATCACTATATTTGACAATCACAACAACGAAGTTAAATTTCCACAAACTATGAAGACAATTATCGTTCCTATTGATTTCTCCGACTGCTCGTATAATGCATTGGAACATGCTCTCAGTATCGCCCGGAAGGGTGGCATCGATGTTAAGATGATCTGGGTGAACAAACCGGAAGGCCGGACACCGTTGTTTCTCGAAGATGGCTCCGATCAGATCTCCGTGGTGGAAAAGGAGTTTAAATCATTGATCAAAAAATACCAGCCCACGCTACCTGACAGTTCCATCGCTTACATGATCAAAGAGGGGAAAGTGCATACCGAGGTGATCAATGAAGCCATGAAAGACAATGCTTTCCTCATCGTTACCGGTACTCACGGTGTTTCAGGTTTTGAAGAAATGTGGATAGGCAGCAATGCGAACAAGATTGTTTCCAATGCACCCTGCCCGGTCATCACTATCCGGGGTGGGGTCAGCATCAAAAGAGACCTGAATACCATCGTACTCCCTATCGACAGCACCGATGAGACCCGGCAGAAGGTTCCTTTCACGGCGCTGATTGCTCAATTCTTCCATGCCGAAGTCCATGTGGTGTGTTTTTATTCCACCAAAGTTCAGGCAATCAGGAGGAGGGTGGACAGCTATGCCCAGCAATCACTCAAATACCTGATGGAGAATAAAGTGAAACTCAAGGTTGATTCCATAGAAGCAAAGAACCAGGTTGAGGATATCATCAACTACTCCCTGAGTGTTAATGCCAACCTGATCTCTATCATGTCGGAAATGGAGAAATCAGCACGGAACATCTGGCTGGGATCTTATGCACAACAGCTGGTGAATACATCACCACTTCCTGTTCTGATCAGCCATCCGAAAGAATATCTTTCAGGAACGATCGGATTCTAAAGATCCAGTTCCAGTCCTAAATGTTCCTTAAAATAGGGGATGGCCGGGTTGTTCTCGGCCATCTTTTTATATTTATCGACAGCTGTGTAAGGTTTGTCCTCGCGTAAGGATTCAGAGACTTCAAGAACGAGTCCGATGTTCCGGTTTAAAAGGATTTTCTTCAGAAAGTTAGTGAGTTCCTGTTTTTTGGAGGTCATCAGCTCCTCCTGGTATTTGTTGTCCACAACAAAACGGATCATGGAATCTTTCTCCAGCAAAGGGTTTCTCTTGATCAGTGTGCTGTAAAGACTGGGCATCTCCTTGCGATAGGTCTCTGCCATCCGGATCCAGGCAGACTCCAGCCGGTCGGTGTCAAAGGTCTCTTCTTTCCCTTCCGCCGGATCAGCTTCCTCTTCTTTTGCCTTATTATGGTTGGTCAGATTCGAATGTACTGCTTTAATGGAGATGCTTCCGTATCCTGTGTTACCGTTTCCGGCCTGGTTCGTAAGGGATGGCTTTGTTGCCAAGGGTGCCTTGGGTGCCGCAGGGACCTGGGGATCAATGCTGATGAGGGGTTCAACAGTTTTCTTTACGACCTCTGGTTTGGCATTTATCAGGGTTCTCAGTCCCTGATTGATCTGACAAAGCTGCATCACCATGATTTCCAGGTGCAGCCTTTTGTGGTTGGATACCCGGTAATTCAGGTCGAACTGATTACTGGTTTCCAGGGCTTTAAGAAGGAAAGAGGCGGAGCATCTGGCCGATTGTTCCAGGTACTTTGTTTTTAATGTTTCCCCGACCTCGATCAGACGAATGGTGGCTTTATCCTGTCCCATCAGCAGGTTCCGCAGATGGGTGGAGAACCCTCCGATAAAAGGCTGACCATCGAAACCTCTTTCGATGATCTCATTGAGAAGGGTCACGGAAGCAGCCACATCGCCGGAAAAGATGAGATCGGTGAGCCTGAAATAGTAATCATAATCCAGTACGTTCAGGTTTTCGATCACATGGGCATAGGTGACCTGGTTCCCGGAGAAGCTGACGATCTGGTCAAAGATGGACAAGGCATCTCTCATCGATCCGTCGGCTTTTTGACCGATAATATGCAGGGCATCTTCTTCGGTTTCAATCTGCTGCGATTCAGCAACATATTTCAGCTGCTTCACGATATCCTCCACGGTGATCCGCCTGAAATCAAAGACCTGGCATCTCGACAAGATGGTGGGCAGCACTTTATGCTTTTCGGTGGTGGCAAGGATGAACTTGGCATAAGCGGGTGGTTCTTCCAGTGTCTTTAGAAAGGCGTTGAAGGCGGCCTGGGAGAGCATGTGGACCTCATCGATGATGTACACCTTGTACTTTCCTGTCTGTGGCGGGATGCGAACCTGGTCGATCAGGCTGCGGATATCTTCCACTGAGTTGTTGGAGGCAGCATCCAGTTCAAAGATGTTGAAAGAGGCGCTGGTGTTGAAATTCAGGCAGGACTCACATTCGTTGCAGGGCTCCAGGCTCTCCGTCAGCCGGGTACAGTTGATGGTTTTGGCAAGGATACGGGCACAGGTCGTCTTCCCGACTCCCCTCGGGCCGCAAAAAAGGAATGCCTGGGCCAGTTTATTTTGCCGGATGGAGTTTTTTAGCGTAATAGTAATGGGTGACTGGCCGATGACGGTATCAAAGGTGGCCGGACGGTACTTCCTGGCTGAGACAACGTAATTCTCCATATTGTCGATTAGATCTTAAACAAGGTGTCTTTCAATTTCTTGTTGATTTCCACCGTTTCAACTTTAAGTTGGAGCGCCTGCCCCTGCATCTCGGCATCCATCTGGAAGGGTAATTTTACCCCTTTTACTTCTCTGTAATCCGAAAAATCGGTGCTGCCTTCGGAGGTCATCTCACGCACTTTTAATCCTGTGTTGACATCGAAATAGGAAGTGCTTTTGTCACCGGAGGAGGGAATGATTTCCACCTTGTAAGCTTCTTTTCCTCCAATATCTTCGATACCCACAAGTTGAAGTTTGAATCCATTTCCTGCGTAGTCGAGTTCAGGATTAAATATGGCCTCGTTCCGAAGGGCATCCAGCATCTCGCCTGACAGCTCTTCGTTACCCATGGGTGAGTTGACATATCCTTTGGTTCCGTCGAATACCTGTTTCGACATGACCATGCCGCCGGCACTGATCTCTACCATCATCCTATTGGGTGCTTTGCGGTAGTTCTTGAAGGAGAGGGTCATTCCCTGTATGGAGGTGGTCATGGAAACGGTGATGTCTTTCATCTTTGTAAGGGCTTTTCTTCCTCCCACGGCCTCCAGGTATTTTTCGATGACTTTCTCAGCCGTCATATCTGCAGGGGCTGCTTTGATTTTTTGGGTAGGATCATACTCCTTACCATCCACATCAAAATAGCGGATATTATTGCCAGGGGTGAGGGCGGCGAGCGGCTTGGTGATCTCCTCAGCCTTTCCTACAACGACAAAATAAGCGTTTTCAGGTTTCAGGTAGTTCCTGGCGGCTTGCTGAATGTCGGCCACGCTGACCGACGCAAGGTTTTTCAGGTAGTTGTTGTAGTTATCGGAAGGCAGTTGGTATTTTTCGATATTCAGTGCGAAGTTGGCGACTGTCTCGGGTTTCTCCAGGGAGAGGGAAAAAGTTCCTGATGCATAGTTTTTTACCATCTCCAGTTCTTCAGCAGGAACGGCTTCGCTGCGCATCCGGTTCATCTCGTAAAGGATCTGTACGAGGGCACTGTCGGTTACGGAGTTTCTTACCTCGGCAGTCGCCTCGAATTCACTGATGTACTTATCGGGGTTCAATTGTGAATAGGCACCATAGGTATATCCGTGTTTTTCCCTGAGGTTGTTGAAAAGCCGGAAGGTGCCTCCACCCAGTATGATGTTCATGATCCTTCCCTTGATGTAGTCTGGTTCCCCAATCCTGAATGGCAGGGGATAGGTGACCCGTATCACCGACTGAACGGCGTTTGGACGGTCGACGAGGGCGATGGTGTTTTTAGCAGGAGGTACGGGGGTGGAATATTGTTGTTTTGGCACTTCTTTCCTCTCCCATGAACCTAAATATTTGGTCACCAGGGGCAGAGCCTCTGTCATGGTGATATCGCCTACAATGGCGAGGTAAGAAACGTTGGGCCGGAAATAGTTTTGGTAGAATTGCCGGCATTGATCGAGTGTAATGGCATTCACGCTGTTTTCATCCTGGTTTTGCCCATACGGATGATCTTTTCCGTACACCAGCTGGCTGGCCACCCTTTGGGCTATGGCGTCGGGTTCGGTCTTGGCAGCAGCAAGGGCCGACAAGGCTTTTTTTCTGATCTTGTCCAGTTCTTCCTGCGTGAATTTGGGATGGATCAGGGCATCAGAAACGAGTTCGAGGAGTTTCTCATTATGCTTTTTCAGAGCGCTTGCAAAGAATCCTGTGGAGGAGAAGTTGGCATTGGCGCCTATAAAGTCGAGCTCATCGTTAAACTGGTCCTTGCTTTTGGTTTCTGATCCTGTTCCCAGCAGACCACCGGCAAACTCGACATACCCTTCCTGGGCTCCCTGCATGATGGGATCATAATCGACAAAAAGGTTATAACTCACTTTAGGAATCTTGTGGTCTTCCACCACCAGGACAGTAAGACCGTTGGGAAGAACCTGTTTCTGGTAGGATCCGACCACTACATTAGGAGTGGGACCGGGTGCCGGGCGTTTGGAGCGGTCGACCTGGGCATTCAGAAAGGGCGTCAGCAGGACTGCCAGTGTTGTTATGCAGAGAATCTTTTTCATATCAGTTGCCCTCCTTCTTTTCAGATTTTGGTAAATAATACAGTACCACCCGGTTATCCTTCACCAGGTATTTTCTAGCCACCCTCAGCAAGTCATCCTTGGTGACTTTTTGGTATTTATCTATCTCCGTGTTGATCAGGTTGGCGTCTCCGAAATAGACCTGGTAGTTGGCCAGGTTTTCAGCGATCCCGGCCATGGTGGCGTTTTGGTTGACAAACTCCGCTTCGTTCTGGTTCTTGATCTTCAGCAGGTCGTGGTCTGAGATATCTCCGGCCTGTACCTTTGCAATTTCCTCGTCAATGGCTTTTTCAATATCTTCCGGACGATTGCCCATGTTGGCAATGCTGAAGATCAGGAAAAGGCCGGCATCCTCCAGGGCAAAAGGGAAAGCACCTGTATACAACGCTTTTTGCTCTTTATCGACAATAGACTTCACCAGCCTCGAACTTTCACCGCCGGCCAGCAGCTTGGTAAGCAGATCCAGTGAATAATAATCGGGTGTGCCCATGGCAGGCATGTGGTAGGCCATGATTACGGCAGGAAGCTGGATGTTGTCGTACACCACATCCTTTATTTCGGCAGTTTGGGGAGGTTCTTTTACTTCGGGCCTGAGGATGGGCATTTTACCGGTAGGAATGTCACCAAAGTACTTCTGGATCAGTTTTTTTGTCTTTTCAATGTCGATATCTCCGGCGATGCTCAGGGTGGCATTGTTGGGAACATAATATTTGTCATGAAAGGCCATGAACTCTGACAGGGAAGCCTGGTCGATATATTGTGCCGAGCCGATGGGCGTCCATTGGTAAGGATGAACCTTGAATGCCCTTTTAAAGGTCTCTTCAAAGATAGAACCGTAGGGCTGGTTGTCATACCGCATGCTGCGTTCCTCTTTCACCACCTTTCTCTGGGTTTCAACACCGGTGCTGTCGATGCGAAGGTGGAGCAAACGTTCTGATTCCAGCCAGAGCCCGAGTTCGAGCTGGTTGGAAGGAAGCAGCTCGTAGTAGAAGGTCCTGTCCTGGGAGGTGTTGGCATTGTTCATGCCGCCGGCATTCTGTGTGATCTTGTCGAACTCGCCTCTCTTAATGTTTTCAGAGCCTTCGAACATCAGGTGCTCAAAGAAATGGGCAAACCCGGTCCGGTCGGCGCTCTCGTTCTTGGATCCCACATGGTAGAGGATGGTGACGGCGACCACCGGTTTGGTGTTGTTCTGATGCAGAATGACTTTAAGCCCGTTGGGGAGGCTGTATTTCACAAAATCAATTTTGGGTCCTTCTGCCTGGCAAAAGGTCCAGGTCAAAATCAAAGTGAAACCTGTTAACAGTTTTAGTAACTTATACATAATAAAGTAATTAGATTGAATATCCGGTATAGAAGGGGATAGAGATACAAAGGTACGAGGATTTATTTTAAGGCTGATTTTGACAGATTAAAAAATCTTCCTACCTTTGCGCTCCATTTTTTAATCCAAGCTTTAAGTAATTAAAGATCAAAACGAAAAACTATGTTAAATCAGTACGAAACCGTTTTCATCATGACTCCCGTTTTATCTGAAGACCAGGTAAAGGAAACGGTTGGAAAATTTGTAAAGCTTCTGAAAGACAAAGGAGCTGAGATAGTCTATGAGGACTATTGGGGAATGAAGAAGATGACATATTCCATCCAGAAGAAGTCATCGGGTTTTTATTATCTCATCGAATTCAAGGCCGAAGGAAGCGTCATCAGCGACCTGGAGATTGGATTCAAGCGTGATGAGCGTATCCTGCGGTTTCTCACCATTGCCCTGGATAAGCACTCCATCGCCTACAATGAGAAAAAAAGACTGAACAAGACCGCACAGGCTGGTCCAAAAGTAGTGTCCTAACCCTCAAACCCAAAGATCATGGCTACACAACCAAATTCAGAAATCAAATATCTGACCCCAATCGCGGTCGATGTTAAGAAGAAAAAATACTGCCGGTTCAAAAAGAGCGGCATCAAGTATATTGATTATAAGGATGCTGACTTCCTTATGAAGTTTATCAATGAGCAAGGGAAGCTGCTTCCCCGCCGGATTACTGGCACCTCGACCAAGTACCAGAAAAAAGTGGCCCAGGCCGTGAAACGTGCCCGGCACCTGGCCCTCTTACCTTATGTTGCAGACCTTTTAAAATAGTGGGAGGGAATCATGGAAATCATTTTAAAACAAGACATTCCTAACGTAGGTTATACCAACGATATCGTGACCGTTCGCAATGGTTACGCCAGGAACTACCTCATCCCCAAAGGATACGCCGTTCTCGCTACCCCTTCCAACAAGAAGATGATGGAAGAGACCGTTAAACAGAAAGCTTTTAAAGCCGAAAAACTGAAGATCCAGGCCCAGGATCTGGCCACTAAACTGGAAAACCTTACCGTGAAGATCGGCGCCAAAGCCGCACCTACCGGAAAGATCTACGGTTCAGTGAATGCCATTCAGATAGCCGAGGCCATCAAGGATCAGTTTGGATACGAGGTCGACAGAAAAAAGATCCACGTGGACGGAGAGTCCATCAAGGAAGTGGGAACCTACACCGCTAGGATCATCCTTCACAAAGAAGCACAGATCGACATCACCTTCGAAGTTTTCGCTGAATAAAACGCTGACTTCTTTTTCGTATCTTTCAGGCCCGGAACGGAATACCACCGGCTCCAAGATAATTATTTTGTCCTACCCTCGTTATTCCCGGACCGGAAAGACTATGAAACATGCTCACCAGGAATGAGATACATTTTCTGAGGGACCTCAGAGACCAGGCTGCCAGGAAAAAGGAACAGTGTTTCCTGGTGGAAGGTCCTAAAATGATCAGTGAACTTCTTCAGTCTTCTTTTCAGATCAGGGAGATATTTGGTCTGCCTGAATGGCTCGAAACCCATCAGACCAGGTTGAAAGAACTCAATATCCCATCCAGGCTTGTTTCTCCGTCTGAACTCGAAAGATTCAGTGCCTTCACCACGCCCAACCAGGTAGTTGCCCTGGTTTCCTTTCCCCCTGTGGCCATGAACTGGAAGAAGATCACCGGCGGCCTGACCCTGGTCCTCGACGGGATACAGGACCCCGGTAACCTCGGGACCCTGCTACGCATCGCCGACTGGTACGGGATCAGCCAGGTGATCTGTTCCACCGGTTCGGTCGACCTGTATAACCCCAAAACAGTGCAGGCTACCATGGGTTCCCTGTTCAGGGTACAGGTTTTTTATGAAGACCTTGTCGATTTTCTCCGTGACCTGCCGTCAGACCTGGAGGTATATGGGGCCACCCTCAATGGAACAGACATCCGCGATCAGGAGATCCATGACAAAGCTGTCCTGGTCATTGGAAGCGAATCACATGGTATCTCAACTGAGGTTGAAACCCTGCTGACACATAAGGTCAGGATCCCTTCCTTTTCCACCCCGGGAGAGGGTCAGGGGCCTGAATCGCTCAATGCTGCGGTAGCAGCCGGTATCTTATGTCATGAATTCCGAATGAGGGCCTATACAAAGGGCCACCACTGCTGAACCCTGAACTGAACATGCAACATACACTTTTCAAGATCATCCTGGCCGTACTTCTTGTAACCGGAAGCCTGGCATCCATCGCACAATCCGGAAATCCCGATACCTCGATAATGAATTATTATTCGGAAAACTACCTCAGGTACCAGGATTATATTTACGTGAACAATATTAAAACTCCCCTGCTTTATAAACCAGGCTGGGAGATGGGCAACCCCGTGCTGAACCTCCACACCGCGGACCAGCTGAAGCTGTCGTTCGATGACCTCGAGGGAGGGATCAAGAACTATCGCTATACCGTGGTGCATTGTAACAGTGACTGGCAGCCCAGCGGTTTGCTGACCCAGGAGTACCTTCAGGGGTATGTCGAGAATTATATCGATGATTACCGTTTCTCCTTCAACACCCTCCAGGCGTATACCCATTATGAAGTCAGCTTCCCCAACGACAACATGAGCCTGCTTCGCTCAGGAAATTATGTGCTGGTGGTCTATCCTGAGAATCATCCCGATCAGCCTGTCCTTACCAGGCGTTTCTGGGTACTCGACCAAAAGGTGAGTGTGGAAGGGCTGGTACGAAGGCCTGGCAACCTTGAAGACAGAGATGAAAAGCAACAGGTCCTCTTTTCCATTTTCTCCTCCCAGTTGAACCTTGTGGATCCCTACCAGAATCTCACCGTGATCATCCGGCAGAACGGGAGGTGGGATAACCAGATCACCAACCTCAAACCCTTGTTGATCAAAGGAGAAGAACTCGACTACCATCATGTGGACGGGAACATCTTTTATGCCGGAAATGAATACCGCCATGCCGACCTGAAGAGTACCCGTTATACTTCCGACCGGGTCAGGAAAATTGATGGAGGGGAAGGCCTTTACCGGGTGTATCTAATGAATGATGAACGCAGGCCTTTTAAGGTGTATGTGACCGAGGAAGATATCAACGGGAAGTTTCTGGTAAAGACCGAAGACGCCCGGGATGCAGAGACAGAAGCCGATTATGTGGAGGTGATTTTTACCCTGCCCTACTTTCCGGTGGCTGCCGATGGGAACTTTTTCGTAAGCGGTGCCCTGGCCCAGTGGCAGTTGACCAAAGAAAACCGGATGACATACCAGTTTAGTGAGAAAGCATACCAGCTCCGTCTTTTGCTGAAACAAGGATATTACAACTATCAGTACCTGTTTGTGGAAAATGGGACTTCAGAGGCCAATGCCGCCAGGGTGGAGGGAAATCATTATGAGACCGGCAACGAGTACACGATCTATGTGTACTATCATTCACCCGGCGATAACTACCAGCAACTCATTGCCATTAAAACCCTGAATTCAGGGGATGGAAAGTAATCAGTTGTTTATTCGTACCTCAGCGCCTCTATCGGGTCCAGGGTGGCGGCCTTCATGGCAGGGTAATACCCGGAAACCAATGCCACAATAAAGCACAGCAGTACTCCACCAAAGATCCATACCCAGGGGATGATGAAAGTACTGCCGATGATCAGGCTTAAGATGTTTCCGATCAGGATGCCAAGAATGATGCCGACCAGACCCCCGATCTGACCAATGACGATGGCTTCGATCAGGAACTGATTCTTGATCAGTTTCCTGTTGGCTCCTATGGCTTTCCGGACTCCTATTTCCCTGGTCCTTTCTGTTACCGAGACCAGCATGATGTTCATCAAGCCGATGGCAGCCCCCAGCAGGGTGATAATCCCGATGATCGTTGCCGCCAGCGTGACGTACTTAATGTTATCTATCAGCATCTTGGCCATCATGTCGCTTTTAGTGATCTCGAAATCATCATCGATGCCCAACGGCACCCCCCTGATCTTTCGGAAGAGTCCGGTGGCTTCCCCAACGGCAGGTTCAACCTGCTCCGTCGACCTGGTCATTACGGTGATGTTAAACGACATATTGGGCCGGGGAAAATACTCCCTGACATTGCTCAGGGGCAGCAGACAGCTCCTGTCACCGCTGAATCCCATGCTGCTTCCCTTTGACTTCAGAGTACCTATCACCTTGTATTTTCCCGGTCCGACCGAGATGATCTTACCAATGGGATCTGCCTTATTTGGAAATATCTTGTCGATGGTCTCAGAACCGATAATGACCACATTGCTTCCGTACATGAGCTCTGCCTGGGAGAAATTCCTGCCCTTTTCCAGTTCACTTCCTGAGGTGGTCAGGTAGTTCTCATCGGTACCAATGATCCCAATGTTCGGGTTGGTCTTTGAAGATTCAAATTTGACAGTGGCTGCACCGGAGGCAAAGATGAAAACACTGGTGACGGCAGGGAACTCAAAATCTTCCTTGAATTGTGTAGCATCATCGTAGGATATGGCCGGGTAAAACCGCGGTTTGTTTTCATGGTCCCCCATATGAACATTCATGGACCGGTTCCGGATGGTGAAGGTATTGGCCCCCATCATCGAGAAATTGTTGTTCAGGTAGTACTTGATGGAGTCGATGGCGGTAAGAATCCCCACCAGTGCCATGATGCCGAAGGCAATGATCATCACCGTCAGGATGGTGCGAAGCAGGTGACTTCGGATGGAAAGTAAGGCAATTTTGATGTTCTCGATGAGCAGGGAACGCATCGGAGGAAGTTATAAGTAAATTACATCAACGGAAAATAGTTCCTTTTCATATACAACTCAGATTTTTTCTCCGAAGGCAAGGTCTCCGGCATCTCCTAAGCCAGGAACAATATAAGCTTGTGCAGTAAGTTCCTCATCCACGGCACCGAGCCAGATCGTCACCTCGGAGCTGGGAAGGTTACGGTTGAGATATTCCAATCCTTCTGAACTGGCCAGTACTGTGACGATATGGGTGTGCCTGGGCTTGCCTTTATGCAGTAATTCCTTGTAAGTCAGTACCATGGAGGCCCCTGTGGCCACCATGGCATCTGTCAGTACCAGGACTTTTCCGTCCAGCTCGGGACTGGAAGCATATTCGATTTGTATGGAAAACCTTCCGTCTTTATGGTATTTCCGGTAGGCAGAGATAAAAGCATTCTCACTCTTGTCGAAAACCTGCAATAAACCCTGGTGCAGAGGAAGGCCGGCTCTCAGAATGCTGGCCAGCACCGGGTATTCTTTCAATACCTGGCCTTCGGCAACACCCAGTTTGGTACCGATTTCTTTCATCTCATAATCCAGCTGTTCACTGATCTTCATGCCGAAATACATTCCTATCCTTTCCAGGTTTTTCCTGAACCTCATGCTGTCCTGCTGCACCACTTCATCCCGGACTTCCGCAATGTACTGGTTGAGAATACTCTTTTGAATACCTAAGTTTTTTACCATGATGTAAGGTTTTTTCAAACTTACAAAAAAATGTCTCTTATCATACAGGTGAAATCGGAATTAACATTTTAAATCAAGACTTTCTCTCCGGCAAGTCAGCGCCGGAGTTTGTCCCTGATAGATTTGATGATCCCAGGGATTAATGACAGTGTATTCCTTGATATCAAAGAATAATGGAAGGTTGTTGCTCCAAAGCCGGCATAAAACCTGGCCAGCCCCGGATCTTCAGATCCTTCAAAATCAAGGATGGTCTCCGTGCCGGCCCGTGACCGGATGACAGCATCGATCATCATCGGCATGGCTCCTTTCGCCTTTGCCTCGCTGTCGGCAGCAGAAAAGACCATGATGATCCTTCGGTGTGACTTCAGCCAGATGGTCCCTGATTGAACAGGCTTTCCCGCTTCACCTGCACCCAGGATAAAGACAGTGCCCCTCTTTCTGCAGGCTTCCACCAGCGAAAGAAGTTTGCGGTAATCCTCCTCTTTCAGTGTGGAGAGGTCCTTCCCTCTGTTCTTTCTGAATATTTCCACGAGCATGGCGGGAGAAGGTTCCTCTACGATGACCCAGCCTGTCTGTGCGGCTTTCTTCAGGTTTCTTCTGAGGTTCTCAGAATAATCTCTTGCAAGGACCTCATAAGGCTGGATGAGCTCCAGCTCCAGGTTGGGTCTCTCACGCAGTTTCCAATTTCCGGGAGTGACCGGGTTATGAGTGTTGAGTTGAATTTCAATGAGCTGATAATGAGCAGGTATTTTCTCAAGGAAGGACTGAACTGTATCAGGCGTCAGATGTCCCCGGCTGAAAATCCCGAGTTGCTGGCTGAAAGGAGGCTGGCACAGGTAAAGGATGCCGAGTTTTCTTTTCCAGGTCAGGGGGAATACCGCATCGTAGTCTCCTTCCACCAGGGCATCCCAGTGATCAGCCACCTGGTCGAGGTACCAGGAATAAGCGTAAATATTCCCGTTGACGCTCTGGCTGATGCAGTGGTCCCATCGCTGGCGGTCAATATGCCGGTTTTCAATGAGTCGTATCTCCATCAGGTCAGCATTACCGGGTCAAAACATTGGCTGAAGGTGTATTCATAAACATCCCTCCATCCTTTCCATCTTTTTTGATCACTCAGTGATTCATTATGCCAGAGAAAAGTAAAGGTGCCACCCACGGCTTTCACCGACTCAATTAATGTCAGGATGAGGTCTTTTGCAGATTGGGGGTCCAGGTCCAGATAGTCTTTCAATGTTCCGTCCATCACCACCAAAGGAAAGACGGTAAGTGCGGTGGGACTGCCGGCAGCCAGGTCGAAGAAAGGGAAGGGGTGAGAGGTACCGGCCCTGAACCCGGGCTGATCGGCGTAACCCATGGAATAATCTTGCTGAATACCGCACTTGATAAGCCTACGATAGGTTTCAGGCAGTGAAAGCAGTAAAAAATGCTGGCGGCTTCGTGTTATCTTTTTTCCGGTCATCATGCTCAACCGGCTTATTTCCAGGTTTACTTTTTCAGGCTCGTGATGAGAAGCATAGGAAGGATGAATCCCCGTGTCACCCGTTTGGTTAAGCCGGATTACCAGCTGACGGAGATGGCGGCTCCGGTGTGACAGGTTTTTGTCGTTTTTGCCATAATCGCCCAGAAGGATAAAGAACAGCGGCCTGGCACCAAAACGCCGGTGCACCTCTGACATATAGTCGTAGGTATCATAAGGATCGGGACGAAGACCCGCCAGCACGGAGACTCTTTCGTACCATCCTTTGAAATCGAGATGCAGCTGCGACTGCATCATGCCGCCGAGGTTTCTCAGAATTCCCTTGTGACGGTATGCATAGGCCACATCGATATCCATGGTCGGGATAGCACGGAAAACAGATGGTCTGATCTGCAGTTCCTGGTCATGATCCGGGTAAGAAGACTGAACCGCCCCGGCAAGTAACATGATCCAATGGTCGACGACGGGCGTTGAAAGAAATTGGTAGCGTGACGCCAGGCTCCCGGTGGATGGGAAGCGGCCATGCTGATCAGTGGCAAAGGGGAGGTATTCTTCATATCTTGAAAGCATGAAAAATACGGCAGAGAAGACATCAAAAGGCAACAAAACACCTTCATTCCCGGAGGGAAAGAGCGTCACATGGTCATGATATCTTGAAACCCTGACCTCAAGTGGTTCGATGGAGGAGGAAGATAACAAGCCTTCCGGTAAAATGGCCGGGATGCCGGTCATCTCCTTTCCGGAATAATTGATCCTGATGCCCTGATAGGATAGAAAAGACGCTTCGGAAGTGGTGACCGTGATGTCCCATGCCAGGCGTTTCCTGAAGATCAGGTCCAGGGTATAGGCCAGGCGAGAGGTCTCAGTTTCCGAGTAGAGCAGGATCATTCGCAGGCGTTCATAATTTCCCGGCAGATGAATTTCCCGGCATTTCCATCACCAAATATTGGAGGGAACTGCAAATCAGGTTGTTTCAGAAAATGGTCGAGGGCCTGGGTGATGGCTTCCGGGTGCGCATCGACCACTTTTGCCGTGCCGGTTTCCACTATTTCGACCCATTCGGTTTCCGAACGAAGGATGATGCCGGGCTTTCCAAAGAAATAGGCTTCCTTCTGCACTCCGCCGGAATCGGTCATGACCATCAGGCAGTTTTTCTCGAGCGAGATCATATCAAGGAAGGAAACCGCTGGGATCAGCTGTAGGAGAAGAGAATGCCTCACCTCTTCGAGGAGGGCAGGGTGCAGGTTCTTTTCCAGTAAACCGGAGGTACGGGGATGAAGGGGCAGCACCACGGGTAAACGGTAATCTTCCGTGATGCCGATCAGGCTCTGAAAGATCTGGTTCATGCGTCGCGGGTCGTCCGTATTGTTGTCACGGTGAATGGTCACCAGGAGATACTGTTCTTTTTCCAGTTCAAGGTCTTCGAGGATACGCGATTGAGTTTCTGCCAGGTTGCTGAAATACAGTGAGTTGTCATACATCACATCGCCGCAGTGGAATACATGCGGATTGTCGGCATGGTAAGGAGGTTGTGAATTTTCCGGGAAACCTTCATTTACCAGGTTGCGATAGCCGGTAAGGGTAGGGGTGAAGAGCAGGGTAGACACGTGGTCGCAGAGAATGCGGTTGATTTCCTCGGGCATGGCTTTGTTAAACGACCTGAGACCGGCTTCCACGTGTGCTATGGGGATATGGAGTTTGGACGCGGCCACGGCGCCGGCCAGGGTGGAGTTGGTATCTCCGTAAAGGATGACGAAGCTGGGTTTCTCCTGTATCAGCACTTTTTCCATTCCTTCTATCATACGGGCTGTCTGGGTTCCATGACTCCCGCTTCCCACCTCAAGGTTAAAGTCGGGAGGGGGTACCTGGAGTTCGCGGAAAAAGACTTCCGACATGTTGTCATCATAATGCTGGCCGGTATGGAGGATGATCTCCCTGATATTGAGGTTGAAGTGCTGCCTGATGGCGCGGCTGACGGCAGCAGCTTTGATGATTTGGGGCCGGGCGCCGACCACTGTTACAATCTGGATCATGAGGGAGAACGTATTAGAGCATTCCTTCGTCTGCAAAGCTAAAATATTTTTCCTCTCCAAGGATGATATGGTCGATGACAGGAAGGTCCAGTATCTTACCTGATTCCTTCATTTTACGGGTAAGGTGAATATCGGCCTCACTGGGTCTTGGGTTTCCTGACGGATGGTTATGGCAGAGGATGAGGGCCGCACCTTTTTGTTCCAGGGCTATCTGGAAGATCTTTTTGGGGTCGGCCACGGTGCCGGAGATGCCTCCTTCGCTGATACAGAGGCTTTTTCTTATCTGGTTGGAGCGGTCCATGACCAGGATCCAGAATTCCTCATAGGGGCTGTCGCCGAAGCGGCTTTTAAAAAACTCATAGGCATCGCGGCTGCTGGTGATCTTCGGCCTGGTGATGATTTCCGACGTCCTTCTACGGTTTCCCAGCTCCAGGGCGGCCAGCAGGGTGATGGCTTTGGCAGGTCCTATGCCCTTGATGCTGTTTATCAGCCCTTCCGGACTGGCTTTTGACAGCTCATGAAGGTTGCCGTCGACGTGGCGAAGCAGGTTCTTGGCAAGGTCCAGTGCAGAGGCGCCCCTGGTGCCGCTGCCGATAAGGATCGCGAGAAGCTCGGCGTCGCTGAGCACCTGCTTTCCTTTGTTGAGGAGTTTTTCACGCGGACGGTCATCTTCTGCCCACTCCCTGATACTCTGATGCTGATAAAGGTCTTCCATATTCCTTTAGATGCAGCTCACCCTGAAAATGGAAAAATCTGGAAAAAATATTGCCGTATCCTCTGAATGGCAGTTAAGATGGTCCTTGGTCAGGCGCCGGGAAAATATAAAAAAAGAAAGGGCGGCTCATAGGTAGCCACCCTCTCTTTTCAAAGAATGCAATAAGGATCAGGAGTGATTAAAGAGCATTCACCTGTTTGGCAAGGCTGGATTTGAGGTTACCCGCCTTGTTCTTATGAATGATGCCTTTCTTGGCCAGCTTGTCGATCAGGGCACTGATGCCGGGAAGTTTCTGTGCAGCCTCCGCCTTGTTGGTGAGGGCCCTGAAAATTTTCACTGCGTTTCTCATGGTACGGGCATGGTAACGGTTCAAAATCCTTCTTTTGTCGTTCTGCCTGATTCTCTTTAATGCTGATTTATGATCTGCCATAATCTTAACTATTCTGTTTTGTAGTCCGTAGGGGATTCGAACCCCTGATTTCCAGGATGAAAACCTGGCGTCCTAGGCCAACTAGACGAACGGACCGTTCTGAAAAGGGAGTGCAAAATTACACAAAAAAAATTATCTGCAAAATAATTTTGCCTCCAACCACGCATTAAGAATGATCTATTTCATCTCATCTGTATCGGCATAGAACTTGAATCCCAGCCTTTTACCAGTCTTGATGGGCATGTTCTCCAGGGTGACCTGCATTTCGGAAACGCTGACCTCTTTCATGCTGTCGTACGGTGGGGTCAACAGATCAAAATTCAGGGTATATAACATGGCTGATTCAACGATCTCCCTGACCGCCGTTTTATCAAGAACGGAAGTGGAGAAATTGTGGTACAACTGTCCTACTTCCCGCTTCCCTTCAATGAAATAATGCAGATCGCGGTTGATAAAAACCCTGCCGATGAGGTATCCGATGTCGTTCATCCGGTTGTATTTGAATGAATCGTTGAGGAAATTGAAAAGGGTAATCATGCCACAATAAGACTGGGTAGGGTCTTCCCTGATATATGAGGTCTTCATTACCTCATGGTCACGTGAAAATTCGAAGATATTGGTGTGCATTATAAAGATCAGGATGTCTCCCCCAAACTTCAACTCCGCCTCAAACTCGGTCTTGTCCCTGTATTCGAACACGATACGCTTGTCGGCCCTGCGCACTGCATCAAAATTCTCTTCCACTATTTCTTTGATCACCTGTTTGAAGATTTTGAAGGACTGGTAAGTGGTGTCATAGACGTCCTGTTTAAGTATTCCCTTGTCAATGAGGGTGTTAATTACCATTTCGGATTTCGCTGGGGTTGATTCCATGACAGGAGGATTTGGGGTTGTCGAGCAAAGATAAGGAAAAATGTTTTACGTCCGGGCCAGGGCTTCGGCTGCTTTTTCGCCGTCCATGGCAGAGGAGAGGATGCCTCCGGCATAGCCGGCGCCTTCACCGCAGGGGTACAGGTTCTCCAGTGCCAGGTATTGCAGGGTCTCAGCGTGCCGTGGTATCCTCACCGGGCTGGAGGTACGGGATTCCGTAGCCAGGACCAGGGCATCGGAGGTGATGAAACCGGGCATCTTCCGGTTAAATTCCCTGAAGGCTTCCTTCAGGCGTGAGGCGATGAAGGCCGGAAGCACTTGCTGCAAGGGATAGGAGAGAGTACCCGGATTATATGAGTTATCAGGCAGGTCCATGGAGAGGGTGTCGGACAGGAAATCGGTAAGTCGCTGGGCAGGGGCCTGCTGGCAGCTGCCACCGGCAAGGAAGGCTATGCTTTCGATATGTTCCTGGAACCTGAGGCCCATCAGCGGTCCATGGGAGTGAAAGGCAGTCAGGTCCTCTGGTGCTATGGTCACCACAATGCCTGAGTTGGCATAGGGAGAGTTCCTCTTTGAGTTGGACATGCCGTTGGTGACGAGCTGCGAAGGGCCGCTGGCCGAAGGGACCATGAGGCCGCCCGGGCACATGCAGAACGAGAACACTCCTCTGCCGGAGGCCTGGCACACCAGGCTGTAGGTGGCTGCAGGAAGAAAGGGGTCTTTGTTTTTGCAGTGGTATTGGATGCTGTCGATGAGTGCCTGGGGATGTTCCACCCTGACACCCAGGGCAAAAGGCTTGAATTCCAGTGGAAGATTTTGGTGCTGGAACATCTCATAGATGTCTCTTGCAGAATGACCTGTGGCAAGGATATAACCGACTCCGTCAAAATGCCTCCCGGAGGCGTCGGTCAGGCGGGTAATACGCCGGCCGCTTATGTCCATCCCGGTGACCCGGGTGTTGAAATGGAATTCCCCTCCGGCCCCGGTGATGAAGTTACGGATAGACTCAATGATTCTTGGAAGACGGTCGGAACCTATATGAGGATGGGCATCCACGAGGATATCCGGTGAGGCGCCGTGGGCCACCAGGATGCGCAACAGCTTGCCCACATCTCCTCTTTTCGTGGACCGCGTATACAGCTTTCCGTCAGAGAAGGTCCCTGCCCCGCCCTCACCGAAACAATAGTTGGAATCAGGATTCACCAGGTGACGGGTATTCAGGCTGGCGATATCGGCCTTGCGGGAATGGACCTCCTTGCCTCTTTCCAGGATCACTGGTTTCAGGCCTGCCTCCAGTAATCTCAGAGCGGCGAACAGCCCGGCAGGTCCGGATCCGACGATGATGACCCTCTTGCCGTTATGGACCTGCTGATAATCAGGCAGCAAGGGTCTTGACGCCGGTTTCTCTTCGTGGAGGAAAACCTCTACCCGCAACCTCACCAAAATCTGTCGCGACCGGCTGTCAACCGACCTTTTATGGAGGGTATAACCGCTGATCTCATCTTTCTGGACCCTCAGCGACCTGGCCAGGAAGGGCAACAGGTTTTTATCACCAAAGGCCTGACGGGGCGTGAGCGCCAATTCAACCACCTTACGCATGGGATGTCCTTCTATTCAAAAGTGAAGGTAAACTGAAAAATCTTGGAGTTGAGCCTGTCAATGGAACCGGCAAAGATGTTGGACTCATGTTTCAGAATATCCCTGACCCCGTAACTCATCTTGACTTCGGTCCCGAACTTGAAATAGGTAGTGTAAAAATCAAAACCGACACCGAACTCGAAGGAATAGTCATTCTTCCGGAGTTTGATCCTGATCTCCTCATTTTGTTCTTTTTTCTTAGCCTGGGAGGCCAGGTCGATGCTGAATTTGATGCCCGACATGACGTAAGCCCTTGAGTTATAGAGTCTTTTTGATTTGAACTTGACGTGAAAAGGCAGGTCTATATAGGTGGATTCCACCTTTTTAGGGGTGTCAAAGAAAACGGAATTATTGGTGGACCGGGTGAAGATGAGCATCCTTTCGCCGAAGGAGAGGGTGGGGATAAACCTCAGGTCCCAGTAGTCGGCCAGCCTCAGGTTGGAGACGATGCCGATGTTGAAGCCCATCTCCGGGTCGGAAACCACAGAAAAGATGCTGTCCTGGCTGCTGAAATCCTTGGCGGTTTTGACGCTGAAGAACATCTGGTTGACACCCAGGATGAACCCGAAATGATAGGGGGCAAGGTCGTACCGTGGCAGGTTTTCCGGTTTCCGGTGCTGGGCACTGAGGGTTTCGGCGAACAACAGCAAAACGATCACCAGGCAGCCCAGGCGGCTTATTCTTTTGGTACGGATCAACAGTTTCAGGTTTGGCAACAATGAAACGTTATTTTTTCCTGAATATTACGATTTGCTAAAGGAGTGCAAAAGTACAAACTATTTCTTTTCAGCGGAATACAAGGTGGCAATTCCCCCGGAAAGCCTTTTCTGACGGGTCTCTTCAAATCCCGACGACTTCAGTAAACCGAGAAATTCATCCCCGTAGGGGAATTGACCCACTGACTCGGGCAGATAAGTGTAGGCGAATGAATGCCTGGAAATGATACGGCCGAATAAAGGAAGCATCCCCCTGAAATATAATTTGAACAGTCCTTTCCATATCGGATTGCGGATAGTGGAAAATTCGAGGATGAGCACATGGCCTCCGGGTTTCAGCACCCTGTTCATCTCCTTCAGTCCGCACGAAAGGTCTTCAAAATTCCTGACCCCGAAGGCGGCCGTGACCAGGTGAAAACTGCCGTCGGAAAAGGGGAGGGCTTCGGCATCACCTTTTTGCAATTCAATGATTTTCTCCAGGTTTTTATTCCTGACCTTTTCCTTTCCGATATCCAGCATTCCTTCAGAGATATCTACACCGGTTATTCTCACGTTTTTCAGGCCGGCCAGGGCGATGGCGAGGTCTCCGGTTCCGGTGGCCACGTCGAGGATCCTTTCCGGGGAGTAGGTCCTTGCCTGCCTGATCAGGCTCTTTCTCCAGAAGCGGTCTATGCCCAGGGAAAGAAAATGGTTGAGGAAGTCATAGCGTCTGGCGATGTTGTCGAACATCGACCTGACTTTTTCTTTCTTGGATTCCCGGATTTCCTGCATGAAGCCTTCTTGAATGGTTCTTTACAAGGCAAGGATTTCCATCTCCCTGAGAAGCTTCTGCAGGTCGACTGGTACCACTCCCACCTCTTCACACACCAGTCCTCCTGCCAGGTTCGACAGCAAAGCCAGGTCCCGGGGGGAGCATCCTGTAGCCAGGCAGAGCGCCGCCATCGAGATCACGGTGTCCCCGGCTCCTGACACATCGGCAATAGACCTTTTATGAGCGGGGACCAGGTGGAGCTCCCCATCGTTTCTTTGCCGGATGAAAATGCCTTCTTCAGATAGAGTGACCATAAGAAGTTCAATGAGTTGCTCTTCCTGGAAAGAGGCGATGCCTTTGGCAAGGCTTTCTTTATCCTTATGATCGAAGTCTCTTCCCAGTCCTTCCTTCAGTTCTTTCAGGTTGGGTTTGAAAAGGGTGACCCCTTTGTATTCATCGAAGTTCTTTTTCTTGGGATCGACACAGACCGGGATGTTTTTTTCCCTGGCCAGGCGGATGCTCTGCCTGATGAATTCCGGCGTCAGCACGCCTTTGTTGTAGTCCTGGAGGATGATGGCATCCACTTTCAGGGTGGTAATCAGGGATGACAAGACTTCAATATATCTTTTTTCATCTGTTTTGTCCAGGTCGTGCGTCTGTTCTTCATCCACCCGGAGCATCTGCACCTTGTTGCCAATCACCCTGAACTTGGTGGTGGTGATTCGGTCACGGCTCCTGAGGATACCCTGGTCTGCAAGATTCAGATTTTTAAGTAGTTCCAGGAAGATGTCTCCCTGCCGGTCTTCTCCTATGACGGAGCACAACACAGGCACGGCACCAAGAGCCTGGATATTAAGGGCCACATTGGCGGCACCTCCGAGACGGTTTTCCCTCTGATGCAGGGCCACCACCGGTACCGGTGCTTCGGGTGAGATGCGCTCAACCTTACCGAATAGGTAGGAGTCTATCATGACATCTCCCAGGATTAGGACCGTCTTTCCCTGGAAGCGGTCTATCACGGAGCGCATGCTCTTGCCAGTGGTCATGTCTGTAAAATTAATTAATTTTACAAAGGTAAGAAACTGCCAGACAACCCTGCCATTCTTTTCCAATCTTAATACTGTTGCATATACAAAAATCATATAATAAGGGATTCTTCTTCTCCATAAGGACCACCTTGGGGATGCTACTGCTTTTATGGTGGATGAGCGGTCACAGCCAGCTGACGCTGACGACCTCAGCCACCATGAACACCGTGTGCAACGGTTTCGGTTGTAACTATTACGGACCGAGCATCCTCATCAATGAGGTGATGATCCGGCCTAATGTATGTGACGGTTCCATTTACGGTTCTGAGCCTTCCATGCCGGCCAGCCAGCGGCAGGGGGAGTGGATAGAGCTCTACAACCCGGATCTATGCAAGTCGGTGGACATCTCATGTTATTTTCTGGGCAACTGTTCTCCTGAGGATGGAGGGTATTACGGAGGAGGCTATGAGATTCCCCAGGGCACGGTTGTGCCGCCAAGAGGTTTTGTCATCGTGAGAGGCGTTAACGCGCCTGCGGTCCCTTCGAACCTCTTGGTGCAGAACGGAGGAAAGACCGTAGAGCTGATCATCAGCAGTACTTCGGCCGTTTGCCTGGGCGGCGGTTACCGTCTCTGGTTCCCCAATGCTGGCGGATGGTTCGCTTTCTACAACAAGAACGGGGTCCCTCAGGATGCCATCAGCTGGAATTCCCCTGATAACCAGGCTGTGAGCGGTACACCCTGTAACCCGCCCGGAGGATGTCCCTTTTCCGGCACGCTTTCCAACTACAACAATATTCCGGCCAACAGAAAAAATTACATACATAACAACCAGCCTACCCAGGGACAGAGCATCCGGAGGATACCAGACGGTGGTAACTGGGTGGTGAATGCCACGGCTGCAGCGACATACGGAAACTGTAATTCTACCTGTATCCCGCCTCCCGTGATCACCTGTGTGGGCAGTGCTTCCGTGACAGTAAGCGGCGGTACACCTCCTTACGCCTACCATTGGTCGGATGGCCAGGTGCAGACCACGGCCACCGCCGTCGGTCTTTGCGGCGGCAACTACTGTGTTACCGTTACGGATGCGGCCAACAACACCGGAGTTGCCTGCGTCGATGTGCCTGAGTTTACTCCCGTGGTCAGCCTGAATTTCTCAGGAAATTTTTGTTCGGATGCAGGACTGGTAACGCTTACAGGAGGAAGCCCCCCCGGAGGGACCTATTCGGGCCCCGGTATCAGTAACAATGTTTTCAACCCCGCGCTTGCCGATACCGGAACCCACCAGATCAAGTACCGCTATGCCAACTCCGACTCCTGCTGGAGTGCCGACAGCGTGCTGGTCTATGTTTATCCAACGCCCACCGCATTTCTGCCTCCGTTGCCCTCGGTATGTCAGAGAGCCGCTCCTATTCCTTTGACCTCAGGATTTCCTGCCGGCGGTACCTATGCAGGCACGGGTGTGGTGGGCAATATCTTTGATCCTGCTGTTGCTGGCGTTGGGACCCACCAGATCGCCTATATCCTTTCAAACAGCTATGGCTGTAACGACACAGCTTTCAGGTATATAACCGTCTCCCCGGGGCCCACCGTGACGCTGGCCCCGATAGCAGGAATTTGTTCCACGGCAGGGCCTTTTGTCCTCAGCGGCGGGATTCCTGCAGGAGGAACATACTCGGGTATCGGTGTCGTAGGCAGTACCTTCGATCCGGCCGTCTCAGGCCCCGGAGCCTTCCTCATCACCTACACCTATGCTGACGTCTTCAACTGCCAGGGCACTGCCAGCAAAACCATCCAGGTGTATATGGCCCCACAGGTCAGTATGCCGGCTTTGCCAGCTCTTTGTTCCAATGGCAATCCCATCACCCTCAATGGAGGTTCACCGGCAAGCGGCACATACACAGGAACAGGTGTAGCCGGCGGTATCTTTAACCCCGTCACTGCTGGTCCGGGAACCTTTCCCATCACCTATACCTATACCGACGAACATCAATGCACCGATACAGCCATCAGGAATATCACCGTCAATGCAGCTCCCGTGGTCACTTTAGCCAACTTCCCCGGGTATTGTGTCAACGGTAACCCGGTGACTCTTACCGGGGGTTCTCCTGCCGGAGGAACATACTCCGGCCCTGGCATCAGTGGTGGTGTGTTTAACCCGGCCAGCACAGGAGTGGGGACCTTCACCTGTACCTATAACTATGTTGATGCCAACGGATGTGCTGGCAGCGCCACCAATACCATCACGGTGAACAACGCACCCGTGGTAGGGTTTAATCCCATTCCCCCGGTATGCGTTAATGTGCAGTATGTGTCGCTTACCGGCGGTACTCCTGGCGGAGGTACCTATTCCGGATCCGGACTCATTGGTTCTATTTTACTGCCGCCAACAGCAGGGGTGGGGACTCATACCATCACCTATACCTACCAGGATGCCAACGGATGTTCGGGCTCAGCCCAGCAGACCGTACAGATATTTGATCTGCCCAACGTGGTGATGAACCCTCTGGGAGATCTCTGCTTGAATGCCAGTCCCGTGACCCTCAGCGGCGGTTCCCCTGCAGGAGGAACGTATTTCGGGCCCGGCGTCAATAATAATATTTTTGACCCTTCCACCGTCGGTGCCGGGGCTTATGACCTGGGTTACACCTATACCGATACACACGGATGTATCGACAGTGCCGTGCAGACAGTGAACGTGATCCCGCTGCCCATGGTCTCGCTTCCTGAACAGACAGGGGTCTGTATCAACTATGACCCGGTCTCCCTGACCGGAGGATCACCGCCCGGGGGCACGTATTCCGGGCAGGGGGTCAATGCAGGGATGTTTGACCCGGGAGTGACTGGCCTGGGGACCTATGACATCGTTTATCTTTACGAGGATACCAACCAGTGTTCCAACGCAGATACCAACCTGATCACTGTATATCCCTTACCAGAGGTTCACCTTGTGACCGGAGGAGGCACCACCTGCACCGGGACCAACGGCAGCCCGGTTGGGCTTGACAGCACCCAGATTGGGGTACAGTACCAGATGTTCATCCTCGGTCAGACCAACGGCAGCCCTTTGATGGGCACGGGTGATTCCCTGTCCTTCAGCAACCAGACTTCACCCGGTTTTTATACCGTCCTGGCTACCGACACCTTGTCGGGATGCACCTCGATGATGGCCGACTCCGTCCTCATCTTCCTGCTCCCACAACCTCAGGTCGACATGGTCGACAGCGTATTTTACTGTGACCAGACCTCCATAGTGCTCGATGCAGGTGCTTTCCAGGACTCCCTGACCTACGAATGGCAGGATGGGTCTACCAACAGGTATTTTACGGCTTCCGCGCCCGGCTGGTACTGGGTGAAGGTGGGCCTGGGTACCTGTTTCTCCTACGACTCCACCGAGGTGCTCGACTGCAGCGACCTGTGGGTGCCCAATGTCTTCACTCCCAACGGCTCGGGAGGCAATGAAAGATTCCTGCCCAAAATCCTGCAGGGCAACATCCTTGAATACGACGTCAAGGTATTCGACCGCTGGGGGAAGATCGTCTATCAGTCGGGAGATATTGAAGAAGGATGGGACGGGAAGAACATCAAAAACGGATTGACTTGTCCGGATGGCACCTACTTCTTCACCATACGCTATAAGGTGGATGCCTATCCTTATGAGCCGAAAGACCGTGCCGCTTCGGGGTCGGTCACGCTTCTCCGATAAGAATGTTTCTTACCTTTGCAGGTAGATCATTCTTAACATCAATAATATGTCAGAAAAACTTTCCAACCTTATCAACCCCGGTGTGGCCACCGGTGGCGACGTACAGGAGATCTTCCGCGTAGCAAAAAAAGAACATTTTGCCCTGCCGGCAGTGAATGTGGTAGGCTCCCATTCGACCAACGCCGTGATGGAAGTAGCCGCGGCCGTGAATTCACCGGTGATCATCCAGATCTCCAACGGAGGGGCCGTCTTCTTTGCAGGGAAATCCCTTTCGAACGAAAACGAGAGAGCTGCCATCGCCGGTGGCATCGCCGGAGCCCTTCATGTTCACCAGGTGGCTGAATATTACGGCGTGCCCGTGATCCTTCACACCGACCACGCGGCCAGGAAGCTGTTGCCCTGGATCGACGGACTGCTGGATGCCGGTGAGAAATATTATGACCGTTACGGAAAACCCCTCTACAGCTCCCACATGCTGGACCTCTCGGAAGAGGAGCTGATAGAGAATATCGACATCTGCAAACGCTACCTCGAACGCATGTCTAAGATGGGTATGACCCTCGAGATAGAACTCGGCGTCACCGGAGGAGAAGAAGACGGGGTCGACAACACCGGTATCGACAGTTCCAGGCTGTACACCCAGCCTGAAGATGTGGCCCTGGCCTACCGCGAGCTCATGAAAGTGAGCGACCAGTTCACCATCGCCGCTTCATTCGGAAACGTTCATGGCGTCTACAAACCCGGTAACGTAAAGCTGGAGCCCGTCATCCTGCATAACTCGCAGAAATATATCCGGGAGAAGTTCAATACCCCGGAAAACCCTGTCAACTTCGTGTTTCACGGTGGTTCCGGCAGCGAGCCCGAGAAGATCAGCGAAGCCATTTCTTATGGGGTGGTGAAGATGAACATCGACACCGACACCCAGTGGGCGTTCTGGGAAGGTGTGCTGAAATACTACCGCAAGAACGAAGCTTATCTTCAGGGACAACTCGGCAACCCGGAAGGGGATGAAAAGCCCAACAAGAAGTTTTATGATCCCAGGGCCTGGATCAGGGAAGGGGAGAAGTCGATGGTGGCCAGGCTGAAACAAGCCTACCAGGACCTGAACTGTCTCGACAGGTACTAGTATAATCATCTGGATATGAAGTTGTTGGCGAGAGCCATCTTAAAGATCGCCGGTTGGAAGATATCGCCGGGGTTTCTGTTCGAACATTCCAAATGTATTGTCATTGAAGCCCCCCACACCAGCATGTGGGATTTTATCTGGGGTTGGATGGCTTTTCAGTCCATAGGGGTCAGGGTACGTTTCCTGATCAAGAAGGAGCTCTTCTTTTTTCCGATGGGCCCTCTGCTGAAATGGATGGGTGCCATCCCCGTTGACAGGAAGAAGAGCAGCAACATGGTGGATTTTACGGCCCAGCTTTTCAGCAGGTACGACAACCTGGTGATCACCATCACTCCCGAAGGTACCCGTAAACGTGTTGAGAACTGGAAAAAGGGGTTTTACTATATTGCCATGAGGGCAAAGGTGCCCATTGTGCTTGGTTATCTTGATTATGGCAAGAAAGAAGGCGGGGCCGGGCCGGTGATTTTTCCTTCGGGGAATTATGAGGAAGACTGGAAAGTCATAGAAGCCTTTTACCGCGGCCGCCAGGCCAGGCATCCGGAGAAGTTCAATCTTTAGATAAAAAGGGACTCAATCCCCCCTCGGGGATGGAGTCCCTCTTCTTTTTATTATCACTCCCCTCGGGGATGGAGTCCCTGGCTTTTTGTTATTAGTAGTTCTCTTCCCTCACCTGCATAAACGCCTTGGGGTGCAGGCAGGCCGGGCAGTTTTCGAGGGCTTTGGCCGACTCGTACACATAGCCGCAGTTAAGGCATTTCCACCACACTTTTCCGTCTTTCACAAAGACCTTGTCCTCGGAAAGGTTTTGCAGCAGCTTCAGGTACCTGCGCTCATGCTCGGCCTCTACCTTGGCGATCATCTTGTAAGCGGTGGCTATCTCAGGAAATCCTTCTTCCATGGCGACCTTCGCAAATTCAGGGTACAGCAGGGTCCACTCTTCGTTTTCACCTTCAGCGGCAGCCTTCAAATTTTCCATGGTGGTACCGATGACACCGGCGGGATAGGCGGCGGTGATCTCCACCATTCCTCCTTCCAGGAACTTGAAGAAACGCTTGGCATGTTCTTTCTCCTGCAGGGAGGTCTCCATGAATATGGCGGCAATCTGCTCATACCCTTCTTTTTTGGCCATGCTCGCGAAAAACTCGTAACGGTTTCGTGCCTGAGACTCCCCTGCAAAGGATTTCAGCAGGTTCTGTTCGGTCTTGGTTCCTTTTAATGATTTGTTCATAGTTCTTTTATGTTTATGGTTCAACAATTTCAATGAAGTCTGATTTTTCCGCTCCGCATACCGGACAAGTCCAGTCATCCGGAAGATCCCTGAATTTTACCGGTTCTGTGGTTTCATCATAAATATATCCACAGGCTGTGCATTTATACTTCTTGAGGGTGGGATCTTTGGTTTTGACCTGTAGCTTAGAGGCATCAATGTATGTTGGCGCGTTTTTGGGAGCCATTCCTTTTTTCACCTGCCGATAATAGAGGTAGGTGAGGGGATCTCTGGTGTCATCGAGCAGCACGGCGTTGAGAAGATCACCGATGAACATCAGGTGGGTGCCCAGGTCGATGGTCTCCACCACGGTAAACTCCAGCCAGGCCATGGCAGCGTCCAGCACCACGGGCACGCCGGTTTCTCCGTATATCACCTCCAGGTCTTTCATCTTATCGGTATCTCTGCCGCTTTTATAGCCGAAGGTGCCGATGAGGCCGGCCGGAGCTTCTTTGCTGAGGACAGTGACAGAAAAGGCCCCTTTTTGCTGGATGAGGGAGGCCGTAAAGTTGTTTTTATTGCAGCAGGTGGCAAAACGGGGAGGCTCTGCCGTCACCTGGAATACGGTGTTGGAAATATACCCGTTACCACGGCTTTTATCTCCGGAGGATACAATGTACAGTCCGTAAGATATCTTAAACAAGGCTTCAAAATCGATCATGGCTTAAGGCGTCAATAGAGTTGTCGTTGTTCCAAATGTAGACAAAAATTCTGAATCCTTTTATGGTGTAGGCAAAAATTCGTGAGGGACTCAATCCCCCTCAGGGGATGGAGTCCCTCATACACGAGTTCCCAGGGACTCAATCCCCCCCCAGGGGATGGAGTCCCTCGTTCATTGAGGCGGTCATAATTAGTATTTTGTCAATATTTCGACTCCGCTCAATATGACAAAACATTGATAATCAATTGTCATGCTGAGCGAAATCGAAGCATTTTCAGTCTTAATTTTGCGTCATGCTGAGCGGAGTCGAAGCATATTCGCCTTAAGAGACAACCTCAGTCTCTGGGCCGGTTCCCTGTATCTTCAAGCAACTTTAGCCAACTTTTACCGTCTGAATGAATATCCCGAAACAATCCCACCCCATGAAAAAAACGGCTACCCTTCTTTTCGGTGTTATTATGCTCCTGTGCGCTGCTCGGGGCAAAGCAGCCGTCGTTTACAGCGACCTTCAGCCCGATTCCACCATGATGCTCTCAACCTCGATCGGTTCCGGTTCAGGCATCAACCTCGATTTTAACCATGACGGGACCGTTGACTTTTACTTCCGCTGGGATGACTGGGGCTCTGAATGGTTCTGCCATATCGTACCCGATTATCTCAACCATGCCAAAGTCATGATCACCGGCATCAACAACCCTTATGGAGCCGGTTACGTGAAGCTGCTCAACGCTGGCGACCTTCTTCAGATCCGTGCTGCTGACGGAAGTCGTGTGTTTGAAACGGTGATCTCCTCTACAGAGTGGTCAGGCGATGTTACCCTTTTATCGCCGGGTCTTTATTTCATTTCAATGATGAACAGGGACGGGGAACTCAGGATTTCCCGGAAGCTGGTGGTAGAATAAACCGTTGAAGGTGATCTGTATTTTTAGTAACTTGCTGTCCAAAACTGGAGTCTGATGAAGCTGGTTATCCATCGGTTATGTCTGGTTCTCCTGTTCTGGGGGCTGGCAGGGACTGTATTTTCCCAGTCGCTGATGGTGAACTCCATGCCCTCGTGGTCAACCAACCACACCGAAAGCAATTTCGAGCTGAATGATTCTGTGATCCTGTGGAGCACTGCTTTTGGAGGGATTCCTCCGTATACCGACACCCTGAGGATTGACGGGATATGGATTCCGCTCTCTGTGTTTACCCAGGATCCTTTTCCGGTGACGCAGCCTGATCATTATCTCTATGGGCATTTCTTTTCCAGGAAGTTTGCTTTTACCTCCTGTGGCTTTCATACCATCGAGTGGAAGATCACCGATGGGGCCGGGGTGAACCAGACCCGTCAGTCGCTCATCCTGGTCCATAACGATCCGCCTTTCCATATCAAGGTGAACCGGAGGATTGAAAGAGGCTTGTTGTGGTTATACAAAAGCTGTCACTTCACTACAGGTGACATGGTTTTCTGGCCAAGATCAGAAACGTCGGGATATATGTGGGATGAGTACACTTTTGCCGGTTCAGCGGCTGCCATCCTGGCTTTTGAGGAGAACGGCCACCTGTACACCAACGATACGGTGATCGATCCCTTCGCGGTGATGATACGGAAAGGGCTCCGCTTTCTCTTTTCCAATGCCGGTCAGTATAATATTTATAACCACGATGACGGGACGGGGGTCAAGGTTAGTGACCTTTTTACATACAGTTTACCAGTATCCACAACCTGTAACACCGGCTTGCTGAGGGGAAGTTACCTTTATAACTATACTGATGGCACCTATGCCAACAGTTTCGGACTAATGGCGATTGCCCTGGCTCATGCCGACAGCGTACAGGCCGGCAACCATTACATCTCCAATGGTTGTTTTACCGGTTGGCCTTACAAAGAATTCCTCCGGGATGCCCTGGACTACATCTATTTTTACCAGGGAGATTTTGACAACAGGGGGGGATGGGGGTACTACCTGGATAACTACAATAATTATTACGACGGTTCCCTGGAGCAATGGCCCTGTCTGGTGCTGGCTGCCGCAAATGCCAGGCTGGGCATGGATTCCCCCGACTGGGTGAAGCTGAATGTGGACGACGCCTATACCGCCATTACTGATGGGCAGGGAGGATGCGGGTATGCCAGTCCTTATAGCTCCAACGTTGGCAAGACCGGGGGAATGCTGGCCAGCTATGCCTGGACCGGCAAGTATATACTTACGGGAGATGCAGCGGCGGTCGCGGCTCTCGAATATGTGGAAAGCCATTATGGTAATGCTGGTGGGTACGGTGACCAGGACGGATGGGCCGGGAATTTTTATTCCATGTACGGCCTGAAAAAGGGTCTGGCCCTCCAGGAGGTGGATGAGGTGACCTACAATGATCAGCCGAGAAACTGGTACCATGATATGGTGGCCTGGCTTACGGCTCAGCAACTGGCTCCATTACCGCCTTCTTTTGTAACATCTTATCAGAATTTGAACTTTGCCTACGGTCAGTACCCGGACGGGTCCTGGGAAGATATTTACTTTGGTCAGACAGCACTGGCTACGGCTCACGCCCTTCTCATCCTCACGCCCAACGTTTTTGATCTTCCGCCTGCGGCACCGACGCCGGTGTATGGGATCTGCAAAGGTGATTCGATGCAGCTGACCGCGACCTCCGGAAGTGTTGTGGAGTGGTTCTCCATTCCCCCCGGATTTTACTCCTCCCAGCAAACCATCTGGGTATCACCCGATTCAGATATGGTCTACTATGCTTTCGTTTACAATGAGATAGGGTGCATTCTTGAAGTCGACAGTAACCGGATCTTTATCTGGCCTCCCGTAGATCCGATGGTGAATTATAATGATCCGGTCTGTGCTGATGATACTCTCATGCTGACCACAGAGCCCGGATGGACCTATTCCTGGTCCGGGCCGGGAGGTTTTTCTTCAGGGGTACAGTTCCCTCAAATCCCTGATGTTCAGGCAGCAGACCAGGGCTGTTATTTTTTGACCATGTATGATGAGCACCATTGCCCGGCCTTCGACAGCGTGATGGTGGAGATCAGGCCCCTGCCGGTACCGGTGGTCCAGACCAACAGCCCGGTCTGCAGTAACGACACCCTCACGCTTCAGGCTTCTGGTGGTGTAAGCTACTCCTGGGCGGGACCTGCAGGGTTTTCATCATCACAGGCTGATTCCATCCTCCCCGGATTTCAGCTCCCTATGGCCGGTACTTATGTGGTGACGGTCAGCAGTGATTATGGTTGCCAGGCCGTGGATTCAGTGGCGGTTGCAGGGCTGCCTGCTCCCAATGCCGGGATTCAAAGCAACAGTCCTGTGTGCCAGGGTGATACGGTGTTGATACAGGCCTCGGGAGGGAATAGTTATATATGGTATGGTCCGCCGGGATTTTCAACATCCGGAAATCAGCTTCAGGTGAACAACGCCCAGCCGGGCCAGTCAGGTACGTACTGGGTCGTGGTCGGCGACCTGAACCAATGCACCGATACTGCTTATGTGGTGGTTGAGGTACATCCCGGACCAGTCGTATTATCCATGCTTAAAACCCATCCATTATGTCACGGTGAATCAAGCGGTTCCATACAGGTCATGGCCAGTGGAGGCACCTCTCTATCCTATACCTGGAGTTGTTGCCCCGGCCAGGACACTCCTCTTTTAACCAACCTCCCGGCCGGCACCTATAACCTGACCATCACCAGTGTGGGGAGTTGCAGCCTGGATACCTCAGCCATTTTGACGGAACCCGGCCCTTATACCATCGTTAGCGAGGTTGGTCCCGACACCTGCAGGGGCCAGGGCAGGGGATCGGTGAACGTCACCCTGGTGAGCGGCCAGAATCCTCCTTATACCTATGCCTGGAGCAGCGGCCAGAATACACCAGGTATCGGTAACCTGTACAGCGGTATATATACCCTTACCCTTTCTGACCAGTCTGGCTGTGATACCTTAATGTTCTTCGAAGTTGGTTTCTTGTCCGATCCTGCCATCGGAGTGGACCCGGCTTCGGCAGAGCTGTGCCTGGGAGATTCCATATTGCTCACTGCAAACGGGGCTACATGGTACCGCTGGTCCCCCTCCTTTGAGATAGAGCCCGACACGGGCGCCATGGTGGAAGCCTTCCCCACCCAGACCAGTTATATGATGGTGGTGGGTACCGACGAATATCATTGTATCGACACGGCTTTTACCTACCTGATGGTCCATCCTTCCCCTGAGCCGGACCTGGGACCTGATCTCTGGCTGCAGCTGGGTGAGTCGGCAAACCTGTCGCTGCCACCCGGTTATAACTCCTACCTCTGGTCGACGGGTGATACCCTGCCCCTTATCATGATCTCAGATACAGGACAATACTGGGTCTGGGTAAGCGATGGGTGGTGTTCAGGCACCGACAGTGTTCATGTGTATGAGATCCTCGATATCTGGGTCCCCAGTGCTTTCACTCCCAACCAGGATGAACGGAACGACTACTTTTTCCCGGTATGTCTCAGTTGCACCGAAATGGAATGGTATGTTTTCGACCGCTGGGGCGGGGTGATCTTTTCTTCCGGTGAGCTCAACAGCAAATGGGATGGCACCCTGGCAGGAGAGACCTGCCCGGCAGGAGTCTATACCTACCTCATTAAATATCACAAGCCTTCACCCGGCCATTCCGATGGAAAGGGAGCGCTGAGAGGCATCGTGGTGCTTCTCAGGTAATCGTTTTAAGGGTTGTAAGAACCATTGACGTCCCCGTTACAGAGTCCTTTGATGGTTACAGTGAGGGTCGTCAGTCCGTTGAGAAGCAACACCGGTTTCTCGAAAACCCAGTCACCGGAGGTGAAGGAAGCTAACTGGCCCACAAATCTCTTTTGAACGGCCAGGGCGTCCACGGCATTGATGGTCCCGTTGGTGACCACATCTGCAGCCAACAGCTTGACACCCTGCAGGCTCACCAGTCCGACAAAGTGTTTCATGATGAGCAGGGCATCGGTGGAGTTCACCCCTCCCCAGGGCTGGTCGCTCAGGCACACCAGCGTATATGTTCCCGGTTCATAGCCCAAAAACTCAAAACTGCCATCCGCATTCGTCGTGGTGGTATATTTGACAGTACCACCCTGCCGCAGCTGTACTTCAATATTTTCAAGGGGAGCCTGGGCCAGATTGTCATAATATACGTACCCAGAGAAGACGCATAATCCTGTCTGGATGGCGATGGAGTCCACATCCTGGCAGGTACCCCCGTTTGTCACGGTTACCGAATAGATAGTGCTGGTGCCCGCGATGATCGTGGGTGTCGTTTCTCCGGTACTCCAAAGGTAAGAACCCGCCAGGCCTGCGTCAAGCAACAGGGCGCAGGAGTTCTGCAGGATGGTGTCATTTCCCAGGTTGACGGATGGATACGGGATCACCTGCAAAGTAACGGTGTTTGAGACGGCGGGACTTCCCTGGCTGCAAGGGGTGGCAGAGGTGACGATACAGCTCACCTGGTCTCCGTCAGCAGGGACCAGGGTAAGGGATGATTGACCTTCACCAGAGGAAAGTCCATTAACAAACCATTGGTAACCAGGGTTAAGACCTGCATTTTCGACCAGGGACTGTATCGTTACGGAATCCCCTTCGCAGGAGGCAGTGCCTTCCTGTGCCTCTATCTGGACATGGACGCTGTCGTTTGAGAACACATGGATATAATTGTTTTTTGTCAGGGTGACGGACGCCGTTCCTTTTGTCAGGGTCAGGCTGACCGTATAAGTCCCCGGATTGCTGTAGGCGTGGGTAGGGTCAGGCTGGCTGGAGGTAGAGCCGTCGCCGAAGTTCCATAACCAGCCTGTCGGGTTTCCCTGTGACTGATCGGTGAACATAACGGTGGCCCCCACACAGGGGAGGGTGTCGCTGGCGGTGAAGGCAGGCTGTACCTGGGTCCCGGTGATGTTCACATCATCAAGGTAGAGGTTATTACCATAATCATTGACGGCCAGGAACTTAACCATGACAACATTCCCTACATAAGGAGTAAGATCGATCGTATCTGTTCTCCAGTCAGAGGCGGAGGAAGGAGTAAACTCAGAAGTGGTGGCCTGGCCGGTAGCCAGCTGTGTGCCTGTTTTGTTATAGGGTGTCGCCAGCCAGCTACCACCGCAGTTGCTGTAGATCATCACCTTTAGGGAATCATGGTAGGCGCTGCTGTATGGACGGTATGCCACCCTGAAGGTAAGCCTGGCATCGACAAAGGTGGTCAGGTCGAGAGGAGGCGTGTTGAGCCAGTCTCTCTGTCCTTGCTGGGCATAGGAATAAAACCTGACATACGCACATTTGGAACCTGGTGGGTTCCCTCCGACATTGTCCTTCATGGTCCAGGTGAACCCCTGGTCCTCGTTGTCGATGGTCCAGGATCCGTCGTTGAACTCACCGGATTCAAAGTCATCCGCGTAAGGCGGGGTGATGTTGGGCAGGATGGTAATGAAGCCGGGGCGGGTCAGGGTATCACTGTCGGTGGAGTTGGATACGATAAGGCGGACCGAATATGTTCCGGGACTGGCAAACTGCACGTGCGGATGTTGGGAGGAGGCCGTGGTGCCATCCACAAATGTGGCGTTGCCAGGCGTGAAAGACCAGTTCCAGGAGGTGGGGTTTCCCGTTGACAGGTCATTGATTACCAGGGTTTGACCCGGGCATGCAGATAATGTCTCTCCATTGAAGTTGGCAGAGAGCCCGATATGTACCTGGAAGGAGATGGTGGAGCCTGCCGTGCCCACGTTGGATATTTTTATTCCCGCAGGGGAACCGTTAGCCAGAAATCCGTAAGGATTGGTGGTGTCGTTGAAAGAAGTTCTGCCCGAACCGATGCTGAAACAGGCCTGGCTGGGAGAACCGTTGGCATTGGGTGTGCCGTTGGGCCGGAAGAGGTAGACTTCATCGGGTGGTCCGTCGGCATTGCCATTTCCGGCTGCAGGATTGATCCTGTAAATGAGTAGGCCCGAGGCCGGTATGGAGTTCTCAAAAGTCCCTGTCTTTTCCCGGTATTCGAGGATAAAGAACTCTGAGGTGGAATTAGGTGAAGCAATTTTATAAATCTGGTTGGAGGCGGCACTCACGGGGTTGAGAGTATAAGTGCCTGATTGAGTGATAGCAGGCACAGAGGCAATCCATTCACCATATTTATATTTCATCCATGCTCCCATCGACTGGGGCGGATTCGCAGTGTTCTCCATAATATCCCAGGGTCCGACAGGGGAGATACCATTATCGGAATAGTGGTACAAATCAGGGGAACCAAGGGTGTGAAACATCTCATGGCATAACACTCCGTTCCCACTGGAGGCAAGAAAATCTTCCAGCTGGAAATTGTAATCCCACACCTGGAGGCCGTTGATATAGGCATTCTCGGAATATAGTGACCAGCGGTGCGGCCACAACAGGGTGCTCCAGGCTGTGGTGCCTCCCCTGATTATAAAACACACATTGTCCACCAGTCCGTCATCATTGCTGTCGATATCCAATCCGGCGGGAACCATCCCGTCGATGGCCTCAATGGCATTGGCGAGCAGGGTATGTTCCCTGGCGGTCCTTTCACTGTCCGAATAACCGTCAGGGTTGGAAGTGCTGTAGGGCATATAGTAACTTCTCGGGTGGGAGTCCTGGTAAGACACAATGACGGTACCTGAAGGCGAAGGATAAAAAGTGGAGGTGATGGTAAGGGCCTCGTAGGAGACTTCCTCAAAATAGTTTCTCATGGAGTTGTACCCTACTGCGTTGTTGTTGAAAACATTGTCGTAAGTCGTGAGTGCAGAAGGAAATTCGGTCTGGTCGCTGAAACGGACAAAGACTACTATATTGTTGAAAGTGCCGGTGGTTTCAGAAAGATTCAGGGCATGAGCCGACGAAGGTTTAGGCGGGGTCGCCTTCACGAAGGCCTCCCTGATCTGCCTTTTTTTGGCTGCTGAAATATCAATGCCGGGTTGAAGCCTGGTTTTGCCGGGAGCGGTCTTTCCCACTTTAAAAGAAGTGGGCACCAGCGCATCATTCTCCAGCCGGGCATATACATAATATCCTGATTCCTGGTCCTGGACAACGGTGAAGTTCAATCCGTCGTGCAGCCTCTGGTAATATTCGTCTCCTGTAATAAAGAGTTGCAGCGAGCGTCCGTCAGGTTGGGAGACCGTGACTGGAACGTTGACCAGGTATGCAGCAAAAAGTGGGAACTGAAAAAGGATGAAAGTAAGGCAGACTATGAAGAAACTCAGTGTCTTTTTCATTTTTGTCATAATGATGATTCTTGAAGATTGGAGTATTTACATCTATTCAACCTGTGAACCGGGAGTTTGGTTCAGTGTTGCACTTATGAGAACCTGCATCCGGACCAGATGACAGGATGATCTCATAAAGACATATCCAGGTGCCCTCAGATAATTCATGACAAAATTCGTCAACATTGTCAATAAATTGGGAAATCCCCGGAATTTTTTTTTAAAGGGTAGACTTTTTGATGCTGAGAAGGTTCTTTAAATAAAACTATGATTATCCGTGTATTTCACGGTTAACATATTGTAAATTTTATTATAAGTACTCATATTACTGATGATCCAAGAGATGAAAAACGTGGTTGTTAAGTATTTAGTGGAAAAAATTAGCAGGAGATACCTCTTTCCTTGGAAAAAAGTGAGTACTTTGTAATCCCAATTTGGGATTGTATATAAGTGATTTAAATCTTTGGCTGTTCCCCGTCAAAGTTGGTGTTTTGGATTTAGTAAAGGGGGCAGGCAGGTTAAACTATACTCAGATGAAGAAATTATTTACGATTGCGTTGCTAACCATCATTTATTTTCAGGGATTATCAGCCAAAGAATTCATGATGTCACCACCCCCTCCGGGACCTTATGCCGGTGGCACCTATTCGGTGGGAGGGGTGACGGCCTATTTCACCACCCTCAAAGAGGCATTTGACTCACTGAATGCATACGGGATGTCAGGTCCGGTGATTCTCAGCCTGCAATCGACTTACAACAGTTCTTCAGAGACCTTCCCCATCACACCGCCCATGGTGGCGACCTCTGTCAATACTATTACGGTGAGGCCAGCGGTAGCGGGTATCTCCATCACTTCATCGGCAGCACAGACCTTTAATATTGTTGGTTCCGATTATTTCATTCTCGACGGACGTGTTAATGGGAGTGGCGCTGCCAGCCTGGTGGTGGCCAACACCAACACCTCTTCCCCTGTCATTCAGTGGCTAGACGGTGCCTGTAACAACACCATCCGGTACTGCGACATCCGGGGGGTAAGCACCTCTTCTCTCAGCGGGCTGCTTCATTTCGGGACCTCTTCAGGTTCCACCGGTAACAACAACAACCTGGTTGAAAACTGTAATATCCACGACGGGGCCACCACACCCCGTATCCTGATTTATTCTTACGGGACAGCCGGGAAATCGAATACCGGGAACCTCATCAGCAACAACAATCTTTATAATTTCTACAGTACCTCCGGTGATATGTGGGGCATCCTGCTATCCGCCTATTCTGCCGACTGGACCATCTCAGGGAACAGCTTTTACCAGACTGCCTCCAGAAATATGGGGAATGGAGCCTATTGTCAGGCTGTTGCCACCAATGGGACCTCAATAGGGGATATCGACATCCTGAACAATTACATCGGAGGCCAGGCCCCTTTATGCCAGGGATCTGCCATGACGTTTTCCAGTAACGGGGTTCCAAAATTTATCAGGATCAATAGTGCCACCACTTCAACAACGGAAATACAAGGGAATATCATCAGCAATGTCAATATTTCTTCCAGTGGAACATGGGTCAGTGGGGTTATTCATATCTTTTCAGGATCTGTAAATTGTGGTAACACGAATCCCAATTTGATCGGAAGCATGACGGATGCCGGCAGCATCAGTGTTTCCACCACCAATCCTTCCACCAGCTGGTCAGCTATTTACACAGAGAACAACGCAACGGTACCGGCTATCAATATCTCTGATAACCAGATCGGTGGGATGACCTTAGGTGGTAGTGGTTCAGGCAATGGAGTCCTCAGGGGAATCTGGATACAAGGCACCGGTTTTACCGGCATCCTCATCGACGGTAACACTCTGGGTTCCGCCACAGCCGGGATCAGCAGTTCGCTGCCTTCCAATGTATATGGGATCCAGTCAACAGCCAGCCTTGCAGGACAGATCATCAGCAATAATATCGTCAGGAATCTGTCGACCACCAACACGGGAACTCTAAACCAGCTGACCGGTATTTCCATGAATGTGACCATGGAAGGAAGTTTTCAGGCATCAGGGAACCAGGTGTTTAACATGACCTCTGCCTCTGCAAAGACCTCAGCAGGCGGGATCAGTGACTGTGTGGTAGGAATCCTCCTTAATGCCACGATCTCCTCTCCCCAAATCATTGAGAACAACCAGATCTATAACCTGGAGTGTTTAAACACCTCGGTTCAGGTCAATGTGAGCGGCATCGTTTACAATGGTCCCGCCAGCGGGAACAACAGGATATCGGGGAACCTCGTGCATAGCTTCAGGATGTTCACCGACAACGAATATGCGTCCATGAACGGGATCATCATTACGGCAGGCAACAGCACCCTCAGTACCAGGATCTTTAACAACATGGTCCGGCTCGGGATTGATGGTTCCGGCAATTCTGTGACGGCACCGCTAAATATTAACGGTATCCTTAAAAGAGGTAATTCGGCGAATTGTGCTGTGCTATCGAACAGTGTTTACATTGGTGGCACCGGTGTTGGTTCCAGCATCGGGACACCCAGGACATGCGCCTTTAATCGCTCTGCATCCGGCCAGGATACCCTGTTGAACAATATCCTGGTCAATGCCAGGACGAACCTGGTGAGCCCGTCGACCAGCAAGCATTATGCCAGTTACTGGAACAGTACCTCACTGTTACATAGCAATTACAATCTGTACTATGCGCCTGGTCCTGACGGCATTGTGATCTCTCCCAACAATGGCCTCAATAATTACAATGTTTTAAAGCCTTTATGGGAAATGGCAGAGATGCCGGATCTGAATTCAGGGATTGGTGATCCCATTTTTGTGAACCCGGCAGGGACCGCGGCTACCGTGAATCTTCATATCCAGGGGATCACTCCGGCCGAAGGCAGTGGAGTGGCCATAACCGGTGTGGCCTCCGACATAGACGGTGATGACCGGCTTTCCAATACACCCCAGGACATAGGTGCCGATGCAACCAATGCAACGAATATCGATATTTTCACTCCTGTCATCTCCTATGAAGACCTTTCTGACCATATTGTGGCTACCACCCGCCCAGTGACAGACATCATTATTACCGACCAGGGAACAGGGGTCAACAATACGGCCGGACTCAGGCCCCGCCTTTACTACCAGAAATTCGGAGATGCCAATGTCATCGACTATACCAACACTCCCGGGGCAGACGGTTGGAAATGGGTTGAAGCCAATAACTCGTCTTCTCCGTATTCATTTACGATCAACTATGCCTTACTGAAGGATCAGCAGGTGGTTATCGGCAATGTGATCAAGTACTTCTTTGTAGCCCAGGATATGGCAAGTCCTGTCCACGTGGGATTCAACGCGCTTTTTGGAGGAGATGGAAGCAGTGTTTCAGCCATCGACACCATACCTTTGTATCCGAATTATTATTCCATCGTCCCGGATATCAGCGACACGGTCTACGTGGGCGGGACCTATCCCAACTATCCCAACCTCACAGGCCCTGCCGGACTCTTCAATACCATCAACGGAAGGGTGGTGAGCGATGATGTCGTGGCGGTGATCACCACCGACCTGCTGGAGCCCGGGACCATCCGGCTGAACAAATGGTCGGAGGTGGGGGCAGGCAATTTCAAACTCACCATCATTCCCGGACCCGGAGGGGTGAAGAAGATTTCCAACGATGGCAATATCACCACCGCCATGATCCGGCTGAATGGGGCAGACCATGTGATACTCGACGGCGGAGCCAACAAGGAACTTCTATTCCGCAACGTTCATTCCTCTCCCGGCAGCGCCATGCCTGTGGTGGAATTGAATAAGGGAACGACCGACTGCCTTTTCTACCGTTGCGTTTTTGAAGGAAATTCTTCTGCACGTCCGGTAATCTTTCTCGCCGATACAGGCTCTAACTACCTGACCATCAGGAAATGTGACGTCAGGAATCCTTCATCTGGCAGTTATACCACCAACCCAAAATACGGGATCTACAGCAACAGTGTTGCCAACAACCTGGTTGCCAGGAGTAACAACATTTTCAACTGGATCTATTCAGGGGTCGCTATGTTGAATTGTTCTTATACCTGCCAGATCGACAGCAACAGCTTCTACCAGACCGGCACGGTAAGCACCAGCAATGCCCAGGTGGCCATAGAAATCGACAACGGGGCCAACCACAGTATCAGCTGTAATTATATCGGAGGGACCTCCTCCAGGTGTGGCGGAGGTGCCTGGGCCAACAATAGTACGGGCAATTTTACCGGAATTCTGCTGAATACTGGTGTGACAAATCTTGCTAACCAAATCACGAAAAACGTGATCAGGAATATTAACCTTTCTTCCGCTTCCTCAGGAAGTTTTACAGGAATCAATATCCAGAACGGGCTGGTCACCATTAACGGCGACACGGTCGGCCATCCCAGTACTTCCTCTTCTATCAGGGCATCCGGTAGCAATCCTATCACCGGGATCCTGATCGCCTCCAACCTGGCCCATACGATAGACAATGTGCTCATTGCCAACATCACGGCCCATAATTCCGGTACCAGCAGCATCACCGGGATCAATCTTTCTACAGGGAAGATCAGGAAAAGTAAGATATTCAGCCTGGGAAATTCAAATGCTGCTGCCGCCTTTACTGCCTATGCCATCTACCACAACGGGCAAGCCTCCACTTCGAGTGAATTCACCAACAACATGATCGCACTCAATGGCGGCTCAGCTACCAACCCGGTCCTTTACGGGTTTTACGGGACAGGAACCGCGAACACCACCCAGGTGAAGTTTTATTACAATTCGGTACGGATTTACGGTCCGGCCACTACCAACTCCAGCACCTACGGAATGCTCAGGGCTGCCGACATGCCATACGATATGAGAGATAACCTGCTCATCAATGAACGGACAGCTGGTGGCAGTGGTAAGCACTATGCGATTGCTTTACCCAATACCACTCCGGCAAACATTATTTCAGACTACAATGACCTTTACAGTGTTTCAGGGTTTGTAGGGAGATGGGGTGGTTCCGATAAGACCTCCCTGGCACAATGGTCAGCATCGATGACGGGCCTGGATGTAAACAGCCTCAGTGTGAAACCCAACTTTACCAGTTCCGTCGATCTGCATCTACTCCCGGCGAACAACTGCTTCCTGGATGGGAAGGGGACACCTATCACCGGTTATCCCACCGACATTGACAATAATGCAAGAAATGCCACTCCTGACCTGGGTTGTGATGAGTTTACGCCGGTCCTTCCGGCATCGCCTGTTTCCGGTGGAGATAAGACCGTATGTTTTGGTTCGACGGTACCTGCTTTAACTGCCACCGGTACGGGTATTCTCAAATGGTTCAACAATCCTGCTCTTACAACCGTGTTGTACCGGGGTAATTCATATAATACCGGGCAGACTGCTGTTGGTTCCTATACCTATTATGTGACTGATTCTGTCGGAGGCTGCGAGAGCCATCCCACCATGATCACTCTCACCATAACCCCTCAACCCGTGGGAGGTGCTGTTACTCCGAACCGGACGATCTGTTCAGGTTCCAACAGCGGATTGCTGACCCTGGCAGGACATACAGGTTCCGTAGCCCGCTGGGAGTATTCCACGGGAACCTTCACCACGTGGACTGCGATAACCAATACCAATACCACGTATACTTCAGGTGCCCTGTCGGTCACCACCAAATTCAGGGCGGTGATCCACAGCGGGACCTGCCCTGAAGTGTTCTCTTCCGCTGCGACCATCACTGTTACAGCCGGGCCGACCATCGTATTTAATACCATTCCCAACCAATGTATTAACAACACGACTCAGTTACTGACTGCCTCACCCACCGGAGGTACCTTCACCGGTGAGGGGGTCACGGGGAACAATTTTGATGCTTCGGCAGCCGGGGTGGGAACATGGACCATCACCTACACTTATGATAATGGAGTATGTGTGGGTATCGCCACGAAAACCGTCACTGTATACGATCTTCCCAATGTCACTTTCAGTAATGCGCTCCCTGATCAGTGTATTGGTACTGCCTCATACACGCTCACGGGAGGACTGCCTACAGGAGGCACTTATTCAGGACCGGGTGTAACAGCCAACATCTTTTATCCACCCTCTGCCGGCATTGGAACGCATACTCTTACATACGCCTATACGAGTAACGGCTGCACCAACTTCGCCAACAACTATATTCAGGTAGTCAACGGACCTGTCCCCTACACGGTGACAGGTGGTGGTTCCTATTGTACCGGAGCATCCGGATTGACGGTGACCCTGAACGGGTCGCAACCCTCGGTCAACTATCAGCTCTTAAAGAACGGGAGTCCTTTTGGTTCGCCCGTCACAGGTACCGGTGCTTCCCTTCAGTGGACCAACCTGCTGGCCGGGCAATATTTAGTAAGCGGGACCCTCACCACCGGCGGATGTACCACTTTAATGAACGGCAACGCTTTCATTACCGAGTCAGCTTTACCCACCTTATTTAACCTTGTGGGATCAGGCACCTATTGTCATGGGGCTGGAAAAACGATCTACCTGAGCGGGTCCCAGACCACCGTTTCGTACCAACTGAAGAAAAATGGCGTGAATGAGGACCTTCCCAGGGTAGGCACGGGTGATACCATACAGTGGCCTGACAAGACTTCCGGGAGTTATACCGTGACAGCCACCGTGATCAGCAGCGGTTGTATGTCCAACATGAACGGAACAGCTACCCTGACGGAAGACCCTGCCTTGTCGTCCAGTATCTCTCCCAACCCTGCCTGGCTGGTGGTCGGGAATACGATCCAGCTGAATGCCAGTTATTCGGGCGGGACAGGGGTCTATATCTCCCATCAGTGGACTGGTACCGGCGCCGGCTATCTCAACTATACCAACATAACCAATCCCATTTTTAATGGTACGACCATAGGGGAGTTTCCTATCACTTATACGGTCAAAGACAATCACAACTGCACTTCCGTAAGTACCGCCCTGGTGCATGTGACTTCGGTGCTCACACCCCCGACCATGGCCAACCAGATGCGTTGTGGTGCAGGGACCATGACCATGCTGGCGGTGATCGGGCCTGATGCCAACACCGTGGAGTTCTCCATGAATGGAAATACGGTGCTGTACACTGATTACACCGCTCCTTATGAGCTGGTGACAGGGGTGATACCCGTGGGTTCAACAGTCACCTTCTATGCCCGGGCAAAGAATACTAATTCTGGTCAGATCAGCAGCTGGGTTACGGCGACAGCCACCTCCTATACTGGTTCATTGGGAGGGACTCTGAGCGGTACAGGGAATTTCTGTATCGGACATGCAACCCCGCTGTATACGCTGTCAGGACAAATAGGAGAAATCATCCGGTGGCAGAAAAGACTGAATGAAGGCAATTGGTCCAATATTAATAACACAGGGACCACTTACCAGGAGACCCCTACCCAGGCTGGCACCTGGGAATACCGGGTTGAAATTCAGATCCCCAACTGCCTGTCTGATTATTCTTCCGTCGCCTCCTGTATCATCTATCCCTTAAGTGTGGGTGGAAACCTGGTTGGTGGAAACAGTCACATCTGCCTGGGTGGTTCAACAGGGACGATGACCCTCTCCGGGTCGATTGGTACCGTGGTTTCCTGGCGGAAACGATTGAACGGGCTTGCCTGGCAGAACATCGTCTACACCGGGAGCTCTTATTCGGAAACACCCACCTCTACCGGGGTCTGGGAATATCAGGCAGAACTGAAAAGCGGAAGTTGTTCTTCCACCTATTCTTCTTCTTTCAGCGTACAGGTTGACCCCGTCACTGTTGGTGGCATTGTCACTGGCGGTACCGCTATCTGCCCGGGGACTTCCACGCCTATGCTTGTCCTCAGCGGACAGAACGGAACAGTGGTCAGATGGCAGAAGAATCTTAACGGGGGAAGCTGGGTCGACATCGCCCATACGCTTACTTCTTATTCAGAGGTGCCATCCTCTTCAGGGACCTGGCAGTACAGAGTTGTGGTACAGAATGGTATCTGTTCCCAGGAATATTCTGGTGCTGCTACAGTAACTGTTTACACTGCCAGCATCGGTGGCCAGGTGAACGGTGGAAGCACCATCTGTCTGGGCAGCTCCACCGGGAACCTCGTCCTGAGTGGCTACAACAACAATATCCTGCGCTGGCAAAAGCGGTACAACAATGGTTCATGGATCAACATAGGGAACACTTCCACGATTTTCTCAGAAGTGCCCATATCCGTCGGTACATGGGATTACCGGGCTGTAATCGGTATCAGCAGTTGTGTTGAAGCGTATTCGACCTTTACTACTGTGAGTGTATTGGCAGCAGCAGGAGGGGGTAATGTCACCGGAGGGACCACGATATGCAGTGGTCAGACCAGCGGAGTGCTTACATTGACAGGATATACAGGGACTATACTGCGATGGCAGTCTTCTGTCAGTCCGTTCACGGTTTGGACAGACATTGCCCATACTAGTCCTACTTATGTTTCAGGACCATTAACGCAGACTACCCAGTTCAGGGCCGTGGTTCAGAGCGGGTATTGTCCTGAAGTCATCTCTGGATATACCACGGTGACCATTTCTCCTCCACCGGTGGTGACCTTCTCCGGGATCCTCACCAGCCAATGTGTCACCTCAACGAGCTACGTGCTTACGGGAGGGTCTCCCTTTGGTGGGTCATACAGCGGTACCGGAGTCACCGCCAACCTTTTTAATGCTTCCGTGGCCGGAGTCGGCACGCATGTCATCACCTACACCTACATCAATGGGTACGGATGCCAGGCCAGCGCCACCAATACGATTACGGTTTATGCTTTACCTACCGTATCATTTAGCAATACCATACCCGGCCAATGCCTGAATTCCACACCTTTTACCCTGACCGGCGGGACCCCTTCGGGAGGCAGTTACAGCGGACCAGGTGTGATTGGTAATGTGTTCAGTCCTGCCGTTGCAGGTCCGGGAGCGCATACGATAACCTATACTTACACGAGTGCTCAGGGATGCAGCAACTCAGCCACCAATTCCATCACGGTGAGCAACCTACCGGTTGCTTATCTCCTGACCGGATCAGGAGGCTTCTGCCAGGCAGGAGGCCTGGTCGTGAACCTGAGCGGATCGCAGCTTGGTGTCAGCTACCAGCTAAAGAAAGACGGGGTCAATTACGGATCGACAATAGCAGGAACGGGTAATGCCCTGACGTGGACAGGCCTTAACACGGGTGTTTACACAGCCTATGGGACCAACACTATTTCAAATTGCCAGTCGAATATGAATGGCACGGTGACCTTAACACAGAATCCTTTACCAGCCGACTTCCAACTGACGGGTTCCGGGCATTATTGTTACGGAGGTGCCGGGAAGAACATTGTTTTGACAGGGTCCGAGACGGGCGTATCCTACCAGTTAAAGCGTAACGGGCTGAACCAGGGCCTGCCACTGGCAGGTACGGGTTCCAGCCTCACATGGACCAACAACCTGGAGGGTAATTATACGGTGACCGCTACAATCGTGCTTACAGGTTGTTCGACGATTATGACGGGTATTGTGGTTATCACAGAGGATGCAGCCATCACCCCGGCCATCACTCCTGATCCGGCCTATGTGGTGATAGGTAATAATTTGACATTGAATGGTAATCCATCAGGCGGTTCCGGCACTTTCCTGACCCATGTCTGGTCAGGGCCCGGAGCAACTTACCTTAACAGTACCAGCGTGGTGAACCCCGTGTTCAACAGTCCGGTCTATGGCAACTTTGACCTGACCTACTCTGTAATCGATAACCATGGTTGCACCGGCTCCGACAATATCACTATTCATGCCACCAGCCAGATAGCCGAACCCAATATGCCCAACCAGTACCGCTGCGGTACCGGCACTATTAACATGATTGCCACCGTGGGCAGTGGAGGCGATCAGGTTCAGTTCTCCCTCGACGGCAGCGTGGTGGTGTTTACCGATAACACCGCTCCTTATGAATATGTCACTCCTGTCATACCGGCAGGGGGCTCGCTGGTTATTTATGCCAGGTCAAGGAGTTCAGCAACCGGCGTTACGAGTAACTGGATCAGTGCCAGTGCAATAGCTTATGGCTCTTCCATCGGGGGCAGCCTGAGCGGTGGCGGCACCATTTGCCAGGGAAGCAGTACGCCTGTATTGTCCCTCACCGGTCAGATAGGAGATGTCGTGCAATGGTGGAGAAGGTACAACTCGGGGAGCTGGGTGGTGATCAACCATACCGGAACGACATACTCCGAAGTGATCTCCACAGCCGGGACTTACGATTATCGTGTTGAAGTGTTGATTTCCGGATGTACCCCGGCCTATTCCTCCACCACCACAGTCACCGTGAACCCGAGCAGTGGTGGCGGTACCCTTGGTGGTGGCAATGGAACCATTTGTCTCGGAACATCCACGGGTTCCATAGTATTATCCGGATATACAGGCAGCGTACAATCATGGAGAAAGCGATGGAATAATTCCATCTGGCAGCAGATCGGATTCACCGGCACCATTTATGCTGAGAATCCATCACAGGCTGGAACCTGGGAGTACCAGGCCGAGGTGAAAAGCGGCACCTGTCCTTCAGCATATTCCACTATTATCAGCATTCAGGTGGATAACCAGACCGTTGCCGGTTCAGTGACCGGCGGAGGAAGCATCTGTCCGGGCTCCTATACGCCCATTCTGACCGCCAGCGGTTATACCGGCAATATCCTGAAGTGGCAGAAAAGACTAAACTCCGGAACCTGGGCCGACATCAGCAATACGCTTCCCACGTATTCGGAGGTCCTCACCACACAAGGGACCTGGTACTATCGCATCCAGGTCCAGCAGGGTGTCTGTCCTGCCGAGTATTCAAGCACTGCTTCAGTGGTCGTTGTTGCTCAGAGCGTGGGTGGTGTTGTAACGGGAGGAAGCACCATCTGTGAAGGTGCCTCAACAGCCACCCTGAGCCTCATCGGACAGGTTGGAGATGTCTCAAAATGGCAAAAACGGTTTAATGGAGGCACCTGGACAGATATTGCCAATACGCTGACCACCTATTCGGAAGTTCCTTCGGCAGTAGGCAACTGGGATTACAGGGCCGTGGTGACCCTGAGTTTCTGCACCGAAAGCTATGCAACACCCGCTACTGTGGTGGTGGTCACCCAGACTCTGGGGGGGGCAGTTACCTCCGATCACAATGTATGCAACGGACAACCCAGTCAGGTTCTTTCGCTGGCAAATCACTATGGTTCCGTCGTGAAATGGCAAAAGTCTGTGGCTCCTTTCAACACCTGGCTCGACATCATCAACACCTCGACTACCTATACCTCAGGTCCCTTGACGCAGACCACCCGGTTCAGAGCTGTGGTCAGAAACGGGAATTGCGACGAGGTCCCCTCCTCTTATGCAACGGTGACGGTACTCTCACCTCCCACGGTTGCCTTTAATGGAATATTGGCGCCACAATGCATCACTTCAACGAGTTACACCCTTACCGGAGGATCTCCTTCCGGAGGTTCCTACAGCGGGGATGGAGTGACAGGGACCAATTTCAACGCGGTTGTGGCGGGACTGGGTGTTCATTCTATCACCTATACATACACTGACACTTATGGATGTATGAATACGGCATCCAACAGCATCACCGTGGAAGACCTTCCTGCGGTGACTTTTACGGGGAACCTTCCCGCCCAGTGTGTTGGAGCCCCTCTGCTCACCCTGTCAGGCGGGTCTCCATCGGGTGGATCTTATACCGGCCCCGGTGTGTCCAACAATCAGTTTAATGCCACTTCGGCCGGAGTAGGAGCTCATCTTCTCACTTATATCTATACCAACGCTACCGGATGTTCGGGTAATGATACCAATACCATTACCGTCAACCCACTACCCCTGGTCTATGCGGTCAGCGGCAACGGAAGCTACTGCCCGGGATCTGCCGGCTTGACGGTTTCGTTGAGTGGCAGTCAGCTGAATATCAATTATCAGTTGTACAAGAATGGGACATCGTTTGGATCATCGGTTCCTGGAACAGGCACCAGCCTGTCATGGCCCAATCTTACCGAGGGTACTTATACGGTGCAGGCGACCAACAGTTTGACAGGCTGTGCGTCACCCATGGCAGGGAATGCCGTCATCGTACAAAACAGCCTGCCGCTCATTTATACTCTTGGTGGTTCAGGCTCATACTGCTATGGCAGTTTTGGAATGACCATTACCCTCAGCGGCTCTGAAACCGGTGTGTCCTACCAGTTATTTAAGAATGGAACCGTCCAGGGGGCACCGCTTACCGGGACCGGGAGTGCAGTCAACTGGACAGAACAGACTGCCGGAAGCTATACCGTAGCTGCAACCGTGATCACCACCGGATGCTCCAGGCCCATGAGCGGCACTGTTGTCATTACGGAAGAACTGGCGATTAACGTATCCATTCTCCCCAGCCCGGCCTACGTAATTGTGGGTAATACCTTGGTTTTGCAGGGATTTGCCTTTGGTGGTACGGGTTCTTTCAACACCTACTCCTGGTCAGGAGCCGGAGCCTCGTACCTTTCCAATACCCTGTCACCTTTGACCGTCTTCAATGCCACCAATGAGGGGGACTTCCCTCTTATCTACACAGTTACCGATACCCATGGTTGTACTGAAGAAACGGATATCACCGTTCATGTGACTCAAGCGGTAATGGAACCCCAGGTCTTCGATACTTTGAGATGCGGCAGCGGTACCATGATGGTAAGGGCTATCCCGGGATCAGGAGGCAGTGAAGTGCAATTCTCGGTCAACGGTCTTGATATAGCCTATACCGATAATATCCCGCCGTATGAATTTACGACTCCTCCTGTCATCGCAGGAAATTCCATGACCATCTTTGCCAGGACCAGAAATGATGTCTCAGGGTTCTTTAGTGCATGGGAGACAGCTACTGCCAGCGCTTATGAAGCGTCTATCGGGGGTAACCTGGACGGGACCGGAGTGATCTGCCAGGGAAGCAATACTCCGTTGATGGTGCTCACTGAATATGTGGGAACTATCAATAAATGGCAAAAAAGAGTCGACGGTGGGATCTGGACGGATATCTCTAACACGGAATATCAGTTGACTGATATTCCTGGATCGGCAGGTACCTGGGATTACCGGGTGGAGGTTGAGATTGAAGGATGTGATCCTGCTTATTCCACTCTGGCTACTTTCGTTGTCAATCCTACCACCGTCGGTGGTTATCTTACTACTCCCAGCCTGAATGTATGTCTCGGACAGCCGACCCAGACCATAACACTCAACGGACAGACGGGGGAGGTCCTTTATTGGCAAAAGCGCCAGGTACCGGGAGAGTGGCAGGTTATCTTCCAGACAGGTACTACGCTGGTCGATGTCCCCGCCACACTGGGTTCATGGCAATATCAGGTGATGGTCAAAAGTGGTGTTTGTCAGGCTCAGCTATCGCCAGCACTTACCCTTTTTGTCGTTGAACCGAGTGTCGGTGGTAATGTGAGCGGAGGGACCGCCATCTGTGAAGGATCATCAACACCGGTGCTTACCCTTGCCAATTACTCAGGTTTTGTTACTAATTGGCAGAAGCGGGTCAATAATGGCAGTTGGACGAATATCGTCAATACCGCCGTAACGTATAGCGAAATACCCTCCCAGGCGGGTACCTGGGAATACCGGGCTGCCGTAACGAACAACAACTGTGACCCTGCATATTCGACCTCGACTACAGTCCTTGTTGTGCCAACAACAGTCGGGGGCCAGCTGAGCGGGGGTGGGGTCTTATGCCTGGGTGCTTCCACAGGGTATATGGTCCTGTCGGGTTATGTGGGAACGATACAGAAATGGCAAAAGAAGTTTGAGAACGGCAACTGGGTCGACATATCCTACATCTTCCCCTATTATTCCACCGTTCCCAATCAGCCGGGAACCTGGTACTACCGGGTTCAGGTCAATAATGGTACCTGTGGAACTTCCTATTCAAACATCGTTCAATATCAGGTATCTGCAAACACTGTTGCAGGCTCTGTCTCCGGTGGATCCCTGATCTGCCAGGGAAGCAACACCGGTACCTTGGTGTTGAGTGGTCATACAGGTAGTGTGGTAAAATGGCAGAAGCGTCATAATGGTGGAAACTGGACAGATATACTTTATACCCAGACTACGTATGCCGAGGTTGTCAACAGCACGGGCACCTGGGATTACCGCGCAGCAGTCAGGAACGGCAACTGCTCCGTTGAATACGCTACCCCGACTACGGTGACCGTTGCCAATTTCTCGGTAGGAGGATACGTTACCAACGGCTCGACCATCTGCCTGGGCAGTTCAACTGATACCCTTCAACTCCTTAACTATAGCGGTGATATTGTCAGGTGGCAGAAACGGCTCAATGGGGGAAGCTGGACCGATATTGCCAACACCATGCCTGTCTATCAGGAGACACCCGACATTCCTGGCACATGGGATTATCGTGCCGTGGTCCAGAATACAGGATGCCTGGAAGCTTATGCAACAGCAGTAACAGTGGTGGTCAATCCTAATCCCGTCGTATTCAACCTTTCAGGTCCTGATTATTATTGCTACGGATCTGCAGGTGTGACCCTGGTGCTGAGTGGATCAGAAGCAGGTGTATCCTATCAATTGAAGAAAAATGGGTCCAACCTGGGTCCCATACGAACAGGGACCGGTGATACACTGCAATGGAGCAATCTTTTAAATGGTAGCTATTACGTGAGAGCTACCTGGGCTGCAAGTGGTTGCAATAAAGATATGACCGGTATCATTGTTGTTCAGTCAATGCCCAATCCGGTTCAATATTATATTTCAGCCTCAGGTTATGACTGCGATGGAGTGGGACAGGGAGTGGTTACTCTTTCCGGATCGGAGCTTGGATTAAGCTATCAGTTAATGCAGAACCAGGGAATGATTGGCTTCCCGATCACCGGAAATGGTAATGCCATTACCTGGCAGAACCTGAATGCCGGTAGTTACTGGGTTGAGGCAACCGATCCCGGCAGTGGTTGTGAATCGGTCATGTCAGGCACCGGAGTCATACAAACAGGACATTTCCCCTGGCAATTCAACGTAACAGGGGGTGGCAGCATCTGCTCAGATGGTCAGGGAGTCGACATTGGTATAAGTGGCTCACAGTCAGGGGTTCAATATTATCTTATTCAAAACGGGATTCCTCTTTATAGTACCTTGATCACCGGAAATGGTCAGCCTCTTACCTTTGGAACCTTCAATATACCTGGCATTTATTATGTCCATGCACAAAATCTGACCAGCGCTTGCGCTTTAGTCATGGACCAGTATGCAACCATCACCCTGCTGGAATCTCCGGTGGTGGATGCAGGTCCTGACCTGAGCTGCCTTTATGGAACCGGGGTCAGCATGGGGGTCATCATTTATGGCGGAACACCTCCCTATACTTTCTCCTGGTCGCCTGTCAGCGGGCTTAGTGATCCTTATGCCCTGAATCCGCTGGCTAACCCGATAGACACTACTACATATACCATCCAGGTAATGGATGCTAACGGATGTATTACCAGCGACCAGGTGACCATATCTCCCTTTGTCCCCGAAGGTCAGAGTGTGGTACAAGGGGTGATTACTTATGCCAACACGGTTAGTACACCTCTGCACAATGTACAGGTATTCCTTAAAGATACAGATGGAAACCTCATCAGTCAGACTTCGACAACTTCTGATGGATCCTATTACTTCCCGCCCTTCCCCAATGGCATCTATTACCTGTCGGCTACGCTGGACGCTCCCGTCGGTGGTATCAACGCAACCGATGCTTTACAGGCACTGAAACATTTTGTCCAAATGATCACCCTGCAGGGTATTTATAAATTGGCAGGAGATGTTGACAACAGTCAATATATCAATTCAGTCGATGCTCTTTTCATCCAGCACTTTTTCACGGGTTTCATTAATTCTTTCCCGGCTGGTGACTGGGTGTTTGAAAAGAAACTACTCACCTTCAACAGTGATATTTATTTTCATAATCTGAAAGGTCTCTGTGTAGGTGATGTGAACGGTTCATACATACCACCACTCAAACAGGAGCCTCTGCTGTTGAGCCAGGACTATGGCACCATGGAAGCCAGGACCGGAGATCTGATTGAAATACCCATTGTCATCAAGTCACCATTGCCCCCCGCAGGCTTATCCATCGATATGACACTGGATCCCAATCTTCTGGATCCGCTTGCTGTTGTTGTACCTGAGAAGAATAATTCCTGGGTCTGGAATATCACCGGGAACAGGATCAGGATAACGGCTGTTGCTGTGGATGGACTCACATCAGGCATCGATGATCTCAGGTTTGTTTTACAGGCCAGGGTGCTGAACAAAATCGAAGGACAAGCCTGGTTGCAGTCTGTTTCAGGTGAGGTGGCAGATGTCTGGGGAGTACCCATGGAAGCACTCATCCTGAAACCCGCAATAAAATCAGGAAATAGTGATAATCCCTGTTCGTTAATGGTGTATCCCAATCCTGCTCAAGACCAGGTGACGCTCAGTTTTTCATCGGGTGGTGCTGCCAGAGTTCATGTGGAGATGCTGGATGCAGCGTCCAGAATCGTACTTGAAAAGGACTTCTCCTGTGACCATGAGGGAACCTATCTGCAACCTCTTGATATCAGGACTTTGAAACCGGGACTGTACCTGGTGAAGGCGCAGTTCGAAGTAAACGGAAAGTTAACAGTCATTCAGACCAAATTGGCTGTTCTCCTGGATTAGGATGATTTTTCTGGCGTTACCAGGCTTGTTGTTTCAACAGGCCTGATAATGTTTTTCCCCTGTCATCATTGAATTTGAAAGCAGGAGGGTTTATTATTATCTCATTATCAGTTGTTTTCCAAATGATGCCTTTTTTGCATCTAAAGGAGTATGCTCCGAGTTATAAAGATAAGGAGGTTGATAAATTATTGAAATACATGAGATTATGGCTTTCGATATAGCGAAATTTATTATGGTGGAATTCAGGAGACCAGCTGATCGTGGTATCCTGGTAACTTATTGTATTATAATAAGATAAACAATGGATAACGGTACAGGTACCCAGTCTCCGTCCTTCTGTTACTTTCATTTTAGAAGGTGGATATTTATTTTCCTGCTGCAGCTATTGGTGCTGACAATTATAACGGCAGGCAGCTACGGCGGTGCCATGGCATCACCAGGTCCTCCTGTTTTAGGCTATTATCAAGGGACATATACGGTAGGTGGATTAGGAAGCCCTAAGTTTCCTTCACTGACTGTCGCCTTTGACTCACTGAAAAAATACGGGATGTCATCGCCTGTTATCTTAGAGCTCCAGGCAGGCTACGTAAGCAGTTCAGAGAGTTTTCCGTTAATTCCGCCGAAGAATGCCTCATCCGCCAAGACGGTCACCGTGAGACCCGCGGTGAGTGGTCTTATGATTTCTTCTTCCAATGCAGGAGCAAGTTTTCAACTGGATACTGTGAATTACTTCATCCTGGATGGCAGGGTTGGAGGCATTGGAAATACAAAGGATCTTGTTGTGTATAACTCATCGCTGTCGGGTTCTTGTATCACTTTTCTGAATGGAGCTTGCAATAACATTATCCGGTACTGTGTCTTCAAATCCTGTAACAACTCCGTCAGTTCAGGAGGGGTTCTTATCTTCTCAGGTTCCAATAATCTGACCGGCAACAATAACAACCTGGTGGAATACTGTGATGTCAGGGATGGCACCCTCACTCCCGCGAACGGGATCATCTCCAACGGGACACCCGGAAAGGGGAACCAGGGCAATATCATTTCCAACAACCATATTTATAACTATTTCAAGACGACAGGCGACGTGAGCGGCGTAATCCTCGCATCCAACAGTTCGGGATGGACGATCAGCGGAAACAGCTTTTACCAGACTTCTGTGAGGACCCTGTCGGATGGGGTCACTTATTTCATCCAGGGAATCGTCAGCAATAACAGTACCGTGGGGGATCTGACCATTACCGGGAACTATTTCGGAGGTCAGGCTCCCGATTGCGGAGGAGTCGCCATGAATATCCTTGGGACCGGAGGATTTAAAGCGATCAGGCTGTCCATAGGCAATTCTGCCCTGGCAAGCGTTCAGGGCAATATCATAAAAAATATCACTATCAATACATCCACCATTTCTCAGGCCCTGGCTGCCATCAGCCTGGTAAGCGGAAACTTTGATTGCGGCAATCTGCAAGCCAATATCATTGGAAGTACTACCCAGGCCACCAGCATCTCCATCTTCTCATCAGGACTGGGAGCCGTATTCAGCGGTATCAATTGCGGTTCAGGCACACCCGGTGACATCCATATCGTCAATAACCAGATGGGAGGGGTGAGCCTTACGGGTACAGGCAACTGCGTGTTAAGAGGTATTTTTATGCAAGGGGCTGCCAGCAGTATTGTCATCGATAACAATATCCTGGGATATCCGGATGCTCCACTTTCAAGTTCACTCAATAATTCCGTCGACGGGATCTATTCCATTTCACCGACCCTGTCGCAGCAAGTGACCAACAATGTGGTCAGAAACATCACAGCTTCCGGTGTCTCCAGTTCCAACCAACTGATAGGGATTCATCTGTCTCCTGCCACTGCCGGCAGTTTTCTGGTGAGTGGCAACCTGATCAGCAACCTGAGATCTTCCTCTTCAGGAACACTGGGCGGAAGTTCCTCCAGCCTGATAGGCATCTCCTTCGCGGCAGGGATCACCAATAACCAGTCCATACAGAACAATACCATTCATACTTTGGTGAATGATCATCCTACTTCCGCAGTGAAAATTGCGGGGCTGTACTATTCAGGTCCGGCCCGGGGTTCCAACGTAATCGATGGTAATAACATCCATTCCCTCAAAATCAGTTCTACCTCGAGCAGCAGCATCATTTACGGGATTATGGTCGCTGGTGGAAACGACAGCAGCCTGAGTGTCCGTGTCTCGAATAACATGATTCGCCTGGGGATCGATGCTAATGGGAACTCCATCATCCATAATCCGGATATCCATGGGTTGTATAAATCGGGGGGGAGGATCCTGGCGGTGAGTAATAATGTTTATATCGGAGGGCTGGGAATCGTGTCCGGCAGTGGCAAGAGCAGTGCCTTTTACCGTACCGGGACCAAGCCGGATACCCTGGTCAACAATATTCTGGTAAACAGCCGGTCGAATGCCGTGGCGGGCAGCGGGGGTAAAAATTATGCCTGTTACTGGACGAACAGCACGAATCATTACAGTAACTATAATATTTACTATGTGACTGGTAATGAAGGTTATCTGGTGACGGTGAACAACGGGGTCACTCAGATCAACTCCATGCAGTCATTATGGGAAGCGCTTCCCGGACAGGACCTGAATTCAGGCATCGGGAACCCGAATTTTGTGAATCCTTCGGGAAGTGCCGCAATGGTCGATCTTCATGTCCAGGGAACCACACCCGCTGAAGGATGTGGAGCTTCTCTGCCACTGGTGGCTGCCGATTTTGATCAGGAGGACCGCACCCTCCTCACACCGGATGACCTGGGCGCCGATGCAGGAAACTACACCAACCTGGATATCTTTTACCCTTTAATTCAGTACACCGACCTGACTAACGACATTCAATCTGTACAAAGGGTCGTGGGAGGTTTTAACATCACCGACCAGGGAAGCGGTGTCAATAATGCTCCTGGGTATCGGCCAAGGTTGTATTTTAAAAAGAAGACCGACGGCAATGTCATCGATTATACGAACACGACAGGGACAGATGGCTGGAAATGGGTCCAGGCCAATGAAACAACCACTCCTTACAGTTTTACGATACAGTACAGTTACCTGAAAGACGGCATTGTGAGCGAAGGAGATACCATTCAGTATTTCCTGGTCGCCCAGGATCTGGCATCACCGGTACATGTGGCGTTCAGTCCATTGGAAGGAACCTCTGGTATCAACGTCGCTTCCGTTACAACGCTGCCCTCTGAACCAAAGAGTTATGCCATTGTCCCTACCATCTCAGGTACAAAATATGTAGGAGGCAGTAATCCTGACTACCCTAACCTTACCGGACCTGCAGGCTTGTTCCAGGATATCAATAAAAAGATTCTGAACGGATCTCTGAATGTCATAATCGCAGGAAACCTTCAGGAACAGGGTACTCATGCACTCAACCAATGGCTGGAGGTCGGGCCTGGCAACTATCAGCTGGTCCTTCAACCTGATCCTGCCACTATCAGGATCATCTCCAATGTTTCTGATCTGACCGGGCTCCCAATGATCAGGTTCAACGGGGCTGACAGGGTGACCATCAATGGAGGGCCCGGGAAAAATCTGCTGATACGCAATACCCATTCCACACCATCGCAGGCCCGTTCCGTCATCTGGTTCGACAATACTTCCACGGCTTGCAGCATCAACCAGGTGATACTGGAAAGCAATGCCTCCTCCGATGCCTGTATTGTCGCAGGAAATACAGGTTCCAATCGCATGACTATTACAAATTGCATTGTAAGAAACCCGGCCACCGGGTCCTTTAAAACAGGCATTCTTTCCTCTAACCTGCTGAACCACCTGGTGCTTACTGGGAATGAAATTTGCAACTGGACAGGTTATGGTATTGAATTCCAGGGAGTTGGTGATAGTTGTCAGGTGAGCAGCAACAGCTTTTACTATAATCTCCCCTGGCCGGCAACCAACCCTCAGAACGCCATCTTTATCAATGCAGGGGGCAGTCATGTCATCACGGAAAATTATATTGGAGGTACTGCTGCCTTCTGCGGAGGGAGTAAATGGTTGAACAACAGTACAGGAGACTTTACCGGGATCAAAGTAAACGTGGCAGAGACCAGGTCGACGAGGATCAGTGGCAATGTCATTCAGAACATTGAGCTTACAAACCCGGGTGCGGGGACCTTTTCAGGGATATGGGTTGTTGCCGGACAAGCAGAAATTGGAGGGATTACCGGAAACCTAATCGGGCACCTTTCCCAGACTTCATCGGTTTCCAGTAATGGTCTCAGCCCGGTTTACGGGATCATGTCACAGTCTTTGAACCCTTCAGTTAACATCGAAAGGAACACCATTGCCAACCTGAAGGCCACCTCCCTTAGCGGATCTCCTGTTGTTTATGGGATCCTGCAATATTCAGGGGCAGTCAGGAAAAACGATATTCATGGTCTGGGAGGCAGTTCTTCAGAATCAACACCACTGTGTTTCGGTATCACTTCTTCGTCGGGATCAGGGATGACGCTAGAGGTCAGTAACAACATGATATCACTCCTGGGTGGCACGGCACTCAATCCGACAATTTATGGCCTCTATGCCACAGGTGAATCCGGGGGTCTCATACAATATTATCATAATTCGGTATTGGTCACCGGGCCGGCAACGGACGGATCTTCGACTTACAACCTGTTCAGGGTCGACCAGGTCAGTATCGATCTGAAAAACAATTTACTGATCAATTCCAGGATACAGGGTGGCACAGGGAAACATTATTCCATGGTTTTTGTAAATACAGGCGGTTTGACTTCTGATTATAATGACCTCTGTTCCAGTGGATCCCTGGGTCTCTGGAATGCCCTCGATCGTACGAACCTTCAATCGTGGCAGGCAGGTTCGGGTCAGGATGAACACAGTATCTCGGTCAGTGCCCAGTTTACTTCTGAAACTGACCTGCATCTTAGTGCCGGCAACAACTGTTTCATTGACGGTAAAGGCACTTTCCTTTCCCTTGTCAGCACGGATCTCGATGACCAGTCGCGTCAGCCGGTTTCTCCCGATCCGGGCTGTGATGAGTTCACGGCAGTTTTCCCTCCAACACCTGTTTCAGGTGGCGACCAGGAAGCCTGTGCCGGTGGTACGGTCCCTCCTTTATCAGCCTCTGGCAACGGTGTACTGAAGTGGTATGACCTGCAGATCGGTGGACAAGTGGTTTTTAGAGGGAATCCATTCTATTGCATTCAGAATCAGCCTGGTAGCTATACATATTATGTGAGTGATTCCATTCCGGGATGCGAAAGCCAGAATGTTCCGGTGACGCTTACTGTTTTGTTGCCGCCTGTACCCGGAAGCGTGCTCCCCGACCGCTTGGTTTGCAGTGGTGAGACCAGCGGTGTTCTGACCTTGAACGGGTTTGACGGGATCGTTCAATACTGGCAGTATGCAATTAGTCCTTTTACCAGTTGGAACGATATTCAACACAATGGAAATACCTATTTGTCAGGGCCTCTGACCCAGACTACGCGTTTCAGAGCGGTCGTGACCCGGGGAAGCTGTCCCGAATCCTATTCCGCTTATGCAACGGTTACAGTACCAACCCCAACCTCTGTTACTTTCAGTGGCACCCTTCCTCCACAATGTATTGGGAACACTACCTTGACTCTGACTGGTGGTTCTCCTCCGGGAGGAACCTACACAGGTCAGGGGGTCAGCGGGAATAATTTTAACGCCACCCTGGCAGGAACCGGAGTTCATATTGTCGGTTACTCCTTTACGGATGCCAATGGCTGCACCCGGTCGGCGACCAATTCCATACAGGTGTTCAATCTGCCCTCCATACAGTTTAGCGGTACACTATCCGACGTATGTATCAATGCTGCCCCGTTTGTATTGAATACTGCTGTTCCGGCAGGGGGAACCTACACAGGTCAGGGCGTGTCAGAAAATTGGTTGGACCCTGTCATGGCAGGCCTTGGAACCCATGTGATCACCTATCAGTATGCTGATGGTAACGGGTGTTTGGCATCAACGACCGACACTTTGTCGGTGAATGCTGTCCCTCAGGTATTCGCTCTTTCAGGGGGAGGGTCGTATTGCACTGGTGGAGAAGGAGTTACATTAACTCTATCCGGTTCAGAGCCAGGAACCCTGTACCAGCTCATGAAGGGTGGGAGTGTTCAGGGAGTTTCCAAGGCAGGGACAGGCAATTTGCTGATCTGGACAGGAATTTATGAAGGTACCTATATCATCCGGGCACACTATTCCAACAGTGTATGTTATGTAGATATGGCAGGGGCTGCCGTGGTGACCGAAAACCCGCTTCCTGTTTTATACACTGTTAGTGGCAGTGGTCATTATTGTAACGGCGGTACCGGACTGAATATTTTGTTGTCCATGTCACAGGTCTCCGTGTCCTACCAGCTATTAAAGGATGGGATTCCTGAGGGTGAATCTGTCATGGGAACAGGAAGCCTGTTATTATGGAACGACCAGCCGGAAGGCACTTATACCGTTCTTGCCACTGAAACTGCTTATGGATGTTCGGTGACGATGCAGGGCAATGCTGTTGTGACCGAGGATGCTGTGCTGATTGCCAACATAGGGCCTGATCCGGCTTTTACGGTGACCAATTCCGCGATCACTCTTAACGGAAATCCATCCGGCGGAACAGGTATCTTCACCTCACACCTCTGGAGCGGAGAAGGAAGTGGCTTCCTGAATCTGACGAACCAGGTCTCCACTGTTTTTTCCTGTGCTCTAATGGGTTCTTATAACCTTCAATATACCTTTACAGACAGTCATGGCTGTACTGCATCGGATTCCATCATGGTCGAGGTGTTCTCTGATATTGATCCCCCCCTCATGAGCAATCAGATGCGCTGTGGTAACGGGACCTTGGTGATGACTGCTCTTGCAGCCAGCGAGGGCAATGAGGTCCAATTTTCATTGAACAGCCAGACCGTCGTCTTCACCGATAACACACCTCCGTTCCAGTACACCACACCGGGCGTTGTGGTCGGAACACCTCTTACCGTTTATGCAAGGGTCAGGAATCAACAGACCTCCCTGGTAAGCCCTTGGACCAGTGCTTCGGCCACTGCCTATGCCTCTTCTTATGGGGGAACCTTATCCGGCAGCGGTAATCTCTGCCTGGAAACACCCATGGATACCCTTTCCTTGTCCGGCTATACCGGTTATATCAATAAATGGCAAAAAAGACTGAATGAAGGCAGCTGGACGGATATATTGACCACGGCCAGTAAATACTCGGAAATACCTGTTGTTCAGGGAGTATGGGATTACAGGGTAGAAGTCCAGGTTCCGGGTTGTTCGGTGGCCTATTCTTCAACAGCGACCTTATCAGTGTACAGCGAGAGTGCCGGAGGCATATTGTCAGGGCTGACCCAGGAGATCTGCCTTGGAGCTTCAACAGGAACGCTGACCCTCACAGGGTACACGGGGAATGTGCTACACTGGCAGAAACGTATTAACGACATGTCCTGGGTCAACATTTCCAATACCGGATCTTCTTACTCCGAAATACCGGTACAGGCCGGGCTGTGGCAATACCGTGCCGTCGTTCAGAACGGGTCCTGCTCTCCGGCTTATTCTTCCAGCTATAGCCTGAATATTGATGCAAACACCCAGGGCGGTACGGTGACGGGGGGTACTACGATCTGTCCTGGCACCATGACACCAGTGCTCGGTTTAAGCGGCCAGACAGGGATTGTGATCGCCTGGCAGAAAAGACTCAACGAAGGTGCCTGGACCGACATCAGCCATACAGGAACGACCTTTGCCGAAGTGCCCGTGGCAAGCGGTAACTGGGATTACAGGGCCAAAGTAATCAATGGTGTTTGTACCACGGAGTTTTCGACTGCAACCACGGTGGTAGTATTGCCTCTTAATGTAGGAGGACAGGTGAACGGCTCGGGGAGTATTTGCCTGGGCAGCAGTACACCTCTGCTTTCATTGACTGGCTACACGAACAACATACTCAGATGGGAAAAAAGACTTAACGAAGGATCCTGGACCCCCATACAGAATGTTACATCTGTATACATGGAGGTACCCATGTCACCGGGTATCTGGGAATTCAGAGGTGTGACAGGCATAGAGAATTGTGGGGAAGTGCCCTCCATGGCCGCACAGATCGAGGTACTGCCATTACCTTCCGGCGGTTTTGCGAGTGGCGGAGGAATTGTATGTGCGGGCCAGACCAGCGGTACCCTCAGTGTTGCAGGTTCTACGGGGAGTGTGGTAAACTGGCAGTATAGTGTAATGCCCTTTACACAGTGGAACGATATTCCCTGGTCTGGAATCAACTATGTATCTGACCCCTTATATCAGACCACCCGTTTCAGGGTCATTATCGGCAGCGGAAACTGTGGTGAAGCATATTCCTCGTTTACAACGGTAACGGTTAGTCCGGCAACAGAAGTAACTTTTGCCGGGGATATTCCACCCCTGTGTTTTAATTCCTCTTCCCTGTTGCTGACAGGAGGCACACCGGCAGGAGGCTTTTATAGCGGGCCCGGTGTGAATGGGGATTCCTTTTATCCCTCCATCGCAGGGACAGGTCTCCACATGCTTTATTATACTTATACTGATGCCAACGGATGTAGCTATTCCGACTACAACACCGTATTGGTGAACCAGATACCACTGGTTGATTTCAGCGGTGAGTTGCCCGATCAATGTTCAGGAGTGATGCAGTACCAGCTCACCGGAGGATCCCCTTTTGGAGGGATCTACAGTGGTCCGGGAGTGTCGGGCACCAATTTCAATGCTTCCGTCGCCGGAACAGGTGTCCATACGATCCAGTATTCTTATACAGACAACAATGGCTGTACCAATCAGGCATTCAATGTAATTGAGGTTGTGACCGAACCCACCGTGTTTCATCTTTCGGGCTCCGGATCCTATTGTCAGGGGAGTGATGGAATGACTCTGACTTTAAATGGTTCTCAAACGAATGTGCTCTACCAGCTGTTGAAAAACAATACCCTCTCAGGGCAGCCTGTTCCGGGAACGGGAAGTTCTTTGACATGGTACGGGATGCTGGCGGGATCATACACTGTCAGGGCCGTCGATGGCACCGGACTTTGCAGTTCGATGATGCTGGGAACAGTCACTGTTACAGAAGTACCGGCACCCACTTTATTTGTTCTGAGTGGATCGGGAAGCTTTTGTCACGGAGGAATTGGACGCACACTGCAGATCAACGGATCAAGCCCGGGGATCTCTTATCAGCTGTTTAAAAATGGCACAGCCTTTAACGATCCCGTATTGGGTAGTGGTGCCAGCCTGAACTGGAACGAGCAGAAAGGAGGGTCCTATCAGGTCCTTGCAACAGAGGTGAGCACCGGTTGCTCTGCATACATGACTGGGACGGCTGTCATAACGGAAGACCCGGCCCTGACTGCCCTGATAACCCCTGATCCGGCTTTCGTTCAGTTGGGAAGTTCCATCACCCTGAGTGGCAACCCTTCCGGAGGTACGGGTGTATTCACTTCACACTCCTGGACCGGAACCGGAGCAACTTATTTATCCTCGGTAAATACGATGACACCACAGTTCAATGGTGTGACTGCCGGAGTATTTTCACTCACCTATGTGGTCTCCGACAATCATTCCTGCTCAGGTACCGATAATATCCAGGTAGTGGTGGCCAGCCAGGTCCAGGAACCTTTGATCCCTGACCAGTACCGCTGCGGACCAGGCAGTCTGACCATGACTGCCCAGATTGGACAGGGAGGCGACAGGGTTCAGTTTTCTCTGGATGGGAGTAATGTGATGTTTACGGATGATACCTACCCCTATGAATATATGTCCCCTGTGGTGGAGGTCGGCTATCCGCTGCAGGTCTGGGCCAGGACGCTGTATAGTCCGACATCCCAGAGCAGTACCTGGGTCAGCGCCACTGCATGGGCCTTCGAATCTTCTCAGGGAGGGATTCTCTCCGGCAGCAGTACGATCTGCTTAGGTGAATCGACCCCGCAAATGCTACTGTCGCAGCAGGCAGGATATGTGATCTCCTGGCAGAAAAGAGTGAACTCCGGCACATGGGTCTCTGTCGGTAACACGACAGACCATTATTCGGAATATCCAACCACCACCGGGACCTGGGAATACAGAGCTGAAGTACAGGTGCCCGGTTGTGCCCCGGATTATTCCAGTCCAGCTGTCATTATGGTGTTGCCTGGAAGTGTGGGAGGTGTCCTCAGCGGCACCTCCGGATCCGTTTGCCTCGGAAACACTACAGGACCCATCAGCCTTAGCGGCCAGACGGGGACGGTCCTTTCCTGGAGGAAGCGGTTAAACGGTCAGGGATGGCTTGCCATCGCGTGTAGTGCAACACAATACTCCGAAATACCAACCTGTCCAGGTCTTTGGGAATACCAGACGTTGGTCAGCAATGGCTCTTGTGATCCGGTGTATTCCTCTATTTTCACCATCACCATTGATCCCCCGTCTGCCGGAGGTGTGATCACCGGAGGCGCCTCTGTCTGTCCGGGCTCACCGACACCGCTGCTGATCTTAAGTGGTCATACAGGAAATGTGGTGAAATGGCAAAAGCAACAAGCCGGTGGATCATGGACAGACATTCAGAATACCGCAACCACCTACTCCGAAGTGCCTTCTTCCCAAGGTAGCTGGACATACAGGGTTCTGGTAAAAAGCGGAAACTGTGCAACCGATACTTCCGGATCAGCAACAGTCGTGGTATATCCTGTCAGCCAGGGAGGGTTTGTCAGCGGCTACGGCCTGATCTGCCAGAATTCCACGACAGGCCCACTCATCCTTAACAACTACTCAGGGAATATTATGAAATGGCAGAAGAAGCTGAACGAAGGTAGCTGGTCAGACATAGCCCATACATCTGCCGTTTATTCTGATATACCACAACAGGCGGGATCTTGGCAATATAGGGCCGTCGTGGCCTTCGATGGATGTACGGAGACTGCCTCCGTTCCCAAAACAGTAGTGGTATCCCCGACAACGGTGGGTGGGGCTCTATTGTCATCTAAATCAATATGTTATAATCAAAACAGCGGGGTTTTATCGCTGTCTTTTTATACGGGTACCATTCAGAAATGGCAGTACAGTGTGAGTCCTTACCAAACCTGGATAGACATCAACCATACCTCTGATACATACACCTCAGGCCCATTGCTCCAGACAACCAAGTTTCGCGTCCAGGTGAAAAGTGGTTACTGTAACGTGGAATATTCAAACAATGTGACCGTTACCGTACTTCCTCATTTTACAGTGCAATTTGGAGGAGGCCTGGCACCCCAGTGCATATCGTCCACCCATTACGTTATTACCGGTGGGACCCCTCCGGGAGGTACATACAGCGGTCCCGGTGTCAGCGGATCCAACTTCAATGCAAGCCTGGCAGGGATTGGTACTCACACATTAACCTACACCTACACCGATGTGAATGGCTGTTCAGGATCGGCAACAAACAACATAAATGTCGTACCCTTGCCATCCGTGCAGTTTTCCGGCCAACTTCAGCCTCAGTGCCAGAGTTCGACATTCTATCCCTTGCAGGGTGGGAGTCCGGCAGGTGGTACGTATTCCGGCAGCGGGGTTACGGGAAGCAACTTCAATGCCTCCCAGGCGGGTCCCGGGGACCATGTGATCACCTATACCTTTACCAATGCCCAGGGCTGTACCGATATCGCCACCAACAGCATAGAGGTCCACCAGGTGCCACTGGTATATATTCTGAATGGAAATACAAGTTACTGTGAAGGTGACGCAGGGTCACAACTGAACCTTTCCGGTTCTCAACCGGGGATGCAGTACCAACTGTTCAGAGACGGCACAGAGTGGGGTTCTGCCCAGCCAGGTACAGGTAATTCGCTGATATGGAGTGACTTGTCGGCGGGTCTATATCATGTGATGGCAGTGGATCCTGTTCATGGCTGTCTTTCGATGATGGCAGGCTGGATACAGGTGGTGGAAAAGGCAAGGCCTTTGGTGTTTGAGGTGACCGGATCCGGTTCCTATTGTCATGGAGCCGCAGGTCTGCCCATAACCCTGTCTTCGTCTCAACAAGGGATTTTGTACCAGTTATACAGGAATGACCTGCCCCAGGGTAATCCAAAGTCAGGCAATGGCCTTCCATTGATCTGGAATTACAATCTGAGCGGTACCTATTCGATGGTTGCCACTGATGCAGCCACAAGCTGTGTTGAAACCATGAACGGTCAGGTGAATATCACGGAGGATCCTGTACTCACCGTGCAGGTTTTACCTCAGTCAGCCATAGTGTTGACAGGCGAATATCTTAACCTGAACGGAAACCCTTCAGGAGGCTCTGGTGTCTACCTGGCACATGAATGGTCCGGAACAGGATCTCTCTACTTATCTTCTCTTTCCATCGTGAATCCTGTATTCTCCTGCTCCCAGCCCGGCAGCTACCCCTTAGAATATAGGGTCACCGACAGTCATGGATGTGAAGCCACTGGGTTGAAGACGGTTTCTGTGATCAGCCAGGTGGGTGAACCGGCCATGCCGGACCAGCAACGGTGTGGGACGGGAACGCTGACCATGACGGCAACCATCGGAGTGAACGGCGACCTGGTAGAATTCTCACTGGATGGCAGCACCGTAATATTCAGCGACAACACTGCTCCATATCAATATGTGACACCAATTGTCACAGCAGGTAACAATCTCACCGTTTATGCCCGTTCTAAAAACAACAGCCTGGAAATGACCAGCGCCTGGGTTCATGCCACTGCATACGCCTATGCATCAGCTAACGGAGGATATATTATGGGAAGCGGTAATATTTGCCTCGGAAGTTCTACACCCTTGCTTCAAATGGCAGGCTACACAGGGTCTGTGCTGTATTGGCAGAAAAAACTCAATTCAGGTTCCTGGATCAACATTCCACTGGCCGCTACGGGTTTTACGGAGGTTCCTTCCTCACCCGGCACCTGGAGTTACAGGGCGGTGGTATCGCTCGAAGGATGTGCCCCCGTATATTCTTCGACGGCCGCCGTGGAAGTATATCCTCTGGCTTCAGGTGGTGCCTTGTCAGGAGGTAATAGTGTCGTTTGCTTTGGGTCTTCAACAGGAGTCATCTCCCTTTCTGGTTTTACGGGCAGCGTCTCAGCTTGGAGAAAAAGGTTAAATAATGGTATATGGCTCGATATTGCCCAGACATCGACTTCTTTTAGCGAGATACCCGTCTCACCGGGTAACTGGGAATATCAGGCCATCGTCCAGAGTGGCAACTGCCCTCCGGCCTATTCAAACACAAAAGCAGTACTGGTTAACGAAAATTCTGGCGGCGGCACCGTGACAGGAAGTGGCACCATATGCCCGAATTCAGCAACGCCTTTGCTTCAGGCTGCAGACTTCACCGGTACCATCCAATATTGGCAGAAACGTTTGAACGGTGGGGGCTGGGTTACCATCAACACTTCAGCCGCGAGTTATTCTGAGGTGCCCTCTTCGGCGGGCAGCTGGGAATACAGGACAGTGGTCCAGAATGCACCCTGTGCTGCTGCATTCTCTGCGGCAGCAACGGTCCTGGTCACCCCGGTCCCTGAAGGAGGTCAGGTTCAGGGCGGGGGATTGATATGCCTTGGAAGTAACACAGGTACCCTTCAACTGAGCGGACAAAATTCAAATATATTATTCTGGCAGAGAAGGCATAATAGCGACGGATGGAGTGACCTTAATATCATTGCTGATCATTACTCCGAAATACCGCAGGTAACAGGAACTTGGGAATACAGGGCAGCAGTTGGCACACCAGGATGCAGTACCGCCTACTCGGTTCCGACAACCGTTGAAGTGATCCCCGCATCGGTAGGCGGGGTGCTTAACGGAAGCACTACCGTATGTGGCGGCCTTTCTGGGGCCACACTCACCTTATCAGGATATACAGGAGCAATACTCAAATGGCAGTATTCGGTCAGCCCTTACACTTTATGGAACGATATTCCGAATACCTCTGCTACATACATACCCGGAGTACTTACTCAAACAACACGGTACAGGGTCCTGGTCCAGCAGGATGGATGCACGCCGTCCTTCTCTCAGATGGCGATACTCATGGTGCCAGCCCCGGCAGGGGTGAGCTTCTCAGGTTCCATCCCTTCTCAGTGCATCAATGGTAATGCATTTCTTCTTACCGGTGGATCTCCGCAAGGAGGTACCTATTCCGGACCCGGTGTCCTGAATGGAGGGTTTTATCCTCAAACAGCAGGAACAGGGACCCATACACTCGTTTATTCCTGGGCGGATGTTTACGGATGCATCTACCAGGCTACCAACCAGGTCACCGTATACGATCTTCCTTTGGTGCTTTTTGGCGGATCTCTGCCACCTCAGTGTACCAATTCACAACCATTTCTGCTCATCGGCGGCATGCCGCCAGGAGGCGTTTATTCAGGTCCCGGAGTGGCTAATAACAGCTTTAATGCCATGGCTGCCGGTCAGGGATTCCATCTGCTGAATTATTCATGGACGGATATCCACGGGTGTACTAACCAGGGTATCAACACTATTGAGGTCAATGCTCAGCCTCTCGTTTTCCCGTTTGTGGGTGATGGCAGCTATTGTCAGGGAGGAAATGGCCTTTCTGCTACTCTTATTGGATCTCAGCAAGGAGTTAATTATCAGCTTGTTAAAAATTCATTTCCTTTTGGGGCCCTTGTTCCGGGTAGCGGTGGAAGCCTTATATGGAATGACCTCACGGCAGGAACGTACCAGGTGATGGCCTCGAACTTGACCACAGGATGTTATGCCGTGATGAGCGGAACAGTAACAATCTCGACCATTCCACTACCCTCACCCTACACTCTGAATGGATCGGGAAGCTACTGCTACAATGGAAACGGAACGACAGTGACTCTGAACGGGTCACAGACAGGGGTTTTGTACCAGCTGAAGCGTTATGGTGTAGATGTGGGCAACCCACTGCCAGGTACCGGGAATGCACTTTCATGGACCAATGTACCTGCCGGACAGTACAGCGTGGCAGCCATGAATGCATCCACCGGATGTATGTCGATGATGTCGGGTCTGGTCAACATCACCCAGGATCCGCCCCTGACCGCCAATATTCAGCCAGACCCGGTATATGTATTGACAGGTACAGGCATCACGGTCTATGGGAACCCTGCCGGAGGATTTTCCAGCGGATACAACCATCTGTGGACAGGCTCTGCAGTTCCCTTCCTAAGCGCGGTTAACGTGGTCAATCCGGTGTTTAATTCAAATCAGGCAGGTGTCTATTCGTTAATATATACCGTGACTGACAATCATGGCTGTTCGGTGACAGACCAGACACAGGTTTTTGTTTCAGGGTTGATCCCTCCTCCCCTTATGTCAAACCAGTACAGGTGCGGTCCCGGCCAGGTCACTATGCCTGCCATTCCCGGTGCGGGAGGGGACCAGGTACAGTTCTCCCTGAATGGCAGCACTGTGGTGTTCACTGATAATCAATCACCTTACCAATATAATACTCCCGTGATCCCTCCCGGTGGCAGTATCCTGGTTTACGCCCGGACCCGCATCTCAGCATCAGGACTATGCAGCAGCTGGATCAGTGCGACCGCCACAGCCCTGACAGGTGCCGTGGGAGGCACTGTGACGGGAACCGCCGTCTTATGCCCGGGAATGTGTACTCCTGTGCTTCATTTACACGGATTTACAGGTGAAGTGAGCAACTGGCAGAAGAGGGTCAACAGCGGGAACTGGATCAGTGTGCCTGTTACCGACACCCTCTATCAGGAGGTACCCTCTTCATCAGGAATATGGGAGTACCGGGCCGTGATCCAACTCAGCGGATGTGCGACGGCATTTTCTCAAGCTGCTGTCATTCAGGTTCTTGATCCAAGTGCAGGAGGGATGTTGACAGGTGTAAACACTCAGATCTGCCTCGGCGCCAACACCGGTAATATGCAGGTTCTCAATTATGCAGGCAGTGTTGTTTGCTGGAGGAAAAGAGTGAATAATGGATTGTGGCAGAATATTGCCTTTTCAGGCACAGTATATTATGAAACCCCATCATCATCAGGATCGTGGGACTACCAGGCCATGATTCAGCAAGGTAGTTGTGAGCCTGCTTACTCATCGATCTGGACAGTTCTCGTGCAACCTTCCACCATCGCAGGTACGCTGAGCGGTTCGTCCTTTATTTGTCCGGGTTCCTATACGCCTTCCATGGCTCTTACCGGTTATTCAGGCAGTATCATCCAGTGGCAGAAACGTCTTGACGCGGGTTCATGGATCACGATTAACCAAACAGAACCTACCTATTCGGAAGTACCGGGATCTTCCGGGACCTGGGAATACAGGGTGGAAGTGCAGCAGGGTAATTGTCTGCCGGCCTTTTCATCCTCCGCTATCGTGACTGTATTCGATGAGGTTATTGGTGGACAGGTATCCGGGAGTACCACGATCTGCCTGGGTAGTTCTACAGGCATTCTGCAGCTGACAGGTAACACAGGGATGGTGATCCGGTGGCAGAAACGGCTGGAAGGGAATCCCTGGGTCGATGTGATGGTGACCACCAATACATATTCAGAGGTGCCGGTCTCTGACGGAATCTGGCAATACCGGGCAGTGGTGACTTCAGGAAACTGCCAGGAAGGTTATTCCTTACCAGCCAACATCCATGTGAATGCTCCCGGAGCACCGGCAACGATGACAGGAGATATTACCATCTGCCAGGGGCAGGCGGGTGGTACCCTGACACTGACAGGTTTCACCGGCACCATCATTAATTGGCAGTACTCGGTAAGTCCATTCGTCAGCTGGGAGGATATTCCATTTACAGGCACCTCTTACTCAACAGGGCTGGTGACTCAAACCACAAGATACAGGGCTTTGGTCCAGAATAATCCCTGCAACCCTGTCCCTTCCGGCTATGCCACTATTACGGTGGTTGCACTTCCCGCGGTCACCTTTTCCGGAGTGATGCCTGTCCAGTGCATTTCGGCCACAAGTTATACACTGAATGCTGGCCTGCCTGCCGGTGGAACATACAGCGGAGCGGGTGTCAGCGGAAGCAACTTCAGTGCGGCTTTAGCCGGTGCAGGTAACCATTTGATCACTTATTCCTTTCAAAACAGCAGCGGATGCCTCGGGTTCGCTACCAATACAATAACGGTCAATGACCTTCCCGTCGTCAGCCTTACCCTTCCCATCAGCGGAATATGCGTCGATGCCACCCCTCTGACTCTCTCAGGAGGCACCCCGGCAGGTGGTTCCTACACCGGTCAGGGAGTGATCAACAACACCTTCTACCCTGGTCAGGCAGGGGTGGGGGTTCATCTGATCTCTTATTCCTTCCAGGATGCTTATAGCTGTGTCAACACAGCCACTTCAACCATAAATGTTAATGCGAACCCGACGGTCTATGCCTTGTCCGGCTCTGGTCATTATTGTGAAGGATATCAGGGGCTCACCCTGACACTCAGCAACAGTGAAGTGGGAGTTAATTATCAATTATTCAAAAACGGTGCTGTTCAGGGGCCTTCGCAGAGTGGTACTGGCACATTCCTTCAGTGGCTCCATCAAACTTCGGGTAGCTATACGGTGACTGCCACCACGGCTTCGACAGGATGCAGCCGCTCGATGGAAGGCGTTGCCATCGTTGAGACCTGGCCCTTGCCTGCTGTTTTCCAGACCTCCGGTTCAGGACATTATTGTTATGATCAGGCAGGTTTACCGGTGCTGTTGTCAGGTTCTGAGGCCGGGGTCTCTTACCAGCTGATGAATGATGGGGTTCCGGCAGGCCTTCCTCTGGCAGGGACGGGAAGTGCACTTAACTGGCCGGCGCAACCCTCTGGCACCTATACAGTGGTCGCCACGAATACTGCCAATGGCTGCAGCCGCACGATGAATGGGAATGCAACTATTATCAGTGATCCCCAGCTTACCGCCACGATCACCCCTGATCCCGCCTATTTTTACATGGGAAATTCTGACTTTGTCTTTGGCGGACCCTCCGGAGGCGTATTCCCCTATCAGTCGCACCTGTGGACAGGTCCCGGAAGTCTATTCCTGAACCAGACCAACCTTCAAAACCCGACTTTCAGTGCTAATGTCGTTGGTGATGTGCAGTTATCCTATACTGTTACCGACAGCCATGGTTGTTCAGCCAGTGACCAGATCAACATCCATGTGATCACGGTGGTTAATATACCACTGATGCATGATGCTTCGAGGTGTGGCAACGGGACCGTCGTGATGGAGGCAGGTTTGACCCAGGGTGGTGACCAGATAGAGTTTTCATTTGATGGTGTGAATATCGATACCACCGATGTCGATGCCCCCTTCCAATGCATCACACCGGTCATTGAGGGCGGTGACAGCCTCGTGGTTTATGCCCGTTGTAAAAACAGTACCATAGGATATGTCAGCCCGTTTAACTTTGCCACTGCCTATGCCTATCATTTCTCTGTAGGCGGCACCCTCGCCGGAGGCGGTGAACTCTGTCCCGGACAAGTCACACCCCCCATCATTCTTTCTGATAACATAGGTGCGGTAACAGGATGGCAGCGAAGACCAGCTAACGGGAACTGGTATAATATCAATAGTTTAGATTCGACGTTGATCGATATTCCGCCGGATACAGGCAACTGGGAGTACCGGGCTAAAGTCCGGGTCAGCTCCTGCGATCCGGCCTATTCCTCCAGCGTGTTCTTCCATGTGAAAAAACCCAGCAATGCCGGAGGAATCATGAGTGCCAGCAACTTCACCTGCCTGGGGCAGCCCATCAGTACGCTCATCGATACCGGCATGGTCGGCAATATCGTTGCCTGGCGGAAAAGATGGAGCGGAACTGCCTGGCAGGAGATCTATTACCCTTATAATAATTATGTGGAGACACCGACCAACCTCGGTGTTTGGGAATACCAGGCTTTGGTGATGAATGGCAGCTGCAACGTGGCATTTTCCTTAATTTATTCCGTCGTCGTTTATTCTCCTACCATTGCGGGTAATGTCACTGGTGGTGCCTCCGTCTGCCAGGGATCGATGACCCCTGTGTTGGTACTGAGTGGTAACAACGGCGTGGTCGACCATTGGCAGAAACGGTTCAATAATGGGCCATGGGTGGATGTCGTGAATACGGCCTCATCCTATCAGGAATGGCCGTCACAGGTGGGAACATGGCAGTACAGGGCGGTCAGTCAGAACGGATACTGCAGTTTAGGATACTCAGTACCTGCGACCGTCACCGTGGTTCCGGCTACGGTGGGTGGACAGGTCAGCGGCAGCGGTTCTCTTTGCCTGGGCAGCACTACCCCTTACCTGACCCTTTCCGGTTACACCGGTACCATTCAGAAATGGCAAAAACGTCTTAACAATGGTCCCTGGATCGATATCCCTCACATCTTTGCGGTGTATAGTACCGTGCCTAACGCGGTTGGGCTATGGTATTACAGGGCCGTCATCAGCAACAGCGTCTGCGGGGAGATGTATTCTTCACCTGCCACCATAGAGGTGAATGCCCCCACGGCAGGAGGTATCCTCAACGGAAGCGGGACCATCTGCCAGGGTAATACTACCCCGGTGCTGACTCTTACAGGTCATACCGGGACGATACTGAAATGGCAGAAACGCCTTAATGGTGGTGGCTGGAACAATATCAGCCATCTGAACTCCTCCTTCTCTGAGGTGCTCAACCAACCGGGAACGTGGGAGTATCGTGTGGTAGTACAGAGCGGGGCCTGTACCCAGGAAGTTTCCTCCCTGGCCACGGTCACCGTGTTGTCAGCCTCCATCGGAGGATCGGTCACCGGCGGTTCCAACTTCTGCCTGGGAAACAGTACCAATGTCCTTACTCTTACAGGTCATAACGGTACGATCATTAAATGGCAAAAAAGACTGAACAATGGAACATGGACCGATATCAACAATACCTCGGTCACCTATTCGGAAACCCCTTCCTCTCCGGGAACCTGGGAGTACAGAGCTGTGGTGTGCAACGGGAACTGCCTGACAGTCAATTCTATGGTTGCCACTGTCCAGGTACATGCTCTTCCACAGGTATTTGAATTTTCTGGTCCTGAGATGTACTGCCAGGGGGAAAATGGCGTCACTCTCAATTTGAATGGATCACAAAGCGGGATCAGCTATCAGCTCTTAAAGGGCACCCTTCCTTTGGGGACACTCACTCCCGGTACCGGACAAAGTTTACAGTGGAACAACCTGACCACTGGTGTCTATCAGGTGAAGGCAATCAATATGGGCACCTCTTGCTTTATGCCCATGAACGGCGTGATCGATGTTACCCAGATGGAAGTGCCGGGCATCATATCCGTTTCGGCTGCAGGCTATGACTGCGGAGGTTATGGATCCGGGGTGGTCAGCCTGCCTTATTCTGAACTCGGTATCAGTTACCAGCTCATCAGAGATAACGAACCGTATGACCTTCCACTGTTGGGCAATGGTCAGCCGATGGCCTGGGGCGGGCTTCCTGAAGGAAGTTACGGTGTGGTGGCGACCAACCCCGGAAGCGGCTGTTCCTCGGTAATGAGCGGTTTTCCTGATGTCCCCCTGGTCCCTTTGCCTCAGGAGTTCAGCATGACGGGCGGCGGATATGCCTGTGCTTCCGGGACAGGTGTGCCCATCGGCCTCGATGTCACGGAACCCGGAGTGGAATACCAGCTTATGTGGAATGGCCAGCCGCTCAATGGGTATCTCATGACAGGGAATGGTCAGGATATCAGCTTTGGTTCACTGAACCTGCCCGGGACCTTTGGTGTGATGGCTACCAGCACCCTTACCGGATGTACGATGATTTTTGAGAATACGGTCAGTGTTACAATTTTAGAAACCCCGGAAGTAAATGCAGGTCCTGACATGATCAGCCTTTTTGGTACTGGAGTGGCCATCAGCGCCAATATTAGCGGAGGCTCTCCCCCTTATTCGCTCTGGTGGACCCCGGGAACAGGATTGTCAGATACCCTGTCCCTGAATCCCTTTGCCAACCCACTGGAACCCACTACCTATTACCTATATGCCACTGATATCAATGGTTGCCAGAGTGTCGACAGTACCACCATTACCCCTGTACTGCCATCAGGACAAAGCGTGATCTATGGTCATGTTACCTATGCCAACAGCGTCTCCACGCCGCTTCATAATATACCGGTATATCTCAGGAACAATGCGGGAACTATCCTTTTCCAGACCCAGACGGACAACAACGGGTTTTATCAGTTCCCGGCCTTCCCCGACGGTAATTACATCCTTACGGCGGCGTCAAACCAGCAGGTGGGTGGCATCAACTCCACGGATGCCCTGGAAGCCCTCAGGGAATTTGTGCACATGATCGTGCTGAATCCCATCAACCGCCTTGCTGCCGACGTCGATGCTTCCCATTTTGTGAATTCCGTTGATGCACTAGCCATTCAAAGGTATTTTGTGGGAATGCTCACCGCCTTCCCTGCCGGGAAATGGGTGTTTGAATCAAAACCCATCACCACCCAGAGCAGCATATACACCACCAGCCTGAAAGGACTCTGCGTGGGCGATGTCAACGGATCCTTTATCCCTTACAGCAAGACGGGATCACAAATCCTTGTGACAGAGGATCCCCAATTGAAGGTGTCAGAGGGTGACAAGCTTAGCATACCCATCGTGATAGAGGTTGAAGGCAACACCCGCAAGCTGGGTTCCGTCTCCCTGGAACTGAATGCCAACGCTGAGCGTTTCATTCCTGAACAGGCCTGTTTCCCGGGTCAGAACGAAGACTGGGTGCAGCATGCAGGGAGCGGTTGGCTCAGAATATCAGGAGCCTCTTTGGAAGGGTTTTCACTCGACAATAACAAGTTTTCATTCAGAATGGAAGGCCGGGTGATGTCTCATCAGGAATTTCCCTGGCTTTATAGCGCCAGCGGGGAAGTGACGGATGAGTCGGGCACCCCTCTCCCTTTCCGGATCAGGGTGCCATCGACCCTTAAGTCTTTTGTTCCCGGACCCGTGATGAATGTATTTCCCAACCCTGCATCCGAAAGGACGGAGGTCTCCATTTACTCGCCCGTCGATGGTACCTTAGAGCTTTCAGTGATCAATATGATGGAGGAGAAGGTGTTTAGGATGTCAGATCATATTGAAAGAGATACAGATCTCAGGCTCACTTTTGATCTTAAAAGCCTACCTGCCGGTGTTTGTATGATCACTGTAAGGATTAATGGCGGCAATCAGGAATATATATTGCATAAGAAGTTGATTATCACCAAATAAGAATATGTTTCGAGTTTGTCTTGATTTATATTAGTAGAATAATTATCGGATAAAATATTGATAATCAAGATAAAAACATTGCTCTTAGAATATTAAATGGTATTGGCTTCCGGCCAACGTATCTTCACTTAGATCCTTAACCACACCGGCCGGCCAGGCTGGCGGAAAAATACTGGTATCAAGATAGAACTTCACTTTATCCTTTCATCAGAAAATCCTACCTTTGGAAAAAGGCTGAATATGGATCCATTGATGAAGGCTGCATTGGAGGAAGCCCTTGCCGGATACAGGGAAGGAGGCATCCCGATAGGTTCTGTGCTCGCTAAAGGCGGTAAGATCATCTCCAAAGGACGGAACAAACGAGTCCAGGAAAACAATCCCATTCTGCACGGAGAAATGGACTGTCTCAACCAGGCAGGCAGAATCGGTTCCTACCGCGATACGGTCATTTATTCAACCCTGATGCCCTGCTACATGTGCGCCGGGACCATCGTCCAGTTCAAGATCCCCCGGGTCATCGTCGGAGAATCCAGGACCTTCAGCGGCGCCAGGGAGTTCATGGAAAGCCACGGCGTTGAAGTGATCGACCTGGACCTCCCCGAATGTTATGAGCTGATGCAGCAATTCATTGCCGAAAAGCCTGAACTCTGGAATGAAGATATCATGGAACTTTAAAGATTATATCTATGCTCATTGTTGAACACCTGTCGAATTACAAATATCCTGTCTTCCGATTAAAAGGAAGCCTGGATGTCATGGGAGTGAAACCCTTCGAGGAAGCGATGCCTGCCGGCGACCAGAGGGAGCCGGTCATCATCCTGGATATGAAAGAGTTAATATTTCTTTCCTCCGCCGGCATCAGGAGCCTGGTCAGCCTGGGCAAAGAACAAAGAAAGAACAATGCCCACCTCATCCTTAACCAGCCGACGGAGCAGGTGATGAAAGTGCTGGAGATCAGCGGACTGTTGTCCCAGTTTGTGATCACGCCTCTCCTTGACGAGGCCTTGGGGAAGGCCCAATGGCTGTCGAAAGAAGGACAGGCAGCCAAGGATTATCATTTTGACCAGCGTCATTACCAGTTCACCAGGACCAGCGACCACCCGGTCAGCCTGTCGGGTCTCGACACAGGTGGTGTAACGGAGCCTGACCTGCTTATTGCCGATGTCAGGGAACTCGGCATGGGCCTGGGCGTGGGTAGTATATCGGAAGCCCGAAAAGAAGCCGCTGCCACGGCAAGTGCATTTTTATCTCTGCCCGGTTTTTTTGCTTATATTCCTGAAGGAAGCGGCGACCTCACCGATTACCTGCATACGGGCAATACAGGAACACACGGGGTGTACCTGAATCAGTACCTTGGGACCTGTTCGGAACCCGATGCCTATATCGAGATCCTTCCCGGTCAGGCCATAGAAAGCGGACAGCTTCTGGACGACCTCTTCAGCATGGCCTCCGGCATATACCGTCAGGTGCCTCCGGTGCTGGGAATAACAGGCATCGTGCAGATGCTGAATGCAGAAGGAAAAACTGAGTTTCACTGGTGTGCTTCCTGGATCGTTTCGGAAATTGAAATTCCCAGAGGATCTGCCCTCGAGCCCGTGAAACACTTCACAACACCCATGAAGACGGACCAGGGTATGAAGTACCTGAGGCAGTCGATGCTTTTGGAAGGTTTAGACACCCTGCCGCCCGGACATCAGCTCAAGCAGTGCATCGATCATGTCTTCAGGCAGGAAGGTGTGGCACCCGTCCTCAGGGGAGATGTCAGGATGCCGGTGCTCAGCGGCAAACTCTGGATCTACCTTCCCGTCAGCTGTGGTGATCTCAGCCAGCAACGGATGAAGGTGGAAAGTGCTGATAATGAATCGTTTCCTGATGACTGGGGCCTGATGATACGCGCCATCTATCACGATACACGGCAGGTCATCCTGAAAAAACTTCATGGAGGGTTCACCGCCAACACCTACCTGGTCGACAGCTTCGACCACCAGGGACGCAAAAGGCTTCCTACCGTAATCAAACTGGGGAATGCCGCCATGATCAGCAGGGAAGAAAAAAATTACCGGGAATGTGTGCAGCCTTTCATCCTTAACAACAGCGTTTCGATCCTGGGTTCCAATTATTACGGGGCCAACGGGGGTATCTGTTATAACTTCGTCGGCATCGGTGGTCCGGAAGCACAGTTGAAGTGGCTTACCCATCTCTACAGGGAGCGGGAGGTGTCCGATCTGGTGCCCCTTTTCGACAACATCTTCAAGAACATCCTCAAGCCCTGGTACGGCCAACCGAAATGGGGAAGCCGTTTACTTTTCAAGGAACACAATCCCGTGGAACCACTCTTTCCCAACCTCTTTGCCGATGCCTTCAGCGTGCTTGGGGTGGATGAGGAAGTGCAGTACCTCGATTGTCCCTGGCTGGGGCGACAGGTCCTCAACCCGTATTGGTATCTGAAGCATGAGTATTCCCGGAGAAAGGATGAAGGCTTGTTCTGTTACAGCTCCTTCTGCCACGGTGACCTGAACATGCAGAACATCCTGGTGGATGAGAAGGATAATGTCTATGTCATCGACTTTTCTGAGACCACCGAGAAGAATATCGTTTCGGATTTCGCCCGCCTGGAGCCCATTTTCAAGATCGAGATGACCCGTACGGAATGCGAACAGGACCTGAGCGACAAGCTTCGTTTTGAGGAAGCGATGATCCATGCCAGGGTGCTGGAGGAGAAGCCGGAGTTTCGCTATGAAGGGGATGATCCGGCCGTTCGTAAGGCCTATGAGATGGTATGGCTGGTCAGGAGCTACGCCAAACAGGTGACCCTTTTCGAAGAAAATCCCTTGCCTTACTGGCTCGCCCTCCTCGAGTGGACCCTGCCTTATGTCTCATACAGGGGAGTGAATGTCCTCATTCAGAAACATGCCGTGTTCTCCGCCGGCCTGATCTGTGAGCAGATATACAAGTCCAGCGAATAAGGTCCACATTCCACAGCATTCTTGCATTCTGGCATCCTGGCATTCTCGCATTCTTGCCTTATCAAACATGCAAATCTCAACGGTAAAAGGAATACACTGCCTGAATCAGTAATAAATTTCAATATACCCCAAATTCTTAAGTGATCTCAGTGCCTCAAGTGGTTTTATTTCAACACTTTAGGAACTTAAGGCACTTAAGGGTGCTTAAATAATAAGTTATTAGATTTAACTAACAAACCGGTCTGCAAAATGGACTGTCAGGCAGGTTCCTGCAATAACTCAATACACCACCAGCTTCCCCGAATAGGTTTTGCGGCTGCTGATGAGCTGGATATGATACATCCCCGCTTTGGCGGGGGATACATCCAGGTGGATGGGATCATCGGCCATATTGATGGTCTGGGACTTTATAAGCCTGCCTGAACTATCATAGATTTTCAGTATCAGCGAGGTCTCATCGACGACCTCTGCAGGAACCACTACATCAAATATCCCTTTATTGGGATTGGCATAGATGAGCAGTTCCTGTTCAGGGTGTTTCACTTTGTGCTCCTCTCCGATAATCGGACCCATTTTTGCTAAAAAAATATCCCTTGAACCACGACTGATGAGACATTGGTTGCCAATATGAAGGGTATCATAGAAATTACCGGTTAAATACAGATTCTCATTGGCATCCAGCGCAATACCATTGACCTCTGTCGACCCATCATTTTCATATAGTTTGTGAACCACTCCGATACAATGACCGCTCGTATCAAACTTTGCAACGAACATATCTTTATTGTTCCCGGAGTTAATGATATGATCACCGAAGGAGGCTTGACCTGAATATTCACCTACAACATAAAAGGTCGAATCAAATATACCTGCCATATTATTAGGGCATGTGCTGATCTTTCCACTCACGTTGGTTTGTACCACCCACTTAATAAATCCGGAACTATCCATTCGCGATAAAAACATATCATGACCTACACCCGCTGTATATAAGATGCTATCGCATATAAGACTGTCACTGAAATAGATTGCCGAATAAGAACTTTTTTTATTATCGACCAGCAGAGTGATTCCATAGTCAGTCCAATCTCCGCCAATTAATTTCGCCCAATTAACATCTCCTGTTTCATTGAGGCGAGCAACGATGGTTCCTGACCAGTCTCCAGCAAGACTTATTGTATCAATCGTCACCGGATCCCCATCAGTAGTTCCGATACAAAACAGATCTCCTTCGCAAAAACGGAACTCACGAAATGATCCTCCGGTTACGAGGGGTCTAATCCATTCGAGGGTTCCGTTTGAATGAATCTTTGCCAAAAATTCACCCTTATCCAGTTGAATAGTATCAAACGTTCCACTATTATCAAGGTAACCTCCCCAGTATATATGAGAAGAGGTATCACAGCAAACAGGTCCGCCAAAACTGAATATTTTGTCACTGCTGGCGCTTTTTATCCAATGACAGGTACCCGATGTGTCAAGCTTAGCCAGGAAAATGGCCCAGTCCCCAAATACGTACACCGAATCGATGTGCATCTGCTGATAGTACCTTCCGGTAATATATATGCTACTCCCTGACACAACAATCTTTGAACCACCTTCATGGTAAAAGGAGGACTGGAAATCAGGCCCACCCATTTGTTTTAACCATCGCAATTTACCCGAGGAATCAAATTTAGCCAGAAAAAGATCAGTTCTTCCATTTGAAAATAAATGGAGGGAATCGATCTGGCAGTCATAAGTGAAACTCCCATAACAATATACATTCCCAGAGGAATCAACCTGGAGAATCGCCTGGTCATCAGATACGCCCCCAAAATGTTTTACCCAGGAGTATTCCTGGGCAAGGCTAATGTTAGACACCCACAGTAATAATATTAACACTAATGCTCGCATGTTACGTTTAATGTTGAAGGATTATCTTTTTTGTATCGATCTGATCTGATCCTGAAATTCTTATAAAGTATATTTCAGGCTGCTGTGAACTCAGATCAACCTTAAAACTATTTTCTGTTTTATTGCAGGTCTCGATAATATCACCCAGGATATTAGTAATTTCTATCTGGTAAGGAGGTCTAAGAGCCTCATTAATATCGATATTGCAAATGCCCATATTAGGATTTGGATAAAGTAAGGCAAATTCAGATTCATCGTAAAACTGGATCCGGATTTGTTTGGTGTTAACTTGATTATCATGGTCCATAGACAGCATCCCGGGAAACTTGTTAAGTCCCGCATTATCATCACATCCTGTATAGGTCTGAGAATTAAACAGGTGGACATCACTTCCTTTCTCTGCCAGGAATCCCGGATATAAGGTTATTCGTTCCCTGCATGATACCTCAAGAGAACCTCCTGAGGAACCGTTTCCCTCAACAAATGCATTTATAACCTCCATATCCCACCAACTTTCATAGTGCTTCGATTCGTTTACAACAAGGTGTACATTCTCCAGATTTCCTGTAAAAGGAAGAGTATCAAAGTTTAAGTATATCGGATAGCTCGGTATCGAAACTTGTTCTTCCCCGTCTGATCCATACCAACCTATCTGAAGCCCAACACCTGATATTGACAATTCCGTTGTAATCTGAAGGAGTCAGTTCAACGGTCATGCTCTGACCGAAGACCAGTTGCCCGGTGATCAAACATAATGCAATACAGGCAGTTAGCTTAACAGCGGTGTGTCTCTGGCTTATAAAACGGTGATTTGGTAATATTCTGTAAATATAGATAATATGGAATTGTTTGTCAAGTAAAAAATCAGGTCGCATTCTTGCCTAATTAATAATCAATCCCTCTAAAGGACCCAGTGGCTCTGCGGTGAAAGGAATACACTGCCTGAATCAGTATAGAATATTGATATCCACCAAATACTTAAGTGATCTCAGTGCCTCAAGTGGTTTTATTTCATCATTTTAGGTCAGGTGGCGCTCCTCTCGATCACGACCAAGCAGAAAATATTGTACTTTTGCCGTCTCATTTTTCAATCGTCCTTAAACTTTATTTTATATAACCCATGTCAACCCAACGGGAAGAAGCTGCTGACGAACGCAGATCCTTGAACTTCATCGAACAGATCATCGAAAACGACCTTCAGGCCGGCAAAAACCAGGGAAGGGTGCATACCCGTTTCCCGCCGGAACCCAACGGCTATCTTCATATCGGTCACGCCAAGTCCATCTGCCTGAACTTCGGCCTGGCAGCCCGCTACAACGGCAAGTGCAACCTCCGCTTCGACGATACCAATCCAACCAAAGAAGAACAGGAGTATGTCGACAATATTAAGGAGGATGTCCGCTGGCTCGGCTTCGACTGGGAAGACAGGGAATATTATGCATCCGACTACTTCGAGACGCTGTATCAATATGCGGTCAGACTCATCGAAAAGGGTAAAGCCTATGTTTGTGACCTGACCTCCGACCAGATCAGCGAGATGAGAGGGACCCCTTCGGTGCCGGCCACGCCCAGCCCTTACAGGGAAAGAAGCGTGGCTGAGAACCTCGACCTGCTTCACCGTATGAAAGCCGGTGAGTTTCCGGATGGCAGCAGGACCCTTCGCGCCAAAATCGATCTCTCTTCACCCAATATGCACATGAGGGACCCCGTACTCTACCGTATCATGCACGCCCATCACCACCGTACCGGCGATGAATGGTGCATCTATCCCATGTATGATTTTGCGCACGGACAGTCGGACAGCATCGAGCAGATCACCCATTCCGTCTGTACCCTTGAGTTTGAGGTGCACCGACCGCTGTACGAATGGTTCATCAGGGAGCTGGAGATCTTCGCCCCGCAACAGATTGAATTTGCCAGGCTGAACCTAAGCTATACCATCATGAGCAAAAGGAAGCTGCTGGAGCTGGTCACCGGAGGCTTCGTCAGAGGCTGGGATGATCCCAGGATGCCCACCATCAGCGGCTTGAGAAGGAGGGGATACACGCCTGAGTCGATACGGCTTTTTGCCGACAAGGTGGGGGTGGCCAAAAGGGACAATATGATTGAGATGGCCCTACTGGAGCACTGTCTCCGGGAAGACCTGAATAAAAGAGCAGAAAGAAGGCTGGTGGTGATGAACCCGCTCAAGGTGGTGATCGACAACTATCCCGGCGACCTGGTGGAGGAGATGGATGCCGTCAACAATCATGAAGATCCTTCAGCCGGCACGAGAAAGATCCCTTTCAGCCGTGAGATTTATATAGAGAGGGATGATTTCATGGAAGATCCTCCAAAAAAGTACTTCAGGCTGTCGCCCGGAGCCGAGGTAAGGCTTCGCTATGCCTATTTCGTGACCTGCGTGGGTGTGGAAAAAGACTCCGAAGGGAAGGTGCAGGTGGTGCATTGTACCTATGATCCTGCCAGCAGGGGAGGCAATGCCCCCGACAACCGGAGGGTCCAGGGGACCATACACTGGGTGTCGGCCAGGCATGCCCTGGAAGCAGAAGCCAGGTTGTATGAACCCTTGTTCACCATTGAAAATCCTGACGAGACAGAAGAAGGGAAAGACTATAAGGATTATCTGAACCCCGATTCCCTGAAGGTGGTCCGCTGCCTGGCAGAGCCTTCCTTGAAGACTGCCACTGCTTTGCAAAAGTTCCAGTTTGAGAGGACAGGCTATTTTTCGGTGGATCCGGATACTCAGGAAGGCCGTCTGATCTTCAACCGGACAGTCTCCTTAAAAGATTCCTGGGCAAAACAAAAGTAGCGTATTGACTTTTAAAATATTTATCGTAATTTTGCAGTCAGATTGTCCGATGGTGTAATTGGTAACACAACTGACTCTGGATCAGTCGAGTCCAGGTTCGAGCCCTGGTCGGACAACAGATAAAAACAAAATAGAAATCCAACTAATTCAAAATGAGTTAGTTGGATTTTTTTATTTTTGGATTGTTAAGTTTTTTTTTAATTAAAAATTACCAGTAATAGGTGAAATAGTCATTTCCCGTTGTGGTGATGAAGAATGGTCCGCGGATGTTGTCATCCGACAGTCCGGTAATCCTTCGGTCGGGCGACACGATATCTATCCACTGGTATACCGGTCAGCCCGGCTGCTGGTTGTCAATCCGGGTGTAACCAAACTGGTCGGGGCCACCCTGCCCGGCCACGGCCGGCGGCAGTGTTGCAAAACCGGCCATTGCAACGATGATAGGGGTATAAAAGGTCTTCATATTGGGATTTTTGCCCCTAACGTGCAAAAAATGACAGAACCATTCAAATCCCTACCCGCAAACAAAAGCAACAGACTACAAAAACCAATCCCCGGGCTTATAAGCCTTGCGCACCACCGAGTTCCTTACTGACGAACACGGTTTCATCCTCGGTATACATCTCAAACTGATGCTTCCTGAACAAGGCGATCATCCGGCTGTTATCTTTGGTAGTCTGGGCTACCATCCGTTTCAGCTTCCATTTGCCGGCAACCTCCAGGCAGTACTCCGTGAGGTGGTTTCCCAAATCCCTGTTTTGCCAGGCATCTGCGATCAGGATGGCATACTCCACTTCTTCATGGTCGGGATCGGCAACAAGCCGGCCCACACCAACCAGCTTTTTCCGGTCGTTTTCCATGACTTCGGCTACAATGGCAATCTCCCTGTCATAATCAATGTAACAATACCGGCTGGCCACTTCATGGGTCTCCCAATGGAAAAAATACCTGAAACGCGAATACAGGGATTCTGCCGAACAACTACGAAGCAAATCAAACCATAAAGGCTCATCTTCGGGTTTGATGGGCCTGAACAGGATGCGGCTGCTGTCATTCAGACTGACCTCCCGGACATATTTCTCGGGATAGGGATGCAGGGCAAGATGCGCAAAGTCGGAGGACGCTGCAGCAGTATGCTGCGGATCGAGTACGATGCGGGCATCCAGGGCGATCACTTCTTCGGGAGTAACCAGCAGCGGATTGATATCCAACTCTTTAATTTCAGGATAACCGGCTGCCAGGTATGAAATCCGGATCAGCACCTCGATGAGTTTGTCGGGACTTTTAGGTCTGGCCCCTCTGTACCCTTTGATCAGGGGATAGATCAGGAGGGATTCCAGCATGAGCCGCGCCAGGCGTTCGTTCAGGGGAGGGAAACCCAGCGCCCTGTCGGCATAAAGTTCGGCAGCTGTTCCTCCCATACCCACCATGATGACCGTTCCAAAGACCGGATCTTTTTTAATGCCCACGATCAGTTCCAGTCCTTCCTTCGACACTGCCATTTTCTGGATACCTACCCCTTCCACCCTTGCCTCCGGCATCAGGTTTTTAACTTTTTGCATCATGTGATCCCAGGCATGCCTGACCATCTTTTCGTCGTCCAGGTTCAGCATCACACCTCCCACATCGGATTTATGGGTGATATCCGGAGAATGAATCTTCATCACAACCGGGTAACCCATGAGCGATGCATGGGTAACGGCTTCTGCGGCCGAGGTGGCAATGCGCGGAAGGGTGACGGGAATGCCGCAAGCTTCAAGGAATCTTTTGGATTGCTCCTCCGGGAGGACTTCCCCGGTGGCCGGTATATGGTTTGTAAGCAATGACTTAGCCTGTTGCCCTTCGATATTGAATTCCAAAGGGATATCCCTGGGTGTTTCATACAGTATCCGAAGATTGCGCGCATAGGTGGTCAGGGTCATAAACGCCCGGATGGCTTGTTCGGGAGTCTGGTACGCTGCAACACCAGTCTCAGTAAGGATTTGAATGCCCTCCCTCATCTTGTTACCTCCGATCCATGCAGCCAGGATGGGCTTGGTGGTGCTGTCCGCCAGTGCGCCCACTTCTTTAGCAGTGGCGACGGGATTGGTCATAGCCTGAGGGGTAAGGATCACCAGTACGGCATCCACACCCTGATCCTGCAATACGATGGACACCGCTTTGGCCACCCTTTTGGCCCGGGCGTCTCCCAGGACATCCACCGGATTGCCGTGAGACCAGTAGGCAGGCAGGTTCTCATTCAACTGCGACAGTGTTTCTTCTGACAGGCAGGCCAGTTCACCCTGCATGTCGATCAGGGTATCGGTAGCCATGACACCAGGTCCTCCCGCATTGGTTACGATTCCCAGCCTGGCTCCACGCGGAAAACGGTTTCTCCCGATCAGGGCAGCCACATCGAAAATATCGCCGATATCGTAAACCCTGGCCATGCCGGTACGCTGAAAAGCGGCATCGTACACGGCATCTTCCGATGCCATGGCACCGGTATGGGAGGCAGCCGCTTCAGCCGACTCGGCAAAACGGCCCGACTTATACACAATGATCGGCTTGGAACGGGCAAAGGTCCTGGCAGCAGTCATAAACTTACGCGCCTGACCCACCGATTCGATGTACAGCATGATAGAACCGGTGTTGTCATCCTGCCCGAAGTAGTCGATCAGATCCCCGAAATCAATATCCAGGCTGTTTCCAAGGGAAACAAAATAGCTGAATCCTGTCTTGCCTTCCATGGCCCAGTCAAGAACAGAGGTGCACAAGGCCCCGGACTGAGAGATAAAGGCAATGTTACCCGGGGAAGGCATGGCAGAGGCAAAACTGGCATTCAGCCTGACGGAGGGAACGATGACCCCAAGGCAGTTGGGTCCCAGGATCCGCATTCCGGGAAAGCGTGTTTTTACTTCCAGTATCTTGTCTTCCAGTGCTTTCCCTTCAGGGCCTGTCTCTCGGAAGCCGGCTGACATGATGATGATACCCTGAATACCGGCCATTCCGCAACGGTGCACGTGTTCCGGCACCTCCCCTGCGGCAGTGCAGATGATGGCCATGTCAGGTTTATTGGGCAATGTGGCGAGGTCGGGAAAGCAGGGAATGCCGGAAACCGCTTCCTCAGCCGGATTCACAGGGTATACCACCCCGCGGTAGCCTCCCGATGTCAGGTTCGACAGTGTTTTTCCGCTCACGCTGTTCGGGTTAACCGAGGCGCCGATAAGTGCTATCCGCTTGGGATTAAATATTTTATCAAGATTTAACAGGCTCATTCCGGCTGTTCTTTTTAATGATTAGGGTGCCATCCTGGTCGGCCATGAGCACCGGCTCTTCCGGTGTCCCAGGCAGAAACTCATCTACGGCGCGCCGGCATCCCTCCCATTTGTGATTGTAGTCGTGTATGAAGATGACACCGCCAGGCACAAGACTGGGGTAAAAGTATATATATCTTTCAGTATATCAAGATAATAACCAAAACAGAGTTGGTTTTTAAGGTCGTTCATAGAAAATATTTTCTACAAATATGCAAGTTTTTTACTGGGATAAGTATTATTTGCAGCGTTATGGCAAGAAAAATCTTTAAAGAATACGAGGCCATGCGGCCTGAGCAAAAACGAATGTGATCGGAAAACTATTTTCCTTCCGGACACCCAGCCAAAAAACATCATTATGAAAAATGTCAGTGTTATTTAAGTGTTAAAAGGGCACTTTTTATTCATCAAAAGGTCGAGAGATTGTTTATTGACAAACGTAAGACTTATGAAAATGAAATTATTTAGTTTGATAATCGCCTTCCTGTTCGCGGGTGGGGCTTTATTGGCCCAGGACAAGGTAGTCGGCAGAATACCCCTTATCGGGGAAGACGCACCTTCTTTTGTAGCTCAGTCCACCATGGGTGAAATCCACTTCCCCGACGATTATTTTGGAAAATGGAAGATCTTGTTCAGCCATCCGGCTGATTTTACGGCCGTTTGTTCTTCTGAGATCATCGGCCTGGCTACCATGCAGGATGACTTTAAAGCCCTGAACACCCAGATCGTGGTCCTTTCCACCGATGGGATCAACAGCCACATTACCTGGGTGAAATCCTTGGAGAGCATCAACGCCGACGGCATACCCAACTTTAAAATCGGGTTTCCTTTGATCTCGGACTACAACATGGAAATATCAAAAAAATACGGGATGATCCATGAGAAATCAAACTCAACCAAAGACATCAGGGCTGTCTTTATTATCAATCCCGACAATAAGATCAGCGCCATCTTCTATTACCCCAATAATATTGGAAGGAACCTGGAGGAAATTCTGAGAACACTTAAGGCGCTGCAGACCAGTGAGAAACATTCTGTCCTCATCCCGGTAAACTGGCATCCCGGCGACAGGGTCATGCTGCCCAGTCCCGCTACCAGGGAAGAAGCCGATAAACTGTCCGCTTCAAAAAATAAGAAGCTGTATTCCCCTATCTGGTATATGTGGTACAAGAGCCTGGATTTGTAGAACACAGTCGAACGTTATCATGACTCTAAGTTAGGGTAGCTTACCAACAGGTCCATTCAGAAGCTTCTTCAACTTAGGGAATGTCCCCTGTATTGCCCCCTTCTACCCAATAAAAATACTTATTGGTCGATTAGTTTTTCATCTGCCGGCGAACCGCTTATTTTTGCAGCTTGAAAATTACGAACCCTTTTACCCTTTATTTGTTATGTTAACACATGTTTATTACAAATCACTTGCACTTATGATGCTCCTGGTTTGGGTGGCCTGCCCTTCGCAAAAGGCCGGCGCCCAGTCAAAGATCCCTGATTATTCGCTCACCGACCGTAAGGACATCCCGGTCGAACTGACCTGGAAAATGGAAGATGTCTATCCCGGTATCGATGCCTGGAAGAAAGACAAGGAACTACTGATAAAAGAGATCGGCAAGATCGATGAACTATCGGGGATCTGGACCAGCAGCGCCAAAAACATGCTGGCCCTCCAGAAACTCACCGATGGGATCAGTCTGAAACTGGAACGGCTATATTCTTATGCCAGCAACCAGTCCAACATGGACGTGGGTAATACGCAGTATAATGCCATGAAGGGCGAAATGCAGGCCCTGGGTGTTCAGTACAGCTCGAAGCTGGCGTTTATGCAACCGGATCTCCTGAAACTGGGTGAGACCAAATTCCAGGAATACCTGAAGGCAGAACCCGGGCTGGAAGTCTATCGCTTTGGTACCGAACAGGTCTTCCGGCTGAAGGAACACATCCTTCCAGAAGAACAGGCACAAATTGTCAGCAAGACCGGGCTCTTTGCCGGGGCACCTTCCGAAGCATCCGGTATGCTGAATAACCTGGAAATCCCTCCTGCCGAGGTAACCCTCAGTGACGGGAAAAAGGTAACCCTAAACACAGCCAATTACATGCAGTACAGGGGCTCCAAGGTGGCTTCCGACCGCAGCCTGGTGATGAACACCTTCTGGAACAACCACAGCGGCTTCGAAAATACCCTCGCCACTTTGCTGAATGCGCAGATGAAGCAACATTTCTTCGGAGCACAGGTCGGAAAATATAAAGACTGTCTGGAAGCCCGCCTGAAAGGCGAGAACATCGATCCGGCCGTATACACCAACCTGATCTCTTCCGTTCATCAGAACCTGGGCTCCCTCCACCGCTATCTGAAGCTGAAGCAACAGATGCTCAACCTCGATAACTACCGGTACGATGATATTTATGCTTCAGCTGTTAAGGCCGTTGACAAGGAATTTTCATACGAGGAGGCAGTAAAACTGGTAAAAGAATCGATGAAGCCCCTGGGTCCTGAATACCAGGCTGTTTTGGAAAAAGCCTTTACCCAGCGCTGGGTGGATATCTATCCCAATAAAGGGAAACAGTCAGGTGCTTATTCCAGCGGTTTGTATGGGGTGCATCCCTATGTCAAGATGAATTACAACGGCGATTATGACGCTGTTTCCACTTTGGCCCACGAACTGGGTCATTCCGTACACTCTTATTTTTCTGACAACACCCAGCCTTATGCCCTGGCCAATTACCCGACTTTCCTTGCCGAGATAGCTTCCACCTTCAATGAGAATATGCTGATGAATTATCTCCTGAAGACAGAAACAGATGACATGTTCAAATTATATATCCTCGATAACTACCTGGATGGTGCCAGGGCTACCATTTTCAGGCAGACACTCTTCGCAGAATTTGAACTGAACATGCATAAAAGGGTGGAAGAGAACCAGAGCCTCACCGCCGACTGGCTGAACCAGGAATACCTCAGGCTGACCCGCGAATATTATGGTCACGACAAGGGAGTGATGAAAGTCGACGAGTATATTAAAGATGAATGGAGTTTTGTTCCCCATTTTTACATGAACTACTATGTGTTTCAGTATGCAACGGGTCTGATCGCTTCCATGGCCCTGTCCGATATGGTCATGAACCAGGGGGCACCTGCAAGGGATAAATACCTTGAGATGCTGAAATCGGGTGGAAAGGATTTCCCCCTGACCCTTTTAAAGAATGCCGGCGTTGATATGACAAAACCTGACGCCACCGTGGCAGCCATGAGGAATTTCGACCGGCTGGTCACCGAGATGGAGAAGCTGGTTGCCAAGCTGAAAAGAGAAGGGAAGATGTAGGCAGCATGCCCAACCGCATACTTGCTCCTTTCATATCAGGGAATTATCCTATCTTTGGGAAAATTCCCTGATATGCTTTCTGACCGATCCAAAAACGGGCTCCGGCGCCGTGATTTCCTGAAAGTGGCCGCTACCGGCAGTGCCGCCGTTTTTATGGGCTCCTTCCTGCCTGTGGAAGGACTGGCCGATGTTAAAGATGCTGAAAAACCAGCCACTAACATCAATGATGCCCTCAAATATCCGAGGACTCCCGACTCCATGCCCGGGAAGTTTCCTGCCAGAGTATCGGAAGTGATCCATCCGGGGGTCATGAAAGATGGCGTTCCTGACCAGCTGAAGGTTGACGCTATGCTTACCGCTGCCATGTTGTCGCTGGCAGCCCCGATCACGGATGTCAACAAGGTATGGAGGACATTTTTTACTCCTGAAGATATCATCGGCATCAAGGTGAACCCGGTGGCAGGTGCCGATCTTTCCACCCGGCCCGAGGTGGTGAAAGCCATCATCCGGCAGCTGACAGATGCAGGAATCCCTCAAAAGAATATTATCATCTGGGATCGCAGGGAGTTCCAGCTGAAAGAAGCAGGCTTTACTCCGGAAACCTTCCCGGGGATCAAACTAACCGGCACCGAATGCCAGGATGAAAAGGAATCATTTTACAATGCTGACGGAAAGCTCTACTCCGAAGAAAGGATAGATAAAGAATGGTTTTATTGGGCAGATACGGAGGAGGAATATGATGCAGAGACCCTTCCTTACATGGTGAATCAGGGCAAGTATTCTTATTACTCCAAAATCTGTACAAGGGAAGTCACTAAGATCATCAACGTACCCATCCTGAAAAACGCAGGTTCTTCGGTCACGGTCGCCATGAAAAACCTGGCTTTTGGCGTGATCACCAACACCGGGAGGCTTCACAGTCAACTCTGGTCCGAAACTTGTGCAGAGGTGTGCGCCTTCCCGCCGGTACGCGATAAAGTGGTCCTGAATATCGTGGATGGCCTGAAAGGATGTTTTAATGGAGGTCCTTCGGCCAATCCTCAGTATATCAGGGAGTTTAATACCTTGCTCGCCGCCACTGACCCGGTTGCGGTCGACAGGGTGTGTTATGATATCATCCTCAAAAAGCGTATGGAGGAAGGAATACAAAAGGAAGAGTCGGCTAAAGGGAGGAAATTCCTTGAACTGGCGGCAGCTCTTCAACTGGGGGAGGCTGATCTAGGAAAAATTGAAAGGAATATTATACAGTTAGGCTGATGAACGTGATAAAAAAAATATCGATACTGTTTTTGTGGGTGCTTTGCGGAGGATTTCTCTCTAATGCCCAGGAACCCGAGTTCAAACTTGACAAAAAGGACGTCCTGCCCGGTTGGGTGGCCAGTGAACGGGTCTATAACGACTCGGCACTGATGGGTTATATGAATGGCGGTGCCGACCTGTTCCTGGAATACGGGGTCAAAAAACTCACGGTCCAGCAGGTGGTGTTCAGAAGCACCTTCCACATAGTGGAGATCTATGAGATGAATAATATCACCAATGCCTACGGTATTTATTCGGTCTCAATCCACCAGTGCAAGACCAGGGACTCCATCACTATGAAAGCCTGCATCAACCCTTATCAGGTCCAGTTTGCCATTGGTAAGTATTATGTTTCCATCACCAATAAAAGAGGGGACACGGCCACGCAGAGAGCGAGCACCACGCTGGCACAAAGACTTTTAAAAAAGATACATTTCGAGGTTTATATGCCTGCACCGGTGTTCCAGAACAAAACCCTGGCACCCTACTTAGATGAAATCAAGGTAATGAGGGGATCCTTGGGCCTTCAAAACGGATATCCCGACTGGAGCGACTATTTCCCCGAAATGAAACGGTTTTTCATTACCATGCTGCCTTTGAGCATTAGGGAGGGGTCTGTGAACTTTTCCAGGATCGTGTTTGAGAATGCAGGGGAAATGGAAACCTTTATCCAAGCCACTGGCTTGCAGGCTTCCGACAGAGACTACTACTGGAGCCATTTTTCCATGGTCAAGTCAAAGGAGCTTTTGCGCATCAGTGATTTTATCTGCCTCTACCTGGAGTCGGAAGGGAACCATCCGCTGGCCTCGGTGCTGAAAGATGCCTTCAAGGCCATCCTCGACAAGGCAGATCAAATTCAAATCGTTCCTGAAGATCATCAATGATAAGGATGAACTCCCCATGGATGTTCATCACCGCATGGATCCTCATAATGTTCATGACCCAATGCCGCCCATCCGACAACCCGACATCGATGAAAATTAAAAAGGAACCATGGGGCACGACCTCCGATGGTAAGCCAGTGTTCTGTTATACCCTGGACAACGGAAAGGGGGTGGAGACGAAGATCACCAACTACGGTGGGATCATCGTATCCATCAGGGTTCCTGACCGAAATGGCGTCTCTCAGGATGTGGTCCTGGGTTTTGACAGTCTGCAACCCTACCTGAAAGGACATCCTTACTTTGGTGCTCTCGTGGGAAGGGTGGCCAACAGGATCGCAAAGGGAAAGTTTGTTTTGGATGGTCTTGAATACCGACTCGCCGTGAACAACGGGCCCAATTCCCTGCACGGAGGGATCAAAGGATTTGATAAGGTGGTCTGGGACGCACAGGAATACCGGGACAGCAGCAGCGTGGGTCTACGACTGACTTATAGGAGTATCGATGGGGAAGAAGGCTATCCGGGGAACATGGATGTCAAAGTCCTTTACCAGCTCACTCTTTCCAATGAACTGAAAATCAGTTTTGAGGCCGGCACCGACAGACCAACCCCCGTCAACCTGGCCAGTCACAGTTATTTCAACCTCAAAGGGACCGGCTCCGGAGATGTCCTGGATCATATCCTTTCCCTCAACGCTGCAAAGTATGTGGTGGTCGACAGTGTCCTGATCCCTACCGGTGAACTGAGACCCGTCATGGACACTCCTTTCGATTTCAGGGCTCCTGCCGGAATAGGGGAGAGGATTTCTGAAATTCCTGGGGGCTACGACCATACCTTTGTCCTGGATACCCCGCGAACCATGAGCATGCCTGCCGCTATCCTGTATGAACCAACATCAGGAAGAAAACTGGAGATTTTCACCACGCAGCCGGGAGTGCAGTTGTATACGGGGAATTTCCTCGATGGCAGCCTGGTGGGAAAAGAAGGAAGAAGATACGGTAAACACGCCGGTCTTTGCCTGGAAACCCAACATTTCCCTGACTCACCCAACCAGAAAAGGTTTCCCGATGTCATCCTCCGGCCCGGACAAATTTACCGGCACCAGACCACTTACCGGTTCTCTGTTCAATAATGGGATACGATCCTTCCGACCCTACCTGGGTTCAGGGGTGAAAGTTCACGATATAGACGTTGTAGATTCTTATTCAGCGACCTCCTGGTCTTCTGGCTTTTCTCCAAGCCGGTCCTGAAGCGATTCTATCTCCCTCTGTATTCCCTCAATGGCAGCTTCGTTTTTTCTGATGCTCACTTCCAGGGACTGGATCTGTGCGATGACCATCAGCCTGGCCGGTGATTCTCCCGGCTTCTGGTCCAGAATGTCAAGCTGGGTCTCCAGCTCCTCCAACTTTTCTCTTTCCTTGGCAATCTCCATCTGGAGGTCGAGGATATTCACCGACAGGTCTTTTAAGTGGAATTCCATCCTTACCTCCCAGTTCTTCTGCTTCTCCCTGAAATACTGGTCGGTACGTTCCCTGAGGATCATAAAGGCACTCTGAAGCCTGGAATACAGCTCTTCTCTTTGATCCCGCTGCATACGGATGCCTTTAAATTCACCCTGTATCTTTTTCAGGAATTCCCTGGTCTCCCTGAATTCATTCGATTCCTGGGCCTGCTGCAGGCCGTCGGCTACCATCTTGCCCAAACGGCGGTAGTTGGCCTGGGATTCTGATTCATAAACCTCCCTTTCCTGGTCCTGACGATGGTTGATGAGGGTAAAAGACTCCTGCAGTTCCTGATATAACTGATCTTTCTGTTCCCTGTGAAGCAGGCTGTCGCGGAGTTGTGCCTGAAGTTCCCTGATCTTGTCCCTGACCTCTTTAAAGGAGGAGGTGGTGGCGGCTTCCTTCTTTACCAGCATCACCTGCTCTGAGAAATACTCATAATTCTGATCAGCGAGAGTGTGGACCTTGGCTCTTTCTTCCTCCACTCTCTTGTTCAGAATATCGAAAGCTTCCTGTAATTTCTGATACAGTTGTTCCCTGCTTTCTTTTTCAATCCTGATACCCCTGAATTCATTCTGAACACGGATCAGCTTGTCCCTGGTGTCCTGGAAATTACTGGAAGTGGCAGCTTCCCGGAGGGCATCCTCAACCATGGGTTTGAGTTTCTGTATGTTGATCAGCGCTTCATGTTGGAAGTTCAGCTGATCGGAGCTTTGCCTGGCATTAACATGGTCAAAAGCGAGCTGAAGCTTGTTGTACAGCTCCTCCCTCTGTTCCCTCACCAGCCTCAACCCTCTGAAGGATTGTTGGGCCTCGATCAGGTATTTCTTGGCTTCTCTCCAGTCCTCGCATTTTTCGGCCTGGTAAATGGCCTCTTCCACCTTGATCTTCAGCTCAGTATAATTATAGTAGGCTTCCTGTTCAAAATGACTTTTTTCCTGTTCAATCTTGTGGTTCACGACCTGGAACTCCTCTTGGAGCCGCCCGTAAAGTTCCTCCCTCTCCGGACCCCGTAGCCTGAAATTTTTAAATTCCGACTGTACCTGTATCAGGATGGTCTTTGCTTCCCTAAGGTCACTGCAACGGTGGGTACGGCGAAAGGCATCCTCCAGTTTGTTTTTGAGGGATTGATAGTTTTTATCAAAATCAGGGGAATCCCAGGAATTAAAATCATGCTCTGTCATCATCGCGGATCATCTTTCAAACAACCAGGCAAAAATAGCGAAGAACTTCAATATTATTCGAGCCTGCAGGCACCTTTACCGATGGAAGGACAGTAAAATGTTGCTTTGAGGCCCGTCCTTGCGGTATATTTGAGATCGATGACCTCCATGAAACTGGGCAGGGCTTCATTTTCTACCAGGTGTATGGTGCAACCCCCGAATCCACCGCCGGTCATCCTTGCTCCCAATACTCCCCGGATCTGTGCCGACTCCTCCACAAGCACATCCAGCTCATCACAACTTACCTCATACAGTTGTTTCAGTGACTCATGAGAAGCATACATCAGTTGTCCGAAATATTCCAGGTCTCCTCCGTGCAAAGCTTTGGCTGCTTCGAGCACTCTCTTATTCTCGGTGATGACATGATACGCCCTTTTGGCAATGGTATCATCTTCAATAAGATGTTCTGCTGCAAGAAAATCTTCTACCGACAGTTCTCCCAGAAAATTCCATCTCCCCGTTTTTTTAAGACTGCCAAGGGCAATCTCACATTCGAGACGTCGCTGGTTATAAGCTGTTTCCACCAGGTTCCTGGGTTTGTTGGTATTGATGATGACCAGTGTATGCTTTGGCAGATGAAAAGGCACGAGTACGTAATTCAGGGTCTTGCAGTTGAGGAACAAGGCATGGTCTGTCATCCCCAGAGCAGAGGCGAACTGGTCCATAATCCCGCAATTCATTCCCACAAACTGATTTTCTGCCTTTTGACAGATCCTGGCCAGGTCTGTCATGGAAAGTCCAAACCCAAACAGCGTGTTCACCGCTACGGCAGTGGCCATTTCTATTGAGGCGGAGGACGACAGGCCGGCACCCTGGGGAACATCACCCCAGAAATGCATCTCCATCCCCTCAACGCTGTGCCCCGCTTTATGCAAAATATCCAAAACACCCAGCGGATAGTCAGACCAGGCTCCCGGATCGGGTTTCCATTCCTCATGTAAAGAGACTTGCACCTGGGGTGAAAAATTACCACTGGAGAAAGATAAAACATCAGTCCCTGTCTGCCTGATGGCAAGATAGGTGCCGTATTCCAGGGCGCAGGGCATCACATAACCTCCGCTGTAATCAGTGTGTTCACCGATCAGGTTCACCCTGCCGGGGGCAAAATATACCTGGACTTCATCCGGATGATCTCCGTATAGTTTCCTGAATTGCTCTTTTACTATATGAATGGATGTCTCCTTCATCAGCTTGGATTTGAGCCGTAAAAGTAAATCTTCTCTTCAGAAATTTCATTATCTTAGATGGTTTTAAAATCCGCATCATGAAATTGAAATATTGGGTGTTATTTGTATCAGTCTGTTGTATATGCCTGATTGCCAACACACAGACCCTTCCGCTGACCGACAACATGGTCATCGCTTCAAACACCAGTCTGAAAATCCAGCCCAGTGTCTATAACATCCAGGATACCGGGCAGGATGGTCTGATCCGGTTGAACGGGGTCAGCAACGTCATCATCGACGGCGACAGCGTGGAGGTGGATGGGATCAGCTGCTCGGGGTATGCCATCAAAATTGATAACTCGGATCATATTCTTATCAAAAATTTCTGGTCGGTCAGGCATATGAACTATGCGGTGTATGTGACCAACTCCCATCATGTTGAAATAGAGGCTTGTAACTTCAGCTATAATAAAGTGGATTCTGTTGGCTTCATTGATGTTTGGGCAGGATATACCGCCTCTCTGGGCGGAGGCGTCATGTGCTATCAGTGCGACAGTGTCTATGTCCACGGGAATCTGATGAAGTACCAGAACGACGGAGTGGCGCTCTACCAGTGCAGGGAAACGGAAATCGCCTTCAATGACTTTTCCTGGAATACCTCTTATGGAATACGCATGTTTTACACCGACAGCTCTTACCTTCACCATAACATCTGCTCTCATGTGAACCGGCCTCTGACCGATCCCAGCGACTGTGCCGCATTGCTCATGATCGTAAGTAATGAAAACAGGGTGACATACAACGACCTTTCCTTCTCCGGCGACGGAGTGTTCCTGGGCCAGTACCAGCACCATAATACACCCAACAACAACTATTTCGCATACAACGATTGCTCTGCATCTCCGCACAACGCCATAGAGGCCACTTTTGCCGGCGGAAATGTTTATAAGTACAATATCTGCAGCCGAAGCCAATACGGTCTCTGGCTCGGATATTCTTTCAACACACTGGTCGACAGCAACCTGGTGCAGGATAACCAGGTCACCGGCATCGCCATTGATAAAGGCTTTAATAACACCATTACCCATAACTGGATCGACAGAAATCCTTATGGGATCGCACTCTGGGAAGGCGGAAATATATCAGGCTACTCAAGTCAGAAATCTCATGATTACAGGATCGATTCCAATTTCTTTGAATCCAATAAACTGGCACTCTTGCTTAATAACACCGAAAAGTCGGTGGTGAGGCATAATGATTTCATCCATGACTACGAATCCATCAGGCTAAAGAATGTGTCAACAGAGGATACCATTGAAGACAACTTGTTCAGGGTGAGTCTTACCTATGATATTAATAATCAATCATCTGATGATATCCTGGCAAAGAACAACCGCTTCTACATCAGCGATACAGGGTATATTGCAGCCAAGGTTTTCGACCATCATGACCAGGCTGGTTCCGGCACTGTCAATTGGGATCCGTTCACGGGTGTGGTTGCTCCGGTGTACGTTCATCAGCCTCCGGCGGAACTGAGTGAGGATCCGGGGGTTTGGATCCCTTACACGGATACCTGCTGGTGGCTGGGAAACCCTGTCGAGGTGAATATTTCCTGGGATACGGTGCAGAAAAAGATGGGCAATGCCTCGGTTCACCTGAAAACAGGAACAGGTTGGTTCAATACATGCAGCTATAGGGATACCGGATGCCTGATCCCAAGGTGGGATCTGTCCGATTATGGCTACCTGAGCTTATGGATTCGATCAGTGAACAATAACCTCGGGGCTTTTCAGTACTTCAAGGTACGAATCGGGAACATCTCGGGAGGGTGGTTCGAGTATAACAGCTCAGGAAATGTATTGAACCAGTCACTGGGGATTTGGAAAAACTATGTGGTGCCTCTATTCGGGAGTAGCGCCTGGCCCAGGACACAAAATGGCAATATCAGCTTGTCCGACATCAATTATGTGGAAGTCTATTCCGATTCCTACGGGGTAGGATATGAACTCTGGCTTGACGGCGTTCAGTTCCTGCTTGCCAATCAGGTGGAAAATAATGTGCAGGAGAGCATCCAGGTAAATCTGTTTCCCAATCCTGCCAGGGAGAAGTCGACCTTGTATGTTAATATCAGAGAGAAAGATACACTGATCATCGACCTCTTTGATGTTGAAGGGAAAAGAGTTGCAGCCCCCAAAGAGGTTCTCCTTACGCCGGGTAGCCATGAAATTCCTTTTAATTTTATTTCCCTGAAACCGGGAATGTATTGGATGAAAATCCAGGCTCACCAGTTCAGTACCACTATCAAAACAGCAGTGTTGAAATGAGGTGATTTCCTGATCCATCTTTATTTAGATTTGATTTAAATTATACATGATTTATATATATATGCAAATTTCCACATACTTTTGTCCACGCTTTCTTTAAGGTCCATTATTATTGTAATTATTTAATAACGTGAAATTTAATAATTTCAAATGAAGATAAGTCATTCTCTATTCTTGGCTGCCGGGGTACTGGCTTTCATTCTGTTGCAAAGTTTTGGCGGAGATGTGAACAGTGATTATGGCGGAGGGTCACCCGGAGGATATTCCGGTTCCCCTCATGACGGTGCCAACTGTACCCAGTGTCATAATGGTACAGCCACCAATGTCGCGAATTGGATCACTTCCACCGTGCCGGTTGCCGGTTATCTGCCCGGAACCACCTATACCGTGGCCGTCACCATCACTGGTACCGGAAAAAAGGGATTTGAATGTTCGCCCCAGGCATTGGACGGGACTTTGTTGGGAACGCTCGCCAGTGGTACAGGGAATCACCTTGTCCCCAGTGGAAAAGCAGTAACACAAAACGGTTCGGTTACCACCAATCCATATACCTGGAGCTTCAGTTGGACAGCCCCTGCAGCAGGCACAGGTCCGGTCACCTTTTACGGGGCATTTGCAATAGGTACGGGAACCACCAAGCTCTCAACCCTGGTCATTCCTGAATCGACTGCAGGCATGGAAGACATCAACCTGTTCAGCGTCAAGGTGTACCCCAACCCAGCAACCAGCCATATTAATCTGACTTACTTCCTGAATCAGTCAAAGGAAGTGCGTTGCTGCCTTCTTGACCGATCAGGGAAAGAGGTCATGAACTTCTTTGCCGAAACCCAGTCATCAGGTAACCATGTGAAGCAGCTGGATTTTCTCCATGAAATTCCTGCAGGTGTGTATTTCCTGAAACTCAGCTCCGTGGCAGAGACCCGTCTGGAAAAGGTGATAATACTTTAATTTACTGAATATTCAGAGGTTATCCTGTCATTCTCAGATGAAAGGAACATGATTTCTCCCCTAAGAATGTAATTATATGTTCACTATATGAAGAAACATTATTTTAAAATCTATCTTGCTTCTTTGCTTCTTATCTTTCTCGGAGGTACAAGTATGCCCCTCATGGCCCAGAACGGGGAGAAAGCAGAAAAACCAAGGGTATATACCTGCAAGGAGGACAATGAGACATGCTTGAAGTGCCATGGAAAGACCCACATTGAATTTAAAGCGGAAGGTGCTGAAAAAGTATATAAACAAAAGATGTTTGCCGAATGCATCATCGATACCGCCTTGTATTATCATTCCAACCACTGGAACTTTAAATGCATCGACTGTCATTCAGATGAATACAGCGTTTTCCCGCATAAGGGGGAATTAAGGTTTGAAGAAAAACCGGGCTGCCTCGATTGTCATGGCGGTGATCCGGCTTACGAGAAATTCCACTTTGAAAGCATAGATGCAGAATACCAGAAAAGCGTCCATTATACCAAGCAATCGGCAAGCTTCAACTGCTATTCTTGTCATGACGGGCATTATTATAAGATCAATGCCAGAAACCGGCAGGAAGACATCCTGGGAGCCATTCAATATGATAATGACATCTGCCTGAGTTGCCATGCCAACACCAGCAAGTACCAGATGATTACCAACAAGCTGAATCCCAATATTCTGCAAAAGCACGATTGGTTACCGAACCAGCCCAACCATTTCAAACATGTTCGCTGTATTGAGTGCCATGCGGCCCAGAACGATACCATCATGGTGGCCCATAATATTCAACCTAAATCGAAAGCAGTGAAGAAGTGCGAAGAATGCCACTCTGCCAATTCAAGCCTGATGGCATCTCTTTATAAATACCAGCTGGAAGATAAAGGGATATTTAAGTTCAGGACCGCCACCCTGGGAAGTGAACCGGTCATTATCGGGGGACAAAGGAACCTGCTGCTTAAGCTTATAGGCAACATCGGTGTGGTCCTTACTATCCTGGTTGTTTTGTTCCATGGATTCTTAAGATTGATAAGCAAAAAAAATCAAGACAATGAGCGATAAAATATATTACTACCCTATATGGCTCAGGCTGTGGCACCTGATCAACGCATTAATGTTTCTGTTACTGATATTTACGGGATTTAGTATACAATATGCCACCAAATCCTCTCAATGGATCCGTTTTGACCTGGCAGTCACCCTGCATGATATTGGCGGAATTATTCTTACTATTAATTACTTCATCTTCCTCACGGGGAATCTTCTTACAGAGAATGGGAAACATTACTGGCTGACCTTCGAAGGAGGTTTTTCGAGGCTCAAGCGTCAGTTCAACTATTATACCTTTGGTGTATTCAAAGGCCAGCATCATCCTTTCCCGGTCAGTCATACCAGGAAATTCAATCCTCTGCAGAGACTGACCTATGTACTGGCCATGTACATGCTGCTCCCTGTGCTCATCCTTACCGGTCTCTCCCTCTTTTTTCCCTCCATATTTAATCTGTTGGGAATAAAAAGCCTGATCTATGCTGATATTCTACACATTGCACTCGGGTATTTTCTGAGCATATTTATGGTCATCCATATTTATTTCTGTACCATTGGTCATACAGTGACAAGTAACTTTAAGAGTATGATCAACGGATGGCATGAACTGCATCATACAGAGTAATTCAATAGAAAATCCACTGAATATCGAGAAAATGGAAGAAAGTCAAGAAAACAAAAGCTCCAGGCGCAATTTTCTGAAACTGGGTGCAGGCATGGGGGTGGTTACCATTGCCAGTGCAGCAGTCGGAGGGTTGTTCTCAAGTCCTGAAAAAGCAAATGCTGCGCCAGGGAAAAAAGTCAAGGTTCTGACCACCGACGGTAAGATGCTGGAGGTTGATGAATCACAGCTCTCCCGACCCGGCTCCGATGTGGTGGTTTCACGGGAAGGAGCCCACCAGGGCATCAGCAACCGTAAGTTCGTGATGGTCATAGACCTTGCTAAATGTAAGAATGCGAGGAAATGCGTAGAAGCCTGTCAGGAAGGGCATCATCTGCCGAAAGATCACGAGTGGATGAAGGTCTACCTGCTGCAGAACTCAGAAAGGGAGGCCCCGTATTGGTTCCCGAGACCCTGTTTTCACTGCGACAATCCCATGTGTGTGAGCGTATGCCCTGTGGGTGCCACCTTTAAACGTACCGATGGTATTGTACTGGTTGATAATAAAAGATGCATTGGTTGCAAGTTCTGCATGACCGGTTGTCCTTATTCCGTGAGGGTTTTTCATTGGAAAGAACCAGAAAATCAGCCTGATGTTCCTTATTCTCCCGAGACTACCATTCCTGCAAAGGAAGGGACTGTTGGAAAATGTGTTTTCTGTGCCGATAACCTCAGGAAAAATGAGCTTCCTCGTTGCGTGAGCGCCTGTCCTATGGGAGTCATTTATTTTGGTGACCTTATCGAAGATTCTGTCACCAACGGAACGGAGACCCTCCGTTTTTCTGAGGTGATCAAGGAGAGAGCCGGGTACCGTCACCTGGAGTCATTGGGAACGGAACCCAGCGTGTATTACCTGCCTCCCTACAATCGCCAGTTCCCTTATGAGCGTGGTTTCGAAGGAATTGATGAACATCAGAAAGAAAGATACCTGAATACGGCCTCCTATAAAATTAACCCCCTGTTAAAAAATGAAAGCAAATAGCGAACTGACTACCGGGTTATGGAAACACTTCATGCCATACCTGGAAAAATCAAGCAAGACCTGGTACCTGATGTTCGGGATCTTTTTCTGCGGGTTTGCGTTCGGGTTTGTCGGTCTGTACAGACAGATCTCCGGAGGACACATTGTCACCGGCATGCGCGACAATGTCGTTTGGGGGATGTACATTGTGAACTTCATTTTCTTCATGGGGATCAGTTACGCAGGTGCACTCATCTCAGGTGTCCTTCATCTCTTTCGTTCTGATTGGAGAGGCCCCCTGATGCGAATGGCTGAACTTATTACCATCATTTCACTGCTCATCGGCCCCCAGTTTATCCTTTTCTGTATCGGCCGCCTCGACCGCCTCCCCTTCCTGGTGGCCTACCCCAGGATACAGTCGCCTATCACCTGGGACGTCATCGCCATCTCGACCGATATTATCGGGTGTTTCATCTTCCTGTGGCTTTCTTTTATTGAAGATTTTGCCTATCTGAGGGATTCCGGGAATGAGAAGTTCGCCAAATGGAGAAAAAAAGTTTACAGGATCTTGGCAGTAGGATACCAGGGTAATCCGGAACAAAAGAAACATCTGAAATGGGCCAGGGATGTCATGGCTGCCATGATCATCGCCATCGCCATCATCGTGTACTCCGTGCTGGCCTGGATCTTTGGTGTTACCCTGCAGCCCGGATGGCACAGCACGATCTTCGGTCCCTACTTCGTAATCGCAGCCGTCTTCTCGGGAACAGGATTGCTGATCATCCTGATGTGGATATTCAGGAAAGTCTACCGGCTTGAAAAATATATCACCAAAAAACACTTTGTCAATATCGGTATCCTGCTGCTGATCATCTCCGCTTTCTATGGCTACTTCACATTCAGTGATTACCTGACCAAATGGTACGGCTCAGCGAAGATGGATAAGGTATTGATCGATAAACTCTTCACTGAGTTCTACTGGTTGTTTATCTTTTCTAACTATATAGGCATCCTGGTTCCCATGATCGTAGTTGGAGTACGCCGGCTCAGGACCATCAACAACATTACCATTGCCGCCATCATCGCTGTGGTGGGACTGTGGTTCAACCGTTATCTCATCGTGGTGCCCACCCTCGAGACGCCTTATTTGCCCATACAAGACATCAGGGAAGCCTGGATCCATTATTCTCCGACCTGGGTGGAGTGGTCGCTGTTTATTGCAGGCGTTTGCCAGTTTGGCCTTCTGATCATGCTTACAATCAAACTGGTACCCATCGTTTCAGTGTCTGAAATGGAGGAAGCTGAAGAATCTTCCTCTGTTAGTCCCATTGTTCAACCTGAAATCAAGTAGATCATGAAGAAAAGGACCAGAAATATTGTTAGTGTATTAATTGTCAGTCTATTCTGTCTTTGTACACTATCTCCATCGAGGCTCTGGAGCCAGACCAACGCTGCCTCTGCCGAAAAACAGTCAGTTTCTCTGAGCCTGTTCCATGTAAAACTCGGGAACGGGGACCACCAGATCAAAGCCACTTTAAGCTCCATGGGCGATGCCGGCAGAGTTTTTCTCAAAGAAATGAAGGTTACATTCATGGGAGGAGAGAACCAGGATGTCCATTTTGGAGAATCGGTGACCAACGATAAAGGAATCGCTTCCTTTACAGTTCCTAAAGATAAACTTCCACCCAAAGATTCAGCAGGTACCTTTACCTATGGCGCAGCTTTCGATGGAAACGACAAATATGAATCCATCTCTGACAACGTGATTGTGAAAGACCTGATCATTGAAGTCACTGCTACAGAAGAGGATTCTGTTAAAACCGTCACCGCAAAGGTTTATGAACTCAATGAAAAGGGGGAACAAATTCCTGTAACGGGAACAGATCTTTTCTTTTATGTTCCCAGGATGTTTTCCTATATGAAAGTAGGGGAGGGTACCCTGGATTCCACAGGAATGGTATCCGCTGAATTCCCTTCCACCCTTCCCGCCGACAGCACAGGTAATCTGGACATTATTGCACGCATCGAGGATCATGAAGTGTACGGGAATGTTGAAGGATCCACCACAGTAAAATGGGGAGTCCCCACCCAGTTGATCGTGAAAGGATCATACAGAGCGCTTTGGAGCCAGGTAGCCCCTACCTGGATGGTGATCACCCTTATCATACTCCTGTTGGGAGTATGGGGCCATTATGCTTATGCAGTGGTACAGATTATCCGTATCAAAAAAGAGGCACGAAAATTGCAAGATTAATATACCCTAACCAACGTTTAACCTAACATCAATTAAAAAGGAGGAAAAATGAAATCAAGAATCGTTGCTTTAAGTACGATGTTCGTCATGGTGAGCTTTTTATTCTTTGCTTTCCAGGCACCACAACAACAGAAGGCTAAACCCTGGCCTGTACCCGACAAGTACAAAACGCTCAAGAATCCTGTCAAATCTGATCAGGCTGGTTTGGACAAAGCCAAAACCATGTGGAACAAATACTGCAAATCCTGTCACGGAGTAAAAGGTTTGGGTGACGGCCCGAAGAACGCCGGTCTGAAAACCTTCTCCGGTAATTTCTCCAGCAAGGAGTTCCAGGCTCAGTCAGACGCAGCCATCTATTTCAAGACCACTGAAGGTCGCGATGAGATGCCCAACTACAAGAAATCCATTCCCGATGACAATGATCGTTGGCTCCTGGTTCACTACATGCGTACCATGAAAAAATAAGGGACAGCTGTAGTAAGGAAAAAGCTGCTTTTCAGGAAGCAGCTTTTTTTTTACCATCAATGATTCTAAAGATATTTTCCCCTTTGGTGAACCAAATGATCGTCCGGAGGTTGAATATATACTTTCCTGCCAGGGGAATTAATTTACAATACTGACATCATCTCTTGATACAAAAGCGAATATTAATGAAACATTTAGGCACACTTATTAAAAGGTCCATCCTGGCGATGGTACTTGTGGTGACAGGTTGGATGAGCCTGCAGGCACAGGATATAGATGCCGGGAAAATCCGTAAAGACCTGTATTATCTGGCTTCTGACAGTTTGAAGGGTAGAAAATCAGGCTCTCTCGAAGGACAGCTGGCAGCTGTTTATATCAGGTCTCGTTTTGATGATGCCGGGCTGAAACTCATGTCTGCAAAGGGTTTTCAGAAGTTTGACGTCATGTTCAGCGTGAAACTCGGCAAAATGAATGAATTCTCCTTCAACGGATTCAAAGGAAATCCAGGAGTCGATTACGCTCCCCTTTCTTTCTCGGAAAACGGCAGGTTGGAGGCTCCGGTCGCTTTTGTCGGTTATGGGTTCAATATTAATGAAGACAGCCTGAAATGGAATGATTACCAGAATGTGGATGTAAGGGGTAAATGGGTGCTGATCCTTCGGGGTGATCCTGAACCTGAGAAAACCGACAGCAAATTTATCAACTACTCCGAGGAAAGAAGTAAGGTATTGGTTGCCAAGGATAAAGGAGCATCAGGCGTGATTTTCGTCACGGGTACCAACATGGATAAAAAAGATACGCTGATTCCCATGCTCTACGATAAAAGCAGTGCCACCGGCGGTATACCGGTACTCAACGTTAAACGAACCGTAGCCGACCAGATCCTTGCTCCGTCGGGAGCAAAGATAAATAATCTTGAAAAGCTGCTGAACGATTTCAGGAAGCCTGCTTCATTTGATGTTCCTTTGAGGATAAAGGCTACGGTCCAGGTATCGAAACAACAGGCAATGACGGAAAACGTCATTGCTATGCTCGAGGGTTCTGATCCTGTGCTGAAGGATGAGTACATTGTCATTGGAGCGCATTACGATCATCTCGGACTGGGTGGTCCGGGATCCGGATCGAGAGTGCCTGATACAGTGGCTGTTCATAATGGAGCAGATGACAATGCAAGCGGGGTCACTGGTATGATAGCCCTGGCCGAGAAATATGCTGCCATGCCCCAGAAACCTAAAAGAAGCCTGATCTTCGTAGCTTTTACAGGAGAAGAGACCGGTCTGCTCGGATCGAAGTACTTTGTGAAAAACTGCCCGGTCGATCTGAAAAAGATCAAGGCCATGATCAACCTTGATATGGTGGGTCGGCTGCTTCCCGATTCGGGGAACGTAATGATCAGCGGAACAGGTACTTCCGCCGAGTCCATGGAGATCATCAACGCCCACTCCAAAGACCTTCCCTTCACTCTGAAGTTTTCGCCGGAAGGGTTTGGAGCCTCTGACCATTCCAGCTTCTATGTAGAAAATATACCTGTTTTCTTCTTTACCACGGGTGCTCATGACGACTATCACACCCCAGCCGATGATCCTGAAAAGATCAATTATGAGGGAGAAAAGCAGGTCGTTGAGTTTATTAGTGAGATTACCACAGATATTGCCAACAGAGATAAACCCCTAACTTTCCAGGAAGCCGGCCCCAAAGCAAACCAGAGCCGCAGTCAGCGTTTTAAAGTAACCCTGGGTATCCTTCCTGATTTCTCGGGAAATGAAAACAAAGGTCTCCGAATTGACGGGGTGAAAAAGGACGGACCAGCCAGTAAGGGCGGACTCCTCAAAGGAGATATCATCACCGCATTGAACGGGCTCTCCATCAAGAACATCTATGAATATATGGACCGGCTTAAGACCCTGGAACCCGGTCAGACGGTGAATGTGGATATCCTCAGGGATGGGAAGAAGATGATAGTGTTGATACAGTTGTAATAAGCATGAGTTATTGATAATCATTAATATATATAATAATTTCCAGTGGACTTATCTAAAAATGTAAATATTTGTTAATAACAGATATTTATTCGTTTTGTGGCGTTAATTTTGCGCAAGAATATGAGTCCTTGACGGATGAAAAAAGAAATGATCCATTAAAACAATCAGTATGAAATTAAAAGTTGTTTTCGCAGTTACCGCCTTGGTATTAGGCAGTTTTGTCATGTACTCCTTCCAGTCGATGCAGCAGCAGAAGGCTAAGGAATGGTCGGCACCCGACAAATTCAAAACCATGAAGAATCCCGTTAAATCGGACGACAAGAGCATTGCCCAGGGTAAGGCATTATTTACCAAACATTGCAAATCATGCCATGGCGTGAAAGGTTTGGGAGACGGCCCCAAAGGTGCTTCTCTGAAGACTTTCCCCGGAGATTTCAGCTCAAAGGCTTTTCAGTCTCAAACCGACGGTTCTTTATTTTACAAGACCACTGAAGGCAAAGATGAGATGCCAAGTTACAAATCATCGATCGCCAGCGATAATGATCGTTGGGCCCTGGTGAACTACATGCGGACTCTTAAAAAGTAACAGAGTCAAGCTCGAAAAAATGGCTGTTTCTTCCGGGACAGCCATTTTTTTTATACCTTGTGGCGCTTTATAATAATCTATGATCCTTGCATTTATTCACTGGAATGTTGATCCCGAGATCTTCCGTATCGGGGGGATAGCCGTCCGCTGGTACGGCCTGCTTTTTGCCCTGGCCTTTTATTTTGGCTACCTCATCATGTCACGTATCTTTAAGTGGGAAGGTGTCGGGGAAAAAAAGCTCGACCAGCTTTCCATTTATATGATCGTGGCTACTGTGGTTGGTGCCCGGCTGGGTCATTGTCTCTTCTACCAGCCCGATTATTATCTTCAAAACCCTTGGGAGATCCTGATGATCTGGAAGGGTGGACTGGCCAGCCACGGAGCCGCTGTCGGCATTCTTATAGCCCTTTGGCTTTTCTCAAAGAAATCAGGACTGACATGGCTGTGGACCCTCGACCGCATCGTTATTGTTGTGGCTTTGGCCGGGTTTATGATTCGTACCGGCAACCTTATGAATTCTGAGATCTATGGGCATGCAACCCAACTGCCGTGGGGTTTTATTTTTTACCGTTCTGACTTCAGCCTTGACCCCAGGCATCCTACCCAGATTTACGAAGGACTTACCTATCTTTTCCTTTTTATTATCCTGTACTCATATTATCTCAGGAAAAAAGGAGCCATCAAGGAAGGTCTGCTGTTTGGCTGGTTCCTGATCGTACTTTTTGGCATGCGTTTTCTTCTTGAATTTTTAAAAGAACCTCAGGTAAAATTTGAAGAAACCATGTTCCTTAATATGGGGCAATTATTGAGTATTCCATTTATATTATTGGGCATCGTTTTGTTATGGAGGACAAGGAGAAAACCTGTAGAGCTTATGCCTCATAATCAAGAAATTAATAAGGAGTAACATGTATCAATTGGTATTGATCAGGCACGGCGAAAGTGTCTGGAACAAAGAGAACCGGTTCACCGGATGGACCGACGTGGATCTTTCACCTGCAGGTGTTGAAGAAGCAAAGGAGGCAGGAGCTCTTTTAAAGAAGGAGGGCTTTTTTTTCGAGATGGCCTATACTTCTTACCTGAAGAGGGCGATCAAGACCCTTAACTTTATCCTTGAGGAGATGGACCTCCTTTGGATACCTGTGAAGAAAACCTGGAGACTGAATGAAAAGCACTATGGAGAACTTCAGGGAATGAACAAGTCGGAGATGGCAGCCCGTTACGGAGAAGAACAGGTGCACATCTGGAGGAGAAGTTATGATGTACCCCCGGCTCCACTGGCCGCTGAGGATCCGCGCAATCCGGGTCTCGATGTCCGTTATCGCGAACTGACACCTGAACAGATCCCGCTCACTGAATCACTTAAAGAGACTGTGGAAAGGATTGTTCCTTATTGGAAAGAAGTCATGGCACCCGACCTGAAGGAGAAAAAGGCATTATTGGTGGCAGCCCATGGCAATAGTCTCAGGGGCATCATTAAGTACCTCAAACAGGTCAATGATAAAGACATTGTATCCCTTAATCTTCCTACCGGTATTCCTTATATATTTGAATTTGATGAGGATATGATCCTTCAAAAGGATTATTTCCTGGGTGATCCTGAGAAAATAAGGGAAATGATGGAAAAAGTGGCCAACCAGGGTAAGGCCAAGTAGTTCATTCTGAAGATTACCGTCTGGTTTCTATCAGTATTTCAAGCATTTTCTGAGCAGCTTCCGGGATGGAGGTGCCAGGGCCAAAGATGGCCACAGCACCGGCTTTATAGAGGAATTCATAATCCTGGGGCGGGATCACGCCTCCGACGATGACCATAATATCCTCCCTTCCCAGCTTTTTAAGCTCTTCGATGACCTGGGGCACCAGGGTTTTATGACCGGCGGCCAGGCTCGAAACCCCCAGAATGTGGACATCATTTTCCACGGCCTGGCGTGCAGACTCGGCCGGAGTCTGGAACAAAGGACCAATGTCTACGTCAAAGCCAATGTCAGCATATCCGGTGGCCACCACTTTTGCACCACGGTCGTGCCCGTCCTGGCCCATCTTTGCGATCATGATCCTGGGCCGGCGGCCTTCCAGCTCAGCAAAAGTGTCTGCCAGTTTCCTGGCCTTGGTAAAAGCATCATTGTCCATAGCTTCTGATGAATAAACTCCTGATATGGAGTGTATTACTGCTTTGTATCTTCCAAAGACCTTCTCAAGTGCATAAGAGATCTCGCCCAGCGAGGCTCTTTTCCTGGCTGCATCAATAGACAAGGCCAGCAGGTTCCCTTCTCCGGAGCCGGCACAACGGGTAAGGGCATCCAATGCTTCCTGTACCTCATTTTCATTTCTTTCCCCGCGCAGTTTCTCCAGCTGCCTGATCTGTGACTCCCTCACGGCTGTGTTGTCCACTTCCAGGGTGTCGATGGGATCCTCTTTGTCAAGACGATAACGGTTGACCCCTACAATCACTTCCTTGCCTGAATCAATTCTTGCCTGTTTTCTTGCCGAGGCTTCTTCGATACGCATCTTCGGGATACCTGTCTCAATAGCTTTGGCCATTCCTCCCAATTCATCCACCTCCTGGATCAGGGCCCAGGCTTTGTGGGCCAGCTCATGGGTCAATGTCTCCACAAAATAGGACCCTGCCCAGGGATCAACCGCTTTACAGATATTGGTTTCCTCCTGAAGATAAATCTGTGTATTCCGGGCGATCCGGGCTGAGAAGTCGGTGGGCAGGGCAATGGCCTCATCCAGGGCATTAGTATGGAGGCTCTGGGTATGTCCGAGAGCAGCAGCAAGCGCTTCTACACAAGTCCGGGTCACATTGTTGAAAGGATCCTGTTCGGTGAGACTCCAGCCCGAAGTCTGAGTATGCGTCCTCAATGCCAGGGATTTAGGATCATTAGGATGGAATTGCTTGACGATCTTGGCCCATAACATACGGGCAGCTCTCATCTTGGCAATCTCCATAAAGTGATTCATCCCGGAAGCCCAGAAGAAGGAAAGCCTGGGAGCAAAATGGTCGATGGGAATTCCGGCAGCAACACCTGCCTTCAGGTATTCCATTCCGTCGGCCAGCGTATAAGCCAGTTCAATGTCGGCTGTGGCGCCGGCCTCCTGCATGTGATAACCGCTGATGCTGATACTGTTGAATTTCTTCATGTTCCTGGAGGTAAATTCAAAAATATCGGCAATGATCTTCATGGAATGACTCGGTGGATAGATATAAGTATTCCTGACCATGAACTCCTTCAGGATGTCGTTCTGGATGGTGCCGGAGAGCTTTTCCATGGGAACCCCTTGCTCTTCAGCGGCAACGATGTAAAAGGCAAGGATGGGAAGAACAGCCCCGTTCATAGTCATGGAGACCGACATCACATCAAGAGGAATCTGGTCGAAAAGAATCTTCATGTCCAATATAGAATCAATGGCCACCCCGGCTTTGCCAACATCACCGACCACCCTTTCATGGTCTGAATCATACCCTCGGTGGGTGGCAAGGTCAAAGGCAACGGAGAGCCCCTTCTGTCCGGCTGCGAGGTTGCGACGGTAAAAGGCATTGGATTCCTCTGCAGTGGAGAACCCGGCATATTGCCTGATGGTCCAGGGACGCATGACGTACATCGTCGAATAGGGTCCACGGAGAAAAGGAGGTAATCCGGCCGCATACTGCAAGTGTTCCATGCCTTCCAGATCTTTCCTGGTATAAAAGGCACGTACCGGTATCTGCTCGGGTGTCATCCAGGAGGACTGAGGGTCAGTTCCTTCTGAAAAGGCAGAAGGAGCATGTTGGTTGCCCTGCCTGCCCTGTGGTATTGGTTTGCTGAATTTCGGTCTCATGTCGACAAGTAATGTTAAGAGTTAATGGAAGAGGGAATGCCGAGTATTTTCTGGAATTGAATAAGCGTGGCAGGAAGAGGGCAGCGAATGTGAATAAACTCATAAACACCTGCATCCTTAAGTGCTTCAATATGGTCTTTAGGGTAACCGGCCACCAGGGTCTTCCCTGTGTACCCTTTGGCTTTCAATTGGGTGCAGATTTCAGGCACCAGCGAGGGATATTCTTCATCTGAACTGCAGACAGCAACGATCTCCGGCCGTTTATCCAGGCAGGCTTCGACACCATCTGTGATGGATTCGAACCCGGGGTTGTCGATGATCTCAAATCCGGCACAGCCGAAGAAATTGGTTATAAAATTTGCCCTGGCTTTTTGCATGGCCAGATTGCCAATATTAAAAAGGAACACAACAGGCCTTCCGGCACCGCCGTCAATGTGTTTCTCAGTGTCCAGCCGGATATACTCCAGCAGCTCTGACCCTCTGCTTAAGGGGATGGCGTCGCCGGAAGCCGTCATCGATGGATGGTAATAGACATCAGGTTGAATCTTCGGTAACATATTCTCCTTCAGGTTCGGATACTGATTGGTCCCCAGAATGGTCGTTTTCCTGGCAGTGATGTCTTGTAACCGTTGTTCTTTTACCTGGTGGATGGAATCCTGGATGAAATGTTGCTGAAAACAATGGATAAAACCACCCTTTTCTTCCACCTGTGTGAAAAGTTCCCAGGCCAGGTTCTTCATAGTATCTGTCAGATATTCAATATAATAGGATCCGGCACCGGGATCAACGATACTCCCCAGGTAGGCTTCTTCCTGGATGATGATCTGCTGGTTTCTGGCTATGCGCATCGAAAATTCATCCGGTACCCGGAAAGCAGCATCAAAAGGAATGACGCTGATCGAATCTGCACCCCCCAGTGCGGCAGCCATCACCTCGGTAGTGGTCCGGAGTATGTTAACATGAGGATCATAAAGCGTCATATTCCAGGTGCTTGTCCCAGAGTGGATATACATGGCAGCGGGTTGTACCTGACCATCACCATAATGGCTCACTATTTCGTACCACAGCTGTCTGGCAGCCCTGGGTTTGGCGATTTCCGGAAAATAATCGGAACCGACGGCAAAAGAGAACATCATGGAAGGAAGGATTTCCTCCGGGTCCAAACCGGCATCGGTAAGTCCGGCAAGGTATTCGTTACCGGCAGCCAGTCCGAAGGCTAATTCCTGGACCAGCGACGAACCTGCGTTGTGAAAATGTACGGGTTGAGGATTCAAGGGTCTGAGACCGGGAAAATGGGACCGGACCTTCCTGATGAGTCCTGCCAGTAACTGCATTTCTTCTTCCCAGGACCTGGCCAGACTGCCACTGAGGACGAGTTCCGACAGAGGATCGTATTGAAAAGAACCTTTCAGCTTTTTCTTATCCAGGCCATGCCGTTCAAAATAGGTGATCAACAGGTCGGTGAGTACATGGTAATCCGGACAGGAATGAAAGTGGAATCCGGTTTTTTCAGGATTCATTTCCGCGAACAGGGACTCCAGGTCAGCGATCTCTTTGAGCCGGGAGGCATGAATGCCGATAGCGGTCACTCCACGTTTAACGTTGTTGACTGCAAGGGAAGATATTTCTTTTGGATCGACGCCCGGTATGTCCTGACGGATTTCCCAGCGGTTTGAACCAGGTTTGGCCCCCCTGGTGTAAGGCGGATGTCCGGGCAGCACCTCGCTGATATTCAGGGTTTCAAGATCTTCGGCCCGGTAATAAGGCCTGACAGCCATGCCGTCATAAGTTTTCCATACCAGTTTCTTCTCATAGTCGGCCCCTTTGAGGTCGGCCAGGATGGTGTCTTCCCATTCTTTTGTAGTTACTGGTGGGAAATCATTGATGATGAGTTTTTTTCCTTTGTTTTCGTCCATGGTAGTGAAAAAGTAAAGTGAATGAAGCCAGGATTAGTGATGCAAAAGTAGTGAGATTGGGCATATTGTCAATCATTGATTCCGATACCCGGGTTAAAGCATTGATAATGTGAATTATGTATCAGTAATAAACTTCATTTTGAAATTTGGTTCTGTTTGCGTATGTTTGGATGATGAATGCTCAAAAAGTAATGGCACTGACCGGTCACCGCGGTTTGATCGGTTCAAGACTGAAGGATGCGTTTGTTTCCCAGGGCTGGGAGGTACGATTGCTGGAAAGGAGGTCAGTCTTTGGGGAGACGGAAGGCCTGGCCCGGATGCTGGAGGGTTGCCAGGTGGTGGTTAACCTTTCAGGTTCTCCCATCATCAGGCGATGGACACCATCCAACATGAAAGAAATGTTTGACAGTCGCATACAGACTACGCAGCAGCTGGTAAAAGCATTTCATCACATGCAGGATCCCCTGGGATTGTTCATATCTGTATCGGCCACGGGTATCTACGAAGATGGAGGCCCATATTCTGAGACCAATGCCATGCTGTCGGGTGCATTTCTGGGGAAATTGTGTCAGGCTTGGGAGAAAGAAGCTTTTTCTGCTGAAGATATATGCAGGGTGGTGATCTTCCGCTTAGGGGTCGTCCTCGATGACCAGGGCGGGGCCTTGAAGAAACTGCTGCCTTCGTTCAAGGCAGGTCTGGGTGCCCGCATCGGGTCCGGGAAACAGTATTTTCCCTGGGTGCATCTGGATGATGTGGTGAGGGCATTCCAGTTCGCAGTCGACAGGAAAGATCTGAAAGGTGTTGCGAACCTGGTTTCGCCACAGATCATCACGAACAGGCAGTTTACTGCTGCGCTTGCCAAGGTTTTACAAAGGCCTGCCTTTCTTTCCATTCCGCTCTGGGTGCTTAAGCTTATGTTCGGGAAAGGAAGCGTGACTCTTTCAAACGGTGCAGCTGTCGTACCCAGGAAGATCTCTGATCTTGGATTTTCCTTCCATTTTCCAAAGATCGAAGATGCTTTAAAACATCTTCTTAAAAAAGAATAAGCGGAGAGAATTTCGGATCAGGACACAGAAGTTCCTGATGAATCATCCCGAGCCTTTGGCCCAGGATCATTGCTTATTTGATGATAACGAAACCGGGTAAGGGAGTAGACTTCAAATAAAGTGTACAGGAGGTACAGGATAAAGAATGTGACCCCGAAGGCAAGAGCATCCGAACGATGCCAATAAATATAAACCACCAGCACAAGAATATACAGTGAGAGTTTTACCAGCGTAGTCACCAGGTAGTAATTCACAAAACCCGAGATTTTTTTTTCTGAAGCTTTAAGAAGGACATAGTGGATCACGATGTTAATGGAAAAAAAGAGCAGGATCAGGTAAGGCAGTGCGGGGGTCCTCCAGCGAAAGGGCAGATAATGGTTGATGATGATGGCAAGAACAGCAATGATCCCGGTATAAAGGATCAGGTTCCTTGTAAAACTGAAAAAAAGCTGGCTGCTCCTGCTTGTCATTTTTTCATAAGGTCTTTCGTGACAATATAAATAGCCAGTATTACCGAGCCCAACGACAATATAATGGTGAAAAGATAAGAATCTTTGTTGATCCAGCCATCGATCCTGAGCCCCAGGTAAACACCCAACAGGATGATGGTAAGCATCTGCAACCCGATACTGGAATACCTGAAGTAGTTATGGAGTAACGGTTTCTTTGACTTTTGGGATTTCATTCAGTACCGGTGGCGGGGTTTCTTTGATGCCCATGGCTTCCATTTTGCAGGAACCGGTGAACATGGCTCCCGGCTCAATGGCCAGCTTGCTTGTTTTTACATCACCTACCAGCCGTGAAGTCGACTTAAGAGTAAGCAACTCAGTCACGGTGATATGTGCTTTAATATTGCCAGACATGTCGGCATTCTGGCAGATAATCTCTCCTTCTACAATACCAGTGGGGCCAACGACCACCTTTCCTTTTGATTGTATGGATCCGATCAGGGTGCCATCAATGCGGATATCACCTGCCGAAATGATGTTGCCCTTGACGGAGGTTCCTGTTCCCAGTAAGTTGATGGAAGGGGATTCCATTTCAGTTTTAGCCATGATATGTTGGATTTAATATAAACAAACCTAACCTCCCTTTTCAGAGCGGTAAGCAAAAATAGTAATAAATCTTTGGAAATGAAATCTGCAGAAAAAAAATTACCCGAAATATTTTAATTCTGTGGATAATTGTCCTTGTAGAAGTTGAGATAGGCTTCCACATCCTTATTCTTATACAGAATGGAATAGTTGTCAACAGTGATGACAAAGGCTTCATAGTCGCCGGGTTTGCTGCCTGAAAAGACATAGTTGTCGGCTTTTACGCCGATCATGTAGTTCATTGCTTTATCCTGGGTGGTGAAGCTGCTGACACTGATGATCTGGTGGGTGTCATCGAGATAGAGACTGCTGGTGGTCAGTTTTTCCAGACTGGCATATTTGAGGTTGTGATCGGATACCCTGAGCTTTAAGGCATTGACGTTGATCTTCTTCATGTCGGCAATGATCACATACAGATGGATGGCTTCCGGGTTGACGGTGAAGTTCTTGCTGGTGACTTTTGGCTTTTCTCCGGGAGTATCAGGAGCCACGGCCAGGCTGTCTTTCCCTCTTAACTGATCCAGAATATCCTGGGCTTTGGGTTTGAGGTCCGCATTGGGATACTGACGGATAAATCGCGACAGACCACTGATCAGGGAGTCTTTCCCCTGTATCTTTCCCGAAGCGATCGTCTGCAGGTAATCAAACTTTGACAACAGTACCTTGTCGTTGGTTTGTGCTCTTGCTTCTTTACAGTAGTTGAGCACCTGACGATAGTTTTCATTCTGGTAGGCCAGGTAGGTGTCTTTATATAAGTTGGCAGCCTTGTTTTTCCTGGCGGCCAGCTCATACTTATATTGTGGGTCCTTAATGATCTTTGCAAAATCAGATTCAGGGAACCTTGTGATTATCAGATTTTTATAGTGCTCAGCCTTGGCATTTTCGCCTTCTGCTTTGCACATCTCGTAGAGGTTGTAACAAGACTTCAGATAATAAGTGGTATCATCAGGATATCTTTTCAGCAGGGACTCATAGGATTCGACCGAGGGAGGAAAATCAGACAACCCATAATAATATATACTGCCCAGGTTGTAAAGGGCATCTTTCAGTTTGCTCACCGACTTGGCCATTTGCTGATCGGTCAGCGGAATGTTCTGCTCGTAAGTCTTCTTGTCTTTGGGATCGGTGGAGAGCTTGTTCAGACTGTCACCCTCGGTTGAATCTGCAACCTGGGCTTCTCCCAGCTGGTCAAAATCAGCGACTGCCTGTTTGTCTGACAATCGCCAGTTGTCTTCCAGCTTCCTTTTGCCCCATTTTTTTTCAAATTCGGTGAATCCAAAAGAAAGGGTGCCCGGGTTATAGAAATACCAGTTGGCACCACTGCCTCCCTGGTTATTCATGCCGCCTGCCGTACCCTGTCTGTTTCGGTACATCAGGGCCATTCCCTGTGCCCTTTCCGATTCCTCTCTCTGTTTCTTTGCTTCTTCTTCACCCAGCTTCTTAATGATGCCATCAATGACCTTATTCCTTTCTGACTCAGGCATCTTGGCCAGCCGCTGGAGACTGTCTTCCCTTTCTACAATATTCAGGTATTTAACAAGGTCGTTGAGAACCTCAGCTCTTTTTTTAACATTCAGTAAATCAGGATATTCTGTGGGCAGTGATTGCACTGCTGTATCATAATATGCCTGGGCATCCGGGTAAACCGGCTCACGATAATAAATATTCGCAAGTTTCAGTGAGGAAATTCCTTTCTGGTATTTGTTGCGGGTACTGTTGGCGACGGACCCTTTCAGGTATTCTTTCACCATGGAACTATCTCCGTCTTTGGCGGCAATCTCAGCCAGGGCATAATAGACCTGGTCGAGGTAGTCCTTGTTTTTCTCGTCCTTTAACATCTTCTTCAGGACTTTCACTATATCCTTTGAATTTCCTTTACTGGCGTCGTAACATTTTGCCATGTTGATACGCGCATTAAAAGCCAGTTCATAGGGAGGATTCGAGCGGATCACCTTATGGTAGTTGCCGGAAGCGCTGACAAGCTGTCCCCGCATCTGCTGTATCTGGCCCAGGATGAAATACAACCGGGCTTTCTGGTTCTTGGAATGATGAAATGCCAGGGTCTTCATCAGGTACTCTTCAGCCGGACCGTAGTTCTCCTGGTTCAGGTAAACCTCAGTGTAAGCCAAGTCAAGGTCACGCTGGAGGCTGCCTCCGAGGTTCTTCTTATCCAGCTTGTTCTGAAGATCATCCAGCAGGGTAACGGCAGTGTTGTATTCTTTTAGCTGGGTATTGCATTTGGCCATCCAGATCTGGGCATCAAACCTTGTTTCACTGGTCTTATACCTCTTTTGGATAAAATCAAAAGTGCTTAAAGCTGTGCGGTAATCCTGCTTGTAAAAATCGGCCTTGCCGATCAGCATATAGGCATCGTCGATCCACCTGATATGCTCTACATTCCTCACATAGATGGAATGTCTCTGGATGACCATCGAGGCTTTTGCAATGGTACGGTCAAGGTTAGGGGAGATCATCTGTACATTCTCCTTGGTGCCATAATTGACTACCGGTAAGATTTTCAGGTAGTTATCAAGGACATTCTTGGCCAGGTCGGACTGGGCATCCTTTAAGGCTTCCTTACCGTTAAAATATCCATTGTAATGGGAAGTGAGGTTATGGTACACCCGCCTGGTGAAACCGTTTTTCTTGGTGGAGCATCCGGGCAGGATCCATAACATCAACAAGACTAAAAGCCAGTACCCGGATTTGTATAAAGTTCTGTAAACCAATTCCTTGATATTGAGAGGACAAATTAATGAAGCCGAATCGTATGAAATTGATTCAGGGCTTGTTATTAACTCTAACTTTGCAAAATTATTTTATTTTTTCGAAATCCCTCAATATTGGGCCTGATGGCTGATGAAAAAAATAAAAAAAACCGCAGGAACTGGTTCTCGAAAATACGTCTTAAATATCGCCTGGTAATCCTTAATGACGAGACCTTTGCGGAAAAATTCTCATTTCGCCTTTCCACCCTGAATGTTTTTGTGGCTCTGGGAACATTATCCATATTTCTCATCTTTGTCACCACTCTTTTAATTGCTTTTACGCCCCTCAGGGAGTATATTCCCGGATATGCCAGTGTCACCGGGAAAATTAATATCTACCGGTTGCAACAAAAAGCTGATTCCCTTGAACAAGCCATGAAGGATAAAGACCTGTTCATTTACAACCTGAAAAATGTGATATCGGGACGTGAGATGGTCGATGCACTGCCGGAAATGGTGGATACTGTCAAGAATTACAAGAATATCACCCTGAAAACATCCTCTGCCGATTCGAGCCTGAGAGCCGAAATGGAAAATGCAGATAAGTACAGTATTAAGCCCGAAGGGAAACCTCAGGCCAGTACACTGAATAACTTTCTGTTTTTCAGTCCTCTGAAAGGATATGTGACTAATAATTATGATCCGGTCAACCTGCATTACGGAATTGATATTGTGGCTAAGAAAAATGAAGCTGTCAAGGCGTCGCTTGATGGCAGGGTCATCTTTGCTGACTGGACTCTGGGGACGGGGTATACCATCGGCATACAACATCAGGAAAACCTGATCACCGTATACAAGCATAATGCTTCCCTTCTGAAAAAGCTGGGGGCTTATGTCAAAGCCGGCGAGCCTATTGCCTTTGTCGGAGGGAGCGGCGAGCTTTCCTCGGGCCCTCATCTTCATTTTGAACTCTGGTACAACGGGAATCCGGTCAATCCCAAAGATTATATCTCCTTTTAGCTGATGCCCACACGAATAGCCATACTGGGTTCCACCGGATCTATAGGTACTCAGGCCCTCGAGGTCGTACGCTCCCATCCCGCGGAATTTGAGGTGGAGTTGCTCACGGCTGGAAACAATGTGGCCTTACTGATTGTGCAGGCGCTGGAATTCAGGCCCAATGCCGTAGTGATACAGAATGAGGATCTGTATGACCAGGCAGCAGAAGCATTGCAGTCTGAAGGTATCAAGGTTTTTGCCGGGGATCAGTCGGTGACCGATCTCATGGAAATGGAAACCATAGACCTGGTGCTGGTTGCCCTGGTAGGTTTTGCAGGTCTCAGACCGACGCTCAAGGCCGTTGAATCAGGGAAAAGGATCGCCCTGGCCAACAAAGAAACACTGGTGGTGGGTGGTCACCTGGTCGACCGGGCCGTCAAAGAAAGGAGTGTCCCCATTCTGCCGGTGGATTCAGAACACAGTGCCATCTTTCAGTGCCTTACCGGGGAACATCCCGATCATGTGGAGAAACTCTTACTTACCGCCTCGGGTGGACCCTTCAGAGGCATGGACAAAGAAGCACTCCGCCATGTCACTCCTGCCCAGGCCCTGGTACATCCAAACTGGAAAATGGGCGTCAAAGTCACTATCGATTCAGCTTCCCTGATGAACAAGGGACTGGAGATGATCGAGGCGCACTGGTTGTTTGGTTTGCCCCCGTCTAAAATCGATGTGCTCATTCATCCCCAGTCGGTCATTCACTCCCTGGTCCAGTTTAAGGATGGCTCCGTCAAAGCACAAATGGGAATTCCTGACATGAAGCTTCCCATCCTCTATGCCCTGTCTTACCCTGAAAGACTGACTACCACGTATCCAAGACTTTTATTGGAGGAGTACAAGACTCTTTCCTTTGAGAAGCCTGATTTCGAAAGCTTCCCCAACCTGAGCCTGGCGTACCATGCCATCGAAAAAGGCGGGAACGCACCTTGTGTCCTTAACGCCGCCAACGAAATTGCCATACAGGGATTTGTGAAAAACAAAATTGGTTTTCTGGAAATCCCTTCCCTCATTGAACAAAGTCTTCAGCTTGTTCCTTTAATTAAGCATCCCGGTCTCGAGGATCTCATCCATACCGACCACGAAACCAGGGTGATCACTCATCAACTCATGAATACCTGATAGTCCATGGAAATACTGATTAAAACCGCACAACTGCTTTTAAGCCTCTCTATCCTGGTCATTGTGCATGAAATGGGTCATTTTTTTGCTGCCCGGCTCTTTAAGACACGTGTAGAGAAATTCTATATCTTTTTCAATCCCTGGTTTTCAATCTTGAAGATTAAAAAAGGGGAGACCACCTACGGACTGGGTTGGCTTCCCCTGGGCGGATATGTGAAGATCTCCGGGATGATCGATGAATCACTCGATAAAGAACAGATGAAACAGGAGCCCCAACCCTGGGAGTTCAGGTCCAAACCAGCCTGGCAGCGTCTGATCATCATGCTTGGTGGAGTGCTCGTCAACGTGTTCCTGGCTATCGTGATCTACTGGGTGATGCTGTTGATGTGGGGTGAAAAATACCTGCCGACCTCTGAGGTAAATAAATATGGCATCTCTGTCGACTCCCTCGGCCAAAGAATGGGTCTTCGGAACGGTGACCAGATCATATCCATTGATGGAAAACAGATTGATGACTTTTTTAAGATCCCCGGGTTCATCATCCTCGAAAAGGCTTCTGCCATCCAGGTGCTCAGGGAAGGGAAGATGGAGACGGTCAGGGTTCCCGAAGGATTCATATCCAGTATCCTGAAACATAAATCGGAAGGATTCATCAGTTTCAGGGTGCCTTTTATCATCGACCGTTTTTCCGACCCTTCTCCGGCAAAAAAGGCCGGAATGCAGATCGGTGACCGTATTCTCGGTATTAATGGCAAGGAAGCCGGGTTTTATCAAACCTTCAGGGAGGAAATCCTCAGGCATAAAGGGCAGAATATCGAGATTCAATTTGTCAGGGAGAACGATACACTGGCAAGAAAGGTCCAGGTTACGGTCGAAGGTTATATCGGGATCTTTAACAAAGACCTGGATTATTACTTTCAATACAGAGAAAAGAAATACAATTTTTTCCAGGCCATACCGGCAGGGGTGGTCAAAGCTTTTCAGGGAATAGACAATTACCTCAAGCAGCTTAAATTATTGTTTTCCAAGGAAGTGAAGGCCTATGAGTCGGTAGGAGGATTCATCTCCATCGGTAGTATTTTTCCCTCTGTCTGGGACTGGCATTCTTTCTGGAGCCTGACTGCGTTTTTATCCATCATGCTGGCTATTCTTAACGTTCTCCCCATACCTGCCCTGGATGGGGGCCATGTATTATTTCTTTTGTTTGAGATGATAACGGGTAAAAAGCCCAGTGATAAATTCCTGGAATATGCGCAGATCGTGGGAATGGTGCTGCTTCTTGCCCTGCTCGTCTTTGCCAACGGGAACGATATCATGAAATTATTCGGAAAGTAGAACGGTTTTAAGGCAACCCTCCTCGTTTTTAATCTCTTATTTAACGGCAACAGGTTTTCATCCTCCTGTTTATATGTTGTATTGGTGAATATGTTGTTAAGAACCCGAAAGCAGGTTGAAACCTTTTCAGATACAGAAGGGTATAAACAGCAGTGTTTTTAACAGTTTTATTTGCTCAATGGCCTGTCAAACAAGGGAGAAAAACTTTGCTATTTTTTGTGAATATCAGAAAAAAGTTGTTACTTTACCACCCTTTTTGAAGCGCTTTATCATGAAAAAATTACTCGGCGCCCTCATTTTTATTGGTGTTCTGGGCTATCAGGCAGCGGCACAGCAGGAGGCACAGTTCACTCATTTTATGTACAACCACTTGACTTTCAACCCGGGTTTTGCGGGCAGCAATGATGCGATCTGCTTTACGGGTCTGGCCCGTCAGCAATGGTTCGGCCTGAAAGATCCGGATGGGTACAGTGTTGCCCCGAAGACCATGCTTGTTTCGCTGGATGCACCGGTGAATCTTCTCCATGGCGGACTGGGAGCCACGATTTTTCAGGACCAGCTGGGTTATGAAAAGAGTATTGGAGTCAGGCTGAACTATGCCTATCGTTTTAACCTTGGAAACGGAATCCTTGCCTTCGGTGCCCAGGTCGGGTTCCTTGACAAGTCACTGGATTTTTCCAAGTTCAAACCCATTGATACAGATGACGAACTCCTGAAAAGTTCGGCCAAGGAAAGCAGTTTCTATACCGACTTCGGATTCGGGGCTTTTTACAAAGTTCCGGGCCAGTACCATATCGGCATTTCTTCGGTACAACTTGCCGGTTCGGCCAAACCCATCGGAACGGCCGATTATTCCCTCAAACGTCATTATTTCCTGACAGCCGGATATGAGTATCCCCTTCCTGATTTCCCTGAATTTGAAATTGATCCGGCCCTGCTTATTAAGTCAGACGGTGCAACCCTGCAATACGACATCAATGCCATCGTCCGGTACAATAATAAATTCTGGGGTGGCGTTACATACAGAGTTCAGGATGCCATTGCCATTCTCCTCGGTGTGCACTATAAAAACTTCAAACTTGGATATTCCTACGATATAACTACATCAAAACTGGCCCGTGCAGGAAGTATGGGAAGTCACGAGATCATGGCCGGTTATTGTTTTAAGATCATTATCGAAAAACCAAGGAGATCATACAGGAATACCCGGTTCCTCTAAACTTTGAAAAAAACTCACGTCATATGAAACGACTGTTGTTTATTCTACTGATTGGCATTGCCCTGGGAGGGTGTAAAAATTCCGGTAACGGAGAGCTCATTGGTGTCCAGGACCGTGATCCCTTCTTCCAGCCGGATCCGTTTGGAATGGTATTCGTTCCGGCAGGCAGTTATACCATGGGTTCTGGTGACCAGGACGTACCCTATGCCATGGTGTTTCAGCCAAAAACCGTGACCGTCCAGGCCTTTTATATGGATGAAACGGAAATCACCAACAACGAGTACCGGCAGTTCGTTTTCTGGGTCAGGGACTCCATCGCCCGTAAACTATTAGGTGACCAGGCTCCCGAAGATTACCTGATCTCTGAAAATGAGTACGGGGAACCCTGGGATCCTCCTTTTATTGACTGGTCTGCCGACCTGGACTATGAAGATCAGGCTAACAGGGAAGTCCTGAATGAAATGTATCTACCCGAGCACGAGAGATTTTACCGGGCAAAACAATTTGACACCAGAAAACTGAATTTCGAATATTACTGGATCGACCTCAAGTCAGCTGCAAGAAAAGACTTTACCACCCCGGGCAACAATGAGGCCGGCGGGTTGAATAACAGGCCCCAGGGTTTAAAAGACCGCTCAGTATATATCCGTAAAGAGGTTATCAATGTTTATCCCGACACCCTTGCCTGGATTCACGACTATGCCTATTCGTATAATGAACCCATGACCATGAAATATTTCTGGCACCCTGCTTATGACCATTACCCTGTGGTAGGTGTAAGCTGGAAACAGGCCAAGGCATTTTGTGTCTGGCGTTCCCAATTGCAAAACAGCTACCTGAAACAACAGAATGAAGCGATCTACAACGATTTCAGGCTTCCCAACGAGACAGAATGGGAATGGGCTGCTAGGGGTGGCCTGGCCTTAAGTCCCTATCCCTGGGGAGGTCCTTACATCCGCAATACTGAAGGCTGTTTCCTGGGTAACTATAAACCACTTCGTGGAAATTATATTGATGATGGAGGTATTCAGACGGTGATCGTGGGACATTATGCCCCGAATGACTTCGGCCTTTACGATATGTCAGGAAATGTTTCCGAATGGTGTAACGATGCTTTTGATGAATCGGCCTTTAACTTCACCTGGGACCTCAACCAGGCCTATGAATACAATGCCAAGGAATCAGATCACTATGTACTGAAAAGGAAAGTGATCAGGGGTGGCTCATGGAAAGATGTGGGATATTTCCTGCAGGTGAATGCCAGAAGCTATGAATATCAGGATACCTCGAAATGCTACATAGGTTTCCGTTGTGTCCAGACCTACCTGGGTCGTCAGAAAGATGATAATCCCAGTACTTCCTCGAATGTTTATAACTAGTAGATAATCAAGACGAAACTATCAAATCATCATTATTAATAACTAATTTATTTCTATCACTATGGGGCTAAACAGTTTAGTTAGAAGTAAGAATTTTAAAAACTTCATGTCAAAGCTTTACGGCTGGGGGGCATCTGTCGTAATTCTGGGAGCACTTTTTAAAATTAATCACTATACAGGTGCTAACGCGATGTTGATTGTGGGATTGGGGACAGAAGCAACGATCTTCTTCTTCTCCGCCTTTGAACCTCCTTATGTAGAGCCTGATTGGAGCCTTGTTTATCCGGAATTGGCCGGTATGTACCACGGCGCAGAAACCGAAGTACCTATCAAGAATAAGGACCTGACCAAGGAACTGGATAAAATGCTGTCAGACGCGAAAATAGGGCCAGATTTAATCAATAGTCTCAGTAAAGGCTTGCAAAACCTCAGCGACAACACATCAAAACTTACTGACGTGACCAATGCTGCTGTTGTTACTGAAGACTATGTGAAAAACGTTAAGGCAGCCACCACTTCTGTTGGCACGCTGAACAATGCCTATCAGAAGAAATCAGAAATTCTGAATCAGGAGAATGTTGCATCAGAGGAATACTACAGTAACCTCAAAAAGGCTTCCACTTCAGCTTCAAGTCTTGCCAATGCTTATGTCAGTGCCACAGAGTCGATGAAGAACGACCTGGGTGCCACCAAAGAACTGGTTGGCAACATGAAAGCCGCAGCCGAATCTGCTAAATTGCTTCAGGATAACTATGTGAAATCAGCCGAGGTACTGTCAAAATCTGCAGCCGCTCTTGACTTTAGTTCTATCCAGGGAAGCACCTACCTGCAGCAGCTTCAGAATATTTCGGGTAACCTTTCTGCCTTGAACTCCATGTATGAGTTGCAGCTTAAATCCAACGAAAAGCAGACCCAGCTTTCGCAGGAATTCCAGGATAGATACACCCTGTTCCTGAAAAACCTGAACGATTCTATTGAACAAACCTCTAATTACAAGCAAGGGGTCGAGGTACTCGCACAGAATGTGGCAGCACTCAACAAGGTGTACGGTAACATGTTGGCTGCCATGAATGTGAACCTTGGTAAATAACAATTAACGACTCGCAGTACTTAACCGAAATTTAATTCGCAATGGCTGGATACAAGGAAACACCGAGGCAAAAGATGATCTCCATGATGTATCTGGTTTTGACTGCACTCCTTGCACTTAATGTTTCTGTCGAAATCCTCAAAGCATTTATTATTGTGAACCAGGGAATGGTTTCTACCAATAAAAGCTTTGCAGGGAAGATCGACTGGACTTTGGAAAAGTTCAAGCAACAGTACGCTCTCAACCAGGATAAAGTGCGGCCCTTCTGGGAAAAAGCACAAAAAGCATCACAGAACGCTGATAACCTCATTAAATATATTGAACACCTGAAACTAAGGGTGGTGATGGCCTCAGAAGGCGTCGACTCAGCAAAGGCGGTAGCTAAATATTATAAAGTGGAGTATCGCCCAAACCCCGCTAAACCCACCGACTCTATCCCAATTCTTTCTCTGCAGTTGCAAGATGTCTCAACCCGCGACAAGTATGATGAACCAACTAACTTTTTTATTGGCAACTCACAGGACGGATCAGCAGGTAAAGCCAGGACACTGAAACTGGCCCTGGAAGAGTATAAAAAGAATATGTTGGCCCTCGTGAATGAAGGCGCAAGAAAAGACTTTAAGATGGGACTCGACCTGGTCGGACCTTTCCGGGATGCCGACAGAAAAACACAGAACTGGGAAATGCACCACTTCTATCATACCATTCTTGCCGCCGACATCACTTTGCTCAATAAGTTCATTAACGAAGTCCAAACTATTGAATTCGATGTGGTGAACCACCTTTTCTCTTCCATAACGGCTGAAGACTTCAAGTTCGACAAGATTAACGCCAAAGTCGTTCCTGAAACGAGGTATATCTTCCAGGGTGAAGAGTATAAAGCAGAGGTTTTCGTGGCTGCTTACGATACCAAATCTGCTCCTGAAGTTTATATCCTCGAAGGGGCCGATACTATTACAGATGCTAATATCAAATCTGCAAAACCACTCGAAGGAGTGAACGGACTGGTCAATATCAATATACCTGCAGGAGGAGAAGGCATCAGAAAATATGCCGGCGTGATCATGGTGAAAACACCTACCGGCCTTACGAACCGTTACTATTTCAAGGATGAGTATGTGGTTGCCAGACCTTCTCTTACCGTTTCTGCCACCAAAATGAATGTATTTTATATTGGTGTGGATAATCCCGTTTCGATCTCAGTACCCGGTGTCCCAACAGAAAAGATCCGACCGACTATCAACCTTGGAAGCCTGCGTCGTGATGCAACCGGAAAAGACTGGATCGTTAATGTTACCAAAGATGCTATGGGAAAAGAAGCCCTGATCTCTGTGACTGCAGGGGATGGTACCCAGTCTAAAAGCATGGGTAGTGTGAAATTCAGAGTCAAGAGGGTTCCCGACCCTGTTGCTTCCGTAGGTGGTGTTAAGGATCCTCAAATCGGTGCCTCACAAATGGCCGCCTCCTTCGTGAAGGTAGCTATGCCTGAAGGGTTCGACTTCGACATGAACTTTACCGTTCAGTCCTTTACCTTCGCCTACCTCCAGAAAGGAGATTATTTCCAGAAAAACTGTAACGGTGCCCGTTTCCCTGAGGATGTGGTCAGCATTATCAGGAATGCCAGGCATGGTCAAAGATTCTGGATCGATAACATCAAGGTTACCGGCCCCGACGGTACTACACGTAGGTTGCCCACGTTATCTTATGAAATAAAATAACAGCTCTTATTTTCAGAATATGAAAAGGCACATTTTGATTATCGCTCTGCTGTTCGCCTCACTGGGTATGCCTACTGTGGCTTTTTCCCAGGTCATGGACAGTCCTCCCAGAGATGGGGGGTACGACAAAGCACACACCCAAAACCGGATGCCCATTCCTTATGCACACCTCAGAGAGGCTGATGTGCTTTGGCAAAACAGGATCTGGAGGGTTATCGATTTTCGCCAGAAAATTAACCATCAGTTTTACTATCCGGAAGAACCTCATAATGGCTGGAGGAACTTTATGACGGTGATCATGGAAGCCTTAAAAGAAGGTACCATCACTGCCTATCAGTTCACCCCCACCGATGAGTTCACCATTCCGCTAACCTATCAGGAGATCCTTAAAGCAGTGAGCAGCGTGGATACTGTGCAGGATTTTGAAAGACCTGATGGCACTTTTGTGGACACCGTTTTCGTGAATGAGTTTAATACTCAGGAAATCAAGAAGATCCGTGTTAAGGAGGACTGGTTCTTCGATAAACAGCGTTCTCAGATGGATGTCAGGATCATCGGAATCTGTCCCCTGAGGGATGTGGTGAAAAGCGCGACCGAAAAGTACACCAACCCGATGTTCTGGTTGTATTATCCCGATATCAGGCCGGTACTTGCCCAGGCTGAAGTCTTTAACAGGTTTAATGACGCTGAAAGGAGAAGTTTCGAGGACATATTCTGGAAAAGAATGTTCGACAGTTATATCATCAAGGAGAAAAATGTTTATGACAGGACCATCAGTGAATACGCTACGGGACTGGATGCCTTGCTGGAGTCAGAGAGAATACAGAACAACCTGTTTACGGTTGAACATGATCTCTGGGAGTTCTAGTCATTAAACACCCTTGATCGGAAAGCCGGATATTGATAAAATCCGGCTTTTTTTTTGATAATTTTGTCCAATACCCGATGTTATGGCCTTCGTGGAATTCTGGAACCGCCCTGTTGAATTTGTGAAAGGGGTAGGACCCAAAAGGGCACTCCTGCTCAAGAAAGAGTTAGAGATCAGTTCTTTTGGAGATTTACTGACCTATTATCCTTTCCGCTATGTCGACCGCAGCAAATTTACAAGGATCTGCGACGTACAGGATGATCAGGTTTATGTGCAGGTCAAAGGAAGGATCACAGGGATACAAAAGCTGGGGAAACCAGGATCAGAAAGGCTCTCTGCCATCTTATCGGACAGTTCGGGCCGCATCGAGCTTATTTGGTTCAAAGGAATCAAATGGGTGCTCGCAGGACTGCAACCTGACCAGGAATACATTGTTTTCGGAAAGCCGGCCTATTTTAACGGTAACTACAATATTCCTCACCCGGAAATGGAACCTGCTTCAGAACACAGGGAGACACTCATGGAACCATTCCAGCCTTTTTATAATACGACGGAGAAATTGAAGAATGCCGGACTTGACAGCAGAGGTCTGCGGAAAATCATCAGGAACCTTGTTATGGCCATGAAAGGAGAGGTGAAAGAAAACCTCCCTTCGGAACTGATGAAAGTCCTTCATCTGACTGGAAGAGAAGAAGCTCTTTTTCAGGTGCACTTTCCCGCTGACCCCGGCAAGCTGAAACAGGCACAGAACCGCATCAAATTTGAAGAACTTTTTTTTATTCAGTTGAGGCTGATTAAAAGTAAACTATACCGGCACCAGCATCAGCCAGGTTTTCAGTTCCCAAAGGTAGGCGACAATTTAAACCGTTTTTACAGGGACTACATACCTTTCCAGCTTACAGAAGCGCAGAAGAGAGTCATCAAGGAGGTCAGGGCTGACCTGGGATCGGGCAAACAGATGAACCGCTTGTTGCAGGGTGATGTGGGAAGTGGAAAAACAATGGTAGCCTTGATGACCATGCTGATAGCCATAGACAACGGTTTTCAGACCTGCCTCATGGCACCCACAGAGATTCTCGCTGCCCAGCATTTCACCACCATTAGCAAATTGCTGGGTGACATGAACATTTCGGTCTCTTTGCTCACAGGGTCTACTAAGAAAGCTGAAAGAAAGATCATGGCTGAGAAGCTTCAGTCGGGTGAACTCAACATTCTGATAGGCACACACGCCTTAATTGAGGAGGTGGTCCAATTTAAAAACCTGGGACTGGCCATCATCGATGAACAGCATCGTTTCGGCGTCATGCAAAGGGCCAGTATCTGGAGAAAGGGAAGTACCCCACCACATGTGCTGGTGATGACGGCCACTCCCATACCAAGGACCCTTGCCATGACCCTCTACGGAGACCTCGATGTGTCGGTAATTGATGAGCTGCCACCGGGACGAAAACCGGTTAAAACTGTTCACTATTATGATAATCAAAGGCTTAAAGTAATAGGTTTTATCAGGAATGTCATTAAAGAAGGCCGGCAGGTGTACATGGTATTTCCTCTTATCAATGAATCGGAAAGCCTTGATCTGAAGTATTTATTGGACGGTTATGAGGCTGTCCTGAGGGATTTTCCCTATCCGGACTATGCCGTGAGCATGGTCCATGGACAGCTGAAACCCGCAGATAAGGATTACGAGATGGAAAGATTTGTTAAGGGAAAGACCCAGATTATGGTGGCTACCACTGTCATTGAAGTAGGTGTTGATGTCCCCAATGCCTCGGTGATGGTCATTGAAAACGCGGAAAGATTCGGACTGTCCCAGCTTCACCAGTTGAGAGGAAGGGTTGGCAGAGGAGCCAACCAATCATATTGCATCCTGATGACCTCCGAAAAACTGACCCATGAGGCCAGAAAGAGAATCGAGACCATGGTCACCACCAACGATGGGTTTGTCGTTGCCGAAACAGACCTGAAGCTCAGGGGTCCGGGTGATATCCAGGGCACCAAGCAGAGTGGCATTGCCGACCTCAAAATGGCCGACATCGTGAAGGATGAGAAGATATTGAAAACAGCCCGGCGTTTTGCTGAAGACATACTGAGAGCCGACAGTGAGTTGCTGTCGCCTGAAAATCGTCCTCTTTTATCCTACCTGAAAGAACTGGAATTTCACCGGATCAACCTTTCCAGGATCAGCTGAGCAGGAACAGGCTTGGAAAAGAGAGAGATAAATTTTCCTTACTTTTGCATCTTTTTATACCATATTATATAGACCTCTATGAAGATATCTTACAACTGGCTCAGAAAATACACTGATGTTGACCTGGGTGTGGATGAACTCGCTGAGATTCTAACCAATTGCGGGTTAGAAGTTGAAGGTGTTGAGCCTTTCGAAACTATAAAAGGCAGCCTGGAAGGAGTGGTGACCGGACAGGTCCTTACCTGTGAAAGGCATCCCAATGCTGATAAACTGAGCATAACAACAGTCGATATCGGGGGATCACAGCCCTTGCCTATTGTTTGTGGCGCACCGAATGTGGCAGCCGGTCAAAAAGTGCTGGTAGCCACTGTAGGCACTACCATTTACAAAGGTGATGATTCATTTGTCATCAATGAAGCCAAGATCCGTGGAGAGATATCCAGAGGGATGATCTGTGCCGAAGATGAACTGGGCCTGGGAACCTCTCATGAAGGGATCATGGTATTACCTGAAGATACCGCCGTCGGCTTGCCGGCACATCAGCTTTTTAAGGTTTACAAGGATCACGTTTTCGAGATCGGTTTGACTCCAAACCGATCGGATGCCTTTTCCCATACAGGTGTTGCAAGGGACCTGCTGGCAGTACTTAAGACGCACCAACCTGAGAAGTACGGACATCTTCATTTACAATGGCCTGATACAGATGAATTTAAGAGTGAAGTTCAAGGTCACCCCATACCTGTGATGATTGAAAATCCTCAGGATTGTCCCAGGTACTGTGGTCTGACTCTTACCGGAATACAAATGGGCTCCTCTCCGGAGTGGATGCAGAATCTGCTCAAAGCCGGGGGGATGCGGCCTATCAACGTGATCGTCGACATCACCAACTTCGTCATGCTGGAAACGGGCCAGCCTTTGCATGCCTTTGACGCCGACAAGATAGAAGGACAGAGAGTGGTGGTCAAAACCCTCGGGGAAGGGACCAGGTTCATTACGCTGGACGGAGCAGAAAGGACCCTTACCGCCTCGAACCTGATGATTTGCTCGGGAGAGCGGGGAATGTGCATGGCCGGAGTTTATGGTGGTCTTGACTCAGGTGTGACCGACACCACGACAAGGGTGTTTCTTGAAAGCGCCTATTTTAACCCTGTATCCATCAGAAAAACAGCAAGAAATCATGGATTAAGCACCGATTCCTCCCAGCGCTTTGAGAGGGGCGCCAACCCCGAAATGACGGTGTATGCCATGAAAAGGGCTGCACTTCTTATGAAGGAATATGCCGGTGCCGTCATTTCCTCCGAAATACAGGATGTTTACCCCGGAAAGAAGGCTCCCAGACAGATAAGTGTCAGCTATAAGAACATCGATACGCTGATTGGTAAATCCATTCCCAGGGAGACCATCAGGAATATACTCATTAGTCTTGAGATGATTGTAGAATCAGAGACAGCAGATGGTATGGTCCTTTCGGTGCCTTTATTTAAGAATGATGTAGAGAGAGAGGCCGATGTGGTGGAGGAAATCCTGAGAATATACGGCTACAACCAGATTGAACTGAGTAATGAAATCCGGTATATGATGGGTACGGTGCGCCCTAACAAGAAGGAAAAAGCCAGGGACCTGATCTCTGAACATCTCACTGCTTTAGGATTCTCCGAGATTATGTGTAATTCGCTCACCCGGTCGGAATATACCATCATAACACCCAGCCTCCCGCAGGAATCTTATGTGAGGATGATGAACCCCCTGAGCCGCGAAGCTGAAGTCATGAGAAGAAGCTTGCTTTTTGGCGGACTGGAAACCATCCTTCATAACCAAAACCGTAAGATCAGTGATCTGAAACTCTATGAGTACGGTACTGTTTACCAGTTCATTCCTCAGGGCAATAAGGCAGTACCCCTTTCGAGGTACAGGGAAGATGCTCATCTGGGTATCTGGGTGACCGGAAAAAGATCGCCGGAACATTGGAGTGAGAAAAAGGGAGTTGCCGATATCTATTACCTGAAAGCAGTTTTAATTAATATTCTCAGGAAAGCGGGTGTCAGAGAGGATCATTTTTCGACGGTCCAGGGTCATTCCGGACTTTTTGCGGAAGGAATGCAGTATGTCGAGAAAATTTCGGGCAAAGTACTTCTTGAATTCGGGGAAGTGCTGCCAGGTATATTGAAGCATTTCGACTTACGACAGGCTGTTTATTTTGCCATGGTTGATTGGAATATTTTATGGTCGATCGTTGCGGAGAACCGCATCACTTATACGGAATTGCCAAAGTTTCCCTGGGTGCGAAGAGACCTGGCCTTACTTCTTGACAGGAACATTTCCTTTGAACAACTCAGGGCTCTGGCTTTGCAGGTGGATCAAAAGATACTGAGAAAGGTGAGCCTGTTTGATGTGTATGAAGGAGAAGGCGTTGCTTCCGGAAAAAAATCGTATGCTCTCAGTTTTATCCTTCAGGATGATCATAAGACCTTGACTGATGAGGAGATTGATGCACTGATGTCACGTCTTATGAAACAGTTCCAAAAGCAAATGGGAGCCGAAATCCGCTAACTTCAGGGCAGCAGTATTGCCTTCGCCTCCTTAATCTCTCCATTGCTCAGGTCCTCTGACCTGAAAATGTACAATCCCGGCATGATTTCCCGGGGTGCCCAGTCCAGTGTTGGTTGACCCACTTCCAAAAAGAGACTGTCGATCATCTTTCCTTCGGGGTTCAGGATCCGGAGTTTCTGCTTATTATTATTATTCATGATGATATGGAAGTGACCGGAAGCAGGGTTTGGAGAAATGATCAAAGGAGTATGGGGATCCTCTGGGTCTAGGTATCCAAGGAAATCATCATCCCACACAGCCAGTGCATATTCACCAAGACGCAGGCTGTCGATCGTCAGTTCGCCGATGGAGGTGATGCCATTCTGCAGGAAAGGGATCCCTTGCCAGCTGTACCCGGGCCCCGGTCTGTACAATAATACGATAGAATCCTGGGAATCGGTGATCAACTCATGGTCGAGATAATTGAATTTGGAATAAGAGAAAGTGGCCTTGGCATGGAACCCGGCAGGTAAATATCCTTCGACGGACCAATACCTGGAAGGAGAAAGAGTGAATCCGGGTACCGGCTGCTGGAGCGGATCCGGACCGACCCAGTGGTGGGTCACCCTTACCAGTGCTGTATCAGGTGCAGATGTGCATTCAATCTTGCAATAGGTTTGTGGGTAAAGGAAAGTGCTGGCTCCGACGAAAAAATGATATGCATCTGTGGTCGCATCCGAAATCTTTTCGTTGGGATCTAATCCGGTCCACACCGGGTGAAAAGGTAAATGAAAAGTTTTGGAACCTGTGAGACCTGAGAAATGCAGGGAATCATAGAACATCTGGAAGGAAGGGTCACAGAATCCGATTTCTAGAATGTTTGAATTAGAGATGTGAGAGGTCCCTTTCATTTTCTGACGAATAAATACGGTAACATCAGAACCCGGGCCTGTGGGTTGTACCCTGACTGAGTCGATGGAGTAATGCGGGAACCCGGGGTTAAATACCCAGGTGTCAAAAAAATCTGTCAGGTTCATACCTGATGAGGCCGTAAAAAAGTCCCGCAGTTGTATGGAAGATATATGTTTAAAGGCAAAACTGTCGGTATATGCCTTGACGGTACTGAAGAAAAGGGAGTCACCCATGTAGTTTCTGAGTGTTTTGACCACCTGCCCTCCTTTTTCATATACCGTAGTCCCGTAAGTGAGCGATGGCGGAATCCCTGCCAGTGCATAAAAATCACCGTCATCATGATGTGCCAGTTTCAACACGTCATGGTGTTTATCTCTGATGTAATCCCTGGCTGCATTGGGACCATAGATACCTTCTTTAAAAATGAACTCACTAAATACGGCCCAGCCTTCATTGATCCACATGTCTTCCTGTGAAGCACAGGTCACCAGGTCTCCGAACCACATGTGTGAAAGCTCGTGGGCATAAAGCGGTTCTGACGACAGGGTGCCATCGATACTGCTGGTCGGATACGCAATATTGGTGGCATGTTCCATGGCACCCAGGGGGGTGCTGACATAGCCCACCCTGGGCCATCGATACGGGCCGAACCGGTCTTCAAAAACCGTGAGTACCTGGTTCAGGTTGATAAAGGAGTTCCTGGCCTTGGTCGTGTCAGCAGGTTTGACATAAATATAAGTCGGGATATCGGAAAGAACTCCATGAAAAGTATCCTGCACCGCGATGTAATTGGAGACTGCGACCGATGCCAGATAAGCCGGAACAGGCTTGTCCAGATGCCAGTGATAACGGGTGGTACCGTTTCCCAGTGAGTCTGTTTCGGTCAAAACCCCGTTACAGACTGCCATAAGCGGGTCATTCACCAGAATCTGGAAATCGTAGGTGGCTTTTTCCGTAAACTGGTCCAGACAAGGAAACCAAATCCTGCCATAATTGTGGGGAACATCCTGAAGGGCTATCCCCAGGTTATAGGCCAGTGTACTGCCTGAAAAATGAAATCCGCCCCAACCATAGGGTTCCGTTTTGGGTATTCCATGGTAATAGATGTCCAATAGCTGTGTGTCTCCCACCTGAAGTGGGGTTGGAAGGTTGATAGTCAGGAGGGTGTCATTATAAGTCCAGGGTAAGACATTGTTATCCTGAGTTACTGAATCAACATTGAGTTTGAAAAGTTCCAGGGCAAGGATGTTGACTGAGGCATATCTGGTTGTCAGCGAACATCGTGTATGTCCTGTAATTGTTTTTCCTGAGATATTGGTCAGGTTAATATCCAGCAAATAATGGGCAATATGAACAGAGTCGGTGTAAGTGACTGGTAATCTGGCTTTCAGTTCTATTTTTGCTGATAATAACAGTCCTGACAATAAAATAATAAAAAGAGGGGCCCTGAGTGACATAGAACGACCGTTAATTTGATAGATGTTATACTTTTGCTAAAATAATTATTTTCCCTTCTTTGCGGATCATCAGATATGTAATTTCCATGATTTTATACGTTGTAATTGATTATGAAATATTGGTTTCCCCATGAATCGAATAATGAATAAAAATCACCTCTGGCCAAGGATTTTCATGTGCTTTTTCCTGTTTTTGCCGGTTCTCTCCTATGGACAGAAATCCTGGTCATTGCAGGATTGCATTGACTATGCCCTGGCCAACAACATACAGATCAAGCAACAAAAGCTCTCCTTACAAATGGAGAACGACAACCTGCTTCAAAGCAAGGCTGCCATGCTGCCCTCGGTCAATGGCAATCTTTCCCACGGTTATAACTATGGCCGTACCGTCGACCGCTTCACCAATACCTTTGCCACCCAGCAGGTACAGTTCGATAACTTTTATGCCCAGGGTCAGATGACCTTGTTCAACGGATTCCAGATGTTGAATTCAGTCGCGAGGAACAAACTGGCCGTTCAGGCAAGTCAGTATGATGTGGAAAAGATACAGAATGATGTTTCACTAAACCTGGCCTCCGCCTACCTGAATATTTTGTTTTGCATTGATAATGTGAATGTTGCGGATGATCAACTTCAACTGACAAGGCAGCAGGTCGACAGGATTGGAAAGATGGTGGACGCTGGTTCACTTGCCAGGAGTAATTTGCTAAATGTGGAAGCACAGGCAGCAGGGGAGGAACTTCAATTAGTATCTGCCCAGAACAACCTTGACCTGGCCTACCTGACACTGGTACAGATACTGGATTTAAAGACAACCGAGGGTTTTGATATCCAGAAACCCCTGATCAATGTTCCCGATCAACTGCCAATACTGGAACATCCCGAACAAATCTTTACCGTAGCCCAGGGGCTTCAACCTCAGATTAGGAGTGCCGAGATCAAAGTGGAAAGCTCCCTGAAAGACTTGGATATTGCCAGGGGAGGAAGCAGTCCCTCACTGACCCTGTCCGGATCTTATGGTACGGGCTATTCTGGTGCCAGCCAACGGATGAAAGGAATGACGGCATCCGGGATGGATACAATAGGCTATACAGTTGGAAATCCGGTAGTCCCGGTTGTATCCCCCTCGTTTGTTCTTGATTATGAGAAGATACCTTTTAAAGACCAGGTGAACGACAACATCAATCAAAGCCTGGGTTTCTATCTCATGATCCCATTATTTAATGGTTGGCAGACCCGGACTTCCATCAGCAAGGCAAAAATTGGGATCGAGAACGCAAAACTCAACCTTGACCTGGCACGAAACCAGTTATACCAGGATATACAAAGAGCCTATGCTGACGCCTTGGCCGCCATTAAGAAATATCAGTCGGCAAAAAAATCGGTGGACGCCATGGTCGAGGCATTTCAATTCACTGAACAGAAATTCAATGTGGGGATGGCCAATTCTGTTGATTATAATGAGGCAAAAAAGAACCTTTCCAAAGCAGAATCTGAACTGCTGAACGCCAAATACGAGTACGTTTTCAAAAAGACAGTGCTCGATTTTTACATGGGGAAACCGATTACTTTAAAGTAAATCTAAAAGAAATACCATTTACAATGACTATCAAGAGGAAAAAGACCATACGCCTGGGGATCATCATCCTCATTATTCTCATCATTTTCCTGGCTATAGCACGGCGTTCGGGATGGATAGGAAAGTCGGACCTGACTAAAGTGAGTACCGAAAAGGTGGAACGCCGAAGCATCATCGAGACGGTTGCTGCCAACGGTAAGATACAACCAGAGACCTCCGTAAAGGTGACCCCCGATATTTCAGGAGAAATTACTGAATTGTTTGTGAAAGAAGGAGATCAGGTAAAACAGGGTGATATCCTGGCTAAAGTCGATCCGGAAATCTACCGGTCGAACCTCGATCAGGCCATGGCATCCCTGAATACCCAAAAAGCCAATGAAGCCAATGCCAGAGCCCGGTTGTCGCAGGTGCAGGCCAGTTATGCGAATGCGAAATCCAATTTCGACAGGAACGATAAGCTTTACAAGCAACAGACCATATCCGCTGCCGATTATGATGCTGCCAAATCAACATTTGAAAGTGCAAAAGCCGAGGTTGAAGCTGCTGAACAAACCATCAAGGCAGCTTCCTATACGGTGAAGAGCGCTGAGGCAATGCTCAGTGAAGCCAGGGAGAATTTCACCAAAACCACCATCTATGCCCCTGTTGACGGAACGATCTCCAGTCTGAACGTGGAAAAGGGAGAAAGGGTGTCAGGAACCTCACAGTTTTCACCGGGAACAGAGATCATGACCATCGCCAACCTGGCAGGAATGGAAGTCAATGTGTCTGTAAATGAGAATGATATTGTCAGGGTCAGCCTGGGTGATACCTCGCTGATTGAGGTCGATGCCTATCTGAACCGGAAATTTAAAGGAATCGTAACAGAGATTGCCACTTCAGCTAATGTGGCGGGGACTAGTGTCGATCAGGTCACTAATTTTGATGTGAAGATCAGGATATTACGGGAATCCTACCTTGATCTCCTGAGACCTGAAAATCCCAACTACTCTCCACTCCGGCCTGGTATGTCAGCCACGGTGGATATTCAGACAACCCGGGCAAAGGATATCCTTACCATTCCCATCCAGGCAGTGACGACGCGCATCGACTCTGCCGAACTCAAGGCTAAGAAAGACACTCAAAGGAAGAAGGAGGTTATGGGGCAGGAGGATACCGAGAAACAGAAAAAGGAAACCCAGGAGGTCAGGGAGTATGTCTTCATTTATACCGATGGTAAGGTGACTATGAAGAAAGTAAAAACAGGTATTCAGGATAACACCTATATCGAAATCAAGGAAGGACTGAGTACGAATGATGAGGTGGTGACGGCTCCCTACCGCGCCATCAGCAAAACTCTCAAAGATGGAACAAAGGTGAAAAAGGTAGATAAGAAGGAGTTGTTCAACGAAGAGTAAATTGCCCAGGCCGAAAGTGAGCACCATACTGATCATTGATACTGCCACTCCAGTCTGTTCGGTAGCATTGACCCGTGAGGGCAGGATACTTGCACGTCGTGACAGTGAACGTCCTAATGATCATGCTGCGCTTCTGGCCATATATATCGCAGAGATCCTTAAGGAATCAGCCCTCGGGATGAAGGAGTTACAGGCCGTGGCCGTCAGCAAAGGTCCGGGGTCTTATACAGGCCTGAGGATAGGGACTTCCATGGCAAAGGGATTGTGCTATTCCCTGGGTATTCCGCTGATAGCCCTCGATACTCTGGAAGGGATGGCACATGGACTGATGCAGGTACAGGGCTCTGATATTCCCCCGGGCACTCTGTTATGCCCCATGATCGATGCACGAAGGATGGAAGTGTACTGCGCCGTTTTCAATACTGATATTCAGCGAGTAGAAGAAACCCGGGCCCTCATTATTGATGTTGATACATTTGGAGGTCTTCTTCATGACCAATCGATTATTCTCTTCGGTGATGGTGCTGCAAAGACGGAATCTGTTCTGGGATCCCGCCCCAACCTTTTCATTGAGCGGAATTTTATTCCCTCAGCATCCCATTTTATCAGAATGGCCGAACAGGCTTTTTCAGAAAGGAATTTTGAAGATTCAGCTTATTTTGAGCCGTATTATTTAAAAGACTTTATCGCAGGGAAACCCCATGTCAAAGGGCTGCGTTAAGTCCCCGGCAGAAGGTCAGTGTGGAGCTGCGTCTTTCTTACAGCAGGCAGGAAGATTCTGATAGGCCTTTACATTGGCAGGCACTTCATCTGCATCATAACCCAGTTTGGAAACAGCCATCCTGATCTTTTCAGGACTCGTCTTATTTGGCTTGTAGGTAACTGTCAGAACCTTGTTTTCCAGGTTCAAATCAGCTTTCTTGACCCCTTTCTCAAAAGCCAATCCGTTCTCTATCCGGTCTTTGCACATCTGGCAAACCGCAGAAGTCTTTATTTGAACCTCTCCACTGTTTTTCTTGGCGTTTTGTGCAAAAGTGAATACGGAAAGTGTCAAGGCAAATTTGATCACAAAGCCGAGAATCAGCAGCTTTTTATTCTTTAAAAGGAAGGACTTGATGCAAGGAATGACGGTCATAAATAAAAATTTACCTATATAACTCAATTTTGAGAAAAAAGTTTGATCAGGGTCTCAAATTTTAAATATTAATACCTTTTTTTGTAGCAAATTAGTTTAACAGAGACAGAAAAAAGTCTTCCAGGAAAAACATGACGATATGAATAAGACTGTCAAAGATGCATACGAAGCCATTAAAGATATTCCGGATCATGCAGTGCTCATGGTTGGAGGTTTCGGCCTGTGCGGCATTCCCGAAAACTGTCTGCAAGCCCTCTCGGAATCACCGGTAAAAGGACTGACTTGCATTTCAAACAACGCGGGTGTGGATGGTTTCGGTTTGGGGAAGCTTCTTAACAACCGCCAGGTAAAGAAAATGATATCATCCTATGTAGGTGAGAACAAGGAATTTGAGAGACAGTTGCTTTCAGGGGAACTGGAGGTGGATCTGGTACCTCAGGGAACCCTGGCAGAGCGTTGCCGGGCGGGAGGAGCAGGTATTCCTGCTTTCTTTGTCCCTGCAGGTTATGGAACCGAAGTCCAGGAGGGAAAAGAAGTACGGGAGTTCCATGGGAAGAAATATCTGATGGAGACAGCCCTTATCGCCGATTATGCTATTGTAAAAGCCTGGAAGGGTGATGCCAAGGGTAACCTTATCTTCCGCGCCACTGCCAACAATTTTAACCAGTCCATGGCAATGGCAGGCAAGATTACCATCGCAGAGGTGGAGGAGCTTGTTCCTGCCGGTGAACTGGACCCCAACACCATTCATGTTCCGGGAATATTTGTCCAGCGGATCTTCCAGGGAAAGAACTATGAAAAAAGAATAGAGTTCAGGACAACACAAGCCCAATCGTAATAACTGAAGAGATATGGCATTAGATAAAAATGGTATAGCAAAAAGGATAGCCCGGGAACTCAGGGACGGTTATTATGTCAACCTGGGCATTGGCATACCAACCCTGGTTGCCAACTATATTCCGGATGGAATGGAGGTGATTCTTCAGTCGGAAAATGGATTGCTGGGTCTGGGACCCTTCCCCACGGAAGAAACTATTGACCCTGATCTCATCAATGCCGGTAAGCAGACCGTCACCGCGGTAATGGGTGCGGCATTCTTCGATTCATCCATGAGTTTTGCCATGATCAGGGGCGGACATGTGGACCTGACCATTCTGGGTGCCTTCGAAGTCTCCGAACAAGGGGATATAGCCAGTTGGAAAGTGCCCGGAAAGCTGGTGAAGGGTATGGGCGGTGCCATGGACCTGGTAGCAGGAGCCAGAAGGATCATCGTGGCCATGCAACATGTCAACAAGGAAGGAGAATCAAAGCTATTGAAGCAATGCACGCTTCCTTTGACAGGTAAGGCATGTGTGGAAAGAATCGTGACGGAACTGGCGGTCATCGACGTGACTCCTGAGGGTTTCAAGTTAATGGAGAGAGCCCCTGGCGTTTCGGTGGAAGAGATTATTCAGGCAACAGCTGCTCCACTTATGACAGAAGGGGATATCAATGAGATGCTTATTGACTGATCTCCTTTCTGAGATCAGAAAATATCAGATTGAAAGTCCTATTTAAAAAGGCGATCTGGTCCTGCAACTCCTGACCGGATTTTCCCTGTTTAGCCAGGGATTCTATCTCCCTGATGGGTCCCTGCAAAGACGTGATCACGAAGGTATCGATGGTTGATTTGAGCTTATGGGCATGCCCGGCAAGCGATTCCATGTCACGGTCTTCAAAGGAGCGGTTGATATCATCGAGAATGGGTGGGATAGAAGTAATGATCAAAGTGATGATTTCTTTCAGAACACCAGGATTTTCTTTCTCCATTTCTCTGATGATCGAAAGATCAATGAGTGAAGAGGAATCATTCATGTCATGAAAATTATAATTCTTTGTTTTTCAACATTCTATAGATCGTGGACTTCCCGACATCGAGCTTCTTGGCCACCAGGATGACATTGTTGTTGTATTTCTGAAGGAAGAAACGTATGATCTTTTTGTTATAGTTCTCCAGTGTATTCTCTTCCATGAGAAAATCACTCTTGGGCACACTGGCATTAAAGGAAATATCCACATCTTCAATGTCATCGGTATTCGACATGACACAGGCGAGTTCAATAATAGACTTCAACTCTCGAACATTTCCGGGGAAGGAGTATTTCATCAGTTTCTCCTGGGCAGGCGCCGATAAGTGCTTTCTGCCCATCTTATTCTCTTTACAGAATTCTTCAACAAAGTGTTTGGCAAGGACTAAAATATCCTGGCCTCTGTAACGCAGCGGAGGGATTTCAATGGGAAGGCCGAGCAGACGATAATACAGATCCTGCCTGAATTTCCCTTTTTGTACTTCTTCACCTAGATTCTTATTCGTAGAAACGATCAAACGAAAGTCGACGGGTACAGGTATATGGCCACCCACCCTGCAGAACTCTCTTTCCTGAAGCACCGAGAGTAATTTTACCTGCATATTCTGGTCCATCTCCGTGATTTCATCGAGGAACAAGGTGCCTTTTGATGCCAATTCAAATTTTGAGATTTTCCTGTTGTTATAATCCTTCCCTGTCATCCCATCGTATCCAAACAATTCTCCTTCAAGCTGTTCCTCAGGAATCGCAGAAAGGTTGATATTGATAAAAGGTTTTTTTCTTCTCGATGAATTGTAGTGTATCGCCTTGGCGACCAGCTCCTTTCCCGTGCCTGATTCCCCGGTAAGGATGACTGAGATATTGTTTTTGGTGGCCTTTTCAATAAGATGAAAGATCTGTCTTATAACGGGGCTCTTCCCTTTGATGACGGTCTCGTATTCATATTTCTTACCTATTTCTTCTTGTAAATCCTGAATTTCCTTTTTGAGAGTAATTTTCTCAGAGATATTCCTGATGATATTCCAAAAACGGTTCAGGGTATCCTGGTCTTTGACCAGGTAGTCATAGGCTCCATCTTTCAATGCATTGATGGCAACAGAAACGTCTTCCTGTCCGGAAATCACCACGACAGGTATCTCCGGGGAGAATTCCTTAATTTTCCTAATGACGACATTTCCTGAGATATCGGGTAGCCGGTAATCCAGAGAAACAATAGCAGGATTTTTATGCAGGGATGCCAGGGCTTCCGTGCCTGTTTCAAATTTCTCTACCAGGAAGTTTCCTTTTGATGTCAGATAACGAGCCAGCAACTCACTGTAAACAGGATCGTCTTCGATTAAGAAGATGAGTAAAGTTTCCATTTTTGAGAATATCAAGCTCAAAAATACGATTTTCCTGGCTTATATTCCCAAAATGAGAATAATTTTCATTCTCAAATCATGAAATTAAATCATCTTTTGAGGATCCACCCATTCGGTGAACTGTGCATCGGTCACTAAGCCGAGTTCGAGTGCAGCTTCTCTGAGGGTTTTATGCTCAGTATGAGCTTTTTTGGCGATTTTTGCTGCATTCTCATAACCGATGTGAGTATTGAGTGCGGTCACCAGCATGAGGGAGTTCTCAAGGTTTTTCCTGATATTGGTGATGTTGGCTTCTATTCCATTCACGCAATTTTCAGTAAAGGAGGCACAGGCATCTCCGAGGAGGCGTGCAGACATCAGCAGGTTATAGATAATAACCGGTTTGAAGACGTTAAGCTGGAAATGACCATTCATTCCTCCCACCGTGATGGCTGCATCATTGCCCACCACCTGGGCGCAGACCATAGTAAGAGCCTCACACTGAGTAGGATTTACCTTGCCGGGCATGATGGAAGAACCGGGTTCATTAGCCGGAAGATTTAATTCACCAATACCACAACGGGGCCCAGAGCCCAGGAGGCGGATATCATTGGCGATCATCATCAGGCTGACAGCCAGTCTTTTGAGTGCTCCTGATGTTTCAATCATCGCGTCATGTGCCGACAATGCTTCAAATTTGTTGGGAGCTGTCACAAAGGGATATCCTGTAAGCCCAGCAATTTTTTTGGCGACCAGGACATCATAACCTTTGGGTGCGTTGATCCCTGTACCAACGGCCGTTCCCCCGAGGGCCAGTTCTGAGAGGTGTGGCAGGGTGTTTCTGAGAGCTTTAAGCCCATGTTCAAGCTGGCTGGCATAGCCGGAAAACTCCTGTCCGAGGGTAAGCGGGGTGGCATCCATAAGGTGGGTCCGCCCGATCTTCACGATGTTTTTATATTCCTCTGCCTTCTGTTTTAAGGCTTTCCATAACATCTCCACTCCGGGTATAGTGATCTCCACCACTGCTTTATAGGCGGCTATCGACATGGCGGTAGGAAAGGTATCGTTGGAGGATTGTGACTTATTTACATCGTCGTTGGGGTGAATGATGGTCTTCTCTCCAAGTTTCCCGCCAGAGAGGACGTGTGCCCTGTTGGCGACCACTTCGTTCACATTCATATTACTCTGTGTACCTGACCCCGTTTGCCAGACTACCAGGGGAAACTCTTCATTCAGCTCACCTTTCAGGATTTCATCGCAAACCCGGCTGATCAGGTCACATTTTTCTTTGGAAAGCACGCCCAGGTCAAAATTGGTAAGGGCCGCTGCTTTTTTAAGGATGGCGAAAGCTTTAATGACCTCCTCCGGCATTTTCTGTCCGCCGATTTTAAAGTTTTCCTTCGACCTCTGGGTCTGAGCACCCCAGTACTTGTCCACAGGAACCTCAATAGGTCCCATGGTGTCTTTTTCTGTACGTGTTTCCATTAGGCTGATTATTAAGTTGTTAATTAGAGTTATCCCTTGTTGCCAAATTCCATCAGGAAAGCTTTGATAAATTCATTCAGGTCTCCATCCATCACCGATTGCACATCTGAGGTCTCCACGTCGGTCCTCAGGTCTTTCACCATTTTGTAAGGATGCATGACATAACTCCTGATCTGGGAGCCCCATTCAATTTTCTTCTTGGTACCTTCAATTTTCTCCAGGGCTTCTTTCTTCTTCCGGAGTTCAATCTCGTAAAGCTGTGATTTAAGCAATTTCATTGCTTTTTCCCTGTTCTGCAGCTGCGACCGGGTTTCCTGGCATTCGATCACGATACCTGTGGGGTTATGTTTTAACCGTACTGCAGTTTCTACTTTGTTCACATTTTGTCCTCCCGGACCGCTGGAACGGTAAGTATCCCAGGTGATGTCGGAAGGGTTGATCTCGATCTGGATATTATCATCAATTACCGGATAGGCGTAAACGGAAGCAAAAGAAGTGTGCCTCCGGTGGTTGGCATCAAAAGGAGAAAGCCTCACCAACCTGTGAACGCCGCTTTCACTTTTTAAATAACCATAAGCATAGTCTCCCTCAAATTCCAGTGTGACCGACTTGATCCCGGCTACATCCCCTTCCTGGAGATCAATTTCATGAACACGATAATTGTTCCTTTCACCCCATCGAAGGTACATTCTCAGCAACATGGATGCCCAATCCTGGCTTTCCGTCCCTCCGGCTCCGGAATTAATGGTCAGGATCGCTCCCATCCGGTTCTCCTCCCCACTGAGCATGTTACGGAATTCAAGGTTCTCTACCAGACGCAGAGTGCTTTTGTATTGGGTTTCCACATCCGCTTCGGTTGCTTCGCCTTCGTTATAAAAATCCTGGATCACCAGCAGGTCGTCAAGGCTTTTTGTTATTTCTCCATAAGCCTGGGTCCAGGATTTTTTTTCCTGTATTGCCTTGAGCAGGACTTCGGCTTTTTTCGGATCATCCCAGAAATTCTCTGAATGGGTGATTTGCTCTTCTGCTGCTATTTGTGATAGTTTCCCATCGATGTCAAAGAAACCTCCTTAAAGCTTCTGCTCTCTCTTTGATGTCCTGGATGGCTTCTAATACGATCATATTTAATCCTCTTTTAAGTGTCTTAAATGATACGGGAAAGGTGCTCTTCGATGAGTTCTTCCTCAAAACCCCGGTTCAGGAGGTAAAGGTACAAGTTTTTTTTATGCCGGTTCTGGTCGACCAGGCGCTGAAACATTTCTTTATAAGATTCTTCCGGTATTTCACTGAGCATGCTTTCCGTCATTGCCGCGTCGATGTGATGATTTTCAAGGACCTGCCTGACTTTCATTTTCCCCCAGTTCTTTTGAAATAGACTGGTGTCGATCAGTTGTCTCGTAAACCTGGCATCATCGAGGAATCCCTCCTCTCTCAACAATCTCAGGTAAGACCCGGCATCCACGCGCGATATCTTCATTCGGATCAGTTTCTCCTCTGTCTCCCAGGCACTCCTCTCTCTTGCCGAACAGAACAATTGTATGCTTCTCAGAATTTTCTTTTCGGGCTCGTAATCAGTCATGGAGGGTTGTTGTTATGATGACGAATGTAAACAATTTTGTTAGGATCCTGTTAATGTCAATAAGTTTAAGTGACAAACCGTTTCATCTGCATTACCTTTGCACAAATTAAGGTGCCTTTTTATTATGAAGATTCAAATACTGGCATTCATTACCGGGCTTTTATTGCTGACACACCCACTTGCCGCTCAATACCAGATCAGCGGAAACGTGAGATACGACAATGACGTACTGACCTATCTCGACAGTGTAACGGTGGTCCTCAAACAGGGATCAAGTATCATAAGCCAGGTGTCTACTAATGATTATGGTCATTATGTATTTACCGGGATCCCGGCCGGCACCTATACCCTTACCGGCTATACCAATAAGATCTGGGGAGGATGCAACAGTACGGATGCGGTTGCCATTCTGAAACACTTCGTTAACCTGGCTCCTCTGACCGATATACGGCTTCTGGCAGCCAATGTCGATAATTCAGCTGCCGTGAACACTATGGATGCCCTCATGGTCAGCCAGCGTTACATTCAGCTTCTTGATTCCTTTCCGGCAGGCAACTGGGTGTTTCAGACCAGGACCCTGACTCTCGACGGAAACAGAAATAATTTTACTCTTTTGGCGACCTGTTGCGGCGATGTTAATGCCTCTTTTACGCCACCCGTTCATTTCACCTGCGGAGACACTTTCACTGATTCCAGGGATAGTCAGACCTACACTACCATCTTAATTGGAGAACAGTGTTGGATGTCGAAAAATATGAATATTGGAACCTTTATTTATGGTGTTGGTAATCAGACTAATAATCAGGTAATTGAAAAATTCTGTTATCAGAATAATACGACCAATTGTGCCAACTACGGCGGGCTTTATCAATGGAATGAAATGATGCAGTACGACACCACACCCGGTGGCCAGGGGATATGCCCCGCCGAATGGCATATTCCGACTGACACAGAATGGGATACTTTGATTTATGGACTGGGTGGTTATAGTCAGGCGGGTACCCAGCTCAAAGTCGGTGGCAGTTCAGGGTTTAACGGACTGTTGGCTGGTTGGGTGTTCAGCTGTCAGAAGTTCAGACAACTGACCATACAGGGATTCTTCTGGAGTTCAAGCAATTATTACACTCTTTACGGCTACGATCGCATTCTTACCTGGAATTCTCCGGGGGTTTCAAGGGTATATACCAGCGTTGACGACGGTTTGTCGGTCAGATGCCTGAAAGACTGATCAGGCAATAATTTTGAGTGGAGGGTCTGATCCTGAAATAATGACTGATGCGATGGCCCACCACCCAAATAATCTTCTCTCCCTGGCACAGTACCAGGGTTTCCTCTTTTTGAAATATTGACAACCTGAGGTCAGTAAGGAAATCACTCAGCTTCTTTTTGCCACTCATTCCCAGTGGCGTGAACCGGTCTCCTTTATCCCATCTTCTGAGAGTAAGAGGGAACTTTACACGGTCCAGATCAAGAAAAGCCTTTCGTGGATCAGGATTAATGTAGAATTGGCTGTCAACCTTGCCTTTTTGAATAGTCAGCTTCGTACCATAGATCCTTGAGGAGAAAGTGAAATGGTCTCCTCTGTCTTTCAGTATGACTGCTTTATGCGGCATCCCGCTTTTTTTTTGTGTTATCAGAAGGGTGTCCCGGTCTTTCACCAGACGGTGTGTTTTTGAAGCAAAACGTTTTCCTGACTGATCTTGTAAATTTTCAACGATCTGTTTAATCTGATCCTGATGGAAACCCAGTGGTTCCAAAATGCTGGTTAATACCAGATCACGCTGTGGTTCAGCCAGAAGTACCTGGATTGACAAGGTGACTGGTTCCTTGTCATCCAGGGTAAGTTGTATTGCCTTCTGCTTTAGCGTTTCTGACAACAGTCGGGACTCATCACTGATCCGTTGCATATTTCTTAACATCACCGGATATAAACTTTGTTGGATGTCGCGCAACACGGGAATGACCAGGTGTCTGATCTGATTTCTCAGGTAGTAATCGCCATCATTGCTTGTGTCATTTCTAAAACGGATCTTCTTATCCTGTGCATATTCAAAGATCTCCTGTCGTGTAAAAGCCAGGAGGGGTTTGATGAGATATTCAGTCGAGGGTTCCATTCCTTTGAGCCCTTTGATTCCAGTGCCGCGCAAAAGGTTGATAAAGAAGGTTTCTATCTGGTCATCGAGGTGGTGGGCGGTGGCGACTTTTGTAAATTTCCCATCCCGGTGTAATTCCCCGAACCACTGGTAACGAAGTTCTCTGGCTGCCATCTGGATGGAAAGCTTGTGTTTCCTGGCATAACCCATGGTATCGAATTCTTTCAGAAAGAAGGGCAGACCACAGGACTGTGCGGTTTCCCCGACAAACCGGGCATCGGCCTCTGATTCTTCACCTCTGAGGCGGAAATTGCAATGGGCTATCGCAACCTGGAAATGGCACTCAAGGTAGAGAGAAAGCATAGCCATGGAGTCCATTCCGCCGCTGACAGCCAGAAGGGTTTGCTGGCCTGGCTCATGCAGATGATGGGATTGGATATAATGAAGAAACCGTTCTGTCAGGATCATTGGAATGAAACCGTATCCTCTATGACTGAAGGCAGGCAGCGGATCAACTAATATTTATCAGATTTCCCAGGTTTCGCCACTGTTGAGGAGATCGTCCATACATTTGATATTGGAATTCTCCTTTTGATAATTGATCTGTTCAACCACCATGTCATCATAGGTGGGATACATGGCCGAACGTATCACGCCGAGGGCAACGGGGAAATGAGGAGGAGCCATCTTTGCGAGCATCAGATGGAGCCCCGGATCCTGCATATACTGATCATGGACCAGAATATCATTTTCAGTAACTCCATTCTCACCGATGGTAACCACTTTGAGGTGGTTATCCTGGAAGAGGATGCCTTTATTCTTATCCTTTCCAAAGATCATTGGTTCCCCGTTTTTCAGTATAAGCTGAAAATCGTCTTTCAATTCCTTTGCAGTAACCTGATTATGAGCGCCATCAGCGAATATAATGCAGTTTTGTAGAATCTCAATCAGGGAGGTGCCGTCGTGCTTGGCTGCTTCGAACATGATCTCGGTCATGAGTTTGGGATTGGTATCCACTGCCCTGGCAAAGAAGGTACCCTGGGCGCCCATAACCAGTTCACCAACATTAAACGGGTGCTCAATGGTTCCCTGGGGAGACGTTTTTGTCACCATGCCCATGGGAGTAGTCGGGGAATATTGACCTTTTGTCAGTCCGTAGATCTGGTTATTGAACAGGATAATATTAAGGTCGATATTTCTGCGAATGATATGGATAAAATGATTTCCGCCGATAGCCAGGGAGTCACCGTCGCCGGTTGCTACCCATACACTGAGATGGGGGTTGGCGATCTTGACACCGGAAGCAATGGCATTAGCCCTTCCGTGAATCCCGTGGATACCATAGGTATTCACATAATATGGGAAACGGGAGGAACAGCCAATTCCGGAAACCATCATAAAGTTCTCCTTTTTGTAACCGATCTTCGGGAAGACATTGGCCACGGATGAAAGAATGGCGTGGGCACCACAACCGGGGCACCATTTCACCATTTGGTCGCTGACGAAGTCCTGCTTGGTCAGTTCCACTGAAGAACGTTCAACTGTTGTATTTTCATTGCGTTCGAACATAGCTTATGCCTCCTGTAAAATTTGATTAAACTTATCGGTTAACTCGTTTACGACAAAGGGTAGCCCTTGTACTTTGTTGTATTGCATATATTTAAACTCCGGTTGTATCATTCTGAGGTAATGGATCAATTGGCCGGAGTTCAATTCGCATACGATGATTTTTTTAAATCCTCCGAAAACCTTTGCGGTATTTTTTGGCAGTGGCATGATGTGATGGAAATGCGCCTGGCTGATTTTCTTTCCCTGAGCCCGGAGTTCGTCAACAGCGTATTGTACAGCACCTTTGGTACTTCCCCAGCTAACAACAAGCAGGTCGCCTTCTGGATCACCATATATATCTTGTTCGGGGATGAAATCTGCGACTTTTTCGACTTTCTTGGCACGAAGATCGGTCATCAGCTGGTGATTGAGAGGATCGGAAGACACCACTCCGGTGATGTTTTCTTTTTCGAGTCCGCCCACCCGGTGTCTCAGACCTTCTGTACCGGGGATGGCCCAATCTCTGGCCAGGGTTTCAGGGTTTCTGCGGAAAGGTTTAAAATCCGGGTCATTAGGTTTGGCAAGGGGTGGTTTAATAGCCGGCATATCTTTCATCCTGGGTATTTTAAACAATTCCGAACCGAATCCGATGGCTCCTTCAGAAAGCAATATCACCGGGGTCATATGTTCCATAGCGAGTTTGGCAGCCTCAAATGCCTTGTAAAAGGCGTCGGCAGGGCTCGAAGCGGAGATGATGATTACCGGGCATTCCCCATTTCTTCCGAAAAGTGCCTGCAGGAGGTCCGATTGTTCAGATTTGGTAGGTAGTCCGGTGGAGGGACCGCCGCGCTGCACATCCACGATCACCAGGGGCAGTTCGGTCATGACAGCCAGGCCGATGGCCTCACTTTTCAAAGAGAGGCCGGGGCCAGAAGTGGTGGTAATGGCAAGGGATCCGGTATAGGAGGCACCGATAGCTGAACAGATACCGGCGATCTCATCTTCTGCCTGGAATACCTTAACACCCAACGATTTGTGTTTGGCCAGCTCCATTAAGATTTCGGTGGCCGGGGTGATGGGGTAGGATCCAAGGAAGAGGGGGCGTCCTGATTTTTCAGAGGCTGCGATGAAACCCCAGGCAACAGCCGTATTCCCGGTAATGTTGCGGTATCTCCCCTTTTCCATCTTTGCCTTGGGGATGGTATAGGTAGAGGTAATGACCTCGATGGTGTCTGCATAATTATATCCGGCCTGCAGCACCGTTTTGTTCATTTTAATGATTTCAGGTTTTTTCCTGAATTTGATATCGAAAAAGGCAAAAGTGTTGTTCAGGGGTTTATTAAACATATAATATAAGATCCCCAAAGCAAACACGTTTTTGCTTTTGTCGGCAGTTTTATTATCGATGCCTATATCTTTAACGGCATCCCTGGTCATGGTGGTAAGAGGTGCTTTGATCAGCTGGTAAGCTTCCAGGCTGCCGTCTTCGAGCGGATTGGATTGATAACCTGATTTTTCAATGGCAGCTGTATCGAAAGTATCGGTATCCACGATGATGGAGGCCCCTTTCTTTACCCATTTGAGGTTGGATTTCAAGGATGCCGGGTTCATGGCGACCAGTACGTCGCAATAATCACCGGTGGTCAGAATTTTCTTTTTCCCGATGTGCACCTGGAACCCTGAAACACCTGCTACAGTGTTATGCGGGGCGCGGATTTCTGCCGGGAAGTCAGGGAAAGTCGCCAGATCATTGCCGTCAAGAGCAGCCGTCTCTGAGAAGAGAGTGCCAATGAGTTGCATGCCGTCGCCTGAATCACCTACAAATTTGACAACTACGTCATCCAGGTCGACTACTTGCTTGGATTTTTTAGCCATAATAGTTGAATTTTATAATAATGGTGCAAAGGTAGCGGTTTTGATCGAACCCTTATGAAAAGGCTTAAGTTTTTTATCGTGAATTCCGGAAAAGAATGGATTCCCTGTTGAGATAGTAGCTGGTAAAATGTCATTTAAATGATGCCCCATTTATTAATTTGAAATAATATTAATAAAATCGTATCATTAGTTAAAAAATGAATTAATTTTGTAAATTATTTTTAAATTAAATACAATGATCAATCTGAATTTCACAGAAAAGGAATTGGATACTTTATCAGAGTACTTCCAGTCTGAGCTATATAAAACCGAGCAGAAGCTTGAAAGCATCAGGGGGATACTCGGAAAGATCGGAAAAAGATCCGAGAAAATTCACAAAGGGGAGAAAAAGGAGAAAAAGAGAATTCAAAAAAAAGAATTGGAATTGGCTTTGGTGAATCTAACGAAAGAAAGAAAGAAACCCGGAAGGAAACCCAAGGCATTACTTGAAAATCCTGAAATCAAGGTACGTAAAAAACCAGGTCCGAAACCGAAAATTAAAGAAGAAATTCCCCTTGTAAAAGAAAGAAAGAAACCGGGTCCTAAACCAAAAGCTAAGCTAGAGATTCCAGTAATTAAGGAGAGGAAAAAGCCGGGCCCCAAGCCAAAAGTAAAAGCGGAAGTTCCTGTCATTAAGGAAAGAAAGAAACCGGGCCCCAAGCCAAAAGTAAAATCTGAGATCCCGGTAATTAAGGAAAGGAAAAAACCAGGTCCCAAGCCAAAAATAAGAACTGAAATTCCGGTCCTTAAAGAAAGAAAAAAACCAGGTCCCAAGCCCAAAATCAAACCAGCAGTCGCCGCATTAAAGGAGAAAAAGAAACCCGGGAGAAAACCTGAATCAAAGTCAAGGCTGCCTAAGATCCCCTGGGGCGACTGGATCATGGCCGTGCTTCGTGACCATGAGGACAACCTTACCTCACAGCAGATCAACCAGGCCATCGCAGGCAGGCTCAAACTGAACGACCAGGAACTACAATCGGTTGAAAAGAGGATGGATGATTACAGACAACGCCTCCTCAAGTCAGGTCGTATCCTATTCATGGAAGGCCAGGAAGGGGAAGAAGGGAAATATGCCTTGAAAATAAAAAGAAAAGATTGATATATTTTTCTGACAATTTAGAAAGGTTAAAAATTTACAAGAAAAGTTTCCTGACTGATATTATCTGTATCTTTGCACTGAATAAATCTTTCAAATTATTTTGATATGGCTTACAAAATTTCTGATGAATGCACGGCATGCGGAACTTGTATCGATGAATGTCCCGTTGATGCCATCTCCGAAGGCGATATTTACAAGATTGACCCGGATATCTGTACCGACTGTGGTGCATGTGCTGATGTTTGCCCGGTAGAAGCTATTGACCCGGCCTAAAACATTTTGATACAAAAATGAGATGCGAGGTGTCATTGAAAGTACGCCTCGCATTTTTTTTGACCTTTTTCTTCCTCTTTTGTTTAACTTGTGGCAGATAGCGTAAACCTATCCGAAGCATCATTTGTTATGTTTCCGTGCTTTGTAACATTCATTTGCGTGCTTTCGTAAGCCTTTTAATGGAGTAAGATGAATCGGATGGATCCTTATACCTACCTGAACAACGCTGATCCAGATCAAATAGAAGCGCTGTATGTTTTATACCAGAAATACCCTGAACAGCTCGATCCAGGCTGGAGAAGGTTTTTTGAGGGTTTCGAATTCAGAAATCTGGCCTTTAAGACCACGGCAATCCCATCACAAGGAACCCCGGATGAGTTTAAGGTGATCAACCTGATCAACGCCTACCGCCAGAGAGGACATTATTTCACCAAGACCAATCCTGTCAGGAAACGCCGACAGTACCGGCCTACTCTTGATATAGAGAATTTCGGGATCCCAACCTCTTTCCTTCAAAAGGAGTTCGATGCCGGCAATGAATTAGGACTTGGAAGGGTGACCTTGCAGCAAATTATTGATCACCTGGAAATGACTTATTGTCAGCATATTGGAGTGGAATATATGTACATCCGGAGGCCTGAAATTGTGGAATGGCTGCAAAATAAAATGGAATCTTCAAGGAATACACCAAAATTCACTTCCGAAGAAAAACATCATATTTTCCAAAAACTAACGGAAGCTGTCCTTTTTGAGAAGTTCCTGCATAAGAAGTTCCCGGGACAAAAGAGGTTTTCACTGGAAGGAGCTGAATCACTAATCCCTGCTTTGGATGCCATCGTGGAAAGAGGTTCAGAAATTGGTTCGGAGGAATTTATTATCGGCATGCCCCACCGTGGCAGGCTTAATGTCCTGGCCAATATTCTTAAGAAATCTTTACAGGACATCTTTACCGAATTTGAAGGCAAAGAATTCCAGGACCGTTACCTGATGGGGGATGTGAAATATCATCTGGGGTATACCTCCGAACAGGTCACAGAAGTAGGAAAGAAAATCAGGCTCAGCCTTTCCCCCAACCCTTCTCACCTTGAGACCGTAGGTCCGGTCGTTCAAGGAATCGTCCGCTCTCGTATCGATCATCTTTACCAGCATATCAGTGGGAATGTGACCCCTATTATTATACATGGCGACGCATCGGTTGCCGGACAAGGGGTGGTCTATGAACTGGTCCAGATGTCGGAATTGCCTGGATATCAGACGGGTGGCACCCTGCATCTGATTGTCAATAACCAGATCGGGTTCACCACCAACTACCTTGATGCCCGTTCCAGTGTTTATTGTACTGATGTTGCCAAGATCATACAGTCGCCCATTTTTCATGTGAATGCTGATGATGTCGAGTCGGTGGTTTTTGTCATCCGCCTGGCCATGGAATTCAGGGAGCTGTTCAACAAAGACATTTTTATAGATCTTCTTGGTTACAGGAAATATGGTCATAACGAAAGTGACGAGCCCCGGTTCACACAACCGACACTATACCAGGCTATTGAGAAACATGCCGATCCTATGACGCTGTACAAGGAACAGCTGATTTCCGAGGGGGTCCTGAAGGCAGAGGAGGCTTTAAAGGTAGAAAAGAAACTCCTGGACCACATGGAGGCGTTTCTTCAGGCCGCCAAACAACAGGAAAAGGCCCGGATCACTTCCTTTATGGAAGATGTCTGGAAAGGAATTCGTAAAGCAGTACCTGAAGATTTCGAGATTTCCCCTGAGACGGGTGTAGATCTGGAAACGTTGAAGACAGTTGGGCTTAAGATCAGTGAGGTGCCGGAGGGCATGCATTTTTTCAAGAAGATTGAGAAGCTTCAGGCAGAAAGAAAGAACATGGTTACTGCCGGCAAAAACCTTGACTGGGCCATGGCAGAGCTGTTGGCGTACGGAAGTTTGCTGGTTGAAGGGATACCTGTGAGGATCAGCGGCCAAGATGTGCAAAGGGGAACGTTTTCCCACCGTCATGCCGTGTTGACCATAGAAAATACCGATCAATACTATATCCCTCTGAAACACATTGCAGAGGATCTGGCTGATTTTGAAATATACAACTCACTCTTGTCGGAGTATGGGGTTCTCGGTTTCGAATATGGTCATTCTCTGGGGACCCCTCATGGGCTAACCATCTGGGAAGCGCAATTCGGAGATTTTGCCAACGGGGCTCAGATCATTTTTGATCAATACATCAGCAGTGCGGAAGAAAAATGGAAGATCATGAGCGGGTTGGTAGTGCTGCTTCCTCATGGTTACGAGGGTCAGGGCCCTGAGCATTCCAGTGCCAGGTTGGAACGTTTCCTCACCCTCTGTGCCGACGGCAATATGCAGATTGCCAATTGTACGACTCCTGCCAACTTTTTTCACTTACTCCGGCGGCAGATGCACCGTGATTTTCGCAAACCACTTATTGTGTTCACTCCCAAGAGTTTACTCCGTCATCCTTCCTGTGTTTCCGATATGCAGGAACTGTCATCAGGACGTTACATGGAAGTGTTGGACGATCCGCGGGCAAAACCTGTAGACGTGACCAGGGTGTTGTTTTGCAGCGGAAAGATCTATTATGAGCTTCTGGAAGAAAAGGTAAAAACGAAGGCAGACCATGTAGCCATCATCAGGTTGGAGCAGTTGTACCCATTCCCTCTCGGTCAGATTCAGCAAATCATCGCGAAGTACAAGAAAGCGGATAAATTCTTATGGGTTCAGGAAGAACCGGCCAATATGGGAAGCTGGAACTTTATTCTGAGGAATTTCAAGGAAGTGGAACTCCTGCTGGTCGCCCGGCCGGAAAGCGGAAGTACGGCCACGGGTTCCAGTAAACTGCATGTTCTCAGGCAGAGAAAGATCGTTGAGAAGGCTTTCGGAGAATGTGAGTGTGGAAGGGTGAAGGATGTCTGCCGGATGTTATGCGCTCCAAAAGAATGGGCTTATGTCGGATCAAAAAATGATACTTTATGATCGTTGAAGTTATAGTCCCCAGTCCCGGGGAATCCATCAAGCAGGTACAGGTAGCCAACTGGTTGGTAGCCAGTGGTGATTATGTTGAAAAGGACCAGGAAGTGGTGGAAATAGATTCTGACAAAGCGAGTCTTGCCATCTCAGCTTCTGAAGCAGGGAAGATCAGTTTTACCGCGCAGCCGGGAGATGTGCTCCCAGTCGGTGCCGTGATCTGCACCATAGATACGGGTGCGGAGGCTCCTGCTGGTGCAGAGAAAGAAAAACCAGGAGATCAAGTGACTGTCGAAACGGTTATAAGACCTGAAAAGGAAAAATCAGCGGAGATGAAATTCACTCCGCTGGCCAGGAAAGTACTGGAGGAGAAAGGCATCGGTGAGGCCGATGCCCTGGAACTCATCAGGCACAGCAGAGTGTCAAAGAAAAATATAGAACAAGTCCTTTCTTACAAGTGGCCCCTGGAAAAGCAGGATGAATTGGCAACTCGCGGGGTGCAAGGCAGGGAGGTGGAGCGGAAAAAGATATCCACCCTGAGGCAGAAACTTTCTGAGAGGCTGGTCTCCGTCAAAAACCAGACAGCCATGCTTACCACTTTCAATGAGGTGGATATGAGTGAGATTCTTGCTGTTAAAACCCGTTATAACGATGCCTTTAAGGAGAAATTTGGAATCTCGATCGGACTGATGTCCTTTTTTACCAAAGCTGTAACCCAAGCGTTGGGTGAATTTCCACAGGTAAATTCTCAGATCGACGGGGATGAGCTCGTTATTCCGTCATACGTTGATGTGGGAATCGCCGTGAGTGCTCCCAAGGGGTTGGTGGTCCCGGTTATCAGGAATGCGGAGGGTTTGAAAATAGCCGAAATTGAACAGGCAATCAGGGACCTTGCCAACAAGGCCAGGAACAATAAAATCACCCTGGATGAGATGACAGGAGGTACTTTCACCATCAGCAACGGTGGTGTTTTCGGGTCCATGATGTCTACACCTATATTAAATCCACCCCAGGCGGCCATCCTGGGGATGCATGCCATTATCGAGAGGCCTGTTGCGATCAGGGGACAGGTGGTGATCAGGCCGATGATGTACCTCGCTTTATCTTATGATCACCGGATCATTGATGGCAAAGAGTCTGTGTCTTTTCTGGTCAGGGTGAAAGAAATCCTGGAGAGTCCTGCACGGATGCTGTCCGGAGGAAGAGACCCCATGGCCGCCTTACTTGGTTTATAATGATTCAAAATGCAAAAGAACGTTGATTTTTTGGTTCTCGGTTCAGGTATCGCAGGACTAAGTTTTGCGCTTAAGGTGGCACCTTACGGAAAAGTCTGCATCGTAACAAAAGCCGTTGCGTATGAGTCGGCTACCCGTTACGCGCAGGGAGGCATTGCTGCAGTGATGTACACACCTGATACCTGGGAGAAGCATATCCACGACACACTGGTGGCGGGAGATGAACTGAACAATCCCGATATAGTAAGAATCACCATCACCGAGTCGACAGAAAGGGTGAAGGAACTGATAGACTGGGGGGTATCTTTCGACAAGACCGCCACAGGGACCTACGATCTGGCAAAGGAAGGCGGGCATTCTGAGTTCAGGGTGTTGCATCACAAAGATCAGACGGGTTCCGAAATAGAAAATGTGCTGCTTGAAAAGGCACGGGCCCATCCCAACATTGAGATTCTGGAGAACCACTTTACGATCGACCTGATCACCCAGCATCACCTGGGTGTATTGGTGACACGCTATACAAAGGAAGTGACTTGTTTCGGGGCCTATGTGCTGGATAAACAAACCAACCAGATCAGGACGATCCGGTCGAAGTTTGTGATGGTGGCCACGGGAGGTGCCGGGAACGCATACAGTGTCACCACCAATCCCGGTATTGCCACCGGTGATGGGGTAGCCATGGTTTACAGGGCAAAGGGCACTGTTGATAATATGGAGTTCATACAGTTTCATCCCACCTCTTTATATCATCCCACTGAAAAGCCCTCTTTTCTTATCACTGAAGCATTAAGAGGTGCGGGAGCCATTCTGAAGGACCTGAAGGAGGTTGCATTCATGGAGAAATATGATCCGCGGGGTTCTCTTGCACCCAGGGATACGGTAGCCCGTGCCATTGATAATGAAATGAAAATCAGCGGTGATGATTATATGTACCTGGATGCCAGACATATCGATAAAAATGTACTCCTAAACCATTTTCCCACCATTTATGCCAAGTGTTTATCCATAGGTATTGACATGACCCGTGATATGATCCCGGTGGTGCCTGCTGCACATTATCTCTGTGGCGGGATCAAGGTTGATGAGTATGCCAGGTCTTCCTTAAGGAATGTTTATGCGGCGGGTGAATGTGCCTCTACCGGGCTTCACGGAGCTAACAGGTTAGCGTCAAATTCTTTATCTGAGTCACTCGTGTTTTCTCACCGGGCTGCACAGGATGCCATATCGAAGGTCGGGTCTGTCCAGTATCAGCAAAATATACCTGATTGGAATGCCGAGGGTACAGTGATGAATGAGGAGATGATTTTAATAACTCAATCTCTCAGGGAATTGCAAAGCATAATGACGAATTATGTAGGTATTGTAAGGTCTAACCTGCGTCTGAAAAGGGCAGAAGACAGGCTGGAGACTATTTTTCGCGAGACGGAAGACCTTTACAGTAAGTCGATCCTTTCAGAAAAGCTTTGCGAACTGAGGAATCTCATCAATGTTTCCTGGATGATCATTCGTTTTGCCCAGGCAAGAAAAGAAAGCAGGGGGTTGCATTATTCCCTTGATTACCCCAGAAAGACCTCAGGGAAGTCAGAGGGTAAGGTCGCGGAGTAACTCCTCGATAATCCTGGTCATCAGTGGTTCTGATGCGGCCGCAGCTTTTATCACCTCTTCATGGGTGATCTCAACAATTTTACCGGGAACGCCCAGGTCGGTGATGACACTAATGGCAAAGACTTTCATACCTGAATGACGTGCTGCAATAGCTTCAGGAACGGTCGACATGCCAACTGCATCAGCTCCCAGTACCCTCAGGTAGACGTATTCTGCCGGCGTTTCGAAGGTAGGGCCGGTTACGGCAGCATAGATCCCTTTCTGATAGCGAATCTCCAGGCGTGTGGCAATATCAACGGCTTTCTGTATCAGTTTCCCTGAGTAAACTTCCTTCATATCCGGAAAACGTGGACCCAGTTCATCATGGTTCTTCCCGATGAGTGGATTGTTACCCATGAGGTTGATATGATCCGTGACAAACATACAGTCTCCTATCTCAAAAGCAGGATTCAGACCTCCACTGGCGTTGCTGATCAGAAGTAATTCCACTCCCAAGGCTTTCATGACCCTCACGGGGAAAGCAAGTTCCGTCATGGAGTACCCTTCATAATAATGAAACCTACCCTGCAGGGCCATCACATCAACACCGGAGATGGTACCGAAGATCAGCTGTCCTTTATGTCCTTTGACAGTAGATATCTTGAAGTTAGGAATTTGACTGTAAGGGATGGTTTCAGGTTCCCGGATGACCTCGGTAAGGCCACCCAGCCCCGTCCCAAGGATTACGCCAACCCTGGGTTTTCGATGAGTACAAGATTGTAAATATTCAGTGGTTTCTTTTATTTTCTCTAACATGGTCAAGGATCTGTTGATCGAAGAGGGGTTTGTCGGATTGATGAAAATCGACCTCAATAGGGAAGTAATAAACGGGAATGTCTTTTAGAAATACTGATAAAGAGGGGTCAATCAATCGCATCGCGTCCTTCTCCGTGGTGATCATCACCTTATTTCGGGTGACAATATTATGAAAAGTTTTACTTATATGGCTGACATCTTTTTCAGAGTACAGGTGATGGTCGGGGTAAATGATCTTCTCCAGCTCCCGGAAGAAGCCTGATTCCTTCAGATGGATCTCGAGGGGATCGGGATTGGCGATGCCGGTCACCATCAGCACCGAAGTATAGGATTCTTTACAGGGTTCTGTATTCTCGGGGAAGAGGGGCAGGGGTGTGTCATATTTCAGGAAGGAGAAATACAGGCTGTGTTTTGGGAGCGGCCGGATATCTTCCTCATACGTTCTCCTGGTGATCGGGGAAAAGATCTTCGGGGTCTTGGTGACAACCAGGATATCTGCCCTGGAATATCCCCATCGGAACTCCCTCAGCTTCCCGACCGGGAAAATATAGTCTTTGGTGAATGGTTTATGATAATCGGTGAGAAGCACTGAAAGGCCCGGTTTGACCCATCGATGCTGGAAGGCATCGTCGAGAAGGATGACCTCCGGCCGGGGATCCATTGCAAGCAACTTTTCAATGCCCTCTTTCCTTTGTTCGGATACAGCCACGGTAATGCCGGGATATTTTCTGTAATACTGAAACGGTTCATCACCCAGGGTTTCAGCATTCGATTGCTGGTCAGCGATAAGGAATCCTTTGGTTTTTCTGCGATAACCCCTGCTCAGGGTTGCCACGCGATATTCCTGACTGAGCAGCCTGATCAGGTATTCGACGTGGGGTGTCTTACCTGTACCGCCCATGCTCAGGTTCCCGACACCGATGATAGGTATGTCAAAGGCCTGAGAAGGATAAAATCCCAAGTCGAAGGCTTTGTTTCTCAGCCAGGTGACCAATCCATAAATGACCCCAACGGGCAGAAGGAGTAATCTGAGTACTGCCATCCGGTAAATTTAGCCTCAACCGGTCCCAGTAGTTTGGAGTGTCACTGCATCATACTGGGACACAGTTTTTATGCATGTATACTGTTTTTTTTCAAAAAGGTTCATTTTCATATTATTATAGAGCCAATCTAATTTTTCTTGGCATTTCCTTAGAATCCTGCTAATATTGTATATCATAATTGAAAGGTCGTTCTATGAAAATCATCGAAGTCATAAGGGTAGTAGAGGAACATGCACCTTTGCCCGTACAGGAGTCATTTGACAATTCAGGTCTGATGGTGGGAGATCCCGGACAGGAGCTCACCGGGGTTCTCATCACCCTGGATATTACCAATGAAGTTCTGCAGGAAGCAGAAGATACATCCTGCAATCTGATCATTGCCCATCATCCCCTGATTTTTAAGCCATTGAAGAGGATAAGCAGTTCGACTCTTACGGAAAGGCTGGTGATAAGGGCCATACAAAAGAACCTGGTGCTGTATGCCTGTCATACGAATCTTGACAACATGCAGCGGGGTGTAAGCACTGCCCTGGCGGAACAACTTGGTTTACAGCAGGTCAGGGTACTGGAGCCCAAGAAAGGAATGCTCCGGAAGCTGGTCACCTTTTGTCCGCTGGATCATGCTGAAACAGTTCGTCAATCGCTTTTTGCTGCAGGGGCAGGCAGGATAGGTAATTATGATTCATGTAGTTACAACCTGCAGGGACAGGGAACTTTCAGGGCTCTTGAAGGGACCCGTCCGTATGTGGGGGAACTGCAACAGTTGCATATGGAGCAGGAAGTAAGGATAGAGACGATCTTTCCGGCCTTTCTTCAGTCACGGATCGTCCAGGCTCTTTTGGAATCTCATCCTTATGAGGAGGTAGCTTACGATATCTATCCGATTGAGAATGAATATCCCATGGCCGGGATGGGAGCCATTGGGATCCTGGAGGAAGACCTGCCGGAACTTTCTTTTCTGGAAAAGGTAAAGCAGATCACCGGAGCCCAGGTGATCAGACATTCTCCATTCTTAGGGAAGAAAATAAAAAGAGTGGCTCTCTGTGGTGGAGCCGGAGCTTTCCTGATTAAAGAAGCCATGCGTCAAAAGGCAGACGTGTTTATAACAGGTGATCTCAAATACCACGATTTTTTTGAAGCCGAAAACAGGATACTCCTGGCCGATATAGGTCATTATGAGAGCGAACAATATGCTAAATCTCTTCTTTATTCTGTTATTTCCGAAAAATTTACTAATTTTGCCGTCCTCATTTCAGAGGTCTGTACAAATCCAATAAGTAGCTTATAATCAATTATATATGGCAACGTCAAAATCCAAAGGAAAAGCTTCACCGGCAAAAGAGGTGCCTGCCGCTCAGACTATTGAGAAGGAAGAAGTAAAGGTGGAAGTCGTTGAGCCGGCCGTTACCGGGCATGAAGAAGAAGAAAAGCTGGAAGTTACTATTGAGAAAAAGCTGGTTGCCCTGTATAGCTTACAGCAGATCGATACGCAGATTGATAAGATCCGCATCATCAGGGGTGAGCTTCCGTTGGAAGTCCAGGACCTGGAAGATGAAATTGCCGGTCTATCCCATCGTATTGAGAACCTTCAGGAAGAGACTGCTGAACTGGAGAAGCAGATTGGTGAGAAACAGTTCCAGATCAAGGACAGTGAATCTCTTATTGCCAAATATAAAGAACAGCAGAACAATGTAAGAAACAACAGGGAATACGATTACCTCTCGAAGGAAATTGAATTCCAGGACCTGGAGATTCAGCTGGCAGAAAAGCGGATCAGGGAGTTTAAAACCTTGTGGGAATCGAAGAAAGAATCCATAACCTCTGCCGAATCGACCCTGTCGGAAAAGAATGCCGACCTGGAGTTAAAGAAGGCTGAGCTGAAAGATATTGTGGAAGAGACTGAAAAAGAGGAGTTAAGCCTGGTGAAGAAGTCGGAAGACAACCAGAAATATATTGAAGACCGTTTGGTTACTGCCTATAAGAGGATCCGGAAGAATGCAAGGAACGGTTTGGCAGTAGTGTTGGTGGAAAGAGGAGCTTGCGGAGGATGTTTCAACAAGATCCCGCCCCAGCATCAGTTGGAGATCTCCATGCATAAAAAGATCATCGTTTGTGAATATTGCGGCCGCATCCTGGTAGATGAGGCTATCGTAAAGGCGGTACAAGTATAGTTGAGATCGAAGTCCTATCTCACCTTCTTTTCCGTCACCTGAAGCACTTCCTTAGTATTCTTATCTGTAATAAAAGCAACGATACGGCATTGCCTGTCGTTCCATACCGTATCAAGGACCATCGTATGGTTGCTTGTCTTGATGGTTCCTGCTGTCACCGTCTGGGTCGTCAATGGACTTCCCCAGGTGCCGTTAAAGGAGCCGCGCAGCACATTACGATGGGTATAATCAAGGATATAAGGGGTGTTCCCTATCTGTGAGTTGTCATTGTATTGCGGTTTTACGATGCTGTCTTCGGTAAGGTACAGAGTGATGTTGACCGGGTAGAAGTACTTTTTCTTAAACTCGGTGGTGACAACCGCATTGATCGTCCGTGTGGCCGAATCATAAGAATTGACCACCGTGAGGTCAGCCACAGGTTCCAGGTCGGAAAATTCCGTAACAGCCTGGGTCCAGTTGGCAAAATTCAGCACCATGTTGCTCCCAAAAGCTTTTCTGTTGACCAATCCTGAAGGGTAGAACGAAGGATTAAAATAGGATTCAAGCTCATTGCCTGTCTCACACCTGAAGTCGGTATTGAAAATCCCGGAAGCGTTTGGTGTGGCAAAGGTTCCTGCATGAACAGATATGAGGATGAGTTCGGAATGCTCTTTCTGCAGTTCATGGGCCTCAAAGCTGGCTTCCGGGCAATTGGGACATTTATGCCCGGTAAATTCTTCCAGTAGCACATTCCTTCCAAAAGTCCAGTTAGACGCACCTTCTTTTAAATAGGGTTCCTCTATCTTGTCACAGGCGACAAAAAGGAAGGGCAACAACAACAACAGGATGCTTATCGTGATCAGTGTCTTTTTCATACTACGTCTGATTAAAAAGTACTGGTGATACTCAATTGAAGACCATTAGAGGCAGGGACAGCCCGGCAAACACCGCCCACGCAAAGGATTCCCTCACGCTGCCGTCCATAAGCAAGGGAAATACGGTTTGATCCCTTGTTAAATCCAACGGAGGCAAAATAATAATGGAGCTGCTGATCTGTTTCCTCATTCCCGTAATTGTATTGGTCCATGACCGAAAAGAACCATTTGGGAGCAATGGTGAACTCGAACAAGGCCATGACCCAGTTCCCTTTGTCCTGTTTGGTAGTCAGGCTCTGTAACTCGGTCCTGAGAGAATTTTTTTCGTTGAATTTGTAGGTAATGTCGGCAATGGCCACATTGGCATATACCATGGGAATGCCGGGATGTCCTTCGATAACTGCCTGGTTATAAACTAGATTCAGGTAATTGAAGATGGCTTTCCACGATTTGGAGAACTTATGCGTGACCTCGATATTAAAGTCCTGGAAATAAGTCTCTTCTCCTATCTTGAAAAAACTGCTGGTATAACCCAAAGTTCCTTTTTTATTGACAGGTGTTTCAGCGTTAATGGGTTTGGTCTCAATGGAGTTCACATTGGCGTAATTCACAGAAACGGTAGTCCCGTACGTACCTCCAAGGAGACTTCCTTTCTTGATGGCCAGGTCTGCCTGGGCAAAATACCCCATTTCACCGTTGGGTTGGGTAGAATAGGGGTAGAAGGCGGCCATGGCATAGGTATGTTGCCTTGTCAGGGACGGAAGGTAGCTGATAGTCAGTGGGTTGCCTGTCACAGTACGATCAGAGCGGAAGTTCATGTTGTCGATACGCTTGGCTGCCATTACCAGGCCCAGGCCTTTCCTTGAATAGGCAGCTGACAGGAAGAGAGCTTCACCGGGTTTATATATGAAGCCGTTCAGGGCGTTGGGGTCGTTGATTTTATAGGCGTACTCCCCGTTCACATGGACCCGCCCCCGGGTTACCTCCATCCGCCCGGCGAAGGCTGCCACGTTTTCAGGAAGTTTATATTTAAAGGTAGGGTCATCTTTCTGATATTTACTCATGGCACTTCCGCCGATGATCACTTTTGTTTTCCAATTCTCCATGGGAGAGAACATCTCGTTAAGAAAAAACTCGGCATCAGCCCCTCTGAGGATGCCTTCACTCTTTCCCCAGTAATATCTTTGATTCCCGACCAGTCCTTTGACGGTGATTCCCGGATAGGGAGTGTATTTGACATGCAACCCGTCGACGGAGTTGTCAATGCCCAGGGTCTTTTCTTCATAACTTCTGAAGATCAATCCATTGCCAAACTGATCGTAGAAGTTCCCGGCTGTCACTTCCAGTTCACCTCTTTTGAAAGTGAGGTAACGGTAAGGAAGGCCGTTACCCGCGTATTCTTTATCATATCCGAGCATGGGATTGAGATACGCTTCATAACGGATTCCGGCAGTGAAGTCACCCACCGTATAGATCAGGTTGGTGTAGGCATTCATGCCGATCTGTTCCGGGACTTTTGGTGCGTTGATGGCTGAATCTTCCTTGTAGTACTGGGCGTTCAGCTCAAAGTTTCCGTGCAGGGTACCACCTGAAAGGATATCCTGGGCTTGTGCCGTTGTTCCGAAAAGAAACGGCATCATGAAAATAAGGAAAAAGTAAGGATGTTTCATGATCGGTAAAATGAGAAGTAGTGCCGATGATGTTTATTCGAGAGGTTCCCCTTTGGCCACCTTTTTCACCAGATTGATGAGTTCCAGTTCCGAACCTTCAGCAAAGGAGGTATGCTGCCAGACGATCTCCCCTTTTCCGTCGAGCAGGAAAGTATGGGGAATGACCGTGACATTCATGGCCCTTTTGAAGTTTCCGTTGGGGTCCAGCAGGATCTCGTAATCCCATCCTTTGCCTTCCACGGTAGGCTGCACCCTGGCGGTCGACCTGGAATCATCGATGGAAACAGCGATGAGTTTTACCCCGGTTTCCTTTACCCAGTCGGGATACACTTCAGAGATGGTGGTAAGCTCCTTGATGCAGGGTTTGCACCAAAGTGCCCAAAAGGAGACGATCACCGGTTTCCCGTCATTAGATATCTTAGAAGTGTTAAAAGTGGTGCCATCGAGGGTCTTCACTTCGACCGAAGGCAGTTTTCCGTATTTCTTTTCTCCCTCCTGTGAAAACATGACCAGCGGAGTAAGCACAAATACAAGCAAATACAACAGTTTTTTCATAAATAAAAATTTTCGCAAAGGTGCAAATTATTTTGATTGTTTTGAAATGAATAGCAAGAGTCGGGCCAAAAACGGGGATTTACATGGTTGATCGGGGGGGCATTCAAATTCAACCCCTTCGGGGTTGTGGTTGCCTGGGGGCGGCAAACCCCGGATTTCATCCGGGGTTATTCAGGTTCAACCCCTGCGGGGTTGTGGTTGCCGGGGGGCGACAAACCCCGGATTTCATCCGGGGTTATTCAAGTTCAACCCCTTCGGGGTTTATTG
>CAZSDK010000004.1:0-144404 GCA_964605655.1 uncultured Bacteroidales bacterium
TGCGACCTGATTTTTTACTTGACAAACAATTCCATATTATCTATATTTACAGAATGTTACCTAATCACCGTTTTATGCACCAAGTACACTTCGTTTTCAAGCTAACAGCCTGTATTGCATTTTGTTTGCTCACGGGGCAACTGGTCTTCGGTCAAAGCATGACTGTTGATCTGACACCTTCAGATTACAACGGCAATGTCAATATCAGTTGTTTTGGTTTATCGGACGGAAGCATCTTTACCACGGTAACCGGCGGGACACCTCCTTATGTTTACCGGTGGTCGAACAGCGAAACAACAACCAGTATTACAGGATTACCATCGGGGTACTATTCCGTAACCGTTAATGACAACGGCAGTCTTCAGACGACGGCCCAGATCACACTGGTTCAGCCGCCGGAGATGAAGCTGACCTCTTATGTACATCAATATGAGAACGGAAAGAACATCAGCTGTTTCGATTGTGAGAACGGCATCATCCTGCTTGAGGTTTCGGGCGGTGTTGAACCTTATATATATTTATGGAACGATAATTACGATGAGCTGGACCGGTGGGGATTGGCAGCAACCGATTACTCTGTGACCATAACGGACCAGAACGAATGCAGATTATCTTCCGAAAATTTCAGCCTGAGTTCTCCGGAAAGAAGAGACTGGACGATGTCAGGCAACGAAGGGACTGATCCTGAAACAGATTATTTCGGGACTTCTGACGAGACTGATATGATCATAAAAACTGACGCAGAAGAGAGGATCAGAGTCAAATCTGATGGTGCCGTGGTTCTGCCCGGTCTTATTGAGGATGAGCCGGGTGTAGTTATGGTAGATGAGGAGGGAACATTATACAACAGTAATAACACAAATTTTGCCCTGGTCACAAAACCCTGGATGACAGGCGGTAATAATATTCCGTCAGAGGGTTACAATCAATTTGGCACTGTGAGTGAAATGGATGTGGTATTTGTGACCAATGGACTGAACAGGATGTGGTTTACCTCAGGTGGAAAAGTGGGTATAGGCCTACAGCCGGCATCTAATGGTGATCCTGACTATAAACTGTATGTGGATGGAAGTATTGCAGCCAGAGAATTGAGGATCATGATGGGAAGTTTTCCTGATTATGTATTTGACAGCACCTATCAGTTAATGCCGATACAATCACTTACCAATTACATTGAGACGAACAAACATCTGCCAGGCGTACCTTCGGGGAAGGAAATTTCCGATAGCCAGGGTATTGAGACTGGATCCTTCCAACAGTTACTGTTGCAGAAAATTGAGGAGCTGACTTTGTATCTGATCCAACAACAGGAGCAGATTGATCATTTGAAAAGGCAATTGGAATCCAACACACGATAAAAAGAATGATGTTTTACTTCCGGTACATATTTATTTTCCAGCTCATTATCGAGCTTCACTGCGTTGTGTTTTGTTCTGCTCAGCCAGGCTATGTGACCCTCGAGGGGAGACAGTTTAAACTGAACGGTGAAAACTTTTACCCTCTTGCTTTTGGATACTGTTTTAACCTGGTGTATAATGATGAGTTTGACGTTGATGGGATTTACCTCACAAGAGAGTTTGGCTACGGGCCAGGTGAGTATATGCCACAATTTCAGAATATTTATCCAAACTACGAATATGATTGTGACTTCCCATCCTCTTGTTATGACCAGATAATAGATGACCTGGAACTTATGAAGTCAAAGGGATTCAATGCATTCAGAACTTGTGGAATAAACATCGAACCATTACAAAAAGACATGGATGGATTTCTTATGAAAGCAACTAAAAATGCTCATCCACTTTGGGATCCAATTCTTGAAAAACAAACTTTTTACATATATCCCCCTTATATCTGTGATATTAACGATAATCCTGAGTTCTTCAGATACTGACAGATCGTGCAGGATGTATTGGATGCTGCAGGAGAAACAGGGTTGAAAGTGCTCTTTGATGTGGGAAATTCTTCACTGGCCAGATCTGATGAGACTATTGAGGATTATTCGAATTTTCTTCAGGCATTTGCTTACCATTTCAAAGAGGATACCAATCTGATGGCGTATGTTATTTTTGAAGAACCTTCAAACACAGATGTGGATTGGAATCACACAAAAGCGGAGGTTTGTGAGTTTACCTCAACCTGGTACGAGAGTATCAGGAGTGTTGACCCAAACCATCTCATTACGATGGGAGTCGGCGATGTTGAGGATGTTTGGGAGTGGGACCCGGCTGTTATCAAGGCAGATTTTCTTTGTCCGCATCCCTATCCACACACTTACGAATGGGAGAACTATGCATTTCAACCCATGTACCAAAGGATGCTGGGTCGGTTGGTCTGGCTCAAGAGGAACTGCCCTATGCCATGGATGATAGGAGAATTTGGTTTTTCTGCCTTGGATGATAATTATGTCAAGGACAGCAATGAAAACTGGATCAGAGTAGAATATAGTGCTCCTGCGGTGGATGGAACCCTGGAAGACCAGCAGGAATTTGCCGAGCATAGTCTTATGGATGTCATAAACTGCGGAGGATCGGGTTATACCTGGTGGCAAGCCTTGGAACCCTGGTGGGACCCACATCAAGATGGTTATGGATTGTTAAGGCACGACTCCTACACCACAATCTCACCTCCGGTCACGGTTCCTGTCGAAAAGCCCGCACTTCATGAGTTCGAAGACTTCCCTATGCCTCCTCCCAAACCGGTTCCAATTCAGGAACCTACCAACTTTACCAATCCATTTAACGGCACATATCAATCGATATCGGGTCATGTTCAGGATGAGGAGAATCAACCGGTGAAGGATGCTGTCGTTCTACTTTGGGACTGGGATGACCCAGAAGCTGGCTACTTATTTTTCTACGGTTTTACTGGAACAAATGGGAATTATTTACTAGGGCATCCTTGCAATAATACGGGAAATTCCCCTCCATATTTTTCTCAAATTTTGATCTCTGCAGTTGGATATAGTAGTAGCGGTTATGTTTCTTATCCAAGTTCTGTATATAATACCACATTGACTAAACATTTGGATTATTCAAGATCTATTGAAGGTGAAACCGTTTCCCTACTAGAGCAGGATGACTTTTCTGCCATCAGCAGTGTTATTATTCAGGGTGATCTGACCTTGGTTGAAGGAAATGGAATTTCCGGCGGGGAATTGACGGTAAAAGCCCGGAATGAAATAACAGTTCTCCCAGGGTTTGAGGCCCAAAAAGGATCCTCAGTGCATCTGCTGACCGGTCCTTTTCTGTTTGATTGTGAGACCTGGCCGGTGACACTAAATAAGCAACCGACCATCATATCAACAATTAATGATCTGGAAGAGAAGGTCATTCAATTGAAATTTGAAATTCCAGGGAATCAGGGAATCAGCGTTTTCCCAAATCCCTGCAAGGATCAGGTAACCATAGAATGGCAAGAGAATCATAGGGAAGGAGTATTCAAAACGGTTGAAATTCAAGACCAGGTTGGTCAGGTTGTTCAAATATTCACTACAATAAAAAAAAAGCTGGTACTGGATGTAAGCTTCTTACCAGATGGATTCTATGTGTTGAAAAGTTTAAACTCAGGCACAATCAACAGTGCTAAAATTGTCAAACAATAAACCTGTGGCAGGATGAAAATCAATTATTTATATTTATTGTTAACCTTTTGCTTTTGGATACCCATAAGCATTGTTCATCCCCAGCAATGGCAAATTGCCAAACATGCCGGAGGGGCTTGGGCTGATCTATCAACAGCCATAGGCATCGATTCCTCTGGTAACACCTACATCGCTGGCCAATATTCATACGGGGCCACTTTTGATAGCCAGTATATTGAGTGCAATGGATATTGGGATTACTTTCTTGCCAAATACCAAGCAAACGGTGACCTGGTTTGGGTCAGACACGGAGGAGGAACAGGAAATACCTTTGATGATTTAGATGTTATTTCAAAGATCAAGATCCATGACCAGACCCAAATATACGTCGGAGGCGTGTTTACAAACCAAGTTAGCTTCGGAAATTCCACGTTAAATTCTATGGGAGGTTATGAAGCATTTTTCGCCAAGTTTGATTCTACAGGTGATTGCCTTTGGGGTGGAAGTATTGGAGGAGTTGGCAGGGAGGTAATTAAAGGTTTGGACCTGGATGCAGATGGTAATATTTATATTACGGGATATTCAAATTATTCTCCCGTGATCTATTTTGATACGACTTCTTCCTTAACAATGAATGATCATTTGTTTTTTATGGCCAAGTACGATCCAGATGGTCATTTAATCTGGACTAAATCCATAGAAGGTACAGGATGGCTAAATATTGCTGATATTACACCTGTCAATAACAATTTCTGTTTAACTGGTTACTATCATGGTGATATAACATTCGACACGGTGAATTTAAGCACACTCAAAGAATCTCTTCCCTGTATCTTTCTCATGGATTCGGCGGGAGAGGTACTTTGGGGACGTTCCTTCGAGCCTAAACAAAAAGGTATTATGAAAGCCTCCTATTTTACTGAGTCAGGTTACTTGTATTGCATTGGTTACGCTGTGGACAGTTTGATTATTGGTACAGATACCCTGTGTGATGAGGGAGGTTTCCTGCTGAAACTGAATGAAAGTGGTGAGCCTATCTGGATGAGAAGAGCGGGATCCTCTCCGACGAGTCTTGCCGTTTCATCCGTTGAAAAAATCTTAGTGTCTGCTGCAGGATATGGAACACAATTATTTTCAGATTGTGAAGCAATTCCTGGTACCGCTGACCTCACTCTGTTTATTGCAAGAATTGACAGTTCAGGAGAATGTGAAGGAGTTGTACAGGTACCCAATAGTCAAGTCAATCAATCACTCTTCGATGCACAAGACCGTTTCTACATCACTGGAGATTGTTTAGCCACAGAATTCGGGAATATCCCGTTGGCCAATTATGGTATAGTCGATGCTTTCTGGGCAGCACTGGATTGGGTCAACGACGAAGAGGAGAACAACAACAGGCCGGAGGGGGAGCTGTATATTTATGCCAACCCTAATACCGGTGTCTTTCAGTTGGTTGTTCCGAAAGAAGCACGTCAAGAACCTTCGCTCACCCTTAATATCTACGATAACAGCGGGAAAGTCATCCACAGCCAGGTACTGGACATGTCGGAAGACCCGCTGCAGGTAGATGTCTCCCCCGCCAAAGCGGGTATGTATCATATCCAGCTCATCAGCAGCCGCAAAACCTATTCGGGGAAGCTGGTGGTGTATTGAATCCTGGCAGGAAAGATGACTTATGAGAATAATTTACGAATTTTGTTCTCATGGAGGTTTTTATCATGACACGGCACAGAGTGAACCGACTGACTCTTTTTTCAGTGCTCTTCCTTTTCTCTTTTATCCTGAAGGCACAGGACAATAACAATCTGAAGATCAGTAAGCTGATAAAGGCGATGGAGAAAGACAGTTTTTTTATGAGATCCTCCTGGGGCATTTCTGTGATCAGAGTCAAAGACGGGACGGTGCTTGCTGCCAGGAACGAGGCTGTTCCTTTGTTACCGGCTTCCTCACTGAAGATTGCCGTAACGTATCCCGCATGGAAGGTTTTAGGACCGGAGTATCATTTTCAGACAAGGCTCTTATTTGATGGAGATATTAAAGACAGCATTCTTCACGGGAATTTGTTTCTGCAGGGCAGGGGTGATCCGACTCTTGGTTCCCGGAGGTTTGCCAACACAGGACTGGACTCAGTCTTCAGCCGTCTGTACCGGTTGATTCATGATGCCGGGATTCGTCAGGTGGCTGGTGGTGTTATAGCAGATCCTTCCTATTACGGCGATGAAACGGTGGCAGGAAGCTGGACATGGGAAGATATTGGCAATTATTATGGTGCCGGAGTGAGTGGATTGAATATCAATGAGAATCAATGTGAAGTCATCTTTAAACCTTCGGAGAAGGAAGGGGAGCCGGCCAAGGTCATCCGTCTGGATCCCCCGGTAAAAGGAATAGAGATGGACAACAGGGTGCTGACCGGGCCTCCTGGGTCTGGTGACCAGGTCGTGATCTATGGAGGTCCTTACGATGATCACCGTGTCATGAGGGGTACGGTACCTGCAGGTGTTAAAGAGTTTATCGTAAAGGCGAGCCTTCCCGATCCCGCCTTACAGGCCGGGCAATGGTTTCAACATTATCTCATACTCAGGGGCTTGAGCTTCAGTCAGGATGCGTTTACCCTTTCACAGTTGATCCGGAGAGGGATAGGGATCAGTCAGGATACTACCTCCCTTGGGATGCTGTTGTCTCCTTCCCTCAAAGAAATCGTGGAGTGGACTCATGAGAAAAGTGTCAACCTCTTTGCCGATGCTTTTCTCTTTCAACTGGGAAAAGTGACTTCCGGGGTGGGGGGATATCATGCCGGATCGGAGGCGGTCAAATCATTTTGGAAAAAGTATGGCCTGGACACCGGTGGATGGATCCTGAAGGACGGGAGCGGCTTGTCTGTTTCAAACCGGATCTCACCGCGACTGCTCTCTGAGATGATGAGGCGTATCGTCATCGAAGACCGGGACGGGCGTTTCCTGGCAACACTGAATAAAGCGGGTCAGTCAGGGGACCTGAAGGAGATGTTCCCCACGGGTAAGGCCGTGAACAACCTGATGGCCAAAAGCGGGTACATGAAGACGGTCAGGTCGTACACGGGAACGTTAACGACTGCGGGCGGCGAGCAGCTGGCCTTTGCCATCATCGTGAATCACTCCGGTACCGGTGCGGCTCCGATCAAGGGACGTATCAAGCAGCTGCTGGAAGCGCTCTGTAATCTGGAAAGAGAATAATTAAGCAGATTTCTTTCACATCTCAGGGATTGTTTATACCTTAGCTACCTGTTGTTTAAGGCATCTAACGTATTAATCTTTACTACTATGGAAACTATTGATTGGAAAAATCTGCCTTTCGGCTATTTAAAGACGGATTACAATGTTCGTAGTTATTTTAGGAATCAGGAATGGGGAGAAATTGAAGTATCTGATTCAGAGTATATTTCTTTGCATATAGCAGCGACTTGCCTTCATTACGGGCAGGAAGCATTTGAAGGCCTGAAGGCGTTTATGGGCGTCGACGGCAAGATCAGGGTGTTTCGTATGGATGAGAATGCCCTTCGTATGCGACAGTCAGCAAACGGGGTCCTGATGAAGGAGGTCCCTGGGGATCTTTTTACCCAATGCTGTATCAAAGCGGTTCAGTTAAATAAGCGATTCATTCCACCTTACGGGACGGGTGCTTCTTTGTATATCAGGCCTTTACTGATTGGATCGGGTGCTGAGGTGGGTGTCAAGCCTGCCAAGGAATATTGTTTCCTGGTTTTCGTGACCCCGGTGGGCCCCTATTTTAAGGAAGGATTTAACCCTGTTGCCGTCCAGATTGCCAGGGATTACGATCGCGCTGCTCCCCTGGGTACCGGCCCTTACAAAGTGGGTGGTAACTATGCTGCCAGCCTCAGGGCAGGTGAAAGGGCACACTGTGAAGGTTTTTCAACTGCCTTATTCCTCGATGCCAAGGAAAAGAAGTATATTGATGAGGCCGGCCCGGCCAACTTCTTTGGAATCAAAGGAAATACTTATGTCACTCCCTTGTCAGCCTCTATTCTGCCTTCCATCACCAACAAAAGCCTGATGTTCCTGGCTGAAGATATGGGGATGACGGTGGAAAGAAGACATATTTACGAGCAGGAGCTGGCTGAATTCGAAGAGGTTGGTGCCTGTGGAACGGCTGCCGTCATCTCTCCCATCCGTAAGATCGTCGATCGTGACACGGGGTTTACTTATGAATACTGCAAGGATGGAAAGGCCGGCCCAAAGTCTACCATGCTGTACAACAGGATTCGTGCCATACAGATGGGAGAAGAACCCGATAAGTTCGGGTGGACCACCATCATCGAATAAAAAGGATCAGATAACCTGATATTGTAACAGCAGCTCTTTCATCTGCTGTTGGAGAGAGCGTGCTTCTTCCCTGGCTTTATCCGCAAAATCCTCGCCCCGGGAGGCATAAATGATGTTTCTCGATGAGTTGACGAGCATGCCGCAATGTTTGCTCATGCCGTATTTTGCCACTTCCTGAAGACTGCCCCCCTGGGCGCCGACTCCCGGGATAAGCAGGAAATGAAGGGGAATAATCTTACGTATCTTCTTGAGACTCTGTGCTTTGGTGGCACCTACCACGTACATCATCTGGCTGTGCCCGCCCCATTGCATGGATTTCCTGATAACGATCTCGTAAAGAGGCTCTTTTGTCTTTTTTCTGAGTCCCAGTTTTTGACTGAACCTGGATTTCACCGGCCTGAGATTTTGGAAATCTTTGGATCCTTCATTGGAGGTGAGGGCCAGCAGGATCACCCATTTCCCTTTGAACTTTAAAAAGGGGCCCACCGAGTCGGAACCCATATATGGGGCAACGGTGACGGCATCGGCATCCAACACTTCGAAGAAAGCTTTGGCATATTGCTCAGAAGTGTTGCCAATGTCGCCTCTCTTGGCATCGGCGATGGTGAACAAGCTGTCTTTGAACTGATTCAGGTAGTCCATGGTCCTGGCCAGGCTCTGCCAGCCTTCCAGGCCGCGGCTTTCATAAAAGGCCAGGTTGGGCTTGTAAGCCACGGCAAAATCCTGGGTAGCATCGATGATCTGACGGTTAAACTCGAAGACAGGGTCTTCACAATCAAGCAGATGTTTTGGAATCTTGTTGATGTCGGAGTCAAGCCCTATGCAAAGGAAAGATTGTTTGTCCCTGATCAGCTGAGTGAGTTCCTGTAAGGTCATGTTGTAAGGATTATAAATTTCCGGCCTCCTTGAGTCTTTCAGTATTTTCTGCCAGCTGGAGAGCATCGATGAGGTCCTGTATGGCACCGTCAATTACCGTGGGAAGGTTATATAAAGTCATGTTGATCCGGTGGTCGGTGACCCGGCTCTGGGGATAATTGTACGTCCTGATCTTTGCTGAACGGTCACCGGTGGAGACCATGGTTTTTCTCTGTGAGGAGATGCTGTCGAGGTATTTCTTGTATTCCAGTTCAAAGATCCTGGTTCTCAGCACAGTAAGGGCCTGTTCGTAGTTTTTGAGCTGCGACTTCTGGTCCTGGCAGCTAACGGTGATGCCGGTGGGGATGTGGGTAAGCCTTATGGCTGAATAGGTGGTGTTGACCGACTGACCACCGGGACCCGATGCGCAAAAGGTCTCTTTTTTTATATCACTGGGTTTTACCTCCACGTCGAATTCGTCGGCTTCCGGCAGCACAACAACCGAGGCAGCAGAGGTATGGATGCGTCCCTGGGTCTCGGTAACGGGGATCCGCTGTACCCGGTGCACACCGGATTCATATTTGAGTTGCCCGTACACTTGTTCTCCTTTCACCTCCAGGATCACCTCCTTGAAACCTCCCACGGTTCCGTCGGTGTAACTGACCATCTCCACCTTCCAGCCTTTGGTTTCGCAGTACCGGGTGTACATGCGGTAGAGGTCTCCGGCAAACAGACTGGCTTCATCACCGCCGGTCCCTGCCCTGATCTCCACCACCGCGTTTTTACTGTCCTGGGGGTCGGCAGGGATGAGCAGCAGCCTGATATCTTCCTCCAGTATTTCTTTATTATCCTGAAGCATGTTCAGCTCCTCTTTGGCAAAATCTCTCAACTCTTCGTCTTTCTCATTGTACAGCACATCCCTTGCCGAATCGATATGATTTAAAAGAGTATGGTATTTATGGTATGCATCGATGATGGGCTGAAGATCTTTATAATCCTTGTTCAGACGGATGTAACGCTTCATGTCCGACATGATGTCGGGATCATTGATCTGCTGCCCGATCTCTTCCCAGCGCTGAACAATGGCTTTTAATTTTTCTAATAAATCCATAACAAGATCCTGCCTTTAAAATGGGTGCAAAGATACGAAAAAGTGGGGATGTTAACGGTAAACGAAGGTGCCGTGAACGGAAGAAATGGCTACCGAGGCTGAAGTGGCGTCGCGGCAGTATCCTACCACTTGTGCGTCGATTCCGTGGTGGCGGGCCAGGCTGATCAATACCCCGGCCATCGATTGCGGCAGGTAACACTCGAGCCGGTGACCCATATTGAAAACGGCATACATCTCTTCCCATGAGGTACCGGATTCCTGCTGTATCATCCTGAAAACATAAGGGGTAGGGAAGAGATGGTCTTTGATGATCTCCAGGTTTTTAGTGAAATGAAGCACCTTGGTCTGTCCGCCGCCACTGCAGTGTACCATCCCGTGGATAAAGGGTCTCAGCTCCTGAAGCACATCCACGATCAAAGGTGCATAGGTCCGGGTGGGAGAGAGCAGTAACTGTCCGGTATTCAGACCATTGCCTTCCGGGTGCACCTCTGTGAGTCGTCTGGAACCACTGTAAACCAGGTCGGTCTCTATGGCAGGATCAAAACTCTCGGGAAAGAGGGTTGCGTATTCATGATGCAACACCTCATGCCGGGCCGAGGTCAGCCCGTTGCTGCCGATTCCTGAATTGAAAACATCCTCATAACCGGCTTTTCCGAAAGAGGCCAGCCCCACGATCACATCCCCTGCCTGGATGCGGCTGTTGTCGATCACCAGGCCCTTTTTCATCCTGGCAGTCACGGTGGAGTCGACAATGATGGTCCTGACCAGGTCCCCGACATCAGCGGTCTCTCCGCCGGTGGACCGGATCTCTATGCCCCAATGTCTCAGTTTCTCAAGGAATGATTCCGTACCGTTGATGAGGGCAGCGATCACCTCTCCGGGTATTTTTTTGCGGTTTCTTCCGATGGTGGACGAAAGCAGCATAGGCCCTGTACAACCTGTGCAAAATAAATCGTCGGTATTCATCACGATGGCATCCTGGGCTATGCCTTCCCACACCGAGAGGTCGCCGGTCTCTTTCCAGTACAGGTAAGCAAGGGATGATTTGGTGCCGGCTCCGTCAGCATGCATCATATTCACATAATCATCCTGGCCGCCGAGCAGGTCAGCATTGATCTTGCAAAAGGCTCCGGGGAACAGACCTTTGTCAACATGGGTCAGGGCTGCATGTACCTCCTTCTTGGAAGAGGAGACTCCTCTTCGGCTGTATTTGGACGCATCCCCCATCAGATGTACTTATGCGGGTTCATTTCGATTAACGTGGTCAGATACAACACCATGCAGGGAAACATTAAAATCCTGCACCATGATGCCCAAAGATGCATGTCGTTTACTGGAAGATCAGTTTTTTCTTGTCCTTGTCGATGGTGAACTTACCGATTTTCTGGAGCAGAGCATCTCCCAGACGGATGGGAGTCTTCTGGTCCTTGCTTACCACTACCTCGACATTCACAACGTTATTCTCGCCGATACGTATCACCCTGACATTGATCTTTGCCTTGTCGGCAACCGTTCCCTGCAACAGAACTTTTGTAGGATCACCCTGGAAGTCGGTCTTACTAATGAAACGGCTTTCGAGAAGCTGGAAGGCTTTCTCCGGTGTGATGCTGATGCCGGGGTTGGCTTTGTCATAGGTAAAGACATCGGCAAAGTCATTCAGGAAAACCTCTCCTTCAAATCCTTCCTTATCCAGAAGGGTGATGGGAATGGAATTTTCATTGGGGTTGTCGACCATCTTGATTTTGACCACGTTGGCTCCTGCCGTGGTATCGATCTTGGTTTTGGGCACATAATTCATACTCAGCACCTTAAATTCTGTGCGGCGGTTGAGCTGATGGGCGGCTTCCTGAACTGCTTTAGAAGGGAGTTTGGTGATATAAGCCTCCGTAAGTACGGTCCCTTCGGGGAAGGTAAATCCTTCTTTCACAATTTCCTTCGGAATGGTCCTCGGAACACGTTCCCCATATCCTTTGGCAACCATACGGTCGGCGGCAATGCCTCTGGACACCATGTAGCTTACAACACTCTGGGCACGTTTCTGTGAAAGGGTGTCGTTATACTGGTCGGAAGCACGGAAGTCGGTGTGGGATCCCAACTCAATGGTCAGATTGGGATTGGCTTCCATGATGGTGATCAGGCCCTGCAGTGAATCCTGGTACTGGGGTTTCAGATCGGCTTTGTCAAGGTCATAAAGGATCTCAGGAAGTACGATGGGTTTTACGGGGATAGGGACGAGCACAAAGTTCAGTTCAAAATCTTTATTCTGAGTCAGTCCGACGGTAGTCTCCCTGCCTTTGTCGGAGAAATATCCTTCTTTGGTGACGGTCAACTCGTAGGAAGTGTTGGGGAGGATTTGTGTTTTATCGAACTGGTAAAATCCTTTGGTGTCGGTTTTGGTCTCAACGGAGGTTCCGTCGGAACCAATCATCTTGATGAGGGCCCCTGCCAGAGGCTGCAAGGTACGGTCGTCCTGCACGATTCCCTGGAGCGTAAAGATCAGAGGGACCAGGTAGAAGGAGAAGATATCGTCGCCTCCTTTGGCTCCCTTTTGTTTCCTGTTGGAGGTAAAATATCCTTTTTCTTCCGTGGAGTTGGGGAAGAAGGCGATGGCAAAGTCATCGGAACTGGAATTGATAGGTACTTTGAGGTTCTGGGGTTTTCCCCATTCATCGCCTTTCTTGGCGACCTTGAAGATATCCAGTCCGCCCATGCCGGCAAGGTAGTTGGAGGAATAGTACAGTACGGTGTCCCAGCGAAGGAAGGGGAACATTTCATCACCAGGGGTGTTGATCTGCGGTCCCAGGTTGTGGGGGGTGTCGAAAGGTTTGTTTTTCTTGGTTCTGCTGGCAACCCAGATGTCCTTGCCTCCCTGGCCGCCGTCCATATCAGAGACAAAGTAAATGGTCATTTCATCGGGGGTGAGGGTAGGATGGCCATAAATCTTGGTGGAATCGGTTCCCAGCTTAACGTACTCAGGTTCGCCCCATGCCTTGCCTTTTTTCTCGGCTTTGAAGACCTGGCATCCCAGAACCTTTTTCCTTTCATTGCCACAACGGGTAAAATACATGGTGGCATACTTGGCACCAAATGAGGCATTACCTTCATTTCCTTCGGTGTTGATCACGTTCTGGTCATCATAAAGAAGGGGGGTGGACCAGTCTCCTTTGTTGCTGTAGTAGCTGATATACAGGTCGGAGAAGTTCTGGCCGGTCCAGTCATCGGTAATGTTCCCGGTGGAGTTTTCACGGGAGGAAGTGATGATCAGGGTCTTTCCTTTTTCATCTCCAAAGACGGGAGAGAAATCATCCTGCGGACTGTTGATGGTTTTCCAGGCATCGAGTTCGGGCATGGGTTTCTTGGTGTCTTCAAGAGTGGGATTCACCTTGTAACGGGTAGGGTTGTCGGTCCAGGGCTTGGCCATGGTACATGATTCAACGCCAATGGTTCCTCTGGGGTCGTTGGGTGCGACCTTCTGGTATCTTTCATACAGCACGATGGCCTCTTCGTATTTTTCCTGGATCTTTAGTGCATCAGCATAATAAAGCAGCGACAAAGGATTTACTTTATAATAGTTTACCCTGTCGAGTCTTTTGTACTGAGACTCAGCCTTCTTCCAGTTGTTGGTCAGCCTGTAACATTCGGCGATCTGGAAGAGGATGCGGTTTTTTTCAACATTATTTCTTTTGACCTTGGAATATGCTTTCTGATATTTTTCGATAGCAGTGATGAACATCTTGTCTTCAAAAGCCTGGTCTGCTTCCTGCGAAAAGTTCCTTTTCTGCTGGGCGATGGCAGGGGTGGTCAGGAAAAGTCCGAAAAAAAGAATGGGTAAAAGTCCGCTGAGGATTTTCATACTGAAAGGGTTTGATACAATATAGTGGGCTAAATTAGTGAATATTTTCAAGTTGCAAAAAAATACATCGAAAGGCGACAAATTTATGCCGCTTTAAGTCAGACTGTCAATTTCTGGGAATGATGCCTGATTGAGAATTTTTTTCTTCTTCTTTTGCAGCAGGAATGGGGCTTTCTTTCTGATTATCAGGCGGATTGTCCGGTATTATTTCATCTTCAAAGACGGAAGGTCCGGCAAGCACGTTCTGTGTGGCTTTGGCGGATTCGTTCACCACATCGTTTTTGATCTGGTCAACCTCGTTTTTGACCTGGCGTGCTCCTTCCTGAAACTCCCTGGTGATATCGCTGGTCACTTTCTTCAGTTCATTCATTCCTTTGCCAAGTTGCCTAGCTATTTCAGGAACTTTCCTAGGACCGAAGACCAGGAAGACAGCGATTAGGATCACCATGAATTCACCGCCGCTGATATCAAAAAACAAAGGGATCATGAAAATGCTTCTTCAGGGTTCAAAGTTACGAGTTATTGAAGTATAAAAACAAAGGGCATCTCAAAACGAAATGCCCTTTGTCAAAATGAATAGATAGAGATTATTTTTTCTCTTTCATTTTGGCAAGTTTTCTTTCTTTTGCCCTTTCTCTCCAGATGATGAAATCGTAAGCAACGGGAGTGGCGTTGAACACCGACGAATACGTACCCACGATCAGACCCATGAACAGGATGAAGTTCATACCTCTGATGATCTCCCCGCCAAAAATGATGATGGCGAGCAGGACGACCAACACCGTTCCTGATGTATTAAGGGTGCGGCCCAGGGTATGGTTGATGGCATCGTTGATGTTGACGGATAATTCGCGTTTGGGATATAAGTTACGGTATTCGCGAATACGGTCGAAGATGATAACCGTGTCGTTGATGGAGAAACCGATGATGGTAAGGATGGCTGCAATCATGGACTGGTCCACTTCCAGGGTGAAGGGGACCACTCCGTGAAGCCAGGCGTAGAGTGACAAGGCGATTAAGGAGTCATGGAAAAGCGAGATGACACCCCCCAGTCCCCACTGCCATTTCTTGAACCGGATGGCAATGTATGCAAAGATAACAAACAAGGCCAGGATCACTGCAATGACTGCCGATCGTTTGATGTCCTTGGCGATGGTGGGCCCCACTTTTTGGGAGGACAGTTTCCCGAGAAGTTTCCCTTCATGGGTGGCAGAGAAATCCTGGTAAGAGATTGGATTCTTGAAGTATCCTTTAAGTCCCTGGTAGAGTTTAGTGTCGACTATGGAATCCGCTGCCGGATCGCGGTCTTCGATCATATATTTGGTGGTGACCCTGATCTGGTTATCGGGGCCAAAGGTCTTCACCTCAGGTTCCTGTCCGAAAACCTCCCTCAGCGAATTCCTCACTTCGTTGGTTTTAACATTCTTGTCGAATCTGACGACATAAGATCTTCCTCCGGTGAAATCAACCCCTTCTACCATTCCTCTTACAGCCCAGCCTCCCAGACCGAGCCCGATGACGATGAGGGAAACGATATACAGTTTTTTGCGGACCTTAATAAAATCAAAATTGACTTTGGTGAACCAATGTTCATTATAAGCATACCAAAGCCTGATGTTTTTATTCCTGTCGAGCATCCATTCAAACACAAGGCGGGTGATGAAGATAGCGGTGAACAGTGATCCGGTCAGACCGATGATGAGGGTGGTGGCAAAACCCTGGATAGGTCCTGAACCGAAAATGTACAGGATGATACCGGTGAGGATGGTCGTGATCTTGCTGTCGATGATAGCGGAGTAGGCATGTTTATACCCGTCGGCCACGGCCAGCCGCATTCCCTTGCCCGCTCGTATCTCCTCCTTGATCCTCTCGTAGATCACCACGTTGGAGTCGACGTCCATACCAAAGGTAAGAACGATACCGGCGATACCCGGCAGGGTCAGTACAGCACCCAGGGAGGCCAGGATGCCGAACAGGAAAAATACGTTGATCACCAGTGCCATATTGGCTACCCAACCAGCGGTGTGATAGTAAAGTCCCATATAAAGGAGTACCAAAATAAAGGCCAGGAGGAAGGAGATCATACCGGCACGGATGGCTTCTTTACCAAGGCTGGGTCCTACCACATCTTCCTGGACGATCCTGGCAGGAGCAGGCAACTTACCAGCTTTAAGGATGTTGGCAAGGTCCTTGGCCTCTTCAATGGTAAAGTTACCGGTGATGGATGACCTTCCGTTTGGAATGGCTTCGTTAACCCTGGGGTTGCTGTAGACAAAGTTATCCAGAACAATGGCAATGGATTTTCCCACATTGTCGCCCGTCAGCCTGGCCCAGGTCCTTCCCCCCTCAGGGTTCATGTTCATGGTGATTTCCACCTTGCCGGTCTGGTTGTAGTCCTGTCTGGCATCCACAATCACATCACCGGTGAGGGGAGCGGTGCCATCTCTGGACGTTACCTTTAAGGCAACGAGTTGAAGGACATCAGGCATTTCTTTTTCCGGCTTAACGGTCCAGCGGAGTTTCAGGTTTCTGGGGAATACCTTGTTGCTGGCTTGTAACAGTTTGTTGACACGGGCTGTGTCTTTGATGGTAGCATAGCCGACGACAGGGCCTTGTCCGGGAAAATATTGTCCCTGCTTGTCCTGCTGAAGGTTAAGCCTCAGGTAAGCATACAGGGGGTTTTTCTTGGCAAATTCTTTGAAATCCTGGTTTTCACCTTCTTTCCCTTTGCCTTTGGTGGTGTCTTTCATCTGTTCTGCCAGGGTCTTGGCTTTCGTGGTGTCTTTCTTGGCCACGTCCTTACCTTTGTCGGCAGCAGTTTTTGTGGTGTCGGCAGCAACAGCGGTCGAGTCTTTTGCGATGTCGGTGCTGTCGTTACCAATATCGATGATCTCACCATCGGGTCCTATTCTCTCAGCAAGCCTTTTATTGGCTTCGGTGAAGTAATTGGTAAGTTCGGAGAATTCGAAGGTTTCCCAGAATTCCAGGTTAGCGGTTCCCTGCAGAAGTTTCCTGACACGGTCAGGTTCTTTGATACCAGGAAGCTCGATGAGGATACGGCCTGCGGTCTGCAGTCTCTGAACGTTGGGCTGGGTAACACCGAAACGGTCGATACGGGTCCTCAGGATGTTGAATGTACGGTCGATGGCACCTTCTGTCTCTTCTCTCAGAACCTTAATCACTTCTTCGTTGGTGGATTTGGGTGAAACCTTGTCCTTCAGTTCTACAGTGGAAAAGACAGCAGCCAGTTTAGCGTTGGGATCTATTTCTTGGAATGACTCCGCAAAAAGAGTGACATAATCTTTCTGGCTGGTTTTAAACTTCTGGTTAGCCATATCGATGGCTTTGACAAAAGTAGGGTTGGGGCTGTGGTCTGAGAGGGCGACGATGATATCGACTACCGATACCTCCATAGTCACATTCATCCCTCCCTTGAGGTCAAGACCCAGGTTCAGCTCCCTTTCCTTACACTCCTTGTAAGTGTATTTGCGAACCAGAACATTATAAATAACCGTGTTCGACATGGAGTCGAGGTAATACCTCTCTCTTTCCTTTGAGATAGAGTCCAACAGTAAGGTCTCCCTCAGGGCATCCCCTTTGGCTAGTTTTTTAGCAAGATCAGCAGCAACCGGACCGGTAGCATACCGTGTAGCCTTCTTTTCGACATTTTTTGTAAAAAAAGTGAAGGAAAGCTGGAACGCACAAACTAGTGCGAAGGAGATCGCAAATAACTTAATAGCACCCTTATTCCGCATATTGAGTAATTTAAATCAAATACTTTTTTTTCGAGCGTGCAAAAGTATATGAAATTCATCTTATTCACAAATTACTTAAGCAAAAATCTTATGAGCATTACCGGCAAACATGTTATTTTTACATCATGAAACGTGATTCTTATTATTCAGGTGGCGACACCATTGTCAAATTCATCCTGGTGCTGCTCCTGATGTTAACGAGTAAGGTCCATGCCCAGGAACTGAATGATTTTGGCTTCACCAGAAGTTATGATCAGCCTTTGGTTTTCAATAATTCCCAGCTTCTTCCGTATGCCTGGGCCGGCGGCATGAACGCCTGCCAGTTCTCCACTATTGATCTGAATTTTGACGGGATCAAGGACCTCTTTGTATTCGACCGTATCGGTAACCGTATCCTTCCCTACCTCAATACAGGAACTCCCCAGAGTGTGAGCTACACCCTGGCACCCCAGCTGGCGGGGAAATTTCCGCCTGTGACCGGTTGGGTGGCTCTCAGGGACTATAACTGCGACGGAAAGGAAGACCTTTTTACCTATGGTGGCGGTGGGATCAGGATTTATAAGAACACCTCAGACGCTGTCAACGGCTTGTCGTTCGAGCTGGTCACCAACCAGCTTCTCTCTCTTATGTTCGGGAATTATATCAATATTTTCCTTACCGAAGTCGACTATCCTGCCATTGATGACATCGATGGTGACGGGGATCTTGATATTCTTACCTTCTGGATCATAGGTACTTATATTCATTATCACCGCAATATGAGCATGGAGAAATTTGGTACCTGCGACAGTCTTGATTACAGACTGGAATCTCAATGCTGGGGTTTCATCAGGGAAGGAGATACCTCCAACTATATCACCCTTCATGCTCCCTGTCCTTTTAAGGATACACCTCCGCTTCCTGCCGGTAGTGCTGCTTACCCCGATGATATTGAGCACATTGGGTCCACTTTCCTCACCCTGGACCTGAACAACGACCAGGTTAAAGATCTGTTGCTCGGTGATGTCGACTTCCCGGACATCATCGGCCTGATCAATGGTGGTGATGCTGATTCAGCCCACATGATCAGCCAGGACGACCATTACCCTTCTTACGATACTTCGGTAAACCTGTACTCTTTTCCGGTTTGCGCGAATATCGACGTGGATAATGACAACAGGAAGGACCTGTTGGTCTCACCCTTCGATCCCAATATTCTTATTACCGAAAGCGACCACAGTGTGTGGCAGTACAAGGATGTCAACATTGCGGGCCCTCCCTTGTTCCGGCTACAGTCAAAGTCTTTCCTGCAGGGAGGCATGATCGATGTCGGAACGTCTTCTTATCCGGTGGTTTGTGACGTTGATCAGGATGGTCTGACGGATATCATGGTGGGGAACTTCGGGTATCATGATTCGTCGTACTACGTATCCGGTTTTCTTCATTCCGTTTTCAGGAGCAGGCTGATGTGGCTTCGTAACGACGGGACCCCCTCCTCCCCGCATTTCGTCGTAGCCGACACCAATTTTGCAGGGATTGCTTCCATGAACCTCACCATGGCTTATCCGGCTTTCGGCGACCTTGACGGCGATGGTGACCTCGACATGTTGCTTGGAAACTCAAATGGGAAACTGTATTATTTTGAAAATCAGGCTGGAGCAGGTAATCCTCTTTCCTTTGCACCACCTGTTCCCGATTACCAGGGCATTGATGCAGGTGATGCCAGTACCCCGCAGATCTGGGACCTGGATAATGATGGGGTGCTTGATCTGATCATCGGAAATAAGAAGGGTACCCTTCACTATTATCATAATACAGGCACAACACAGAATCCTGTTTTTCAGTATATTACGGACAGTCTCGGAAAGGTCGATGTCAGGGATGCCTTTATGTCATGGGAAGGCTACAGTGTGCCGTGTTTCTTTAAAACTGCAGGGGATACCAGCCGGCTTTTCCTGGGATCTTTAAAAGGAGGTTTGTCCTATTACAAAGGAATTGACGGAAACCTCGCAGACACATTCACGGAGGTCAGCCAGGACTATCTGTATCTGAAAGATGGTACCAATTCATCGGTTGCAGTGTTTAACTTTGACAATGATGCCTATCCTGACATGGTGATGGGCAATACCTGCGGCGGACTGGCCTACTATAAAGGCTCTGTCCCTCTTCTTTCAGGGATTCCCTCATCGTTAGGCCAGGGAACACTTGACGTTTCTGTTTATCCGAATCCGGCCAATGATGAATGTTGGGTGGAATGTTCCTCCGGCCAGCGCATTCATGATCTTTCCTACGCCCTGTACACCATGGACGCGCGTTTTGTGGCAGGCAACCGTCTGAACGCAAATCCTTCCAGGATCCCTTTGCACCTGGTCCCAGGGGTATATCTGATGCAATTGTCCGCCAGGGATGATCGTCACCAGAATATCAAATCAAGACCGCTGAGGCTGGTGATTGTCAGAAAGTAACGGTCTTTCCGCGTTTCCTTTTTGGTGGTGTCTTGATTTTCAATATCATACGATCGTAGTCGATGGTAGCGCGGGTGAGATGGAGAAGGTCTCCTCCAATGAACCCGTCGACCGGGGCGATGCCAATAGCAGTGATCATCTGATTGACCATGGTAAGGTCGACCAGGGCGGCCTGGTATTGTTTCAGTTCAAATCCTCCCAGTCGTAAGGAAGGAAGGAAGGTGATGCTGCTTTCGAGATTCGTGGCACCAATTCCTCCCAGGGGACCTTCATTCACTTCTATGTCCTGCTCATCGAGTGTGCAGATCCGTTTGATGGTCTCCTTGTCGAATACAGTTCTGGAGGCACCTGTATCCACGAGCATGCGGACGGGGTGATCATTCAGACTGGCGGGAACAGCAATATGGAAGCCATCTGTCTGGATGGGGATCAGTTCCATTGAAATAAGAAAAACCATGATGGTGGTTAGAAGTTTGGTTTAAGGGCATATCGCTGGTAAAACTCGTCGATGACGGTTACCGCTTCCTCGGCTGTGTCAACAATAGTGAATATTTTCAGGTCATCCTCCCCGATATAGTTATGTTCGATCATCCGGTCTTTGATCCAGTCAACCAGTCCCTGCCAGTGTTCTTTGCCGACAAGAACGATGGGGAACTTCACCATTTTGTGGGTCTGGATCAGGGTGATGGCTTCAAACAGTTCATCCAGGGTACCAAATCCTCCGGGCATGACGACATACCCCTGGCTGTACTTCATGAACATGGGTTTTCTGACGAAGAAATAGTCGAAAGTCAGCAGTTTATCGCTGTCGATGAAAGGATTGGGACTTTGTTCGAAAGGCAGGCTGATGTTGAGTCCCACCGACTTGCCATTGGAGTAGTGGGAGCCTTTGTTGCCGGCTTCCATGATGCCGGGCCCTCCTCCGGTGATGATACCGAATCCTTTGGTGGTGAGAAGATAAGCAATTTTCTCGGCCATCCGGTAGTATTTGTCGCTTTGCTTCACCCGGGCTGATCCAAAGATGGTGACACAGGGTCCGATGCGGGAAAGCTTCTCATAGCCTTCCACAAATTCAGCCATGATCTTAAAAACTTCCCAGGAGTCGGTAGACATAACTTCCGTCCAGTCCTTCGGGATAAATGACTGCCGGATTCTTTCTTCTTCGCTGATATCATTCATGTTCATCACTTATAGAGGTTTATTTCTGATGATGCAAATTCTCTTTTAATAAACTGGCCGGTGTGGCTTTCTTTGACCCGGGCTACCTGTTCGGGACTACCCTGGCACACGATGGTGCCGCCTTTATCTCCGCCTTCCGGTCCCATGTCGATGATATAATCAGCCACCTTGATCACATCCATGTTATGTTCGATCACCACCACGGTATTTCCTTTGTCGGTAAGACGGTTCAGCACATTCATGAGTACCCTGACATCTTCAAAATGAAGTCCGGTGGTGGGTTCGTCGAGGATGTACAGGGTGTTGCCTGTATCTTTTCTCGAAAGTTCGGATGACAGTTTTACCCTCTGGGCCTCACCACCCGAGAGGGTGGTCGATTGCTGGCCGAGGGTGATATAGCCCAGCCCGACTTCATACAAGGTCCTGATTTTCTGTTGTATGGAAGGGATGTTCTCGAAAAACTCCAGGGCTTGTTCTATGTTGAGGTCCAGCACGTCGCTGATCGATTTTCCTTTGTACCTGACTTCAAGGGTCTCACGGTTATAACGTTTGCCGTTGCAGGTTTCGCATAATACATGCACATCGGGGAGGAAGTTCATCTCAATGATCCGTATGCCTGCCCCGCTGCAGGTCTCACATCTGCCTCCTTTCACATTGAAAGAGAAGCGTCCGGGCTGATAGCCTCTGATTCTTGCCTCGGGGATCTGGCTGAAAAGTTTCCTGATTTCATCGAACACTCCGGTATAGGTCGCCGGGTTGGAACGGGGCGTCCTTCCGATGGGTGACTGGTCGATCTCGATGACCTTGTCAATATTCCTGAGCCCTTCAATGGTATCGTAGGGGAGAGGTTTGGCATCGGAGCGGTAGAAATGACGGTTCAGGATGGGGAACAGGGTTTCGTTGATCAGGGAAGACTTGCCGCTGCCCGACACCCCGGTGACGCAGACCAGCATGCCCAGCGGCAACTCCAGGGTGAGGTTTTTGAGGTTGTTTCCTGCAGCGCCTGTCAGGACCAGTTTTTTGCCGTTGCCGGGTCTTCTCTGCCTGGGGATCTCGATGTTCTTTCTTCCTGAAAGATACAGACCGGTAATGGTGTCGGATCCTGCTATCTGCGCAGGGCTTCCCTGTGCCACGATTTTTCCGCCATGGGTGCCTGCACCCGGACCGATATCCACTACATGATCGGCCGACAGTATCATCTCCTTGTCATGTTCCACCACTACGATGGAGTTGCCAATATCTCTCAGGTCGCTCAATGCTTTGATGAGCCGGAGGTTATCGCGTTGATGCAGGCCGATGCTGGGTTCATCGAGGATGTAGAGGACCCCCTGCAGCTGCGACCCGATCTGAGTGGCCAGCCGTATCCTCTGAGATTCGCCTCCGGAGAGGCTTACGGCGGAGCGGTCGAGCGAGAGGTAATCCAGGCCTACCTGAAGAAGAAACTGCAGCCGGGTCTTTATCTCACGGATGATCTCATGACCGACACTCTTCTTTCTTGAATCCAGGACAGACTCCGCTTCTTCCAGCCAGGTAAGGAGTTTTTTGGGTTCCATGCGCGACAGTTCGGCGATGTTTCGGTCATGGATCCTGAAAAACAGGCTTTCCTTTTTCAGCCGGGAACCATTACAGTCAGGACAGGCGATGCGGTTCATGAATCCTCCGGCCCACTTTTGGATGCCTTTGGGGGCGGCGTCGGTATTCTGGTTGACGATAAAGCTGACGATCCCTTCAAAAGTCATGGAATAGGTTGAGGTCACTCCCATGCTTTCCTGGCGGACCTTCAGGAGCTCATCAGAGCCGTATAATATGGTGTTGATGGCTTCATCGGGAAGGTCCTGCACGGGCGTGTCCAGGTCAAAGCCGTGTTTCTCCCCAAGTGCCTCCAATTGCCTGAATATCCAGGTGTTCCTGTACTCGCCGATAGGGCTGAGTCCTCCTTTGCGAATGGTCCTTGCCGGGTCAGGGATGATGCGGTTGAGGTCGACCTCTGCGACGGTGCCCAGCCCGTTGCATACCGGACAGGAACCATAGGGCGAGTTGAAGGAGAAGGTGTTGGGTTCGGGCTCATCATAGGAGATCCCGGTGGTAGGACACATCAGGTGCCTGCTCAGGTGTCTGACGCTACCCCTGTCGCTTTCCATCACCATGAGGCTTCCTTTGCCGTGCCTCAATGCCACCTGCACCGATTCCGTGATCCTCCGGGCCGTCTCTTCTTTAACATTCATCTTATCGATGACAATCTCAATGTTATGGATTTTGTATCGGTCGACCTGAAGACCATAGGTGATCTCTCTGATCTCTCCATCGATCCTGACCTTAAGAAATCCCTGTTTCCTGATCTGATCGAACACCTCCCTGTAATGGCCTTTACGGCCTTTCACGATGGGTGCCAGCAGGGTGATCGTCTTTCCCTGGAAATCCTGAAGGATAAGGTTGATGATATCCGTCTCGGAATAACGGACCATCTTTTCTCCTGTCTGGTAGGAATAGGCATCGGCTATTCGGGCGTACAAAAGACGGATAAAGTCATATATTTCCGTGATGGTGCCAACCGTCGACCTGGGGTTTTTACTCACCGATTTTTGTTCGATGGAAATAACAGGGCTCAGTCCGCTGATATGATCTACCTCTGGTCGTTCAAGGTTGCCAAGGAATTGCCGGGCATACGCGGAAAAGGTCTCGATATACCTTCGCTGGCCTTCCGCATATAATGTGTCGAAAGCCAGGGAAGATTTACCGCTGCCGCTCAGCCCTGTGATTACCACCAGACGGTTGCGGGGAATGCTGACATCCAGGTTTTTAAGGTTGTGCGCTTTGGCCCCATAGACCTCTATCCACTCAGATCTTTCCTGCTGTGTCATGGTGCCTTGCTCATTGAAGCCCAAACCTGTCCTGTCATCCTTCATGTCTGCCTTTTCTAATGCTGTGGTAAAGAGTTTTCAAAGAGCCTGGAGTACAGAAGGTCCTTGGGTTCAGGGATTTGCAGCACGTATTTTTTTTGAAGCTTGTTGTTCAGGGTGTTTTTTCGCAGCCAGGGATTTAGTTCTTTCAATATCTTATAGTTGATCTTTTGCGATATGGCAAAGGAGGCCAGGTCGTTCACTGTGCTGTCGATAGTCACCTGTCTGCAGGGTATGACCGGGTAGAGGTCTGTATTCCGGTAGAAGAAACCATATTTTGCCGGGTCGCGAAAAATCTCTTTCAGGGCGAGGATTCTGAAGATATACCTGGAGGTCTCCTGGTTGAGGAGGAGGTCATAATAGGAAGAAGCCTGCTGTTGGCTCATGGGTTTGGAAATATTGTCGGAACCGGCGTTATAGGCTGCCGCCGCCAGCGTCCAGTTCCCGAATCGTGCAAAGGCGTTTTTCAGGTAGGCACAGGCTGCTGCTGTTGCTTTCTCCAGGTGGTAGCGCTCATCCACCTCATCAGTGATTTCCAGGTTATATTGTAAGCCTGTTTCTTTTAAAAACTGCCAGTAACCTGCGGCCCCGGCCGGTGAGACCACGTTGGTCAGCCCGCTCTCGCATAATGCCAGGTATTTAAAATCATCCGGGACGCCGTTCTTTTTCAGTATGGGCTCAATAATGGTGAAATACCGGTGAGCCCGTTTGATCATCAGAAAAGTGGAAGAATGAAAATAAACATTGCTCAGCAATTCGCGGTCAAGAGCTTCCCTGACCCAGAAGGTATCAACCGGTACTTTTTCCCCGGCAAAAGTCAGATCCTTCGGGATATCGTAAGTAAATACATAGAACTGATTTCGTTTGGCATCCTCAAATTCCTGTGATGTGAGACCGTGTCTGAAATCGGAAAAAATAAACAGACCGGCCAGAACCAGCATCAGAGGCATGAACAGCCATCGTAACCAGGGTTTGATCTTCATCAGCAGTTGCATGATTATCTGTTACTTGTGTTGGTTTAAGTTGGCAATATAAAAGAGACCGGAGAAAAGGATCAGGAAGTAAATAAGGCAGAAGATGGCAGGGGGGAGTTTCCATTCCGGGAAAAGAAAGACGATGATCAGGCTGATGATGGCGTTAACCAGCGAAATGGCTATAATGATCCAGGCGACCTGGCGATCGCTCAGTCCGAGATAGGACAAATGATGCGTGGTGTGGTCCTTTCCTCCGACAAAGGGAGACCGGCCTTTTCGTAATCTCTTGATAAAGACGGTGGTAGTGTCGATCAGGGGTAGGGAGAACACTACCATGATCAGGATCACATGCCTCGACAGGTAGAGGTTTGTTTCGTTGACGTAAGGGTTCCAATAGTAGATGATGCCAATGGTGGCCAGGATTACCCCGAGAAACTGACTCCCGGTATCTCCCATGAACATTTGTGAAGGATACCAGTTAAAAAGCAGAAACCCGCCCAGGGAGGCCAGAATGCCTGTCATGACCAGGAAATAGGGATTGGCATAGTCACCTTTAATGAGAATGGTGACCAGCGTGGTGGTGATAATGAAGATGGATACCAGGGTGGTGATGCCATCCATGTTATCGAGCATGTTGATGGAATTCATGATCCCGATGACCCATACAAGGGTGATAGCATAATTCAGCCAGAGATTATCAAAAAGATTGATATAGGTCCCGGTGGCGATGAGAATGATCGCACAGATGATCTGGCTGACCAGTTTCAACCAGACTTTGGTGTTGTAAGCATCATCATATAAACCAATCAGAAACCCTATGGTAGTGGCCATCAAAAAACCGATGAACTGGAGGTTTCGGAAGGATGTACTTTGTTCAAAGACAATGGAATAAACCGAAAGGGAGAAGAGAAAAATGATGAAAAATGAAATACCCCCGAAGGAAGGTTTGGAATCAGCGCTCCAGCGGATCATGGCGAAGTCTCTATTCCTGATACCCAGTGTTTGTGCGAATTTCAGGAACAAACCATTGATCAGCACACTCAGGACAAATGTGACGATAAAAAACAAAGAATAGGAGACCAAAATGGCCTGGTCAGTGACTGACATACCAGAATCTTGAAATTAATCAACTGATTGTCAATACTTTTATTTTATATTGACTGGTTTGCAAGGTACGAAGAATTGTCGTAATAATTCAGAAAGGGCTCGAGAAAGATTCAAAAAACAAGCCTTCCTGATCCTTTTCCGAGACAGTAGGGTTCTCCTGACCCCATGCAATATGAAGCAGGGGATCGTTCCAGAGAAGACAGGCTTCGGCTTCTTTACAATAGAAGGAAGTACATTTATATTGAAAAATGGTATGGTCCTCCAGGCTGAGGAACCCATGGGCAAACCCTTCGGGAATCCAGAGCATCAGGTTGTTTTCACCGGTAAGTTTTACGGAAAAGTGTCTTCCAAAAAAAGGGGAAGATTTCCTGAGATCGACCGCTACGTCAAGCACGGAACCATAAGCCACTCTCACCAATTTGCCCTGGGCATGAGGGGGCAACTGGAAGTGGAGTCCCCTGATGACACCCCGGTTCGACACCGATTGGTTGTCCTGGACAAATTCAACAGCGATACCTGCCTGATCAAAAATTCTTCTGTTGAACGATTCGAAGAATAGTCCGCGGTGATCCCTGAACACAGGAACCTCGATCATGAGGAGGTCAGGAATGGGTGTGGGAATGAAGGGCATACTTATTTTCTCCTGAAATAATTGATGAGTTTACCCAGTATCCTGTTTCGGGGAGCTTCACTTTGTTCATCATAATATGAATAATCATATCCGTAGCCATAACCTACACCATATCCGTAACCATGGCCGTAGCCGTAACCATAACCTTTGGTATAATCAAAACTTTTTGCAAGAGGTTCCAGGGAGTTGAGAATGACAGATAACCTTGAAAACTGGTTTTGAGTGATCAGACGGTCGACATTTTCTAAAAACAATTTCTTGGAGAAATTGGCTTTGATGATATATATCGGATAATCTGCGAGTTGCAGGCAACGAAGCCCGTCGGTGACCACACCCACTGGTGGTGTGTCGAGAATGATGTAGTTATAGCGGGTCTTCAGCAGATCAAGCAGCTTTTCCATGGCCGGGCCAAGGATCAGCTCCGATGGATTGGGAGGAATAGGACCTGATGTGATAAAATCGAGGTGTCCGTTCAGATAATGTTGAATACACCTCTCCACCTCATCGATTTCGGATAAAATCGTGCTGATCCCGTGTCGGTTGCTTACCCCAAACCTTTGGTGCAACTTGGGCTTTCTCAGGTCGAGGTCGAGAAGAATGACTTTTTTCTCGGAGAAAGAAAGGACTCCTGAAAGGTTCATTGCAATGAAGGTCTTTCCTTCACCCGACACAGTGGAAGTAATGGCAATCACCTTGGGCCCGGGAACGTTGGTGATGAATTGCAGGTTCGTCCTGATGGCCCGTAGCGACTCGGTGAAGACTGATTTTGGCTGTGAATCAACGATCATCATCGATTCGGGCACTTCATGAGGGTACTTGGGTATGACTCCGAGTACGGGAACCGTAAGGTAACGGTTGATATCTTCCACCGAGAGTATTTCATTATGAAGCAGATACCTTACCAGAATCATGATGAAACCGATGATTCCTGCAATCAGTATACTGAAAAAATACAGGTGCTTCGATCTGGGAAAGATTGGTACGGTGGGGATATCAGAGTTCTTAAGAATGATATTCTGTGAAACGTAACCGGCCTTGGCAATGGAATAATTCGCTTTGGTTTCAATGAGCTGGTTGTAGTACTTCTCATTAATGGAATAAATCCTCTGCAACCGTATTAATTCCAGCGCATTGTACTGGTTGCTCCCAACCGATACCTCATTTTGGTAGCTCCTGAGCAGTTCACTCACGTTGTCTTGCTTTTCCTTGAGTTTCGTCCGGTAGGATTTTATGGTCTGTACCAGTAATTTTGTTTGGATATCAATTTGATATTGAAGCGATTTCATCTGTCCGCTCTGGCTGGTGACCGAATACTGTATCTGTTCTTTCTGCACCAGGAGGTCTCTAAGAGGGGTCAGCAACGATGTGACCGATTCTGGAAATTGTCCGATGGATAGGTAGGCCAGTAAGCGGTATGAATCAATTTCTTTCTGTGTGGAAAGGTATTTCTCCATTTCAGACAAACCGGATTCCTCCAGGCCAAGTTTGTTGTATTGGTCCTCTATATCGCTTATTTTCATTAATATAGAGGGTATTTTCCGGATGAAGACGGAGTCAATGTTGTTGTCTTTTTTGAATTGCTGAATTTTCTCCTCTGAACTGATCAATGTGTCTTTAAGCAGGTTCAGCTGGTCATCGATAAACTGGAGGATGCTGTTGGCGCTCTCCTGCTTGTTTTCCACATCATATTTCTGAAATTCACTGGCCAATGTGTTCAGGATGGTGGAGGCTTTCATCGGGTTACGGTCATTGAACCGGATCAGGATGGTGTTGGCGGAGGCGTCCTGAATGGAAATCTGAAGTTGGGAAGAAATTTGGTTTACAATATTATCGGGATTGTTCAGCACGAAATAATAGGAGTCGGAGGTAAGCGCATCATAGTCCATGCTGATCTCCCTGTCGGGATTCAGGATAAATTTAAGGTCCACCTCGGGGAAATTGACCATTTCATTCTCCCTTGCCTGTTTCTTCACGTATTCCTTTCCATGCATTGAATACGAGAATGTGCCTCTCAGCGACTGGTCGAAATGAATATAAATAGGGATGCCATATATATTTGCATCTTTCACTATTGCTGAAATGAGGTAGGGAGAGATTCCGAACTGCTCAAAACTGAGGATATTCCCTTCGACATAGTAGCTGGTGGTGAGCGGGAGTTTTTTGAAAGCGCGTTGAAGAAAAACCGGGGAACTCAGAAGTACGATCTTCGATTGAAGCTCATCCTCGTAGAGGTTCTGCATGTTGAGGATCTTGTTGGCCTGTTCCTCACGGTTTACCTGGATGATGATATTCGATTGGTAGATGGGGTGGGTGTACCGGAGATACAGGAAGGTCCCTGCGAAGGCAAGGATGAGCAGGATGATGACCAGCAGCAGGTTCTTTTTGGTGATGAAGAGGAACAAGCGGATATCCAGTTCATCGTTCAGGGTGGGTATTTTCTTCTTCAGCGCCATGTTGTTATTTTAGCAAGGCCCAGATGACCAGGGCTGTAGTGACCAGCGACAGGTAGGGGGTAAGCTCCGAAAGCAGGGTCTGAGGAACTTTATATACCGGTTCCACATAGATGATATCGTTGGCCATCAATACCAGGTCGGCTTGTTTCAGGCCCTCGATTCTGGAAAGATCGATGAGAAAGACCTTCCTTTGTTCGTTCTCTCCCCTGATCAGCTTGATGCGGTAAGACTTCCCGTCGGTGATGCCTCCGGCAAGGGCCAGAGCCTCAAAGAGGGTGGTGTTGGGGTTTTCGAGCCGCACCACCTGGGCTTTCCCTCCGGCGCCTCCCGGGAAGATCATCACCCTCTTGTTCAGGACCTGGATCCTCACAAAGGGATGATTAAAATATACCGTAAATTTTTCTTCAAGAAGCTGTTCTGCCTGACGGGTGGTGAGACCGGCAATTTTAACGTTCCTCAGGACCGGTATGTTGATGTTCCCTTCAGCATCGATCCAGTAACTCTGTCCGGCTGCCTGGCTCTGGTCAGAACCTGAACTTTTCACCGGGTCCAGCAACTTTTCACCATCGTTGGTGCTTAATAAAAGCGATATCTCATCATCCGGGGCAAGAACATATTCGTGGATTACGTATGCTTCAGAGATGGGTGCGTACTGGTAGTCACCCCCCGTGCGCAACATTCCGGAAGGATAGAAGGCCTTGCAGGAAGACAGCACGATCACTGCCAGGAGCAGGATTTTATTCATGATCCCTGATAGCCCTGTTCTCATAAAAGTCCTGCCTTTCCCTTCTGATATATTAGCTGCATATAATGTTCTCTCATGTCGTTCACCAATCGTTTATAATGGAAACGATGTTCCACAAAATTCCATCCCTCCCTGCTCATCTCCTGCCGCAACAAGGGAGAACCGGTGAGCGACAAAAGGTTGCTGAAGAAACCTTCTTCTTCACCAGGGTTGGAAAGCAGGGCGGTCGTTCCTTCCCAAACCATATTTTCTATGCCACCCACCCGGGTCGACACAACGGGCTTCCCTGCAGCCTGCGCTTCGATCAGGCTGACCGGGGTCCCCTCGTTGTGGGACGTCAGCACCACGATGTCCAGTCCGGCCATCACCCTGTCCATTTCAGTGATCCAGGAAGTGAAGTTCAGGACGGCATTGGGTTCTTTTACGTCGTTTGTTTCAAAAAGGATACCACTCTCAGCGGCCATTTTCTCCAGGGCGGTCCTTTCCTCCCCGTCTCCAATGATAAATGCCTTAAACCTGGTAGAGGAATTTTCGCTGAGGTGCTTTACAGCTTTGATAAACAGGGCATGGTTTTTCACAGGGACCAGCCTGCCGACGATGCCGATGGCCACTACATCCGGTTCAAGATGAAACCTGTCTCTGAACCTCTTTCTTTTTGTTTCGGTATCCTCCCGGAATTTGTCGAGATCAAACCCCAGGGGAATGATCCTGATCTTTGAAGGATCATTGATCTTCAGCACTTTCTCCAGGTCATCCTTTTGTTTCTGGCTCAGGGCGATGATTGAGGTGGTATGCCTGGCCAGGTATTGTTCTATGGTCTTAAAAGCAAGTGTTTTTGTCTTTGAAAAATATGATTCGAAAATGTGGCCGTGGAAGGTATGAACGCGCACCGGGACCTTTTTTCTGATGGCGGCCATTCTTCCCAGGGCGCCTGCTTTGGATGCATGGGTATGTACCAGGTCGGGTTTGAAGGAATCGATGAGGCTGCAGATTTTTCTGTAGGCGCGATAGTCGGATCCAGGTTTGACAGACCGGGTCATCTCAGGAATGATCTGGTAATCAATGCCAAGATCCTTCAAAATATATTCAGAAGAGGCCTCTGACTCCTCACAACGCCCTCCCACAAGAAGGGTTTGGAAATCGGGTTGCAGATAACGGGTAAGGTAAGCGGCGTTATAGGTAGGCCCTCCCAGGTTAAAACGGTTCATGATTCTCAGCACCCTGGGCATGGTTCATCCCTCCATGGTTCGTCTCCACCACTGCTGGAAGACCACCAGCCCCCAGGCTTGTTGTGCCGCATCCCCCGGATTACCGGAAAATAGCTTTGAAAGGAGCGTCCGGCATGCTTCGACCGAAAAGATGCCCTGTGCCTGAAGATAGTTCTCATCAAAGGCAGGCTTGACAAGGCTGTTAAAGAGCGGACCTGTCAGCCATGGATACAGCGGCACTTCGAAACCGTGTTTGGGACGGTTCAGAATCTCAGGAGGCAGTTTGGATTCCAGAGCTTTTCTAAGGATGAATTTCCCCTTCCGGCCCTGAATTTTATACCGGGGAGGCAGTGCCGCACAGTAAGCGACCAGTTCATGATCGAGAAAGGGAGACCTGATTTCAAGGTTGTGTGCCATAGACATCCTGTCGGTTTTTACCAGCATGTCGCCGGGAAGGACCATCTGAAAGTCGGTAGCCAAGACACGGTTCAGGTCATGAGACCCTGTAGAGAACCTGTGTAACAGTACTTTTTTCCTCCCGGCATATTCGGGGTATACTATTTTCTCATCAAAAAGTTTTCTCACCCGGGCATCTTCCCTGATCCCTGCCCAGGTCCAGTATCTTTCCGCCTCATCCAGCGAAGCGCCCTCAAGAAATTTGATCCCTTTTCTGACCTTGTTCCCGGAAGCAGTATGCCGGTCGGAGGCGAACAGCTTTGCTACGGGTTTCATCAGGGAGAAGAGGGGTGCCAGGGTTTTTGACTTTTTTGCCAGTGCTTCGGCCCGGTGTTTCAGATATCCACCCAGCAACTCGTCTCCTCCATCGCCGCTCAGGGCCACTTTAACCTCTTTGCGTACCTCCCTGCTCAGCAGATACACCGCCAGTGCCGAGGAGTCACCGAAGGGTTCGTCGAGTCGTGAAAGCACTTCCGGCACTATCTCAAGCATGTCGCTGGTTTTCAATAGGATGGTTTGATGGTCGGTCTTAAAATGCCGGGCAACGGCTTCCGCATATTCACTCTCGTTATACAACTCATGATCGCTGAAGCCTATGGAAAAGGTCTTCAACCCGGGTTTTAGCGGGGCAGCTGCCGCTACTACCGCTGAAGAGTCGATGCCCCCGCTGAGGAAGGCGCCGAGGGGTACGTCCGAAATCAGTCGTTTTTCAACGGCCTTTTCAAATAATGACCAGAATATTTCAGTCTCCTGTCGGAGTGTTTTCCCTTGGTTTTGATGTGGGGTATCAAAAGGAAAACTGCAAAAGGGAAGCTCTTCCATCCTGCCATTCTCACCCCATATCTTCAGATAGTGACCTGGTTTTACCTGTTTAACGCCATGAAGCGCCGTGAAAGGCTGTGGAATATAATTCAGGTGAAAGTACGCCGCCAGTGAATTCCAGTCCGGCTCCCTGGGGATTCCAAGGGCCAGAAGGCCTTGCATCTCGGAGGAGAAGGCGAGGTAATCGCTTTCTGTATAATAGTACAAGGGTTTGACCCCGAAAGGATCTCTTGCCAGGTACCAGCAATTTTCACTGGAATGATGAATAACGATGGCAAAAAAACCGTCAAGGCTTGAAAAGGTTACAGGACCCTTGAGGAGGAACCGCTTTAGGACGGCTTCCGTATCTCCGGCGGTGCGGTAGCTGATGCCCTGTGAAGCATCCTCTTCCCTGATCTGCTTATAATTAAAGACCTCTCCGTTAAACAGGATAAAACTCTGTCTTTCGTCGTCGAAGAAAGGTTGGTGAGCCGCGGGTGACAGGTCGATGATGGAGAGCCTGGCATGGGCAACGGCAAAGGCATCAGCCTGGTGGACCTGCTGATGATCCGGCCCGCGATGCGTTATGGCCTGCAGTGAAGACCCGATGCTGTTCAGCAGCGGGGCTGCCCGGGAGGACCAGGTCACGATGCCCGAGAGACCACACAAGGTGACGTAATGCTAAAGATGGATCACTTCACCGTAGGCGGCGGCCACCGCTTCCATAATGGCTTCCGACATGGTCGGGTGGGGGTGCACCGATTTGAGGATCTCATGGCCCGTGGTCTCCAGCTTCCTGGCTACCACCACGCCTGCGATCATCTCGGTCACGTGGTCGCCGATAAGGTGAGCACCCAGCCATTCCCCGTACCTGGCATCAAAGATGACCTTTACGAAACCTTCGGTGGCTCCGGAAGCTTTTGCTTTTCCCGATGCGGTGAAAGGAAATTTGCCCACTTTCACTTCATAACCGGCTTCACGGGCATCTTTCTCCGTCATTCCTACCGAGGCCACCTCAGGAGTGGTATAGGTGCAGGCTGGAATGTTCTTATAATCAACAGGTTCCGTATCCAGTCCCGCGATTTTCTCCACACAGGTGATCCCTTCATGAGAGGCCACATGGGCCAGTGCCGGTCCTTTGACGATGTCTCCGATGGCATAATAGCCTGCCACCGAAGTGCGGTAATATTCATCTACCAAAACCTTGCCACCTTCAGAAGCGATCCCGGTCTCCTCAAGGCCCAGTCCTTCAAGGTTGGTGCTGATGCCTACTGCCGAGAGAACGATGTCGGCTTCCAGTATTTCCTCTCCTTTTTTGGTCTTTACCTTCAGTTTGCATCCCTGTCCGCTGGTGTCCACTTCGGTGACTTCAGAGGATGTCATCACTTTCATTCCCATTTTCTTGAATGACCGTTCCAGTTGTTTGGAGACTTCCTCATCTTCCAGTGGAACCACATTGGGAAGGAACTCCACCAGGGTCACCTTGGTGCCTATAGATTGATAGAAGTAAGCGAACTCACTTCCGATGGCTCCTGATCCGACCACCACCATGGAGCCGGGTTTCTGAGCAAGTGTCAGCGCTTCCCGGTATCCTATGATCTTTCTCCCATCTTGTTTCAGGTTGGGAAGTTCACGGCTCCTGGCCCCGGTGGCAAGGATCACATGATCAGCCTGATAGGTCGTCGTTTTTCCTTCTGCATCGGTGATTTCCACCACTTTACCGGGTTTTATGGTTGCCTGTCCCTTAAGGAGGGTGATCTTGTTCTTGTCGAACAGGAACTGAATGCCTTTGCTCATGGCTTCAGCCACGCCACGGCTCCTGGCAACCATGGCCTGAAGATCGGCTTCGGCCTCCCCTTTGAAAGCGATGCCATAATCGGCAGCATGTTGTACCGTATGAAAGGCCTGGGCACTCTTCAGCAAAGCCTTGGTGGGGATACATCCCCAGTTCAGGCAAATACCTCCCAGTTCCGCCTTCTCTGCCACAGCAACTTTAAAACCCAGCTGTGATGCCCTGATGGCCGCAACATAGCCACCCGGACCGCTTCCTATAACAATTACTTGAAAATCAGACATTTTATTGATATTTTTGGTTTGATCGATCCCATTGATCCTGATGCACCCGATAGGCAGAATGAAGATCAAAACTCAGGCAAAAGTACCAAATATTCAGTATTCCTGATGGTGTGATCCCAGGACAGAAGATAAGGAAATGTTAAAAAAGTATTAATTTTGCGCGGTTGTTTAAAGAGAAAATAATACGACTACAATGGAAAACAAAGGAGTGAACTACTATGTGGAGGCTGCCCGCCGCGCCATGGAATGGCATGAAAAACAGAGGGCTGAGATGCGCCAATGCCGGTTTGATACCATCGCCGTCCACGGAATCTATTCGATGCAGGAATCCCTCGATTTCAACCAGGGCTCTTTAATTGAACCGGTTTATCTTTCTACCTCCCAGGCCTACCGTGACTCAGATGAGATGGAAGCAGCCCTGGGCTATATGATACCAACCTGGTGTTATTCACGTATCGCCAACCCTTCGATGTACTATTACGAAGGGGTATTGGCACTTCTGGAAGGGTACGGCAGCGGGGTGGAAACCTCCTGTCTGGGGACTGCCTCAGGAATGGCTGCCATCCAGAGTGCCGTAGATCCTTTCCTGGTGGTGGACCCGAAAAGACCGGGAGCCAGGCTCAACTTCGTAGCCACCTGCCAGGTCTACGGAGGTACCTTCCAGCAATTTGCCATCAGAAAAGAAAAAGAAAGGAATATTGAGTGGAGGAAGGTGGTGCATTCCACAGATATCTCAGAATGGGAATCAAAAATTGATGAAAACACCCGCTTCCTATACGGAGAACTCCCCAGCAACCCGGGCCAGAGCTTCTTCGACCTGAAAAAAGTGATTGACCTCGGACATCAATATAACCTTCCGGTCATTATTGACTCCACGGTGGCAACACCGGCTCTGCTTCGTCCCATCCAGCATGGAGCAGATATCGTCGTGCAAAGTGTGACCAAGTCAATTTCGACCAGTGGTTTCACTATCTCCGGTGCAGTGATCTCAAGAAAGAACATCACCAGTAATATTGATAATGATGAGATGAAGGCCGACTTCGCCACCTACCTGAAGCTGCTTCCCAACCGCGACAACGGTCCTAATATCTCTCCCATGAATGCAGTGCTGGCGCTCAATGATGTCAGGACCCTCCGCACCCGAATGGACCTGGTGAGCAGGAGCACACAAACGATTGCCGAATTTCTTGAGGGGCACAAGCATATTGAAGGTGTTGATTATCTTGGACTTAAATCTCACCCCCTGCATGAACTGGCCAGTCAGTACCTGTGGCTGGCTGATTCTGAAGTCGACGAACTGTACCAGAAACCCGTGAACCGTTACGGCCACCTGATGTCGTTCCGTGTCAGGGGAGGAGCCGCTGCCACCCGGAAGGTATTTGATGCTTTCAGACGTATATACAGGGCTACCGACCTGGGAAGGATCAAATCGGTGGCTACGATACCTGCCATCAGTACCCATTCCCAGCAGGGAGAGGAAGGAAGAAAGATCGCAGGGATACCCGATAACCTCATCCGCCTTTGTGTGGGAGGTGAAAACCCTCAGGACATCATCCGTGATATCGACCAGGCACTTGGAACCCTTGAAGGGAAGAAGGTCTTCGTCTCCTCTCCTGAGTATTCCGCCGGAGGGGCTTCGTCGGCCAAGCTACAGTAAATCAATTTTCTACTATATGCGCTTCTATTCAACCAACCTGGGTGCACCACCCGTAGGATTTGCCGATGCATTGCTGCGGGGCCAGGCACCTGACCGTGGACTGTACATGCCAGAGTCCATTCCCACCCTCGACAGGGAAGAGATCCTTTCCTTTTCTTCCATGCCCTATGCCGACATCGCCACACAGGTGATATGGAAGTTCCTTCAGGGTGAGATCCCTTACGAAACCCTCGCCAGACTTACCAAAGATGCCTATAACTTTGATGTGCCCCTGGAAGAAGTTGGTAACCGGCAATACGTGATGAGGCTCGACCAGGGACCTACGGCATCCTTCAAGGATTTTGCCGCCCGGATGATGGGAAGGCTGATGAACCATTACCTCGAACAGCAGGACCGTCACCTGCTAATCCTGACAGCCACCTCCGGCGATACCGGCAGCGCCATAGCCCACGCCTTTCTCGGGCTGAGCAGAATCAGGGTGGTGGTGCTTTTCCCGGAAAAAGAGGTCACCCCGAGGCAGAGGAAACAGATGACCACCCTGGGGCAGAACATTACCATCCTGTCCCTCAAAGCCAAGTTCGATGACTGCCAGGCCCTGGTGAAACAGGCTTTTGCCGATCCCGACCTGGACTTTCTTAAACTCTCTTCTGCCAATTCCATCAACATTGGCAGGCTGATCCCGCAGTCGGTGTACTATTTTTACGCTTATTCCATGTTAGCCGGGAAGGATGAAAAGATGATCTTTTCAGTGCCTTCAGGGAATTTTGGTGACATGATGGGTGGCATCCTCGCCATGAAGATGGGATTGCCGGTGGAAAAGTTCGTGATCGCCGTCAATGAGAATGATGAGTTTCCGGTGTACCTGCAAACAGGTAAGTACCAGAAGATTGAACCTTCCCGAAATTGTATTTCAAGTGCCATGAATGTGGGCCACCCCAGCAACCTGGCCAGGCTCGTCGCTCTCTACGGAGGGGTCATGGATGAAAAAGGGAACATCAGCCGCCAGGCCGACCTGGATCGTATGCAGAAAGAACTCTGGTCATGCTCCGTTTCTGACCTGGAAACGCGGAACACCATACAGCAAGCCTGGGAAGAGCATCGACTTTTATTGGAACCCCATGGTGCTGTGGGTTGGAAAGGTCTGCAGTCCTACCTCGGTACTTTGCCGGGCCCGGAAAGGAACATCCGGCCTTGTGTTTCCCTGGAAACGGCTCATCCGGCCAAATTTCCGGAAGAGATCACCCGGCTGCTTCATTTTGAACCGGACCTTCCGCCCAGCCTCCTGGGTATAGAAAGCAAACCCGAACATTATGAGGACCTGCAGGCTGATTATTCACATTTTAAGGAGTACCTGGTCAGGAAGTTTTCCTGAAACACTGTAATTGTCCGATTATGAATATTGTATGTTTTGATATGGAAGGGGTCTTCACCCCTGAGATCTGGATCAACGTGGCCAAAAAGACAGGGATTGATGCTCTCAGGATCACCACCCGCGATGAACCGGACTATGACAAGTTGATGAAGTACCGCATTGGCATATTAAAAGAACACGGGATCACCCTGGGATTCATCCAGGAAGTCATCGCCTCCCTCGACCTGCTGGAAGGTGCCCGGGCATTCTTCGACTGGGTCAGGGAACAGTCTCAGGTGGTGGTGGTCACCGACAGTTTTGTTGAGTTCGCCATGCCTTTTATTGAAAAGCTGGGAAAGCCACTGGTCTTATGTCACAATCTCGAGGTCGATGAAAAGAACATGATCACCGGGTACAAGCTCCGGCAGCCCGATCCCAAACGCAAGGTGGTGGAAGCATTCCAGGGTCTGAAATACAAGGTGGTGGGGATTGGGGATTCCTACAATGACATGGGGATGATACAGCAGGCCGACCAGGGCATCCTTTACCGGCCGCCCGAAAAAGTGGTCGTCGACTTTCCCATGTTCCCTGTAACGAGAAATTATGGGGAGCTGAAACACCTGATCTCCCAGGCACTGGAGCGGTTTAACGCTCACCATAACAATTATTGATCAGTCATTTCCGGCAAAAACGGCATCTTCTTTTTCAGGTTCTGGTACTCATTAACCATGCCTGATTTCAGGTATGCCTGGCTGAGCATGGTCAGGGTAAATAAATAATACCAGTCACATTCCAGTCCAGCTGGATCCTTTTCCAGGGCAGCTTTTGCTTTCTGATAGTTTTTAACGGCATCTGAATAGCTCCCTCCCCAGGCGGCAGGGGTGTAATAACTGGCATTGCCTTTTTCAACCAGTGCATAGGCGCATTGCGGATCACTGCTATGGGCTTTATTGATGAGGCGTAGCAAGCCGGGACCTTCGGTTACAGCCAGGGCTCTGTTCATACTCAGTTTATAAGCTTTGGCCGCAGCCTTCATGGCCAGGACCCTGGAAGGTTTGTAACCCGAGTTCTCCAGTCTTGTGGTGTAATTTTTCAGCTTGGCAAGGTAAACTTTTGCCTCTGCATGTCTTTTTTGACCTGTCAGATAGCCTGTATAGCCATACATGGCAAGAGTTACCTCAAAAACATCAGACTCCGTGCTCGATGGCGTGAGCTTTGCCTCTGCAGCGAGTATGGCCTTTTTCCACCGGTCCATCTGATGATTTTTGTAGGCTTCGTAAAGCTCACAACGGAATGTCTGCGACTGGTTCTCAATGCCTATCAATAAAGAAATGACTAAAAGCAAGGTTCTCATGACTCGATGACGATATTTCTTCCTTTCCACCTGTAGGTCCCGGTGACCCTGTTAACCAGCGCCAGGCAGGTGATCAGAAACCAGGCGAACATCTGGACGGGATGAAATATAACATTCTGGATGGGTTTCTGTTTACTGGCCAGGGAAATAATTATCCTCTGGCTGACTACCAGGGCCAGGTATAGAAAGAACAATCCGGTCCTGTGACCAGAGATCAGAAGAATGGGAGTAGAGATGACCACCAAAGTAAAGAGAGACATTACCACATAAGAACCACCGAAGAAATGATTCGCATTTTTGCTGAACCCCAGGATCCCTTCCCGTAAAGAATGATACATTCGGCAGTGGATATCTTTATTTCCTGTGAAAACACCAACATGAAAACCCCGGGCTTTCATTTTACGACAGATCATGATATCCTCCACCTGGTGCGACCGGAGTTCCTGGTGCCACAGATTGGGCCTATAGGAAGAAGCAGGGAACATCATAAACTGGCCGTTGGCTGCCGCCAATGAATTGCGTTTCGATTTTCTGACCAGCACCAAAGGAAGCATGGAAAGCAAAATCCAGTTCATCAGAGGTACTGTAAGCTTCTCACCCCAGCTCGTCATGCGTTGGGAAGGGAAGACCGACAACAGGTCCAGATGGTAGTGTCCAATGGTGAAAACAGCTTTAGTAAGGGCATCATCATGCAGGCATAGATCGGCATCCAGAAAAAGAAAATAAGCACCGGCTGCCTTCAGGGAGAGCTGATGGCAGGCATGGTTCTTTCCCAGCCACCCTGGTGGAAGGGCACTCCCTTTGATTCCTGATATCCTCGGGTCTTTTTCAGCATAACTTTCAATGATCTCCCAGGTCCGGTCAGTGCTCTCATCGTCATAAATTAAAACCTCATACCTTTCATAGGACTGCCTGAGCAGAGAATCCATCAATACCGGCAGGTTGGACTCTTCATTCCTGGCGGGTATCAAAATCGAAATCAAGGGATGATGGTTCGTATTCCCTGTCCGCAATCTAGGGTTGAGGAGCAGGTTGACCAGGGATACAGTCCAACGGGCCAGTGCAAATAAAAAGACGATGATGACGACAGTTTCCACGGGTCAATCGGCTAGCATCTTCTGACGGCGGATACAATCCCTGTAAAATTCACCATAGGCTGAGGATAACGATTCAAGAGACGACAAAGTGCTGAAAGGGAGTTCTTTCATGTAAATCCATAAGGATGGTCTGGGATAGGAGAAGTAGTCGGTGAGGGCACAGTAGATCACCAGGGAGGGTAAAGGTGCCGCTTCGCTACCGCTCGAAATACCGTTTGTTAATTTATTGTATATCAGCGATATACCTTTTTCAGGAGAAAGGTCGTATTCGTGCATCGATTGTATTTTACCCTGAGGGTACATGACGACCAGATGGCCCGGGGATTTCAGCTTTTCAACGGTATAACGGAGTGATTCGAGAATATCTTTCCTGCCGGGGCTTATAGAGTAGGCCCCCGCTTTCCTTAAGAACTTTCTTTTATTAAGTTGTTCTTCCAGCATCATGATAAACATCCTTTTTCCAAAGCAGCGTAGGTTGATGTACTCGGCAATAAACCCGTCCCACCAGCTGAAATGGTTGCCGGTCATCAGGATCGGACGTTCTTCCGGAGCCGGGGCATCGACGATACGCACCTTCCTGAAAAACAACCGGAAGAGGAAGCGATACAGAAGCCGGGTACGAAAAACACCCCACCTGCTATGAGCGGCACGGATCATAGTGTTTTCATTTTATATAACTGCCACCAGGGGGTTCGGGGTGAAAGATGGTGTTCCAGGTGATATCCGAAAAAATAACAGCTCAACATGGCGAGCAGGTGATTCCTTCTCTGGCTGCGGGCCCGGTGCTCGGTCATCTCTTCCGTGTGAGGCAGCCGGTGCGGACGATAGGTCCCGAAATAAAAGAGTTGCAGGGTGCTCAATATTGCGGGCAACACCCAGAAAAGAAGGATGCTGGGTTGGGGAAACCAGAGGGCAAAAAGGTTGTACAGTAACGCCATGATCAGTAATTGCCATAAGGTCAGGTAGTTCTTCATGAAGCGGAACCACCATGACCAGAAATTCCGTTTATGGGAAAAATCAGGATCATTTTCAGTGGCAGGGTACTGATGATGTAGCTGATGCTTCTTTCGCAGCACCCGGTAATCCATGGCTGCATAAAAGGAAGTGCAAAAGAAGCCTATGGTCTTATTCAAACCGCGGTGGTCACAGATGCTTCCATGCATGCTGTCGTGGGCAGTGATAAAAAGCCCGGTAAAGAGGAAGGTCTGGATTATAACGTGCAGGATGCTGATTAACAGGTTGATCAGGGATGTTTGCACGGATTCAGCCTGAAACGGTAAGCGTACCCATGAAAGACAGAAGAATAGATGAAAGGCCCAAAGTAAGATCACCACCAGGGCTATCATGATACCTCTGTATTTCATATTATATTGATTAAGATAAAAAACCCGAACTGTACGAGGAAAATAAAGGATGCGACGGTATTGGGCTTCTGGTCTCTGGAAAGGGAAAGGATACTCAGGAAGATACCGCCGCATAGAAACCAGGCAATGAAATTCTGGAGGGGCACCGTGCCTTGTTCCCATATCCACCATTGGAACTGAATGGCTACGGGTTCCATGAAAAAATCGAAGATAAACAACAATCCTGCCCCGGTTATAACCAGCATGGTAGGGGAGAGGCTGTCTTTAAGGAGGTGATACACCCCGTAGACTACCAGCACCCAGTTGATGCCGATCAGCAGCGGTGTTCCCAAGAGCCTGGGCCCGAGGGCATTTGAGTATTGATAGCTGCCAAAAATCCAACCTGTCCGGACACCCAGACATTCCACTCCGAAGGAAATCATAAAGATGATCACAATAGTAGTGATGAACCTGGTATTCCAGGGTCGGTGAGGCCACAACGACAAACTGGTGCTTAAGATCAGGCTGAAAGGCACCAGTTTCTGAAACAATGACTGGGTCATTGGAAGATGAAGCCCCACCAGTCCGACCAGATAGTACAAGAGGATGAACCCTTTTATGTTCCGGTTTGTTGAACTCAAGGAATTTCCGTATTATTGGCATACAAAGATCAATAAAAAATGAGAAAATGGCAAAGCAGGTACTGATTGCGGGGGCTGGCCTGGGAGGCCTGGCTACGGCTCTGAGGCTTTCTACTGACGGTTATGAGGTGACCATACTGGAAAAGAACAACACGGCCGGAGGCCGGTTAAACCGAATTCAAAAAGACGGCTTCACCTTCGATGTGGGACCGACCTTTTTCAGCATGAGTTATGAGTTTTATGAGTTTTGCAAATACTGCGGCATGGAAATGCCTTTTCGCTTTATTGAGCTGGATCCCCTATATACGGTGAACTTCAGCGGAAATCCCCGAAAATTCACCATTTACAAAGACCTTGATAAACTGTCGGCTGAGTTCGAAGGCATCGAACCCGGGTTCAGGGAAAAGATAGACCGCTACCTGCGTAAGGCAGGCTCCATCTTTCATGATACCGAACATACCATCGTTAAAAGAAACTTCAATTCCTGGTTTGATTTTGCCTCCGTGGTCAAAGATGTTCCCCTGAAACATACCCCCATGTTGTTCAAGTCGGTATGGTCAGAATTGAGCAACCATTTCGATTCCTATGAAGCCAGGGTGATCCTCTCACTGGTTGCTTTCTTCCTGGGTGACACCCCTTTCGCCACCCCGGCAGTCTATACCCTTCTCAATTATACTGAGTTGAAGCATGATGGATACTACAATGTAGAAGGCGGGATGTATAAGATTGTAGAAGGATTGATGAAAGAAATTGAAAGAAGAGGAATCCCCGTGATCTATCAAACAGAAATTACTGGCTTCAGAGAATCAGGCGGAAAACTCGGAGCTCTCGTTGACCAGAATGAAAAACATTGGAAATCAGATTTATACGTAATTAACTCGGATGCAGCCTGGTTCAGGGGTAAAGTTTTTGGCCGGAAGGCTTATTCTGATTCGGTTCTTGACAGGAAAAAATGGACCATTGCACCTTTCACCATGTATCTTGGCCTGGATACAAAGGTGCCTGGGATAGAGCATCATAATTATTATCTTGGAAGGAATTTCAAAGATTATGCGGGTAAGATACTCAGGCAGTTTGATCCGTCTGAGAAACCCTATTATTATGTGAATGTTCCCTCAAAACATAATCCCCAGACAGCGCCTCCCGGAGGCGAGGCACTCTTTGTATTGTGCCCTGTCCCTGATCTGAGGTTTAAACCGGACTGGAGCGACAAAGAGAAGGTTGGTGACACCCTGCTCGATGATCTTTCCGCCAGGCTTGATTTTGATATCCGTGCGCATCTTGTTTCTTCCACCATACTTGATCCCTCTGACTGGAGAGACATGTACGCACTGTACCAGGGCAGCGGGCTGGGACTGGCTCATAATCTTGGACAGATCGGGTATTTTCGTCCGAGGAACAAGGATGAGAAGTTTAACAATGTGTTTTATGTAGGAGCCAGCACCATACCTGGGACGGGATTACCCATGATGATGGTTGGTTCCAGGCTGGTGACGGAAAGGATCAACCATGAGTACGGATTTGTATGATAGTAACTGCCTTCAGATCAGCAGGCAGACCACCCATCATTACAGCACTTCTTTCTCCCTGGGGATAAGGATGTTGCATAAAAAGTTCCGGGATCCTGTTTATGGTATTTATGGTTTTGTGAGGATAGCCGACGAGATCGTGGACACTTTTCATCAGGTGGACCAGGAGAAGTACCTCAATGATTTCATTAAAGAAACCTGGGCGTCCATTGAGGACGGTTTTAGTACCAACCCCATTCTTCACAGTTTTCAGCTCGTGGTGAATAAATACGGTATTCCTCATGAGTTGATAGAATCATTTCTGAAAAGCATGGCCCTGGACCTGGAGAAAAAGAGGTATAGCGAGCAGGGAATCAGCGAGTATATTTATGGCTCTGCAGAGGTGGTGGGCCTGATGTGCCTCAAAGTGTTCGTGTCGGGGAATGAGGAAGTGTACAGGTCTTTGGAGCCTTCGGCCAGGAAACTGGGGGAAGCATTCCAGAAGGTCAATTTTTTGAGGGACTTACGCAGTGATTACCAGGAAAGGGGCAGGGTGTACTTTGCCTGTGTCGATTTCTCCAGATTCAATGAGAAACAGAAGAAAAGACTGGTGGATGACATTGACCGTGATTTGCATGAGGCCCTTCAGGGCATCAGAAAACTTGATAAAGGGGTTCGACTCGGGGTATATCTTGCCTATAGTTACTACCTGCGCCTGCTTTATAAAATAAAAAGAACTCCGGCTACAACCCTGATGCACCGCAGGATCAGGATCAGCAACGCCTATAAAATGTGGCTTCTGGTAACCGCTTATTTTCGTAACCTGTTTAACTGGATGTGAGATGGAAGGTTCCCGGTTGACTTATTTCCTGCTTCTGGCTTTATCCATCCTTTATCCTTTTCTCAAATCCAATGAATCAAAACTGAAGCTCTGGTCCTTCCGTAAGTATCTCATTCCTGCTATCATCATCACCGCAGTTCCCTTCCTCATCTGGGATGTTTACTTCGCCAGGGAAGGGATATGGAGCTTTAACCGGAAATATGTGACCGGATGGTTTATCCTGGGACTCCCTGTGGAGGAGTGGTTGTTTTTTCTGTTCATACCCTACGCCTGCCACTTCATCTACCATGTGTTGAACTATTTCTTTCCAAGGATCAGGACCATCTACTCCTTCAGTGTCATACACTGGATCATCGTCATAGGAATGATAAATTATGGATTTAAGTATTTTGACCGGACATACACGGCTGTGGCCTTTCTGTCGGCTGCCGTGGTCCTGGTCGGGGCAGGATTACTGCCCAGGATACAGGTCCTGCTTCCCCGCTTTTATCTTACCTATTTTGTATCACTCATCCCTTTCCTGATCGTCAATGGTGTCCTGACCTTTTTACCGGTGGTGAGTTACGACGACACCCGGAACCTGGGAATCCGTTTATGGACCATTCCCGTGGAGGACACGGTATATTTGGTCACTCTGCTGTTCCTCAACCTGACCCTTTTTGAGGGATTGAGAAGTTTGGGCAAGGTCAACAGTCGCCCATGAGCCTGACAGAAAACTATTACTTTTACGGTGATAAAGTGAGACAGACATGAAATTGAGCCTTCAGGTACACTTGCATGAAAGAAGCGGATTCTGTCACGGAGTGGCAGATGCTGTTTTGATGGCGGAGACCCTTTTGGAGCAAGGACATGATGTTTATTGTGTGGGAAATATTGTTCATAACCCAGAGGAAGTCAGGAGGTTGGAGCTGAAAGGCCTGAGGACTGTCACCCGGGAGGACTTGCTTAATCTGAAGGGAAAGACGGTTTTGTTCCGGGCGCACGGGGAGCCTCCTCCGACTTATAATTCAGTGAAGGAAGGAGGTCACCAGCTTTTTGACGGCACCTGTAAGGTAGTGCTGAAGTTGCAGGAACGCATAAGGAAAGCCCTGGCGCAGGGTGAATTTGTCATCCTTTTCGGCAATCCGGCCCACCCCGAAGTGATCAGCCTGGCAGGGCAGGGGAAGGTCATGGTGGTGAATGGTACTGCTGATCTCAATAGCCAGGTCCTTCCTCCCGAAGTGACTTTATTCAGCCAAACCACCAAAAGCATTGCTTCTTTTCGGGAGGTTGCCGAAGCCTTGAGAGAAAAGGGAATCAGGGTGAAGGTCCGCGATACCATCTGCCGTCAGGTCTCAGGGAGAGAGGAAAACCTTGCAGAATTTGCCTCTCAGCAGGATGTGGTCGTTTTTGTGGCCGGCAAAGAATCCAGCAACGGGAAAGTGCTGTTTGGCTTTTGCCAGTCATCCAATCCTAGGTCCTATTTTATTTCTTATCCGGATGAAATACAGCATTCCTGGTTCAGTCATGGGCAGAAAGTCGGCGTAGCCGGTGCCACCAGCACCCCCCTCTGGCTGATACAAAGGGTAAAGGAACATCTCCAATCTCTCTGACGGTCAGGAACCATCAGCGATACAGCTTCATCATAGATCAACGTTCTCATTCCTTTTCAGTATCGGTTGATCAAGATAAATTTAGTTTCTGTCGATTTTTCTTGTATTGTCACGGAGTTGTGCCTATATTTACATGATAAATATTTAAAGGTTTTATTATTAATTCTGAAATCATGAAAAAGATCATCACTTTCCTGACTTTGCTTTTATATGTCCCACTGGCATTCTCACAATGGAGTACCGATCCCGGTGTGAACAACCTGGTGGCGGGGATTCCTACCGACGAAGTGGTGCCACAGGTTGCCACAGCCGGCAACGGAAATACTTATATAGCCTGGTATTCTCTCGAAGGAGGAAATTATAACGTCAGGATGCAACTGTATGACGTACAGGGTAATGAGCTCTGGGCCTCCGGCGGCCTGCTCGTCAGTAGCCACCCCTCCGAAACCTGGGTGACCGACTTTAAACTGTCTACCGACAAGGAGAATTGTGCCATCGTGGGTTTTCATGATATACGTAATGGCAACAGCAATATTCATGTGTATCGCATCGGTCCCACCGGCCAGTTTTTCTGGGGTGTAAACGGGCTCAGCCTGTCGAACAATACGGCTTTCGAGCCTTACCCGTTTATTGCCGTCACCGACAACAACGACGTGGTGTTTGCCTGGGAAAGCCAGGATACTGCAGGAAAGAGCATCATCCGGATGCAGCGTGTGGCTCCCGACAGCACCCGTTTATGGGGGCCTGACGGCATCATCTTTCAGAGCGCCACCAGCAACGAAAATTATATTTGGCCGGAACTGGTGCCCGGTAACAACAACTCCGCAATCCTTGTATTCCACAAGAGGACTGGGAGCTGGATGAACGCCAAGGACCTGTATGCGCAGAAATTTGATCTTAATGGTGCGCCTGTATGGGCTAACGATGTGCCTGTGTATGTCGGTCCCGGAATACCCATCATCCCACAGACCTGCGTGGAACCCGACTCATTGGGGGGTGCAGTGGTTTGCTGGCACGATACCCGCGCCGGTAATGGAATGTTCAATGTTTATGTTCAACATATTCAGGCAAACGGGACCCTGGTGATGCCTGCCGGCGGCGTGGCCGTCAGCACCGGCGGAAGCTTTATCCAGATGAATCCTTCGATGACCTATCTGCCTGCTACCCAGGATATCTATGCCTTCTTCGATGTGGAAGACCCGGGACAAAGCAGCTGGGGACTTTCCGGACAAAAAATCAATAACTTAGGTCAGTTGGTATGGACTAACAATATGTTAACACTGTTACCGGTTGGTAATATCCTTATCGATGCCATCTTCACCAGGAGGTCGGTGAACCAGGTCCTGGTCACCTATCAGTATTACGATTTCACCAACAATCAGAACTCCAGGATCCTTGCCACCCTGTTGAACGACCAGGGACAGCCAGTCTGGAATCCATCAGTTACGACAATTTGTAATGTTGATAGCACCAAAGGGCACCAGGTGACCGGCTATTACAGCCATCATCAGTGGGTGCTGGCCTGGGAGGACAGTCGCAACGGCAATCCCGACCTTTATGCACAGAACATCCTTATCAATGGAGCCCTGGGACCTTATCCCATGGGTATAGATCATTTAGCCGTATGCGGATCGCATACGGCCACAATAATGATTACCCCGAATCCTGTTACCGACAACAGCCTCATTTATTTCAAGGGTACAAAAGGTGAGAAAGCCACCATCAATTGTTATAACCTTGTGGGAGAGAAAGTAGGGGTTCTGTTCTCAGGAAATCTGACAGGCGAGGAACAAAACCTCAGATGGAACCTGGGAGACCAGAATACCTCCCGACTTCCATCAGGCTTGTATTTCCTTGAGATGAAAAGTACTCATTCCAGTGAGACCATCAAAGTGGTTGTGAAGGAATAGCGGTCATTCTATACTGATCTCATCCACAAACAGGTGGGAGTCTTCTCCGGCTCCGGGATGCCAGGAAGGGATCTTGCCGTATTTCAATGCTTTGATCCTGACGAACCTGGCCTCGCCCTGCCATTCTGTTGAGAACTCTTTTATCTGGATCACATAATCGGTATCGGCAACTTCCGGTCTGAGCGTTTTTAGGGTCTTGAAATTTTTACCGTCCTCGGATACTGCGATGGAAACTTCCTTGGGAAACCAGATCCAGGAATTGACATCCTGGAGAAAGCCCACGGAAATTTTCTTCACCTCCTGCATTTTACCCAGGTCGACGACAGCCTCTATATCCGTGTTCAGGTATCCCTGCCAGTTGCCAAGCCTCCAGTTGGTCGTACCCCTGATCCCGTCGATGAGGCCATCCGGTCCGCCGGCCGTGTATTGATTTTCATAGCTGCTGTTCAGACTGACCGATCTGCCTGACGGGATCAAAAGGTAGCGGGCCTCGGTCGTTCTGCTGAAACCAAGGCTCTTGCTGTAAGCCCTGGCTTTGATGGTACTGTTTTCCTTCACCAGTAAAGGACGGGAGTATAAGGGGCTGTTCTGATCGGGTTCCTTGCCGTTGGTGGTGTAATAGATGGTAGCATCGGGCATCACATCTTTCAGTTGTATGAGGAGTGAATCCTTGAAAGTCCGGGCAGAGGTGCTCATATACGGTACCGGCATGATCAGTGACTCATGTATCCTGGTCTTTGGGATGTCGTAATCAGTACTTCCCCAGTTTTTATTGGGTTTTGGACCCATGATGAACTCCAGCGTTCCTCCCTTCCGTATCATCTCGTGGGTGATGAAGCAGCGGTCATATTTGGTGCCATTCCAGGTGGCAGACTGAATAAAACAGTTTTGAGGGCTCAACTGCTCCGCTTTGATGATGAAGTCAGCACCGTTTTCCTGGTGGAGCGTGGTTTTTCCGAACAAAGGGGTACCAATGGCATACTCGTTCTGTCCCGGACATACCGGGTAAAATCCCATGGCACTGAAGACAAGCCAGGCCGACATCTGTCCGCAATCTTCATTGCCAATCAACCCATCCGGCTGGTTTTTATAAAATTCCTTCACAATTTGGTGCACTTTTTCCTGTGTTTTCCAGGCTTGTCCTACATAATTATACAGGTAGGCCATGTGATGGGAGGGTTCATTTCCGTGGGCGTACTGACCGATGAGTCCGGAAATGTCGGCCTGGTTTCTCCCCGACATTTTATCGGAGGCAGAGAACAATGAATCAAGCCTGCCGGCAAGTTTTTGTCTGCTACCTAGCAGCGATGCCAGTCCGCTGATATCCTGCGGGACATAAAAACTGTACTGCCATGAATTCGCCTCTGTATAGTGGTTGTTCACCTCAGCCGGGTCAAAAGGCGAGAGCCATCCTCCGTTGATTTTGGGTCTCATGAAACCCGTGCCAGGGTCAAAAAGGTTTTTAAAGGATTGCGCCCTGACCAGGTAATCGCCGTATTCCTTCTGACGGCCCATGGCTTTGGCTACCTGGGCGATGCACCAGTCATCGTAAGCATATTCCAGTGTCTTGGAAACCGATTCATGTTCCAGGTCCCCAGGTATATATCCATATTGCCGATACCAGGGAAGTCCGTAGAGATCGGTCTGGGATGAATACATCATGGCTTCCAGCGCCAGCCCGGGGTCGTATCCCCTGATCCCTTTGATAAAGGCATCAGCAATCACCGGTACGGCATGATAACCGATCATACAAAAGGTCTCGTTGGCCGACAGTTCCCAAACCGGGAGCAGTCCGCCTTCCTTGTACTGGTGCAGAAAGGTCTGAATGAAGTCATTCGTTCTTTTTTCATCAAGGAGTGTGAAAAGAGGATGGGCAGCACGATAGGTGTCCCAAAGAGAGAACACAGTATAATAATTAAACCCCTTTGCTTTATGAACTTTAAAATCTCTGCCCAGGTAACTGCTGTCGGTATCCATATACAGGTTAGGGCATAACATACTATGATACAGGGCTGTATAAAACTTGATAAAGTCATCTTCATTGCCTCCCTCCACGCTGATCTTTTTCAACTCACGATTCCAGCTGGAACGGGCTGCTGCCGCAACAGCATCGAAATCCCAATCTGACGTCTCTAATTCCAGGTTTCTGACAGCTCCCTCTTCACTGACCGCAGAGAGTGCTACTTTTATGATCAGGGGTTTGCTGGCCGGGTTTCCAAACCTGACACAGGCTTTGACATTCTCGCCATTGGCTTCCCCTTCACCCTCCTGATCCTTGTCGTTCACCGCCAGGATCGCTTTCCCGAAAGGCTGTGAAAAGCGGATGACAAAGTACACCACCTGGTTCTCGGCCCAGGCTTTGCTTCTTCTCATTCCCCTGATCTCCTGATTGTTGATTACCCTGATCCTGGATTCAATGACCGGGTCACGGTGTTTCAGGTCGATGATCACGTTGGCCTGGCCCTGGGCCGGGAAAGTGTACCGGTGAAGACCTACCCTTGGAGTGGCCGTGAGTTCAGCATAGATGTCATACTTATCAAGAACTACCTGGTACAGACCTGCACTGGCTTTCTCCCGGAGGTGACTGAAACCCGAGGCATACTGCTCCTGCTGCCACTTCACGGGTCCGGTGGTCGGGATGAGAAGAACATCGCAATAATCCGGGACCCCGGTACCGCTCAGGTGCGTATGTGAAAAACCGTACAGGAGGCTGTCGGAGTAATGATATCCGGAGCACCCGTCCCAACCGCTGAGGCGGGTATCGGGGCTTATTTGTAGCATACCAAAGGGGAGCTGCACTCCCGGATAAGTATGCCCGTGACCTCCCGTACCTATCAAAGGGTTCACATAAGCTGCCGGTTCAATAGATTGTCCCTGAAGCCGGAAGAGTTGCACAGCAATGGCGAAGAGAAGTAGATAGTGCTTCATGATCAGTCAAATAAGGAAGTTACGAAGGTAGTGATTTTAGGGTGCCATGGTCATGACCACCTTTACGGGAAGATGATCGGAATAATACCTTCCATCCTGTGAATCACAAAGTATCTGATAAGTGCTTACCTTGAAATGCCACGTCACCAGGATATGGTCAATCAGTTCTCCCGGGATGGCATTAACCGAAAACGTGGTATAACTGTGCGGTGCACCCGAAACATCATTAGCTAGGGAGCGTGAGTCAAACAAGCGTAATCCTTTGACAGGGGACATCAGCTTTTTCATAGACTTAGTGTTGATGCCGCAGTTAAAGTCACCGGTCACGATCACTGCCTGCCCTGGAGCAAGGCGCCGCAGGCTGTCTTTCACCAGCTTGGCGCTCTGTATCCTGGCTTTTTCACCCACATGGTCGAAATGGGTGTTCAGGACAAGAAGACTGTTTCCTGTCTTTTTATCGGTAAGCTTCACCCAGGTGGCGATACGTGTACAAGCGGCATCCCAGCCCATGCTCCCTGCCCTGGAAGGCGTGGGTGACAGCCAGAACCAACCACCGCCGGTCTTCTCGTACCGGTCTTTTTGATAGAAAATAGCTGCGTATTCCCCTTTGGTCTTTCCATCATCTCTCCCAACACCGAATGATTGATACTCAGGGAAATATCCTTCCAGGTCCTGCATCTGGTTGAACAGCGCTTCCTGAACACAGAAAATGTTGGGCCCTTCTTTACGGATCAATCCCATGAGTTTATCTTTTCTTTCTTTCCAGGCATTCACGCCATCGTCAGGGTTGTCATAACGGATGTTATAAGTAAGGACCGTGGTGGTCTGGGCAAAGACCGGACCGGTAAGCAATATGCATACGGTGATGATCATCCATTTGTTAGCACAGAATGAGTTTTTCATTTATCGGGTTGTTGATAGTTATGTTTTTCACAATCAATTGTATACTACCTCACCCCCCAGCCCCCTCTCCACACGGAGAGGGGGCTGGGGGGTGAGGTAAGTAATTATATATCATTGTGTTAATAATATTTGAACAAGAATTTTATTCCCTTCCCCCAGTTGGGGGAAGGGGTAGGGAAGGGGGCAATAAAATCCGGCGATATAAAGTCATCCATATCAGTATATATTTCCCAGGCTCATCGTCTTCAGTGATCGCATCATCTTTTCAAGAGAAAGGGAGCAGCGACACTGCACTTCTTTCTTTTCTTCCGGGACCAGGTCAAAATTATTGTCACTGAACCAGGCATCACCCTGGTCTAGGTACAGGTGCAGGTTTTTGACCAGGGAATGGCCCGTGAGGACGATGGTATAACGGTCCTTGCCATTCTGCCTGATGTCGATGGAAACATTGTGGGTCAGCTTCAGTTGCCTGGGCGACAGGAAATAGTAATCATTGAAATGTTCATACCCCCTGTCATCCCAAAATCTGGCATGCAATACACAATGGTCTCTTCCGAATACTTCCAGTTGTTTGGCATAATCTTGCTTGGCAAGGGTAATGATCGTGTTTTTGCTGTCTTCGATCTCGATATTTCGGAATGCTCTCATAAACAGCATATTCCCATTGAAGGTGAACATTTTGATTTCCATCTGCCCTCCTTCCATCTTTCTTCCTGAATCGTTGATAAGACAGATGCTTATGTCGTCTGATGCCTCTTTGACCATGGAGACAAGAATGGGATCAAAGGCTTTTTTCACGGCGTACTGCATTGATTTCCACCTCCCCTGCCAGTCCCTGCCTGAAGCCGTTATACCTGGCCAGCAATCATTGAACTGCCAGTATAGGATACCGGCACCCTGCTGCTTGTCCCTTCTGAACATTTCTATATTTTGTCTGGCATTCTCTGCCTGGTAGCATTGGCTCACATAGACATACTCGGGGAGGGTCTTCGGTAAATGATATTCGATACTCATCTCCTTTTGAAGCGCTTCATAACCGCCGGCATTCTTCTGGTGGGTATTCATGACACCGGAGCCGAGATAATTATCGGCCCTTTCAATAAATCCGTCGATGGTGTTGATGTCAGGAAGTCCCTGAAACATAAAGCTAGCAATGGAGGTGACTCCTTTTGTCGTATATTTCCCTTTTTCACCGGTGGGCAGCCAGGTCTCCCATTTTTGTTGAACGGAACCAGCCGGCGATTTGTCCGGGTTTAAAGAACCGTTACCTGATAATAAATACGGTCTGCCTGGATCCAGTTCTTCAATCAGTGAAGGAATCAGTTCCCGGAACAGGGCATCCTGGTTTTTAACCTGGGATATAGAATCGGCTGCAGACTGTAGACTGTCTTTCATGATGATGCCGGTCATCAGAGCCTCCCCGGCGTCGCCGTTGCCCGACCAAAGCAGAAGACTCGGATGGTTTCTGATCCTGATGATATTATCCGTGATCTCCTCTTTCGCCTGATCAAGAAATGCTTTATCAGAAGGAAGGGGCCCTCCGGTGAACATGAGGTCCTGCCAGACCAGTAGACCATACCGGTCACAGAGATCAAAAAACAGGTCATTGGGGTAGACTCCTCCGCCCCAGACTCTGAGGACGTTACAATTACTGGCTTTGGCATCCAGGAGGAGAGAATCATATATGGCCGAATCTGTCCGAGGAAGGAAACAGTCAGGAGGGATATAAACCGCTCCCTTTAAGAATACCGGGACTCCATTGACAAGAAAATGAAGCGATGACGGAGTGCTGTCTTGCCCCTCTGCCAAAGAAACAGTTCTGAAACCAACGTTGACGGTGGCTGTACTGAGAGTCTCCTTTCCCTGGCAGAGCTCCACTTTGAAGGGATACAGGTGGGCTTCACCCAGGCCGTTGGGCCACCAGAGTCTCGGGTTAACTAATCCAAGACGAGCCTGATATGGATTCTCCCCTTTTGATATCTGCAAGGTTTTTTCCAAACGAAGTCCTGGTTCATCCGCACTGGTGATCCTGAGAGTGACTCCCGTTTTCTTTATCGAATAGATGCTGATATTAAAATCAACGTAGGCGGAGTCACGGTTAACCAAGGTGGGTGTGGCCTGAAGATGGGCGATCTCAGCCTGCTGAATGAACTTCAGATAAACGGGTTGCCAAATTCCGCATGTGACCAGCCTCGGGCCTCCTGCCCAACCAAAATGGTAAGAAGCTTTCCTTATATTTTGAGGATGATAGCCGGCTGGTGCAGAAGATGACCCTCTCGTCTGTTTCGACATTTCTTTCACAACCGGGAAGAAGTGGACCTCCAGCCTGTTTTTTCCCGGGACCAGGTATTTCTTTACACCTAAGCTCCATTCCCTGAACATATTGTTGGCAGTTAACAAGGCTTTGTCGTTTAACCTGATATCTGCATAAGTATCCAACCCTTTCATTACCAGGTTGATGGTGTTGGTTTGGCACTGGGAGGCGGTCAGGACAAAATCACAACGATACACCCATTCTTCATTTTCAATCCACTGCACCGACTTTTCATTATCTCCGTAAAACGGATCTGAAATGATCCCGGTACGAACAATATCCGTATGGGCCGTCCCGGGCACTTTTACCTGGTACCAGTTGGTATCGGGTCCATGACGGAATTTCCAGTTTTCTAAATGAACCACCTGGGCTTCAGCAAAGAAGATATAAAAGGATGTCAGGAAGAACAATAACAAAAATCGTTTCATAATATTATTATAAACACCTGATCTTTAATTGATTGACTAATTCCGGATCGGTGGTGGTCCTGTTACTCTCATTATAAGGGATGGCGGAAGAGTGTATTTCCTTAACGTGGGTGCAGGTAAGGATTTGATTAATGTTCTCAGGTCTTACGGAGCCTCCGGGCATGATGATGATACGGTCACCGGCATTCTCCTGGAGTGCTTTTAAGGTCTCTGTTCCTTCCAGAGCAGTTTGCTTGCCACCAGAAGTCAGGACTCTGTCAAAGCCCAGCGATATCAGAGATTCGAGTGATTTTAACGGATCAGGTACTTGATCAAAGGCCCGGTGAAAGGTCACTGACATCGGTCTTGCCGCCTCTATCAGCCTGGCACATTGATTCATGTCAACATCTCCGTCTTTCCCCAGAATCCCAAACACCACACCTTGCATACCCAACATTTTACAGGTTTCTATATCCATCTTCATGGTGGAGAGCTCCAGGTCATGGTAGCAGAAGTCGCCCGCCCTGGGCCTGATCAGCACATGGATGGGCAGGGAGATAAGGTTCCGTGTGAGCGACAAAGCACCGAAGCTGGGTGTGGTACCTCCCTGTTCGAGGTTTTCACATAATTCTATCCGGTCGGCGCCTCCCTGTTGGGCAGCCAGGGCGGATAGCAGTGAACCGGTGCAGATTTCAAGCAGGGTCATCGGCTTAGTACCATGAGGGTGAAGACCTGAGCTCGTTGGGAATGTCGGCATTTTGTACGGCATACTCAAAGCCTTTCGTAAGACTGTACGCCCCAAACTGCCCCTGGGTGTTGATGGCCAGAAAACCGACCTGTTTATCCTTAACCTGCGATTGTCTCCACTTGAGGATCCTTTCGATGGCACCTTTGCAAGCTTCCTCGGGACTCCTTCCCTGACGCATCAGTTCCACCACGGTATGGGCTCCGGCAATCCGGATGACTTCCTCGCCGACCCCCGTGGCTGTGGCTGCTCCCACTTCATTATCGACAAAAAGAGCAGCCCCAATAATCGGTGAATCCCCGACCCTGCCATGCATCTTGTATGCCAGTCCGCTGGTAGTGCAGGCTCCCGACAGATTTCCTTCCAGGTCGAGAGCAAGCATCCCGATGGTATCATGTCCTGTTTTCATTTCTGGCTGATATCCGGAGGTCTTCAGCCATTCTTTCCATGCCGTTTCTGACTCAGGAGTTAGGAGATTCTCCTTCGGAAAGCCTTCCCGCAGGGCGAACTGCAGAGCACCTTCACCCACCAGCATGATGTGAGGAGTCTTTTCCATCACTTTCCTGGCAACGGAGATGGGGTGCATGATATGTTCAAGGAAGGCCACGGATCCGCAATTTCCAATATGGTCCATGATACAGGCATCGAGGGTCACATGGCCGTCTCTGTCGGGCAGGCCCCCGTACCCCACTGATTTAACCTTGGGATCACCTTCCGGGACTTGAACACCAGCTTCCACGGCATCGAGAGCCTTCCCTTTGTTAATCAGTACTTTCCATGCTTCCTCATTGGCCGGTTTTCCGAAATGCCAGGTAGAGATGACCAAAGGAGATTTCGTTATCATTTTAAAGCCTGGAACCATTTTCAGGTTAGTCCCGGTCGTAATGGGCAACACTTTCTTCATGGCCAGCAACGCTGCCGATAAAGTGCTCAGGCGGATGAACTGTCTTCTGTTACTCATTCGTAGGATACTGTTTATGTTATTTCACTGCGGATTGCATGACGAGGGCTGCCGCTCCAAGGATAGCCGCATCATTTTCAGGCAGTTGGCTGGGTAGAAGTTTAACCTTATCCTTATAGATGGAAAGAAGGGATGCTTCCATATATTTTTTAGTAGGTTCAAAAAGAAGGGCACCAGCCTGTGCCAGTCCGCCAAACAGGATGATGGCTTCAGGGCTTGAAAAAGCCACAAAATCAGCCAGGCTGGCTCCCAGCTTCCTGCTTGTGACATCGAAAGCCTCCAACGCCAATCCGTCACCTGCCAGGGCTGCCTCGTAAATGCGTCTGGAGGTTACCTCCTCACCGGGAATATTCCTGAGTAAACTGGGGATTGATGAAACGCCTAACAGTTCCTTTGCTGTTCTGGTGATGCCGGTGGCAGAGACAAAGGTTTCCAGACAGCCCCTTCTCCCGCATCCGCATTCTCTGCCTCCGGGATCAACGATGACATGCCCAAGTTCACCGGCAAAACCATCATGACCGTAAACCAGTTGTCCATTGGCCACAACGCCGCTTCCGAGTCCTGTTCCCAGGGTGATCATAATAAAATCCTTCATCCCTCTTGCGGCTCCGAATATCATCTCTCCCAAAGCCGCGGCATTGGCATCATTGGTGAGCCTGACCGGAATGTCACTGAAATGGTACTGTACCAACGATGCCAGGGGGATCTGGTCTTTCCATCTCAGGTTGGCAGCCCGTTCGATGCAACCGTTCTTTATATTGCCATTAGGAGCTCCGATACCAATACCAGTCAGTGAAATCCGAGGATCGTGGGTTTGGGCCATCTCATGGATGCAACCTGCCATGGCTGTGGCAAAATCGACGGGTGCCGGATATTGATCTGTCTTTAAAATGCTCTTTGTAAAACATTGACCCGATGCATCCACCAGGCCGATGACCGTGTTGGTGGCACCGATATCAATTCCGGCAACTGCTTCTTTTATCATAAATGCTCATTTATGATAGTAAAGATGCAAAGTTTTTCTTTATAAAGATGAAGAAATCGGGAAGTCAGCGAAAACCGGCAAGGGGACGCTGATTCACCCTGCTCTTCACTGTTGAACTTCAGCTTTTTGCGTCCCGTTACCGGTTTTAATAAGATTATTTAACCAAGATAAGCCGTTTGGTATCCTGGAAAATGCCGCGGTCGTAAACTGCCTCTATGGAATAGTAGTACACTCCCTGCGGGCAGTTTGAACAATCGAAGGTGATGGTATGCCTGCCTTTTCCGAACCTTTCATGGTCGAGAAGCAGGTCGACACGTTCTCCTAAAGAGTTATTCACCGACAACGATACGGTGGCATCCTCAGATAGGGTGAAGCTGATCCTGGTCACCTGGTCAAGTGGATTGGGAACTGCATCCCCCAAAGAGAACAAATTACCGGTCACCGGAAGGGTCATCTCAGGCATAAATAGCATGAAGTCAGTATACTCAACTCCCTGGTCATCGGCTATAACACTCCCCGAAAGTGCCTCAAAGTTGAAATCTTGTTTGATGGGAGAACCTGGAACCAGCTCAATGTCAAATATTTTCTGGTTCTTGTAAAGTGATACGGGGACCAGGCTGTACCAGCTGATGGTCAGTTGTCCCTTGTCCTGATGATAATAGAATCCGCCATTATATTCCAGTACAGAGCTTACCTTATTGACGCTGTACTTTTCAGGCAGACCTATTGACAGGGAGATAGCACCTATGGTTCTGTCTTCTCCGCTTAATACGGGAATCCTGATCATTTCTTTTTCCCGTGTTGAAATGGCACCATCAGGAATGATGGTGACGGAAGGTGGCTGTTTGACCATAGGAGGGTCATAGGAACCATTGACATCACCGTAACAGAGTGCCAGTAGATTGACGGTGTAGGTTCCGGGAGTCACCATGGTAAGGGAAGGATTCTCAAAGGCCCAGTCACCAACCGGGAAGGAGGTGATATATCCGATATACCTCCTGGCTGTCATTAAGGCATCAATGGTGTTGACAATGGCTGAACCGTCCACATTGGCTGCTTTCAGGTACAGACCCGTAAGCAGTGACATCTGAACATAATGCTTCAGGATGATCAGGGCATCAGTAGAATTGGCTCCACCCCATGGCTTGGTGCTTTTTGCCGTCAGGTTCAACAGACCTTCCGTGTAGGTGGTAAATGAATAATATCCACTGGTGTTCGTAATGGTCGAGTCGAGTTTAATATTGTTCTGCCTCAGGTAGATTTTGGTGTTGTTCATAGGCGTCAGTGCAGCGTTTCCATAGTTGATGGTTCCTGAAACACTGGCTGCCGGAGCTGCATTGAAGATGGCAAAGGCCATGTCGAAGCTCTGTCCCGCGGACGGATGCCCGGGCATGTAATGATGATCAACGTAACCATTGGGGAAGTTGGGATTATTGCCATTGAACCATACGGCATCGTCGTTCCACCGGGCATTCAGGGGAGTGGTCCTCCAACCCAGGGTGTTGTCCATCCACCAGTCAGGGTGCAGGTACTGGACTTCGAGCCAGTAAACAGTTCCCTGTGTTTGGTTGAAGGCATTGTTGACGATGGGAAAATCAAACCGGAAGGTTCGCAGGTTGTTGTTGGGCTGCCATACCTGGGTAGCTGGGTCGTACCACCAGGCTGGGATGCTGTCACAGACTTCCGTAACATTATAATCCCCGGGTTCGAAGACATGCTGCCATAAGATGTCTCCCGGTTTGCTGTAACTGTTGTTGCTCTCTGGGATGTCCGTCCTGATGAGTAATCTGATGGTATCAGAACCCGGTCCGTTGGGTGACAGGGAGTCATCAGCAAAGTTGTGCCACGTCCTGATATGGTTGATGGTACCTGTCTGAGTACACAGGAAATCATCGGCGGTGGGAGTCCAGCTCAGATCGACGGAAACTGCATGTCCGTTCGGGTTAAGGTCAGGCGGCTGTGACCAGTGCATCTTCGTGGCTCCGGGTTGACTGATAAACAAGCGGTAATCTTCCACTTCACCGTCGCTGGCGGTGCCGGAGGTTCCGATATTCTGGGCGGTGCAGACCCTGAACCTGGCAAAGGTTTTTCCGGTATGGGCATTGTTCGGGATGGCGAATCCCAGGTTGTTGTTTCCGGCAACTACGGCCTGGTTGGTGAAGACCTGTTCTCCGTTATCGCTCCAATCGCCGTCGGCATTGAAATCGACCCAGGCCTGCAGGAAGCCTGCTGCGGAGGCATTTACAATCAGGGTGGCATTGTTGCCGGGGATAAGGTTGGAGGTGAACAGAACCCCGTCTTCATCATCATTATTGTTTTGGTCATCTCCCAGGGCAGCTGGATGAGGCAGCCCGTTGGCCTCCTGGTCAACAAGATTCCCTAATTTGAGTGCTCCTCCCAGTGCGTGATTGGCTCCGTTGCTTAATGCCAGAGTTGGGTAACCCGGGTCAGGAGCATCCCCCCAGTCAAAGTACTCAGGCTGAGGTTCTTCGATGATGACCCTGTAGTCTTCGACTTCACCGTTGGGAGCCAGCCCGGTGAAGGAGAGCCCTGGCATGGTGCTGATACGGAACCTGGCATAGGTGGTGTCGGTGATGGCATTGTTGGGCACAGGGAAGATGACGACATTGGGTCCTGCCGCACTGTTCAGGTTGTTGATGATCTGCTCGTTCTGCTCGTTCCAGTCACCATCAGCATTGAAGTCTACCCAGCCTGTGATAAAGACGTTGGCAATGGAAGCGACGATGGTGACGCTGGCGTTCTGTCCCTGTACGAGCGGGGTGTTGAAGGTGACCCCGTCTTCATCGGCCAGGTTGTTGAGGTCGTCGCCGTTGGCAGCGACGGAGGGAAAGCCGTTGAGTTCGGTATCTTTCAAAAGACCCATGAATACGGCCTGTATGGCAGGGTTATGCCTGGCGCCGTTGGCAGCCAGCAGGGTGGAGTATGAGTTGGGCGCATCACCATAATCGTAGAAAGCCTGGGTGGAGGTAATCTTGAAGGCGAGGTTTTCGAAGGGATGGGTAGCGAAGGTGATGGGAGACCAGGGCCCCTGGCTGCCGTTGGTGAGGGTACGGGTGGCAGCGCCGCAAAGGATGGGCATGTCGGAGCGGAAGGCTTCCTGCCAGCGCCACAGTGGCGGACTGGTGGCGGAGTTGGACACGGCCTGTATCTCGAGCCAGTATCGGGTGCCCTGGACCTGTTCAAAGGGCAGGGTGAGATACCAGGAGTATTCGTAGATCATGGCAGCCTCGTTGTTGAGGACGCCTGTGGTGGTCTCCATGGCTTCCGCCAGGGTGATGTCGGCGGACCAGAGGGGAGGCTCTGCAGGCAGACAGGTGGCACCGGCAGTGTTGGCATGGATGGCCAGGTGGAAGTGGTTGATGCCGGAGCCTCTGATCTCGGTGGTGCCGTTGGTCTCATAGTTTCCCCACCAGTGGAGGTCGGTGACGACGCCTCCGTTGCAGAGCCAGTCATCGGCCAGGGCAATGCCCATGGTATTTTGTCCTGAGATATAGTCATGGTCATGCAGACCGGGCAGGGTGGGGTTGTAGGGTTGTTGCCATTTGATGCCGGTCAGGGCGGTGATCTCGACCAGGTAGTCTTCTACTTCACCATTGGGAGCCTGTCCGGTATAAGAGAGCCCCTGCTGGGTACATATTCTGAAGCGGGCATAGGTGTTCCCTAGGACGGCGTTGGCAGGAACCTGGAAGGTGAGGTGGTTGTTTCCTGCAGCCAGGAGCTGGTCGGAGAAGATCTTTTCACCAGCTTCGCCGAAGTCACCGTCGGCGTTGAAGTCGACCCAGGCGGTGAGGAAGGCCCCGGCCAGGCTGGAGTTGACGGTGACGATGGAAGGATTGCCCTGGTTGAGGGGCCAGTTGAAGGTGACCCCGTCTTCGTCGTCGAGGTTGTTGAGGTCATCGCCGTTGGCATTGACGGAGGGGAAGCCGTTGGCTTCGGTGTCGGGCGCATTGCCCATGAAGACGATACCGTTGACGATATGCCTGGGTCCGTTGGAAGCGAGCAGGGTTGAATAGGTATCGGGCGCATCGCCGAAGTCAAGCTCAGGGGCAGGTTCTTCGATGATGACCCTGTAGTCTTCGACTTCACCATTGGGAGCCAGCCCGGTGAAGGAGAGCCCTGGCATGGTGCTGATACGGAACCTGGCATAGGTGGTGTCGGTGATGGCATTGTTGGGCACAGGGAAGATGACGACATTGGGTCCTGCCGCACTGTTCAGGTTGTTGATGATCTGCTCGTTCTGCTCGTTCCAGTCACCATCAGCATTGAAGTCTACCCAGCCTGTGATAAAGACGTTGGCAATGGAAGCGACGATGGTGACGCTGGCGTTCTGTCCCTGTACGAGCGGGGTGTTGAAGGTGACCCCGTCTTCATCGGCCAGGTTGTTGAGGTCGTCGCCGTTGGCAGCGACGGAGGGAAAGCCGTTGAGTTCGGTATCTTTCAAAAGACCCATGAATACGGCCTGTATGGCAGGGTTATGCCTGGCGCCGTTGGCAGCCAGCAGGGTGGAGTACGAGTTGGGAGCATCGCCATAGTCGTAATACGCCTGTGTGGAGGTGATCTTGAAGGCAAGGTTTTCGAAAGGATGGCTAGGGAAGGCGATGGGAGACCAGGGCCCCTGGCTGCCGTTGGTGAGGGTGCGGGTGGCAGCGCCGCAGAGGATGGGCATGTCGGAGCGGAAGGCTTCCTGCCAGCGCCACAGGGGCGGACTGGTGGCGGAGTTGGACACGGCCTGTATCTCGAGCCAGTATCGGTTGCCCTGGACCTGTTCAAAGGGCAGGGTGAGATACCAGGAGTATTCGTAGATCATGGCAGCCTCGTTGTTGAGGACGCCTGTGGTGGTCTCCATGGCTTCCGCCAGGGTGATGTCGGCGGACCAGAGGGGAGGCTCTGCAGGCAGACAGGTGGCACCGGCAGTGTTGGCATGGATGGCCAGGTGGAAGTGGTTGATGCCGGAGCCTCTGATCTCGGTGGTGCCGTTGGTCTCATAGTTTCCCCACCAGTGGAGGTCGGTGACGACGCCTCCGTTGCAGAGCCAGTCATCGGCCAGGGCTATGCCAATGGTGTTCTGCCCTGACATATAGTCGTGGTCATGCAGGCCAGGAAGGGTGGGGTTGTAGGGTTGTTGCCATTTGATGCCTGTTGTGGTTGAAATGTCAACCAGATAATCTTCCACCTCACCGTCAGGAGCATAGCAACAAGGGTTCAATCCCTGTACCGTGCTCAGACGGAAACGAACACAGGTGTTCCCCGGATTGGCATTAGGCGGCACATAAAAATAAAGGTAATTATTGCCCGGCAGCATGGTGACACTGCTGAATATCTGCTCTGATGCGCCGCTAAAGGTGCCGCTGTGGTCAAAGTCGATCCAGGCATTCAGAAATGCTCCTGATACACTCGATTTCACCGTGACCATACAAGGATTGCCCGGATGAAGCGGCCAGTTGAAAATGACACCATCTTCATCATCAACATTGTTCAGGTCATCGCCGTTGCAGCCCGGAGTGGGTTGCCCGTCGCTGTCGTAATCCACGGTGTCACCGAGAAAAGTGACACCATCAAGCTCATGCCTCGGTCCGTCGGAGGCATACAGGGTCGCATAGCTGTCGGGTGCATCCCCGTAATCGAGGGCCAGTTTTTTTACCACGATGTCTTTCCTGGCACTGAAACCATCCTGGTCCACACAAATGATACGGAAAAAATACCACCTGGGAAGATGAAGAATGAAAGTGTCGACAGGAGGATCGGGACCCCATTTGATCTTGCCACCTGTCGGCACGATGGATTGTTCCATCGGACACACTATGGCCAGGTGCCCGATACGTGCCGTTTTATTGGCATAAGGCGGATTGGAATTAACGTTGTCGGCATAGCCTGTGACCGTGCAGGAGGAAGGATCCATGGTGCCGGTCTCCTTTTCCCCGGTGCCCGGGTCCATGAAGCCCACCGTATGCATGCCATTGTCTGGCTCATTATCGATGGAGTTGAAGGTGGTCGTATGAGAAGGCCCTAACTGGCCATTCTCAATGAAAGTCATGGTGGCAATCACATCCTGGCAACGTTCCAGTTCATTCTTCATCAGGTCAAAAGTCTGGGCGTTGCTGGTGATGTCCCAGCCTCCTCCTGGTTTTGGCATATAATTGTTCAACGATCTTACACTGAATCCGCCACCGTGATCACTAATCCATTTGTCCAGGCCTTTGCCAATATTATCTATGTCACTTCCATCTATGGGATCCGTTTCAAACTCCCACGAAAGTGCCTCCGTCAATCCCTGGTCATCCAAACCGCCTGCAATCTGCGGATGTGTCGGCTCAAAATATTTCAGGCAGGCAGCCGAGGCGGTAGGAGCACAAAACATATTGCCGTTGTTGGGGTAGCTCTGGTTGTACTGACTTATATCCGGAATACCTTTGTTAAAATAGGTTTCTTTTGGATCCACATTGGCAAAGATGTACTGAATATTCGCCCCTGTCGAATAGGCATCGAAAGTCAGTACATCGGTCTGCATTTCATAGTAATTTCCGAAATTAAGACCAAACTTGTTGGGTGGAGTGGGATCGTAATAGACAGGTTCGGTCTTGGTGTATTCCAACATATCACTCGTTATTAAGTCCATGATCACCTTAAAGTACAGTGGTTCAAGTGCTTGAATAAGTCCGTTATGTTGAAGCATGGTCAGCCAGCCGTCACCCAGGATGACGGTGTCGCTTAATCCTGCCGAGGTGACCGTCCCATCGGTGTCCATTCCAATCGGGTTCCAGTTCGTCAGGTCATAGGAATAGAAAAATGTCACATTGGATATTTGATGGTCTGGATCGCTGACCAGCAGTTGAACCTTTGTGGAATCGGAGCTCCCTCCTATCCAGTTATGCCAGGATTCCGTGTTGATCCAGTCGCCTGCCTGTATGAAAAAATCATGGGGTTGAACAGGGGTCGGGGGATTGCTGTAAATAATGAAAGCCATTTCAGAGATCTTCCCGCCAATTGGTCCCAGGGTCGTCCAGGGAGTGGGGTTCCCATTGATTAAAGTCATGTTTGCTGCCGCACAAAGGGCAACCCGGTGACTTCTGAAGGCTTCACACCAACGCCAGATGGCAGGTGACTGAATATTGACGGAGTTTGATGATAGTGCAAGCCAGTAAGTGCTGCCGGCAGTCTGTTGAAAAGCCTGAGGAAGGGTATAAGTGTATGAATAAATGGGCAGATTATCAGAGGTATAGACCCCCGTGAACGTCTCATTCAGACTTCCAAGAGGGAGGGTAACATCAATGTAGGCCGGGAGTCCGGGCAGACAAGCAGCCTGGTTGGGAAGAACTTTCAACCGAATGGAGGAGATGCCTGCTCCAGCACTCTCATAAGCCCCAAACCATTGGATTTTTGTTACATCCCCACCATAGCACATCCAGTCGTCGGCAAGGAAAATTTGCTGTGTGGTATTGTTTACGATGGCATCATGAGCATGTAGTCCGGGAAAGTTGCCCGAAGCATTCTGTATCCATTTGTAAGTATCAGTGGGGGATATTTCTATCAAATGATCTTCCACCTCGCCATCCCCGGCAGGTCCTGTTGGTGGCAACCCTCCCTGGCTGCTGAACCTGAAACGGCTAAAACAGCCATTGGTGTCTGCATCGGGTGGGGTGATGATACTCAGATAATTATACCCGCTTATCAAGGGCCAGGTCTGAAATATCTGCTCATTGGCCTCATTCCAGTCGCCATCATTGTTATAATCCATCCAGGCATCCAGATAGCCTGCGGCAGATGCGTTGATTACCAAATACATTGGCATCCCTGGAAAATCGCCTGAAAACTTGTACACCCCGTCTTCATCGTCCAGGCCATTCTGATCATCTCCAAGAGAATTAGTAGAGGGTAAACCGTTGGGTTCCGCATCTATGGTGGCTCCCAGGTGAAAATTGCTGACAACGGTGTGTCTTGCTCCATTGTTGGCCAGCAGGGTAGGGTAAGTCGGGTCAGGTGCATCACCAAAATCCAGGTTGGGCTGCGGACAAACGGAGTTGGCACAGGTAGTGCCTGAACCCATGGGAGTCCCTCCCTGTTGGATGCAGGTCGCCGGAAGAAGATCGGTGCAATTGCCGTTGCTGAAGCAGCAGGCCTGGACAGGGTTGTTGACCGTACCCAGCACATCAAGGGCAAAATCCATGATCTGTCCTCCGTAAGGGTGCGTAAATGGGTAAAAAAGATACTGCCAGTTACCGGACCCGTAAATAGACCAGGTTGCCGGCCATATATAATGGTTGATCCCGGTCACCCACCCGAATTGGAATGTGTTTTGATTGCTGGTGGTCACAGAGATGCTCAGCCAGTAATTCATTCCGGCGATACAGCTCACCGTCGGATTGACCGGAAACTGATAATTGTAAATGGTGAAGCTCCCGGGAAAGGTACTGTACCCTGATAATGGGTCGTACCACCATTGTCCGTTCATGGAGGTAGGTGCCGGAGGTGGATATTGACCCGGTGCGTAATCGTACTCCCAGATGGGGCTTCCGGGAAACCCTCCTGCCTCCGGGCATAGTTTCAGATGGAAGATGGCCGCCTGGTCAAGGAGATCCTGGTACCATACTCCCCAAACGACAAACGTATTGATATCGCCTGCAACCTGGCAGTACCAGCTTTCAGCAACCTGGTTGGGCGTGCTGGCTTTGGTACCCATGCTCAAATCGGTGAGGTCCACCAAATGAGGGTTGCCAAGTGGCAGCTGTTGTGAATAGATCATGGCGGAGCTGAAGAAACAGCCCAGCAAAATGAGGGTTTGAATCTTTTTCATGGGGAAGAAGATTGATGTAAAATAATGACTTCCGGTCGTTTATGATGAGCCATAAGGCTTGATTACGGCAGAAAGGGGAAGTCGTAAGAAGATCAGGCAGGCCAGGTGTTACCTAATACCCTTCATTTTATAACTGAAGGTCTATTTTATTGAATATCAATAGTATAAAATAGATACATCTTCAGGTTGTTACCATATAGATAACCCATATAGAAAGCCATCTAAGATAGTAATAATTAATCAGAAAGTCAAGGGGTTACTTTATTTTAAGCCATAGCTCATTCGTGAAAAACAGTTTTCAACAACGAAGTGCATTGAAAACAGATGTTAAACCTGCCTAGCCGTCCTTTAGATTTCACTCGAATTAGTATCAGTTAAGTACACAAATAAATTTGTGAAAGTAAAGTAGTACTTTTAACTATGAAAACAATAATAAAATCCGCTAAGCATAGAATGGTGTTCTATGTAGCTATTATTAGTGTACTTCTGAGTACCAAGCCTTCCTGCTCCCAAGATATTCCCTGTGATCCGGGTGACTCCCTGGCTCTGGTTGAGCTATACAATTCTGCCAACGGCCCTAACTGGTTCGTGCAGGACAACTGGCTGACAGGTCCTGTTTGCTCCTGGGCATATATTCAGTGTTCTTATTTAGATACAACAGGTTACTTCAGGGTCGATATGGTACAATTGGGAGGGAACAATCTGACCGGGACCATAAGTCCGTTGATTTGTAATCTCACCTATCTTGGATCCCTTAATTTAGCCTTGAATAATTTTACAGGTACCATCCCCGATTGTATTGGCAATCTTGTTCATTTGGTCGGAGTGTTGTTAGGAGACAATTTACTGACTAATCCTATTCCCTTGGGTTTTGGGAATTGCCCTGGTATGATGCAGCTCCGACTTAATAACAACCAGTTTAGTGATACATTGCCAGATACAATTAGTAAATTACCCATATTGCTGGGATTATGTGTAAATAATAACAAATTTAGTAAAATATTCCCAGCTACCCACGAATTGGGTTTAACTGCACTCGAGAACAACCGTTTTACTTTTGAAGATATCCTTCCCTATAGACCTACCGGTTCTTTAACGAACTGGACCTATGCTCCCCAGGACAGCATTTTAAACAACCTTGACACCACGGTGGTACTGGGCAGTTCACTTACCCTGGATTCCTGGGTGGATACCTGCCAGGATAACAAGTACCGCTGGAAAAGGGGGACCGTGTACCTTAACCCATATCCCCTGCCACAGAGTACTTACACGATAAACAGCATACAGTATTCAGATTCAGGATATTACTCCTGCGAGGTCACCAACTGGAAAGCCTTTGACCTGACGCTGCACCGTCGTCTCATCCACGTAAACGTGGCAGATTCGGCAGTTGGAACGGTAGAAGAGACGGGGCAGGGCTGCCCGGGATGGAGGATACAATACACACTGGCAGAAAATCACCTGGTGATCAACCTGGATTTCAAAGGAGTACAACAAGTTAAATGTTACCTGATCGACGCCCTTGGAAGAAAGGTGTTGAGACTGTATGAGGGCATCACCGACCACCAGGAGTTGCATTATTACCTGAACCGGGTCCATATCCGGCCGGGGATGTATATTGTCAGGTTAGAAACTCAGGGTAACACGATCACCAGGAAAGTGATGGTGGAATAGGAGGCTGTCTCAAAAAGCTGAAAATGCTTCGACTCCGCTCAATATAACAATACATTGATTATGAGACAACCTCTAATCTGTGGTCCTTCTCTTTCCACCCGTTAAAGGCAGTGGGCCTTTACAAAGGGGGGCCAAGTAGCGTGCAAAAAAATAGAATAAGCTTGAGTTTTAAAGAAGTGAGAGACGGAAAGAATATTGTCTCTGTCTCAGGAAAGGGTTCAGTGTAACTATCAATGTAACTTATATTTGTTTGTTCCATGCGTGCAGAATTTCCAAATATTTCGTTCAAAGCTTGACAAACAGTTATTTGTTTTCTTATATTTAAGGGTTGAAAAATTTCAATCAACCTTAAAAGACCAAATGCTATGAAAAATCTCTCTACCCCCCCCCCCATAACATACACATAACCAGTTACGTATGTTTGGTATTCGTGGTCAGTATATTTTTTTTACATCAAATCATTTTACCTGTTACAGCCTGTTCTCTGAAAAATTCATTTTCTGTGGGGAATAATGTAAAGGTTATTAAACAATCCCTGCCTGTTTTTCCGCCTCCCCCCTCCTTTTTTACTGTCGATTATGTGAAACCTCAATGTCCTTTTGATGACAATGGCCAGTTGATTGTAACTATTACCTCAGGAGTGCCGCCTTTTGTCATAAATATTTATACACCGACAATTGCTATTGGTGGAACCATCATTGCTACCCAAATAATACAACCGCCCGTAACCTTTCCGCTTACCTGTACTTTTAATGATATCGTTGTCGGACTATATGACATAGCTGTCAACGACCAAGGCAATCCTCCATTGTCAGACCATCAGGATGTTAATGTTGTTAACCAGACTCATTTTCCTTATGTTCCACAAACTGATGGCAGAGCATTTGGTGTTGATATTGCCGCGGACGATGATGAGAATATCATTGCAACAGGGTTCTTTAGTGAAGAGATCCAATTCAATCAGACCTATTATGCACCAGACCGGTATAATATCTATTTGGTCAAATTTGACCGTTGTGGTAATGTAATTTGGGACCGGGTGGTGGGTGGGGGTACCGGATTTTGTACGGTGAACGCTGTATTTGTAAGTTACCTGGCACAGGAGCAGATTATTACTATTTGCGGGCAATACTGGGGTGGTAAAATCAATTTCCCTAGTGGTCCCAGTCTGACCTGTAACAACAATTATGACGGGCGTGATGCGTTTGTCGCTCAGTTTAAAGAAAATGGTTACTTGAAATGGATGGCCAGGATTTATGGTAATGGTGCTGTCACGGCGAAAGATGTGGAAGTGGATGAGGATGGCTATGTGTACCTTCTGGGCGATTTTGATGGTGCTCTGATCAACATCGAACATTCCTCTGGCATCTTTTCGAATTTCCTTTTGAATCTGAACTTATTGAACAAGGATAACTATATGGTAGTGTATGATTCACAAGGAGACGCCCTGATATCGGAAAACACAAACATATCTACCACTGGAGATGATGAGGCAAGTGGTTTGGGTCATTTCATCATGACAGGGACAACAGACCGAAGCGTGTTTATCACCGGAAGACTTGACGGGTACGATTTTTTGGGCCAAAGATGGATATTCAAACCAAGCGCATTAAGTTTCCAGCAGCAGAATATTTACTCGGCACCTGCATTAAATCCATTTTCCGTTGGTTATTTCAGCAGGTCAGTCGATTACCTGTTCGATCCTTCCATAAATGATTACAGATTAGTTTTTACAGGCAAAATTATGGACCAGGTAAACCCGGTAACAAAAAGTCATCCTTTCATACTCTGGGATCTGCTGCCTCCTACCTTTCCGTTAAATCAGCCTCTGATAGGCCTTGTTGAATTTGTACGAAGTCCTGCACTTTTTGCTGACAATGGTTTTACCTCATTATCTATTGACAAGCAAAATGGTGATCTATATTTTGGGGGATACATTGAGGAATCAGGGCACCATCCTTTGCCAAATGGTTCCGTGGTTAATGGAAATGGTGATTTTATAATCGAAGGCTTTAATTTCCAAAATCTTTTTTTTCTACCCCTGTGGTATCCGCCGGTTAGTTCCAATTCAGGAAATGCCGTATACTCCTCTTTTTTCGGTATGCCAGAGTTTTTTGGTATTACACACCATACGTTTGATCAAGGTCATAAAGTCTCTAATGTTTATTTCACGGGTTCCTATACGGGAACGCTGAGCTCTGCTCAATTGGGAAATGGAATTTCATTCCCTGCTGCACCCAATGGAAGTACTGTATGCTATATAGCGAGAACTATTTCTGATTTGGGAGTAACTGCCGGTATAAGTGCCCAAATAAAATCCACTCCACTATTAAATCAGTTTTCAGGTGAGGGAAATAATTTTGCAGATAACCTGATTGTTTTTCCCAATCCTGCGGATGATAATTTACTCATAAAAATAAATCCTGAACTAGTGTCTCTTCCCTTCCTTCTTAAAATATATACCATTGATAGTCGGACGATAACGGAGATACGTTGTAGTACCGTTGCAGAATCCATAAAGATTCCGCTCCTTGGCTATCCGGATGGCCTTTATTTCATTTCACTTGAATCAGGATCAGGTAAGTACACCGGTAAATTTGTGAAAGCAAAGTAGTACTTTTTATTATGAAAAGAATAATAAAATCAGCTAAGCTCAGAATGGTATTCTCTGTAACTATAATTAGTGTACTTCTGAGTACCAAGCCTGCCTGCTCACAATATATTCCCTGTGATCCGGGTGACTCCCTGGCACTGGTTGAGTTGTATAATTCTGCTAACGGCCCTAACTGGTTCGTGCAGGACAACTGGCTGACAGGTCCCGTTTGTTCCTGGGCATACATTAAATGTCAGTACTTAGATACGACTGGTTATTACAGAGTCGATTGGGTGGGATTGGCTGGAAACAACCTGACCGGGACCATAAGTCCACTGATTTGTAATCTAACATATCTAGGGTACCTAAGTATAGGTTGGAATAATTTCTCAGGTACGATACCAGATTGTATAGGTAATCTTGTTCAATTAGTTGCAGTATATGTAAACGATAATTTCCTTACCAATCCAATTCCACTGGGTTTTGGGAGTTGTCCGGAGCTTGCGGTAATCAGGCTCGATAATAACCTTTTCAACGATACACTGCCAGATACAATCACAAAATTGCATTTATTAGGTGGGTTATTGGTTAATAATAACCAATTTGTTAAGGTATTCCCTGCTACCCACGAATTGGATTTAACTGCACTCGAGAACAACCGTTTTACTTTTGAAGATATCCTTCCCTATAGACCTACCGGTTCTTTAACGAACTGGACCTATGCTCCCCAGGACAGCATTTTAAACAACCTTGACACCACGGTGGTACTGGGCAGTTCACTTACCCTGGATTCCTGGGTGGATACCTGCCAGGATAACAAGTACCGCTGGAAAAGGGGGACCGTGTACCTTAACCCATATCCCCTGCCACAGAGTACTTACACGATAAACAGCATACAGTATTCAGATTCAGGATATTACTCCTGCGAGGTCACCAACTGGAAAGCCTTTGACCTGACGCTGCACCGTCGTCTCATCCACGTAAACGTGGCAGATTCGGCAGTTGGAACGGTAGAAGAGACGGGGCAGGGCTGCCCGGGATGGAGGATACAATACACACTGGCAGAAAATCACCTGGTGATCAACCTGGATTTCAAAGGAGTACAACAAGTTAAATGTTACCTGATCGACGCCCTTGGAAGAAAGGTGTTGAGACTGTATGAGGGCATCACCGACCACCAGGAGTTGCATTATTACCTGAACCGGGTCCATATCCGGCCGGGGATGTATATTGTCAGGTTAGAAACTCAGGGTAACACGATCACCAGGAAAGTGATGGTGGAATAGGAGTCAGCCTCAGGAGTGAGTGATAACCCTGAAAAAGAGATTACTGGCAGTTGCAAACCAGGTTGCGGTCGCCAAAGGCATCGTCAATCCTGGTCACGGTGGGCCAGTACTTATCTTCCCTGGTGGCAGCAGTAGGGAACACAGCCGTCTCCCGGGAATAAGGATATGTCCATTCATCAGCGGCCGCCATCAGGTAAGTGTGGGGAGCATTTTTGATCAGGTTGTTGACCTTGTCAGCCTTACCTTCTTCAATATCTGATATTTCCTTCCGTATGGCAGCCATCGCCTCAATAAACCGGTCGAGTTCATACTTAGGTTCACTCTCGGTGGGTTCAACCATCAGGGTGCCATGCACCGGAAATGCAACGGTCGGGGCATGAAACCCATAATCCATCAGCCTTTTGGCAATGTCAATGGCCTGGATCCCGCAGGAATGGGTCACAGGATTGCAGTCGACGATCATCTCATGGGCTACACGGTTCTTGCTTCCGGTGTAAAGGATCGGGAAATACTTCTCAATTTTCGATTTCAGGTAATTGGCATTAAGGATGGCGTAGGCCGTGGCCTGTCTGAGCCCGTCTCCTCCTAACATCTTGATGTAGACATAAGAGATAGGCAGGATGAAAGCGCTGCCAAAGTGGGAGGAGGAAACGGCGTGGATGGCCTTTTCTCCTGCAGCAGGATACATGGTATGTGCAGGAAGGAAAGGTACCAGGTGGGAAGCCACGCAGATGGGGCCCATCCCCGGACCACCGCCTCCGTGAGGGATGGCAAAAGTCTTGTGAAGGTTGAGATGGCATACGTCGGCACCAATGGTCGCCGGATTGGTGTACCCGACCTGGGCGTTCATATTGGCGCCGTCCATGTAAACCTGCCCGCCGTTCTCATGGACCACCTTGGCCAGTTCGAGGATGTCTTCCTCAAACACCCCGTGGGTCGAAGGGTAGGTAACCATGATACATGACAAACGGTCCTTATGTTCAGCAGCTTTGGCCTTCAGGTCATTCATGTCGATGTTGCCCCTGGGATCACAGGCAACAACAACTACTTCCATGCCTGCCATGACGGCACTGGCCGGATTCGTGCCATGGGCGGAAGCAGGGATCAGGCAGATCTTTCTTTGATGTTCCCCTCTGCTTAAATGATAAGCCCTGATCACCATCAGTCCGGTGTATTCACCGGCAGCACCGCTGTTCGGCTGTAAAGAGATGCCGCTGAAACCGGTGATCACTTTCAGATCTTTTCCGAGTTCTTCAATAAGCTCCAGGTATCCTTCGGCCTGGTCAACCGGAACAAAAGGATGGAGGCTTGCTAATTCAGGCCAGCTCAGGTGGAAGAGCTCGGCAGCAGCATTCAGCTTCATGGTGCAGGAACCCAGGGGGATCATCGAACGGTTTAACGACAAATCCTTGACCTCCAGTTTCTTGATATAACGCATCATCTCTGTCTCAGAATGATAGGAGTTGAACACCGGATGGGTCAGGAAGGTAGACTGCCTCTTGAGGGCATCAGGAAGGGTGGAGATCAGTTCGCATTCGGCTGGTTTGCAGACGAACGGAGTGAAGGGTTTCCCGTTCACCTCGCTGAAGATCTTCAAAATCCGGTTGATGTCTTTCAGCTCCGTGGTCTCATCGAGGCTGATACCGAGATGCTGCTCATCAATGTACCGGAAGTTGATCTGTTCAGCCAATGCCAGTTTTCTCAGCTGTTCCATAGAGGTTCCGCCGGGGATCCTGACTTTCAGGGTGTCGAAGAAAGAGGCGTTCAGTTGGGTGAAACCATAAGCTTTCATCTCCCGTGCGAGAACGCCGGCAAGGATATTCACGTGGCGTGCCATTTTTCTGATTCCGTCCTGGCCGTGCCAGGCGGCGTACATGCCCGACATGATGGCCAGAAGAGCCTGGGCCGTGCAAATATTCGAAGTAGCCTTCTCTCTCTTGATATGTTGTTCCCTGGTCTGAAGGGCCATGCGGTAAGCTTTGTTTCCCTTTGCATCGACAGAGATGCCGATGATCCTTCCCGGAATACTTCTTTTGTAGTCTTCGGTGGTGGCAAAGAAGGCTGCAGAAGGACCTCCATAGCCCATCGGTATGCCAAACCTTTGCGAACTGCCAAAAACGACGCTGGCACCCCATTCACCCGGAGGTGTCAGCAGAGCCAGGCTCAACAGGTCGGTGGCCACGCCAACCGGTATGCCAGCTTCTTTCATCTGAGCCGTAAATGCCCTCAGGTCCTCAACTTCACCGAATTGATCGGGATATTGAACCAGCATGCCAAAATACCGGGCATCGGGCTGAAAAGTCTGATGAGGTCCGATGACCAGCTCTATGCCAAGCGGTGCAGAACGTGTTTTGAGCACTTCCAGGGTTTGGGGGAACAGGTTCTCCGAAACAAAGAAATGACGGGAGTCTGATTTGACTTTCTCCCTGGGCCTGGAATTGAAGAACATCAACATGGCTTCGGCAGCGGCGGTGCCTTCATCCAGAAGGGATGCGTTGGCAATGGGGAGTCCGGTCAGATCAGAGACCATGGTCTGGTAGTTCAGCAGGGCTTCCAGGCGGCCCTGGGAAATCTCTGCCTGATATGGGGTGTATGAGGTGTACCAGCCCGGGCTTTCCAGAATGTTCCTCTGGATCACTCCGGGAGTGATGGTGTTGTAATATCCGAGTCCGATAAGGGATTTATAAAGCTTGTTTTTTGAGGCAAGGGCCTTCAGATGTTGCAGTACTTCATATTCATTGAGCCCCTGCGGAAGGTTGAGAGGACTCTTGAGCCGTATGGCGGCAGGAATGGTCTCATCAATAAGGTTTTCCATGGAAGAACATCCGATCTCCTTAAGCATCTCCTGTGCTTCTGATGGCCTCGGACCGTTGTGTCGCAAGATGAAGTTGTTCGTGATCATTACAGTTATTTTAGAAAGGTTTCAGACAATTTTGTGCGGCAAAATTACACATCTTCGGCAATACTGAGTATATTTGAAAGGAATTCGTAATAAGGAATCCATTGGCCTTCTTCCTAAGAAATTGTTTCTTAATTGCTTTTACTTTTTGGGCCTTTATGGTTCAGGCCCAGGACAGTATACTGTTGCTGAACGGGGAGGTCCTGAAAGGGAAAATCTCTGAAGACCTTGGCGACTTCTATAAGTTCGATTGGCAGAGAAAAAAGAAGACCTCCACGGTCGCTGTCGATAAAAACGAGATCTACCAGATGTTCTGGTCCGACGGGCGTCAGCTCATGCTTTACCAGCCTGATACCAACATACAGGGAAGTTTTTCCTCTTTAGAGATGATGGATTTTATTTATGGTGAAAGAGAGGCAAGGCACACATACAAACCCAGGGTTCCTCAGGCGACCGGATTCGTCATTGGCGGGGCCGGAGCCTGTCTGGGGTTCTGGGGCATCTGCCTGTCGCCGGTATACCTCGGCCTGACAAGCATCAGAAAACCCGGGCCAGGTCCATCCACCGTCATTCCCTCTCAGGTGAAAAACCCGGAGATCTTTGCCATGGGTTACGGGCATGCGGCCAGGAAAAAGAAAGTCCAGAAGACCGCGATCGCAACAGCAGCAGGGCTTATCACGGTATGGATCGTGAAAGTGGCTGCCGACGGACTGAAATAGTTTTCTTTTATTTCAGTTTTTTGAAGGTGGAGAAATCTCCCTTAAGGATCAGTGCGTTTAATTCCGGCAGCAGGTCTTTATATTGGTACCTGGTACCCGCATCATATAACTCAGTCAGAGGTTCCTTGTCCAAAATGTTATTATACAACTCCTTCGCGTCCGGTGTTTTTCCCAGGGCAGCATATTCCTGGTAAGTATACTTTAGAAATGCAACATTTTTGCCGATTCCCCTGTTATCTAACCAGTAATCTTTTTCCAGAGAAGTTGGATAGGCGAAATCCCCGTTGTAATAAATGTCTGTGACTCCCGGGTAAGATACGATCGATGTTTTCTCATCGTTCAGGACCACAGGGACCTGGTAATAATAATTGGCCCTGGTTTTATAGATCAACACGGGAGGACCGGCTGCCGGTTTTGGGTTCCCGGAGGGATCCACTATCGTTTCGGCATGTTTTTTACAACAGGAATTAAGTGAAAAAATCATTAAAAAAATGACAAAATAATGCTTGTGATTCTTCATAGTAGACTGGTTATCAGGCAGATTTTACAATTTATTTACATTGTTAAAAATGGTTAAATATAGAAGATTTTCATTGCAGTCCGGTAGCTGTATGTAATTTTGGAATGAATTATGTTCTTTTTTCATCACAAAAAAAATCACTATTTATAAATTCAAAACATCAGACAATGAAAAAAATTGCTTTCAGTTTAGGAGTTTTCATGTTCATGGTAGTTGCTGCTTTTGCACAAACCACCCAACCTGCCGCAACCCCCCAGGTTGACAATCCCAATGCACCGGAAATTAAGTTCAACAAACTGGTTCATGACTATGGTACCGTACAAAAAGAAGGAGACGGCGTTTGTGCTTTCGAATTCCAGAATATCGGAAAAGAACCCCTGGTACTCTCCGATGTACGTTCAAGCTGCGGTTGTACCGTTCCTGAGTGGCCCCGTGAGCCGATCCTCCCCGGAAAGTCCAACACCATTAAAGTAAAGTATGACACCAAAAGGGTAGGACCCATCAACAAGACCGTTACCGTGACTTCCAACGCAAAGACTGCCTCTGTGGTCCTCAGGATCCAGGGAACCGTTGTTGATCCCGGTACAGGAACCACTCCCGAAAAACCCGCTTCACCGACTACACCGACAAATAAATAAATTTGGTGTAGATAGGCAAAAAAATTGTGACCTTTGTCCCGGTAAGTCTCTTACCGGGACTTTTTTTTTAATCTAAAACAAGCACTCATGCCATCGATCTCAAAAAAAGGCATCAACATGCCACCGTCTCCCATCCGGAAACTGGTTCCTTTTGCTGAAGAAGCTAAAAGAAAAGGAAGAAAAGTGTACCACCTGAACATCGGTCAACCCGATATCCCTACTACAGAACTGGCAATCAAAGCAGTGCACGGCTACCACGAAAAGGTGATCGAGTACAGCCACTCTGCGGGCAACATCTCTTATCGCAAAAAACTTACGGAGTACTATAAGAAACATCATATCGACATCACTCCGGAACAGATCATCGTATGTACCGGTGGTTCCGAAGCCATACTGATAGGGATGCAGACCTGCCTCGATCCGGGCGATGAGGTGATCATTCCGGAACCTTTCTATGCCAACTATAACGGTTTTTCAGTGTCGGCAGGCATCAACGTAGTGCCCATCCCCTCTTTCATCGAAGATGGCTTTGCCCTGCCTCCCATCAGTGAGTTTGAAAAGGTGATCACGCCGAAAACAAAGGCCATCATGGTGTGTAACCCAAATAACCCTACCGGTTACCTCTACTCGAAAGAAGAAATCCTGACCCTGAAGGACCTGGCCCTTAAGTATGATCTGTACCTTTTCGCTGATGAGGTCTACAGAGAATTTTGCTATGACGGGAAAAAGCACTTCTCTATCATGGAATTGGATGGACTGGACGACAATGTCATCCTATTCGATTCTGTTTCCAAAAGGTACAGTGCCTGCGGTGTTCGTATCGGCTGCCTGATCTCCAGGAACAAGCAGGTGATCAGCACGGCCCTCAAGTTCGCCCAGGCCCGTTTAAGTCCGCCTTCACTCGGACAAGTGGCTGCCGAGGCTGCCGTGGATACCCCCGACAGTTATTTTGAGGAAGTGTTGAAAGAATATATTGCCCGGAGAGATATCGTCGTCTCCTCCATCAATAACATGAAGGGCGCTTTCTGCCCGAACCCCAGCGGTGCTTTTTATGCGGTAGCCAGGCTTCCCATCGATGATTCCGACAGGTTCTGCCAGTGGTTGCTCGAAGACTTCCAGTACAATAACGAGACAGTCATGTGCGCCCCTGCAACAGGCTTCTATTCTATTCCCGGTAAAGGGAAAGATGAGATCAGGATTAGCTATGTATTAAAGGTGGAAGACCTGAAAAGTGCCATGAAATGCCTCGAAGAGGCACTGAAAGTCTATCCCGGCCGGACCCTCTGATCACTGTGATTTCTTTGCCTGTGCCGATGCGGCACGCTGCTTGAACTCATTGCCCTTAGCGGCATTGCCCATGATAAAATAGGTGTTGCCGATGTTGGTCAGGATCCTTGGGTTATCTGGATCCAGTTCCAGCGCTTTGGTGAAGAATTCCAGGGATTTAGCAAAATCTCTTTTGATCCCGTAGCAGACTCCAAGGTTCTCTACTGCCGATGGGTTCTTCGGATCCAATGAGTAAGCCTTCTGAAGGATCTCAATGGAATTGTCAATATCCTGGTAAACCCTGCCGAAGATCTCCCCCTTTTTTGCATAAGCAGCAGCATTGTCGGGCTGGTGTGCGATCAGCGTGTCCATGAGAGCGACAGCCTCCCGGGGTTTTCCGCTCTTCGACAAAAGGTCCGCCAGCTGGACCTTATGATCGGCATCATCCGGTTGCATCTTTATCAGGGTGTTAAAGGCCTTGATCCCCACTGCCATCTGTCCTTCCATACCGGCCGTGATACCGGTGTACCTGAGTTTCACCAGGGCTTCGGCCTGTTTGTTATGGATCGACAGGCACTTAATATAGTAATCTGCCGCCTTGTCATAGTTTTTTCTCTGCAAGTAAACATTGCCCAACAGCACCCAGGCAGCCGAATTATCCGGATAAATCTCAATGGCTTTGGTCAGGTGGGTCTCGGCCTGGGCCAACAACGACTCCTTTTTACCCTCGTTCTCAGGCTTCATGCTCATATTCAAGTACATGCCACCGGCAGAAACGTTGCATTTCGTGCTGTTGCTGCTCACCTTTACATCGGTGGTGAACAGGGTCACATCGTCTTTCCAGACCAGGTTACGGCTGATGGTCTTGATGGAAAACAACCCGGTGACCAGAATGACCAGGATCATGGCTAAATACCTGGTGGTGTTGTTTTTATAACTACTTCCTGCCACCTTCTGGCTGATGAACCATCCTGCTGCCAGGGCAAAGCCCAACAGTGGAACGAACATGAACCTCTCGTTCATGAAAGTACCCACATTGAACACCAGGTTGGACGAAATGGAAAAGGTGATCAGGTAAAGCAAAATGGCATAACTGAGAACACGCTTTCTGAAAATCCCTGCCAAAGCATATAACCCCATCATAAGGTACAGAATGGCACTTAACCTTACCCACGTATTGCTCCATTGGGTGATCTGTATCTGCCAGGGGTAATAATCGTGCGTAAGAGGATGAGGTAAAAGCAGAAGTTTCAGGTAAATTCCCCAGGTTAAGGTATTGGTAGCCAGTTTATTGGCCAAAGTAGTGTTGACATAGGGATCGTTAAGGATTTCCGCAACCTTTTCGCTGCTGACCAGGTAGCCCAGTGCTTGTTCACGTAGAATGAGATAAAAGATAGTCGAAATCATCAGGGGGCTGATCACCAGCAGGTGGGATTTTAAATCTGCTTTTTTAAAGAAGAAGAGGGTGAGGGGTATCACCACTATAAAGGTGGCGGCGTTTTCCTTGGCCAGCAGAGCCAGCAGGAAGGTGACCAGACTGAACGGCAGGAGCCATATTTTTCTGGTCTCGACGTAACGGATGGAAAGGAGCAATGTCGCCAGAGAACCCAACAAAGAAAGAATCTCATCCCGCCCTTTTATGTTGGCGACAACCTCGGTATGAATGGGATGACAGGCGAATATCAGGGTGGCCAGGAACGGAAGGGAGCGATACCAGAATTTGTGATGGTAAGTGCCCAGCAGGTTTTTCAGGATGACGAACAAGATCCACACACAGAGCAGGTAGAGGACAATATTCATCAGGTGACCGATAAACGGATTCAGACCAAAGAACTGGTATTCAGTGGCAAACATGATTTGTGACAGGGGTCTGTACCTGCCTCCCGCCACCAGTTTCTTCTGGACGCCGAAAAACCCGGTGAAAGCGTCATTCGTCATGATCTCCCCAAACCCGGATATCCCTTTTTTGGTGAAGCTGTTCTCGGTGATCATCAGGGTGTCATCGAGGGCGTATTTCAAGAACAGGGTGTCGGAATAGATCAGGGCCGTGAAGATCAGCAGAAAGATCAACTGCAGACGGCTGGCCTTAGGATCATTCTTCAATAACTGCGGTGGAGGCGGAGGTGCCTTCTTCTGGAGACTTTTCTTATTTCTGTTGTCTTTGATATTCATGATGCCTTTTGATTGTCAGATGGACTATTCAAAATCCGGGTACAACAAGTATTTTTTCCTGGTCTTTTTAAATTTCCTGAGATCGTCATCCCAACTCTCCCTGATCTTGTTTTCCGTCATACCTTCTTCTATTTGTTTTTTTAATTCATAGTTCCCGGCAAGCTGATCGAAATAGGAATTAAAAAATCGGGTTTTATCGGGATACGTTTTATACAACTCCAGTATCCAGAACAGGTAGAGCTTTCCGGCGTCACGAAGGAAATTCGTGCTGAATTCCTCGAGGTCATAACCCTGGCAGATCTGATCAAGGTAGGGTGGATTGGTGCTGTACCCTTCCATGCGTTTGGGTGTAAAACTGACGGTGCCGTCGACCAGGCCCGGGTAACCGATGAACTGGAAGGGTTTGGGAGTGCCTCTGCCTATGCTGACAGCCGTACCCTCGAAGAGCCCGAGGCTCGGGTAGAGGTAAATCGATGCCATGTTGGGAAGGTTGGGTGAGGGAGGAACGGGCAGCTGGTACAGGTCGAGATGATTATAGTTGAAAACCGGGATGACGGTCAGCCTGCAGGCCTGTGCGCCGGAAAGCCATCCTTCGCCATTGATCATGGAAGCATATTCGCCCAGCGTCATCCCGTGGACCAGGGGGATGGGATTAAGGCCCACAAAGGATCTGCAGGAAGGTTGCAACACAGGCCCGTCAATATAATATCCGTTGGGGTTCGGCCTGTCGAGAAGGATAAAAGGGATGTCATGCCTGGCACAGGCTTCCATCATATACTGCATGGTGGTGGCATAGGTGTAAAACCTGGTCCCCACATCCTGGATGTCAAAAAGGATCACATCAACATGGTGAAGATCTGAAGCAGAAGGCTTCTTCTTCTTTCCGTAAAGGGATACAACAGGGATCCCAGTCCTGGCGTCGACACTGTTTTTCAGATTTTCACCTGCCTCTGCCTGTCCTCTGAACCCGTGTTCCGGAGAAAAGATCCGGGTGATATGGATACCGAGGCTTACCAGGCTGTCGACCAGGTGCCTCTTTCCGATCATTGCCGTGTGATTGGCTACCACCGCCACATTTTTACCCCTGATCTTGTTAAGGTACTGATCGGTCCTTTCAGCACCTGTGCGTATTTCTTTACCGGTAATGATTCTCCGGGTGATCTTTCTGTTTGCATCCGTCTGGCCAATTAAAACACAAGCGGATGTCAGGACCAGAACGAACGATAAGACTAAGGCTTTCCTGTACATACAAAGATTAGGTCACTTAAAAATATACCTTTGCAATATTATAAAAAATATGCTTTTACGCTTAGAAGGCTATATTTCGAGAAGGTTGCTCCGGGGCGAGAAAAGGAATTTCTCCAGGCCCATCGTCAGGGTTGCTGTCATCAGCGTGGCTCTTGGTCTGGCATGCATGATCGTGTCCGTTGCCATCGTTACCGGGTTCCAGAAGGCCATCAGGGATAAGATCACGGGTTTTGGGTCTCATATACAGATCACCTACTTCGATAACAACAATTCTTATGAGATGCAGCCCATCACGGCTGACCCGTCCAGGCTCTCCTCTATTTCTGCCGTGGAAGGAGTGAAGAATGTACAGGTCTTTGCCACCAAGGCTGCCATTATCAAGACGGACAAAGATATCGAGGGCGTGGTTTTCAAAGGTGTGGGACCCGATTATGACTGGTCCTATTTCAACAGCAAGATTGTGGAAGGGAAGCCTGTCCGGTTTAATACTGATACACCGAGTTATAAGGTATTGATTTCTAAGGATTTGTCAGACAGGCTTTACCTGAAGACCGGAGACCCTCTCAGGATGTACTTCATACAGGAAGGAGAGACCGTGCCACGCGGACGAAGATGTGTGATTTCAGGAATCTATGAGACCGGCCTCCAGGAGTTTGATCGACTTTATGTAATGGGTGACATTCGAATCATCAGGAAACTGAATGAATGGGCAGATGACCAGGTCGGAGGGATTGAAGTTCAGGTGAAGAATTTCGATGACCTGGCTCAGGTCGCCGAAAACGTCGATGCTACCCTGGGTTACGAGATGAACAGCATGACCATCAGGGACCTGTACCCGCAGATCTTTGAATGGCTCGACCTGATGGATATGAATGTGATCATCATCCTGGTGCTGATGATCACGGTCTCCGCCATGACCATGATCTCCACCATCCTCATCATGGTATTGGAAAAGACCAGCCTGATCGGGATACTGAAAGCTCTTGGCGCAAGGAATCCGGCGATCCGGAAGCTTTTTATCGTCCAGGGGGCTTATGTTCTGATGAAAGGAATGTTGTGGGGAAACCTGATAGGTATTTCGCTCTGCTGGATACAGTCACAATGGGGATTCATCAAGCTTCCGCAGGATTCGTATTATGTGTCCATGGTGCCTGTCAACCTGGAGGCCGTTCACCTGATACTGCTGAATGCCGGGGCACTGGTCATTTGCCTGCTGTTGATGATGCTTCCTTCCATGGCCATCAGCCGCATATCTCCCATCAGAACCATCCGCTATCAGTAGATTATTCTTTGATATGTAACCCGCATTCCCGGGTTTCCGGGTTTTCCCACCACCATCTTCCTGCCCTGATGTCTTCTCCTTCTTCTATGGCACGAGTGCAAGGCTGGCAGCCGATACTCGGATATCCTTTGAGATGCAGCGGGTGAAAGGGCACCTTCTCACGTTTGATGTATTCCCAGACCTGTTCTTCCGACCAGTTTACCAGGGGATTGACTTTTATCATCTGATGGTTGGAATCCCATTCCACTCCCGGGACCTGGGTCCGGGTCACCGACTGGCTCCTTCTTAACCCGCTGATCCAGGCTTTCCTTCCCTGCATGGCTCTTTTTAAAGGCTCTATCTTGCGGATATGACAGCAGTGTTTTCTCAATTCAATGCTGTCGTAGAAAAGGTTGATTCCATGCTCCCTGACCATGTTCTCAACCCTTCCGGCTTCAGGAAAATAAATCTCCATCTTTATTTTGTAACGGCTGTTGGTGGATTGAATGAGGTCATAGGTTTCAGGAAACAATCTTCCGGTATCGAGGGTGAAAATGGGAATACCGGGGTCGATTTTCATGATCATGTCAGTCAGTACCTGGTCTTCTAATCCAAGGCTGGAGGCCAGGGCGATCTCCCTGCCAAAACGGGTGATGAAATATTGCAGGATCTGTTCGGGTTCCTTTCCTTCAAAATCAAGGTTCCAGCGCTCACATTGATGGATGAGGTCTTCCATTGGCTTCATGGGTTACAGGCTGCAAAGGTACCTGAAATTTTCAAGGCACCAGCCTCCTTTCCACAGCCCACCTCCCAACCTCCCCCCAATCAGGGGGAGGAGCACTTCATTGATGCCCGAAACTACTCCCTTCCCCCACGTCGGGAGAAGGGCAGGGATAGGGGCGGATAAATAGGGCAGCCTTACAAGACAGCCTTTTTGTTTGAAATTCATTGCCGGTTTTCTGCCAGAGGATGAAAACCCAGTATCTTCGTAAAAAAAAACGGGCATGCATCGTGTACATTTTATTGCCATTGGGGGCAGTGCCATGCACAACCTTGCGCTGGCACTTAATAAGAAAGGTCTGTGGGTGAGCGGTTCTGATGACGAGATCTTCGAGCCGGCCAGGACCAGGTTGCAGGTACATGGCCTCCTTCCGGAAAAAGAAGGCTGGTTCCCTGAAAAGCTGGATACAACCATCGAGGCAGTGATCCTTGGGATGCATGCTAAAAAGGACAACCCGGAGCTTCTCCGGGCCCAGGAGCTGGGTATCAGGATTTATTCCTACCCTGAATTCCTGTATGAGCAGTCAAAAGACAAATACCGGGTGGTCGTGGGCGGCAGTCATGGCAAAACCACCATCACCGCCATGATTTTGCATGCTTTGCAGCACGCAGGGGTGGAAACTGATTTCATGGTCGGGGCTAAGCTGGAAGGATTTGATGTCATGGTAAGGCTCACTGAAACAGCTAAGTATATGGTTTTTGAAGGAGATGAGTACCTTACTTCACCTATTGATCCAAGACCTAAATTCCATCTTTACAAGCCTCACCTGGGTTTGATCAGTGGTATCGCGTGGGATCATATCAACGTATTCCCGACTTTTGAGAGGTATGTGGATCAGTTCAGGCAGTTCATTGACCTCGTGGAAGAAGGCGGTGAACTGGTTTACTGTGCGGAGGATGGGGTTTTAAAGGATCTTTGCGGAGAAAAAGAAACGGGTCGAACCATCACCAAAACTCCTTACAGGTTTCCGTTGTTCAGCATTAATGAAGGAGTAACCTGTGTGACCTCCGAAAACACCACTTATCCCTTGAGTGTTTTCGGCCGCCATAATCTTCTGAACGCAGTGGGTGCCAGTATCCTGTGTGACAGGATGGGTGTGCCGGGTGCGGTCTTCTGGAGTTCGATGAAATCCTTCAGAGGGGCGTCCAACAGGTTGGAACTCATCGGCAGATCTGATGAAACACTGGTATATAAGGATTTTGCCCATGCACCCTCAAAGGTGGAGGCTACCATCAGGGCCATGAAGGAACAATACCCTGACCGTTCGCTCTTTGCCTGTTTTGAACTTCATACCTACAGCAGCCTGAGCCGGGAATTTCTCAGCCATTATGCGGGCTCCCTAGACATGGCCGATGAGGCTGTGGTCTATTATAACCCCCATGCGATTCAGCTGAAACGCCTCCCGAACCTGGATCCGGATGACATTAAGCAAGGTTTTGCCAGGAAAGGGCTCAGAGTGTTCAGCAGTTCAGAAGCCCTTCAGCATTATCTGCTGTCTCAGGACTGGAAAAACACTAACCTTCTTTTCATGAGTTCAGGTAATTTTGATGGCATGAATCTTGATCGGTTCTGTGCCCAAATCTTGGGAGAAATGGATGATTGAGTCATTAATCAATAATCTATGAAAACTAAATATCCTCTCAGTCTTTTGTTTTTCGTCTGTATTGTCTTTCAGGTCATTGCCCAGGAAGGACCTCTGATGAAACTTGAGATATTCAGGCATGATTTCGGAAGGATCTATGAGGTCGACGGGCCGGTGGTCCATTCCTTTGCATTTGAGAACGTCGGTACCGATACACTCATGCCGATCCGTTTGAAAACCAGTAGTCCCAATGTTAAAGGCGATTTTGTCCCTGAGAAGGTGGCCCCGGGAAAAAAAGGCGAAATACGGGTGACCTTCGATCCAAAAGATGAGTCAGGTAGGGTGGATAAGGTGATCAGCATCAGGACCAATGATGTGAAATATCCGGTCCGGCAGCTCGGGTTCATCGCTGAAGTGGTTGAAAGAGAGAAGACGATCCTTGATTACTATCCCGTTGCGGTAGGTAATCTCAGGTTCAAATCCACACATGTTGCCATGGACCTCCTGAAAAATACCGAGGTCAGAAATGATACATTTAAGATCTATAATTCAGGGACCAATCCCATTGAAATGGAGGTGGTATCGGCTCCTGAATACACGGAATGGCAATGTGTTCCGAAGACAATCAAACCGGCATCGGAAGGGTTCATCAGGGTTACCTATCATGCGGATCGCTGCTTTAAATGGGGCCTGGATATGGAGACTTTTACCCTGAAGACCAACGACAGCCTGGTGCCTGAAAAGAGACTCAGCATTGGGGTGAATGTGATTGAGGATTTTTCATACCTCAGGAACGAAGAGTCTAAACCCTCTGTTTTATTTAAGGAAGTGACCCATGATTTTGGGGAGGTCATACAAGGACAGACTGTCACCCACTCTTTTACATTCAAAAATAAAGGCAATGCAGACCTCATCATCAGAAGGACAAAAGCCAATTGTGGCTGTACCGTTTCCAGGCTCGAAAAAGAGGTTCTGAAACCAGGTGAATCTTCTTTTTTAGAGGTAACTTATAATTCACTGGGGATGAAAGGTCTTCAGAACAAAAGCCTCGTGGTGATCTGCAATGATCCCGACTATCCGGTGACCAACCTGAGTTTCTCTGCGAATGTAGTCGAAAATAAATAACCCTAATCCATTCTGTATATGCGTATAAACTTGATTTTATTCACTATACTGGCTGTAATTTCTCTGAATGTTCTTGGGCAGCAGAAGCAGAGCCAGGTCATCGTTAAGGATTCTGCATACCCATACAGTAAGGGCAATCTTTTGTTCAACAAAGAACATGTTAAAATGAATTATGTAAAGAATACAGAGATCAGGAGAGATTCTTTGCTTTTTATTAATAATTCGTCCCGGCCATTGACCCTGAGCCTGAAGCCCACCCCGGCATACATGGAGTGTTCGGTATCGCCGCCTGTATTGGAACCCGGAATGACAGGAAAGATCATGATTGATTTCAATGCCGCAAAAAAGGATGATTTCGGGTACAGTTATGAAAGTGTGGTGCTGATGACCAACGACAGCATAGAGCCTGAAAAGTTCTTCTTTGTCATGGTATATATTGAAGAGGACTTCTCAGGACTTACCAAGGAACAAAGAGATAATGCACCTGGAATTTCCTTTAAAAATGAGATCTATGAATATGGGACGATCAGGCAGGGGGAGAAAGTCGATTGTTATTTTGAGTTCAGCAACAAGGGAAAGTCTGATCTGATCATCAGAAAGACTAAGGCGAGCTGTGGATGTACAGCCACAGAACCTGAAAAAGTATTATTGAAACCGGGTGAAAGCAGTAAGATCCATGTGGTTTTCGACAGCACGGGACTCACAGGGGAACAGCAGAAGACCGTATATGTTTATAGCAATGATCCCCGCTACTCCACGGTTGCACTTCAGCTTAAAGGAATCGTGAAGAAATGATCAATCTTCGTTCCTGATCTTTCGCAGGAGATCTTTTAATTCCTGCTCGAGAATCATTTTCTTTTTGTTCTCATCGGCCAGTTGTTGCTCCAGCGACCGGATGGCCTCCTGGTAGGTCGGCTGCCCTTCGGCAGGGGCCAGACCTGCCTCCCTGGCCTTATGAAGCTCTTCCTTTAAACCAACATTCTCTTTTTCCAGCCGGCTGACTTCATGGATCAGGGTTTTGCTTTGTAACTGACTGTTTTCAAGGTCGTTCTGAAGAACCTGCACTTGTTTCCGGTACTCACTGATCAGCTTATCTCCCTTATCATTTTCTGACCGGATCTTTTTAAGCACCCTCGACTTACTCAGCCACACTACGAACATGATCAGTGTCAGCGCCAGAGAAGCCAGAGTGACAATGGAAGCATAAAAGAACCAAAGTGTATACTGCTGCGTTTTTTCTGTCTCTTCCTGAAGGCTGGCTTGTTGGTCTTTGATAAGGAGTTCAAGGCTGTCCTTCTTGTGGTTAAGGGTAGGTATCTGATCTTGAATCAGGGAGTTGTCGACGCTTAATAGATCATCAAAAGCCCTGAATACTCTGTTGATCTCGAGCCGGTTGGTGTCCGTCAGTCCTGCTTTTGACGAATCATAAACCTGGAGAAGGTCATGGCGGGTATCCAGGTCGGTCGACAGCCGTGCAGGAGAGGTTTGCCCCGGTGTAAATGTCTGTACGCCAAACATCAAAAGGATAAGCATCCATGAGGAAGAGAACCTGTGTTTCATCATCTGATATTGAAGTGCCTCGGTAGGTAAAATTAATCAATTGATCTTTTACACTGTGAAACTTCCTTGAAAAGATGTGTAATTTTGCCGGCCAATGCAACTTTCGGTGAAAAACCGTGTTTTGATAACAAATCAAAATTGACCCGGATGAAAAGGATTTTTCTCTTTCTGATGATTTTTGGATGGATGATCTCAGTATCTGCTGCTCCCAGAAAAGGATACGAGATCAGGATGAAGTTTGCCGACCTTAAAGATACAGTTATCTACCTGGCCAACTATTTCGGTGAAAAAACCTATTTGCTTGATACTGCTAAGATCGACGGCACAGGGAAGGGAGTCTTCTCGAAGGAGGAACCCCTAGAGGGCGGTGTTTATATCGTGGCCCTGGGAAAAACCAAGATGTTCGAATTTATCGTGGATAAAAGCCAGTTTTTCAGCCTGGAGACCAGCGGACCGGATTATGTCAAAAACATGAAATTCAAGGGATCAGAGGAGAACCAGATGTTTTATGACTACCTTCATTTTAATTCCGATAAATACATGGAAGCTGAGCCCTGGCAAAAGCTGCAGGCCAAAGTGAAAAATAACAAAGATTCTTTGGAGCTGGTCAGAAACAAACTGACGAACATTAATAAGGAAGTGGAAGATTATAAAGTGAATTTCATCAAGGAACATCCGGAGTCTTTTATGGCCATCTTCTTCAAGGCGCTGAAGGACCCTGAACTGCCGCCTGCCCCTGTGAAAGCAGACGGAAAAAGAGATTCAGCCTACCTGTTCTATTATTACCGGCAACATTACTGGGACAATGTGAAACTCACCGATGACAGGCTCCTTCGCACTCCCTTCTTCCATGGCAAGGTCACATCCTATTTTGAGAAGCTGGTGGTCCAGCGCCCCGACTCCATCATCAGGGAAATAGACCAGATGATCGAAAAAGTGAGGGAGAACAAGGAAATGTTCAAATACTTCGTCTGGTACTTTACCAATACGTATGAGACCAGCAACGTCATGGGATTTGACGAGATCTTTGTTTATATGGTCGAAAAATACTATATGACCAACCAGGCATATTGGGTCAACGCTACGGTGCTTGAAAATCTGACCAAAAGAGCCCAAAAACTGAAACCTATTCTTATCGGGAAAACAGCGCCGGAAATGATCATGCAGGATACCTCAATGAACCTGGTCTCCATGTCGGCCATAAAAGCAAAATATACCATCCTGTATTTCTGGGATCCGGAATGCGGACATTGTAAGACCGAATCACCCAAACTGAAGCAGTTTTACGATGAATACAAGGATAAGTACAACTTCGAGGTGTATGGCGTGTGTGCCGATACCAACATGGTGAAGATGAAAGAGTATATAAAGAAAAATCAGCTGCACTGGATCAACGTGGATGGTCCCCGGAGCCTGACTCCCAATTATCATGATCTGTATGATGTATACAGCACTCCTGTCATCTATCTCCTGGATGAGAAAAAGACCATCCTTGCTAAAAGACTCCTGACAGACCCCCTGAAGACTTTCATCGAAAGGTTGGAAGAAGAAGCCAAAAAGAAATCCCAGAAGTAGATTTTTCTTCGTCAAATTCAGACTGCTTTCCCTGCATGGGATGGCATTGTAACATTATTGGGTATAATTAGTTTAACCACTGTTATTAATTAGAATTGAAGAAGAGGTTTACATACGGTCTTCTGTTTTTGCTTTTCTGGAGTTTACTCACTTCTTCTTCTTTTGCCCAGGACCGCTCGAGACAGGTGCAGGAGCTGGAGAAAAAGGCGGAACAACTTCTGAAAGATGGGAATTACGTGCAGGCCAAGGATGCTTATTCCACCCTCCTGAGCAATCATCCCAAAGATCCTTTTTATTCATATCGTTTTGGGGTTTGTCTGCTTTATGGTGACAGAAGGGATATCCAAAAACCAATTCCCTATCTTGAGTTGGCGGCTAAAAACAAGGAGATAGAACCTGAGGTGTATTTTTATCTGGGACAAGCGTATCATTTCAACTATCGCTTTGCCGATGCCATCAGGATGTATGAGAAATATAAAACTCTTGTACCAAAGAATAAAGTTTCCAGGCTGGATGTCGACCGGCAGATTGAGATGTGCAGGAACGGTTTGAACCTACTCTATAAGGTGAAGGACCTGTACGTGCTGGAAAGGACAGAGGTGAGCATAAGGGATTTCTACCGTGCCTATGATCTGAAAGATTTTGGCGGAGAAATATTGCAGGAACCTCCGGGATTCAAGTCAAAATTTGATAAGAAACATGAGGTCAGCGGACTGGTATTCTTCCCGGAAAAGCAGGATATCGTCCTCTTTTCCAGCTATGGTGAAGGCGATAAAACAGGAAAGGACATCTATGGCTGTTATTTCCTCCCCGACCAGACCTGGAGCAAACCACAGAAGATCCCCGGTAAGGTAAATACGGAATACGATGAAGATTACCCTTTTTTGACACCTGACGGACAAACCCTTTATTTTGCATCCAAAGGACATAACAGCATGGGTGGGTACGATATTTTCAGGTCCGCCCTCGACACCCTTACCGGTTACTGGTCGGAACCCGAAAATCTCGATTTTGCGATCAACACCCCCATGAATGATATCTTGTTTGTGACTGATCCCGACCAGAAAACGGCCTATTTTGCCTCCGACCGTTCAACGGTGGCCGACAAACTCATGGTCCACCTCGTAAGGATCGATCTCCGGCCCGACAGGGTGGTGAAACTGGAACTCGCCCAGCAATCAGACGGAAACGCTGCAACCAGTGAGAACCAGAAAAAGTCATTGGAGATCATCCAACAGATGTCTGACCTGAAGGTGAATGCTACCAGAGAAGAATTGCAAGCCCGTGCGGAACAAAAAGTGGCTGTAGCAGAACCGGTCGTTACCGGCAAAACTGTCACTGCATACCAGCAACCCGACTATAAGCAAACCATGGATCAGAAGATCGAAAAGGCTGCGATCGCTCAACATTATGTCGATACAGCCTTCCAGACAATTAAAAAAATGGAATTTTCTCTTGATGAACTTGATGATTTCCAGCTTCGACTGCTCCAAATCTATAATACCACACCCGACTCATGGGAAAGAGATATGGCCCTTCACCTTTCCAACGACCTGACGAAGGAGATAGACCGGAAGGAAACTAAACTGAAAGAAAACCGAAAGATGGCTGCAGAGCTTCAGTATCTGGCTGCTACCGGGAAGACGGATTCTGTCGCTACACAGTACAAGACCTTCAGAGACCGTGTAGCTCCTGCCGATACGGTGGTTCAGTATGCAGATTATATCAGGGACGTAGCTGCAAACCAGGTGACGATGACCGTGCAGGAGCGCAATGAAGATGTGGTGGTGGGTTCTTTAAGGAATGTTAAAGATAAATCGGCGAAGGAGAAACTGAATCGCTTGATGATAAAGACAGAAGAAATGGCCCTGGCTGAACAGATAGAAGAAACGGAGACCTTGGATAAAGAGGAAGTGGCTGTTAATCAAGAGGATATTACTGCAGGGGAAGATTCGGTTTTGACGGTAATCACCGATACCACTTCACAGGTCTCAAAGCTCATCGATAACACGGAATCAGGCTATTCACTAAATGAAGAAAGTAGGGTCAGCCAGGCCCTGGATGCCCGGCAGGACTCATTGCAGCTGCTTATCGACAGGACACAAAGACAGGAACAGGTTCTGGCACAACGGTTTGAGGAAAAGAAAAGTGAATCGGAAGACCTGTTGAGTGAAGTGGAAAAAAAGGAAAAGAGAATGCAAAGCCAGCCGGAGGAAATTCAGGAGACCCTGCGCGGGGAAACAGAGAACCTCAGAAACCAGGCCAGGAAGGCAGCTGAAGAGGCAGTCATCAGCTATGAATTAGCACAACAACTCAAAGAAAGACAAAAAGACCTTAGGCAGCATTCAGCTGTATTGGACAGTGTTGAAGACAAACTCAAACATACGACCAAGGCAGCTGAGAAACAGGAGATTCTGGCAGTGGCTTCTTCTGTGATCGACTCCGTTAAGAATAATGAAATCGCAGAATGGAATGACAACGACATCGTTTCAGGACTCGAGGAAAAAAAGGATGACCTGCAGTCGGATTACCTCGATGGTTACAGGGTGGCCAGAGACCTGGCACTTCGGTCTGACTCCATTCAGCAATGGGCGGATGACCTCAGTCAGCAAGCTGGTCAGACTCCCGACAGGCAGCAGGGGAAAAGACTGGGAAGAAAATCATTCGATATTGGTACCATAGCCGCTGAGAAACAAGGGGATGCTGTGACCGCACTCAACCAGGCCGGGATCATGGAAAACCAGTACCGGGTGATCGAAAATGCTTTGCCTTCGATTCAGGATGTGCTCACCGAGGTGAACGATAGGGCAGATAAACCCACTGTGGTAAAGCAACAAAAGAAGACGAAACCTAACGTGCTAAACCAGGGTGATGTTAATGAGATCCTAACCCGGGATCTGCCTGTCCTCGATACTTCGTATGTGGCTGCGTTGCCGGCTTCCAAAAAGGTAACGGAGGCACATAAACCCACTACTGAGGTTCTGCTGGCACGGACTGAACAGGTAGCAGCAGCCTCTGATACCCTGTTTGTTTTGAGACAAGAAGCCATCTCTGATTCTTTGCCCCCGGCAGCTGAAGCAATAAAGATAGTCGAGGCAGAGCAGGAAACGGAAGATGAAAAGCAGAACATAGACTTGGAATTACATGATGTTCAGCAGGATCTGTCTGACCAGCCATCTGTCGACGTCATTGCCCGCTGGGAGAGGAATAAAACTGCCCTTGACCAGGTGAAAACAAAAGTCGACTCCCTGTTTGAACTGACCAGAAGACAGCCTGATCTCAGGCTTTCACAGGAGACCCAAGAACTCATCAACGCCCTGAAGCTCCGCACCGACAGCATAGCAAGTCTTTTTGAGGAGTATAGGGAGGCACGGGTCAAGGTACAGAAAGAACCGGAAAAGGAAAAGATTGCCATGTTCCTCGAACTGGAAGGGTTTGAAGTCAAAGCAGCAAGGAATAAACTGAACTACCTGAATAACAGGCAGAAGATTATTGAGTTGTCGGAGGGTCTGACCATCATGGAAAAGGCTGCTATCAACGAGCAGCAGGGTAACAATGCCGAATACTATTTTTCCAGGTCAGAGGCTCTGGCTGACAGTGCATCAGGAATGACTGACCCCGTGAAAAAATCGGAAGTCCTGTCAAGGGCTGAGACCTACCAGCAGTTGGGCGTCAGGGAACAGTCTGACATGATGGAGAAAATGCAGCAAAAGGTCATAGCAGTACAGGAGGTTAAACAGGCACAGAAGGAGGCTGATCTGAAAAATCAGCAGGTGGAAGAACCTGAAAAACAGGTGGTTGTCCGGCAGGATGTCAAAACCGCTGAGCAAAAAACGATACCTTCAGCACCGGTTGCTCAGAAAATCCCGCTGGGAACCCCGGTGGCCATGTTGTCGGGAGTGGAAATACAGGCACTCCGGGAGCAACTCAGGGAGTCGGCCAATAAGCACACGCTGCCTTCCATGCCGGGACTCATGTTTACCGTGCAGATCGGGGTGTATAAGACCCAGCGCAGCTCGGAGAGACTCTTTGGGATCACCCCGCTTTTCGAAGATATGACAGGTAACGGCTACTACCGATATTTTTCAGGCATCTTTGGCAACAAACAGGATGCCATCGCCTATAAAAATGAGGTGGTTAGCAAAGGGGTACCCGATGCCTTCGTCGTTGTGTTTTACCAGGGCAGGAAAATCTCCCTGGCAGAAGCCAATACCCTGGCCGGCGAATCCATCGATAAGGTGATCCCGAAAGCAGAAAGGGAACCTTTGTTGGCGACCGCTTCTGAAAAGCCGGCGCTCCGGGTTTATTTCAGCGTTCAGCTGGCTGCCTATAAACGTCCTGCCACTCCGGAAGAGACCCGGAAATATGAGGCCAGGGTCGGCTCTAAAGTCTCTGTGACACACACGGAATCAGGCTATTATGTGTTGACAATCGGGGAGTATGTCGATTATGTATCTTCTCAACAGGCGCGGCAGAAAGTTATCAAGGCAGGTATTAACGATGCCTTCATCATCGGGTATGTCAACGGGAAGCGGGTCATGGCCTACCAGGCACGGGAAGCACTGAAAACTTCTCCCTGATTCGTGTCATTTCTTAATTTCGTGGTCTGCAACTGACCTATGCAACTTCAGGAGATTCTTAAAAAATATTGGGGTTATGATGCATTCAGACCCTTGCAGGAGGATATTATCCGGTCTGTGATGGAAGGGAAAGACACCCTGGCACTCCTGCCTACAGGAGGAGGAAAATCTGTCTGTTTCCAGGTACCTGCGCTGGCCATGGACGGCTTTTGCCTGGTGGTATCGCCCCTTATTGCCTTGATGAAGGACCAGGTACAACACCTGAAAGACCGTGGAATTTCAGCTTATGCCGTGTATTCCGGTCTTACCAGGAATGAAGTGGAAGTGGCTTACAATAACTGCAGCTACGGGAAAGCCAAATTTCTTTATGTTTCACCCGAACGGCTTGAATCGGACGATTTTCTGATTCGTTTGCCCGGCTGGAAGATCAACCTGCTTGCCGTGGATGAGGCTCACTGCATCTCGCAGTGGGGATATGACTTTCGTCCCCCTTACCTGAGGATCGCAGATCTGCGAAGTCAGCTTGAAGGAGTGCCTGTCCTGGCCCTGACAGCCACTGCCACACCCCGGGTGGTCGATGACATTCAGGAAAAGCTGGCCTTCCGGTCGCCTCATTTGTTACAAAAGAGTTTTTACAGAAAGAACCTGGCTTATATGGTTCTCAGGGAGGAGGATAAAAGGTCAAGATTGTTGAATATCATCAACAAGACCGGAGGGACAGGCATCATTTACACAAGAAACCGCAAAAAGACCCAGGAGTTTGCCACCTGGCTTGTCAAAAACGGTATTAAAGCGACCAGTTATCATGCCGGTCTTGATATGAAGACCAGGAGCCAGCGGCAGGAAGACTGGATGAAAGGCAGGGTGAGCGTTATGGTAGCCACCAATGCCTTTGGTATGGGTATCGATAAGCCGGATGTCCGCTACGTGGTCCATGTGGATCTGCCTGACAACCTGGAGGCTTATTTTCAGGAGGCTGGCAGGGCCGGCCGTGACGGGAAAAAGAGCTACAGCATCATTCTCTTCGAAAATCATGATATTGAGAATCTGAAAGAAATGTTCGCTAAGTCCTATCCGGAACCGGAAGTAATAAGAACCATCTATGCCTGTCTGGGTAACTATGGCAGGATACCTGTCGAACAAGGTGCCAATACAGCCATTGATTTTGATCTTTCTGATTTCTGTAGGCAATACCGCCTTAATGCCCTCACTGTGTTTAATGTACTCCAGTTTCTGGAAAGAGAAGGGCATGTGCTGTTATCAGATAATTTCGATGAGCCTTCTGTAGTAAGAATCAGGACCGACAGGGAAGACCTGTATCATTTTCAGATATCTCATGAAAACTATGATGAATTCATCAAATTACTGCTTCGATCTTATGGCGGACTATTTCAGGATTATGTGCCCGTGTGGGAGTCTGAGCTTGCCAAAAGGATGGACTGGATGGTGCAGGATGTGAAAAAGGCACTGGGGGATCTTCAGACTATGGGTGTGCTGGATTATATACCGCGAAAGACCATGCCCCAACTGGTGTTCTGCCGCGACAGAATGAATGAAAAATACCTGCCCATCAACAATGCCACGTACCATCACCGGAAGAATCTGGCTGCCACCCGCCTGGAGTCTGTCACCAACTATGTGGAAGGGAATGCAGAGTGCAGGAGTGTTTCACTACTGAAGTATTTCGGTGAGAAACAGATAGACGATTGTGGCGTTTGTGATGTGTGCCTGGATCGAAGGAAGTTTGGCAGGAAAGAGAAGGAGTTGGAGTTGTTGAAAACCAGAATATTAGAAATAGTGAAGCATGAAAAAGTAAGTTTGCCGGAACTTCTCGACCGCTTTGGTTTAACCGAGGCAAAGAAGGCTGGAGAAGTCGTAAGGTGGCTGATGGATAACGGATGGCTGGTTGCCGATGACAAAGGCTTTTTGATAAATCATGATCAGGGGAAACAGTAAGATAAGGAGACTTGACCTATCCTTTTACCTGCAGGAGGATGTGGTGAATGTCGCAAGGCAACTACTGGGCAAGGTTCTATGCACCCGTTTCGGTGGGGAATTGACGACGGGAATCATCACGGAGACAGAGGCTTATGCAGGTATTACCGATCGTGCTTCCCATGCTTACGGCGGACGAATGACGGAAAGAACAAAAATTATGTACCGGCAGGGTGGGGTGGCATACATCTATCTTTGTTACGGGATGCACTACCTGTTTAATGTTGTCACCAACAAAGAGGGCATCCCGGATGCGGTCCTGGTACGCGGGGTGTTCCCGCTTGATGGGATAGTGATACAGAAACAAAGGGCAGCGATTTGGAAATCAGAGCATCACGTGGGTAAAGGCCCCGGCAGGGTGGGAAAACTGCTGGGATTTCATCACAGTCAGTCAGGGATCTCCTTGCTGGGGGAAAACATTTGGATCGAAGACAGGGGGATGGAGATCAGCAGCGATTGTATTGAAATAACGCCCAGGATCGGCGTGGATTATGCCGGTACAGATGCCTTGCTGCCCTATCGTTTTGTTGTCACCTGCAAGGATATCCCGGTTACTCTGTGTAAATAAATGAGCCCTGAAACTATTATCGACTCTCCGGAACGGTACATGCATCCTGCTTAGAATTTTTCTAATGTATTGACCGGGTTTAATTTTTTTTTAATTTTGCACCCTCAAAATTAATCCCAATATCAAAGACATGGCCAAAAACATCGACAGTACTGAAGAAAAAATCCATAAAGTAGAAGAGGTTCTCAGCAGATCTGAACAATACATCCTTGATAACCGGAAAACCATCTTTATCATCCTCGGTGTCATTGTGGTCATTGTACTCGGATATCTGGGATTTAAAAAGATCTATCTTCAACCAAGAGAAAAAGAAGCTCAGGCACAGATGTGGATGGCAGAAAAGTACTTTGAACAGGATTCTCTGAACAAAGCCCTGAACGGTGATGGCACCTATCCAGGCTTCCTTGCCATCATGGATGACTACAGTCTTACCAAGTCGGCCAATCTTGCCAAATATTATACCGGAATCATTTATCTGAAGAAGGGTGAATATCAGACCGCACTCGATTATCTGAAAAAATTCAAAGGGAAAGATATTTTGGTGACTTCTATGGCCAAAGGTGCTATGGGTGATGCTTACATAGAGTTGGGTAATATTGACAAAGCGGTTGAATATTATACCATTGCTGCCGAGGATTATAAGAATGATTTCACAACCCCCGTGTTTCTCATGAAGGTCGCCTGGACCTGGGAGCAGAAGAAAGATTACAATAAGGCCATAGAATTCTATAAAAGGATACAGGACGAATATCCCAAGAGTGCTGAAGCCAGGGGTATCGATCGTTATATCAGCCGGGCCAACGCACTGATGGGGAAATAACCGCCCTGATCATGTCCGGTACGCCGCATTCCCTACACAAAGAAAATCCTCAGCATTTGCCTTCTGCGCATGATATGCGCCTGGGCATCGTTGTGTCGAAATGGAACAGGGAGGTCACGGAAAATCTTCTGGACGGGGCTCTTCAATGCTTAGTGAAACAGGGAGCAGATGCGAATAATATTCTTGTTCATTGGGTCCCAGGAAGTTTTGAGCTTCCTTTGGCAGCGGCACAGATACTGAGGGAAAAAGAGATGGATGCAGTCCTTTGCCTGGGATGTGTCATTCAGGGAGAAACCCGGCATTTTGAGTTTATCTGCCAGGCAGTGGCTCAGGGTATCATGCAGGTTGGCCTGCAGTTTCAGAAGCCCGTTGTTTTTGGAGTCCTCACTACCCAAAACCTGGACCAGGCCATGGCCAGGTCGGGAGGCAGTTTAGGGAACAAGGGGATCGAGGCAGCGGTGACGGCCTTGGAAATGGTGAGCCTGTCCCGGTCACTCAGCCAGGAAAAATAATCTTCCCAATGGGAATGGACCAACCTAACATCATTTTCTTTGGCACCCCGGATTTTGCCGTTCCTTCTCTGGAAATATTAATAAAAAAAGGTTTTCATGTCGCTGCAGTCGTTACGGCTCCCGACAGGCCTTCAGGGCGTGGACTGAAGCTGCAGCCTTCTCCTGTAAAAAAGGTAGCCATGACTTCTGGGATACCTGTCTTGCAGCCAGAACAACTCAACGACCCTGTTTTTGTCGAAGAATTAAGTGCCTTAAACCCGGACCTGCAAGTTGTGGTTGCATTCAGGAAGCTTCCTTTGGCTGTCTGGAGTATGCCCTCGCTTGGAACTTTCAATCTGCATGCCTCACTTTTACCCGATTACCGCGGTGCAGCACCCATCCATTGGGCGGTCATCAACGGGGAGACAACAACAGGACTGACCACCTTCCTGATAGATGAGAACATCGATACGGGTAATATCCTCCTTACCAGAGAAATGGAGATCTTTTCTGACGATACCACCGGCAGTCTCCACGACCGAATGAGCGTGGCAGGTGCTGCACTGGTGGCTGAAACGGTCGATGCACTGGTTCAGCGGTCTATCACTCCAAAAGCACAGGCATTGATAGGGTTAGAGGGTCAAGAATACCATCTGGCCCCTAAAATAAGCAAAGCCGATGGCCGCGTGCGATGGGACAAGGATGTTGCCTCTATCTATAATCATATCAGGGGAATGTTTCCTTTCCCAGGAGCGTATGTTTGTCTGTCCGACCCGCAGGGTGAGTCCTGGCAGTTTAAAATTCATAAGGCAAAACCTGAGAAGGACCCTTCAGTGCATAGGGCAGGCATTCTCGACACCGATGGAAAGGCTTATGTTCGTATCTCCGGACTGAATGGATGGATCTCCATCATGGAATGGCAAAAAGAAGGAGCAAGGCCGGTGATGATCCGTGACTTCCTAAACGGGCACCATCATTTTGGTTCTTGGAGGGTAGAAATGGAGTGTTCAGACCAACTGAATGCGGAAAAATAGCAGTATTTTTCAACAAAAGCGTCTTTTTTTTCAATATTTGCAGGGGTTTTGGGCTCAGGGTATTGACTTTTCGCTGAAATAGCTTATATTTGCACAAAACTAATCCTCCAACCTATTATTAACCAAAAACAAGGACAATGAACAAAGCAGAATTGATTGATGCTATCGCATCTGAGTCAAAGATGACAAAATCTGATGCCAAGAAAGCTTTGGACGCTTTCATCGAAGCTACTTCAAAAGCTTTAAAGAAAGGCGATCGTGTTGCTTTGGTTGGCTTTGGCTCCTTCTCAGTAGCCAAACGCGCTGCCAGAAAAGGTAGGAACCCGCAAACAGGCAAAGAAATTAAGATCGCTGCTAAAAAAGTGGTGAAATTTAAAGCCGGTTCTGAGCTTTCCAAGAAAGTAAAATAGTTTTGTCTCTTTTACTCAAAAAAACGCCTTAGCAATAAGGCGTTTTTTTTTGCCTTAATGGGATGAGTTGCCTTATTTCGGAGTGTTTATGACAGAAATATGAACATTAAACCGTAATTATCAACAAATTTTGCTGACTTTGCAGATTTTACTTGCTTTTTTAACTTCTTTATATATATTTGTGAGATAATTTAAAACTTAAGAAGATGAATAAAAAGGACTTAATCGGTGCTATCGCTGCTGAAGCCAAATTAACCAAGGCTGAATCCAAAAAAGCTCTGGACGCAATCGTTAATGTTACTACAACTGCATTGAAGAAAGGTGACAGAGTTGCCTTAGTAGGCTTTGGCTCATTTTCTGTCGTAAAAAGGGCTGCAAGAAAGGGTAGAAACCCCCAGACAGGGAAAGAAATCAAGATCGCTGCCAAGAAAGTAGTGAAATTCCGGGCTGGAAGTGACCTGAGTAAGTAAGCCTTATTCATCAAGAAAAAACTCCGGCCTAAACCGGAGTTTTTTTTTACCCAACTGTTATCGGAAATAACAATGAACTTTGAAGAAGACAGTGTCCTTAAAGAACAACAGGAATTGTTGGGCTTCCTCTCCTCCTTCATTACTGAAAACAGATTCCGGCGGTTTAAGGATATCATTAATGACCGGACCCGCTATCTGACGGTCATTCTTGAGAATATTTACCAGTCGCATAATGCCAGCGCCGTGCTGAGAAGCTGTGAATGCTTCGGTATTCAGGATGTTCATGTCCTGGAATATCAACATACGTTCAAATCGAATCATGACATTGCATTGGGTGCCGACAAATGGTTGACCCTGAAAAGATATAAAACAAGGGAGGAATCTCAGACATTACTAAACCATCTGAAAAATCAGGGATACAGATTAGTGGTCACTTCGCCGCATATCGACAGCTATAACCTCGATAACCTGCCACTCAATCAGAAAATCGCCCTGGCCTTCGGTACCGAACTGGAAGGAATATCCAATGAAATCAGTCAACAAGCCGACTGCTTCCTGCGCATACCTATGGTTGGCCTTACCGAAAGCCTTAATATTTCCGTTTCAGCTGCCATCATTTTGTATACTTTGTCCTGGAGAATAAAAAACTCAGATCTTTCATGGGGTTTGTCAGAAACAGAACAAACGGAGCTGCTCCTCGACTGGACCAGAAAAACCCTTTCGCAACCAGATATTCTGGAGAATCAATTCAAAAAGATGAAGGGAAGCTAAATGACCGGATCTCTGAGAAAATTCCCCGACGGGAATTTATTGGAACAGACGAATCATTGGGAATGCAATAATATAATATGGTGTGGGTCTGAAATGGCTGAAGTTCATAATATTTCTTAGGAAGAAAACGGGTAAAAATTTTGGTTTTTAAGAAAAGTTTTATATCTTCGGGTTTTCTTCAGAGCTGCATTCACAATAATGCCCGGTAAATCTTATAAAAAGACAGGAGATATTAGCGGGATTCTGGCTATGAACAGCCCGGATTCTTTAGCCCTTGCACTGGAAAGTATATCGGAATGTGTCAGCATTACAGATGATCATAACATGATCCTGTATGTAAATAGGGCATTTTTGAACACTTATGGTTATGAAAGGAAAGAAATCCTGGGCAAGAGCATCAGTATCCTTCGGTGCGGAGATTACAACGAAAAGACCGACGTCATTCTAAAAAAGACCAGGGAAGGACACTGGCAGGGTGAGCTTGTTAACAAACGGAAAGACGGCACTGAATTTCCCGTGTTTATCTCAACTTCCAGAGTGGAAGGTGAAGACGGATCTTTCATAAGTCATATTGGCGTGGCGGTTGATATTACTGAACAAAGAAAACTCCAGGAACATTATCGCGTTTTGGTGGATTATTCGCTGCAAGGACTGTTGATCATTCAACACGGCAGGATTGCCTATTCCAACCACAAAGCTTCTGAAATATTTGGCTATTCACAGGATATCCTGATGAATTTCACTGAAAGTGAGGTGCTTGGTGTTTTTCATCCCCTGGACAGGAAATCTGTGATTGACATCAACCTTAAGGTCAGGTCAGGACTGATGGAATCAGGCATGCTTGAATGCAGGATCATCTCTGCCGACCACCAGCTGAAATGGGTGCAGCTGTTTTCGATGAAGACCAATTTTCGAAGTGATGATGCGGTGCAGTACGCTTTTATCGATATCTCTGAGAAGAAATCTGCCGAACTGGGATACATCAAGGTAAGTGAGAAAATCAAAAGACAAAGTCTGGCCCTCAGGGAGTTCATCTCTTACAATCCGGATGATCTATACGAGTCTATTTCTAAACTGACAACGACAACCTCCCAAATTATCGAGGCCGAGATCGTGGGAATCTGGGTGTATGACAAAGAAATGAACCAGATACGTTGCCTCGATTATTATGACCAAAGAACGGACACTCACCAAAAAGGACAAGTTGTCGAGATCGGAATGTTTCCCTCGATAAAGGATTTATTCCAGAACAGCCGCCTGATCTCATTACCCAATGTGAGTGCAGAACCAATATTTGATGATTTGAAAACGAATTGTCTGCATCCTCAGGCCGTTTCAATTCTGGGTATTAAATTTGGTTATGGTAAGGATTTTCAGGGATTTGTTTGCTGTGAGCATTGCAGCGAAGTGACTTATTGGTCGGAGGAAGACCAGATATTTCTGAGCAACATCTCCGATCTCATTACCTTCTTTATTGAACTGGATCAGAGAAACCAGATCGTGAAAGTTCTCAGGGATAATGAATTAAGATTATCGGAGCTGGTAAAGACCAAGGATACTTTTCTTTCAGTCATCGCTCACGACCTCAAAAATCCTTACCATGCCATTGCAGGCTTCTCCGAGTTGTTATACCATGAGTACGACCGATATTCTGACGAAGAAAAGAAGCTGTTTATCTCCAAAATATTTGAATCTGCCCAAAATACATACAAACTGTTGCAAAACCTGTTGGATTGGGCAAACCTTCAATCCGAAAAGATCATATTGAAGAAAGAAAGGCTGGATCTTTCCATCATGATGAATGACACTCTTTTCCTGCTTAAACCACAAGCGGATAACAAAAATATTTCCGTGAACTCTGAAATTGCCTATGGTACAGAAGTAGCTGCCGATGAGAATATAGTGAAGGCTATACTCAGAAACCTGATTACCAATGCGATCCATTTCTCGTGGCCGGATAGCAAAATTCTGGTGTCAGCCAAACTCGTCAAATCGAATGTGGAAAGTCATTACCAGGTTAAAGTGGCCGACCAGGGAGTGGGTATCAGCCCGGAAAGCATTAAAAAGATTTTCCGGATCGAGGAGAAGTTCAGGACCAAAGGTACTTCAGGAGAATTTGGAACAGGTGTGGGTTTGATATTGACTAAGGATTTTGTAGAGATCAGTGGCGGAAAAATATGGGTCGAAAGTGTGGTTGGTAAAGGGAGTTCATTTTATTTCACTTTGCCGGTTTTTAAAAATGAAGGATAAGGCTGTTGTTTTGTATTTCTAAAATGAAAGTTTATAATTTTGTTTCTTTCAATAATATAAAAACACTAATCTATGGGAAAAGGAGATAAAAAAACGAAGAGGGGTAAGATCATCATTGGTAGTTACGGTGTTAGAAGATCAAAGAAAAAGAATGCCAAAATCAGCACCGTCCCCCGTTCCCTCAAAAAAGAGGAGAAGGTGATTAAGGAAAAGAAGGCGCCCAAAAAAGCTCCTGCTTTGGCAGAACCCGAACTTGCCTTTGAAACACTGCCCGTTGATGTTGCTCCTGTTGAAGAAGTGATGGTCCAGGAGAAAACTGTTGAAACAACAGTATCAGTAGAAAAAACCGAACCCGTACCCAAGAAAAAGGAAAGTACGGCAAAAAAGGTCAAAAGCACTGAACCAAAAAAAGAATCTAAAGGGGAGGTTACTGACGAAACCAAAAAGAAAAAAACAAAGGCAAAAAAGGAATAAACCTCCTACAAAGTAAATTCGGAAACCATCTTCTTAAAGGTGTTCCCACGGTCTTCAAAATTTCTGAAACGGTCATAACTGGAAGCAGCAGGGGATAACAGGCAGGCGTCTCCTGCATGAGTGTGTTTAAAGGTAAGGGTCATCACAGTTTTATAATCCTCTGCAAAAAAGGTCCGGAACCTTACGGTCCTGTTGTTCAGGATTTTCATCATCCGTTTTCCTGCTTCACCGGTGAAGATCACATTATCTAAGTTTGATTCACAAAGGAATTCGATCAGATGTTGGTATTCGATGTTCCGGTCATAACCACCGAGAATCAGCGTTTTAACTCCGTTCACTGATCGTAGTGCCTCCATCGTGGCTTCAGGTATGGTAGAGATGGAGTCATTATAAAACCGGATACCCCGGAAGGTCCCGAAATATTCTATCCTGTGTTCCAAAGGTTTGAAGCATCTGATGGCACTTTCCATCATGGAAGGTTCAATCCCGCTCAGAAAGGCGGCCTGGATGGCTGCCATGATATTGATCAGGTTATGACGGCCCGGAAGTGGCGAGTCTTTCACATCATGTAAAATCACCTGTTCACTTTCGGGTGTCTGAAGCATCATTAAGTTGCCCTCGAGATAACATCCGGGGACCGGCTTGGATAGCAGGCTAACCGGGAACAATTTGCTTTCTGGCGGATTGGTCCTGATCAGGTTTGTAATAACAGGATCTTCAAGGTAATAGATGAGCCGGTCGTTCGTATTTTGCTGTGATGCAATGCGGTACTTGGTGTTCTGGTAATCTGAAAGATCATGATAATGATCGAGATGTTCCTGGAAAATATTCAGCAGGACCGCTGTGGCAGGTGCAAGAGGCAGGCCTTGCAGTTGATGGCTCGATATCTCGAAGACAGCCGTTGTTTCTCCCCTCATCGACTCCACGGCCGACAGGGGAGGTATCCCGATGTTGCCCAGCAGCACCGAGGGTCTGCCTGAGTGCTGAAGGATATGATGCAGCAATGAGGCAGTGGTGCTTTTCCCTTTGGTCCCTGTAACCCCGATGGTCTGATTCCTGAATGCCATTAAAAACCACTCGGTCTGAGAGGTGATCCAGGTTCCTTGGGGTGTTACGGGCAATATCTTAAGGGGTATCCCGGGACTTTTCACCACCACATCAGCCGAGCTAACCTGCTGGAGATAGTTCTCACCGGTAACACAGTCCGCCTTGGAAAGATGAGCTGTATCAGGATTGGGGAGCAGGTTTTCATTTTTATCGGCAATCGTAAGAGGGAGGTCCGGCATCAGTCTGCTGAGGAATTCATGAGTGGACCTTCCTTCACGGCCATAACCGAGAATGAGGACCTTTTTCCCGTGAAGGAGCCGTCTCAGAGGATCAAATGCCTGCATACTTTCTAAGAGTGTTTTCCAGTTCGGTGGTCAGGAAATGATCTTGATTCCAGCTGTTCAGCAAGTATTCCGGATCCGCGGTCGCATAGCGCCTGAAAGTAGTGGTCCCTTTGTACTTAGCAAGCAATAAGGGCATTTTCTCAGAGGCATACCGGCGAATCAGCATGCTCAGCGCTGTATTGACTTCATCAATGGTGCCTATGCACTCAAAGGGTTTCTCCTCCGCTTCGCCGGCGAGCTGTAAAAGGTTCTGCCACTGGTCTTCAGATGACAGCAGATCACTGCCGAAAATTCTCACCATTTCTTCTTTGCACAGGAATGGGGCCAGCATGAGGTAAGCAAAGAGACATTTGGGGCAACGACCGCACCAGATATCGGTTTTGCTTCCGACGTTACAGCTTTTAAAGTCATTGAAATACTTTGGGAAACTGCTGAAAATTCTTGCTATCTGAAGTTCAGACAAGGGTCTGAGGAAGCTGAAATAGGAAGAGGAGGAGTGGAGCACCTTCTCACAATAGCTTCTGAAATCGCTTTCAAACTCAAAGGTCTTGGAATACTGGTGATTGATCCATGTCCCTGGTATAGTGGACTCATTGGCACTGGCTTCATTGGAAAGTGCCACAAACCTGAATCCTGTCAGATAGGAGGCCAAGAGGGTCTGGAAGGCAAGTAAAGCTGAAAAGGGAGTGTGACCGTTCAGGAATCCCTCCTGGTTGAGTTGAAGTAGCAGGGGATCGATGCTGCGATGAAAGACCACGCTGTCTTTTTCATGGAATCCAGCCTGCTCGATGGTGCCCAGGATAGCTTGCCTGGGATTTAAAAGGAAAGGAATGACCGGGTAATGCCGTTTCAGGATTTCAAGGCTCACCGCAGAATCTTTCCCGCCACCGACAGGAACCAGGAACCCATCCTTAAGCGGTGCCTGTCCTGTCTTTTCTATGGCCGCCCGTGAGGCCTCGATGACCAGAAAATCCTCCTGGCGGGCCTCGATGCCATTTTTGTAAAAAAACTCACCCAGGCCTTTGTAATACAACTTAAGCCACCATTCTTTTGTCTTTTCTGAAAGAGGACCTGCTGTAACAATGAGTAGTGGTGGACAGGCAGCTTTCCAATAACTGATGACCTCTATCATACCAAGCTGAAAGACCAGATCCCTGAAATTGGGATCGTCGCATGTGTGCCGGATGTCGCGGTAGAAGTTACGGACAGGAATAAAAAGGGTGGGTTTGAAGGTGTGCTTGCCGGAAAGGTTGAATACATAAGAGATGTGGATGCCTTCCGGATGTGGAATAATTTGATAGGACTCATAAGATAAAAATGGGTAACTTCGTCTGAGTCCTTGATAACGTTGGGAATGCTCCATGAAAAGGATGATGCCTGTAATTGGGATGATGGTATCTTTTGCCAAAGATAATCCAAACCTCATTAACGAGCTGCAGGTGACCTCTATTATGAAAAAGAACAATCAGGCAATAGGAAGCCTGGCGATGCGTTTTAAAAATTTACTATGACAACCAAATTATTAAAACCCTGTACCGGTCGACTGCTGATCTCGGAACCTTCCCTGCAGGATTTTTACTTCAAGAAGTCGGTGGTCCTGCTTGCCGAACATTCTGCTGAGGGATCTTTTGGGTTGATCATTAACAAACCTATACACATGAGGCTGAGGGAAATATCCTCAGAATTTCCTGATTTTGATGCGAAGGTATTTCTTGGTGGCCCGGTGAAGACCGACAGTATCTTTTTCATTCATACCCGGAATGATCTGATCCCTGACAGTCAGGAAGTGCTGAAAGACCTCTTTTGGGGTGGTGATATAAGGCAGGTTAAACGATTGCTGGACAATCATGAACTGGGCCCTGACGATATCAGGTTCTTTGTCGGGTATTCCGGATGGGCGGCCAATCAACTGGAAGAAGAACTGGAAAGAAACTCATGGATCGTCTCCAAAACATTTAAAGACCAGGTCATCAGCAATCAGCCGGAAATGTTGTGGAGCGATATACTTAAATCCTTAGGCGGGGACTATCCGCTTTGGGCCAACTTTCCCAATGATCCCGGACTGAATTGAGTTTCAGAAAAGTGAGGTGACCTGGTCAATAAAACGTATGGCCAGGGAAGGTTTCAACAAGATTGTAAAGCAAACACCAAAAACAGCACCCCAGAAATGGGCATCATGCCCTATGTTATCCTGGCCACGTTTTGCCATATAGGCCGAGTAGACCAGGTAAAGGATGCCAAAAATCACCGCCGGGATCTCAAAAGGAAGGAAGAGTATCCCTATTTTTCCTGCAGGATAAAAAAGAATGCTGGCAAAGACTACCGCAGACACGGCGCCGGAAGCCCCGACGGCGTGGTAATATTCATGTTCCCTGTGCTTTACATAAGAGGAGAGGGTGGAAAGGGAGAGCCCGCCGGCATATAGAAGAAGGAAACAGACCGTCGCGTTTCCGGCAAAGATCACTTTATACACCCCTTCAACGGTCTGACCGAATGAATACAAAACAAACATATTCACCGCCAGGTGCATCCAGTCGGCATGGATCAACCCATAGCTGAGAAAGCGGTAATATTCATGATTCCTTTTTATCCGGTACGGTTGGAATACCAGCCGGTCGGTCATGGCACCGGACTGAAAAGCCAGGAGGGAAATGAGAGCAGTGACTACCAGAATCAGCAGGGTGATCATCGGCTTATGGGCAACATACCCCTGATTTACTCCGTGGTATAATCTATTTCAGAACCCAGGACACTGTGAGGGATCAGGTAGATGGCCAGCAGAATAATGGAGGCTGCAAGAACCCAACCTTTATGATGTGGGTTTTTTCTTACACGAACCACGGCGATGATCCATGCAATAAGTGAAACCGCGGTCTTGTTATCGGTAAGATCATGCCCCCATGGCCAACCGGTCCAGAAAGCTCCGAAAGCATGATACTGAACGAGAGGCCCGAGGATCAGCCCTCCGGCAAACAAGAACATGGCTGTCCACAAAGAGATCATGAAAGCTTTATTCCCTTTGAAAAGTACCTCCAAACCGGCACGGGTCGAAAATACCATGGCCAGGAACATGAAAATGATGTGAGGGATCAGTATCCACGCCGGAACCTTGCCTTTATACCTTAGAACAACAGGAGATTCACTCATTTTCAGCTGTTGGCCTTCTTTCTCGACCGTGATCTGGTAAATGACCTTACCGGCGGGAGGCTGGTGCGGAAGAGAGGCTGTCAGGGCATCGCCTTCCCGCTGCAACGGAAGACGGGTCCAGTCATCATGGCTCTTGAAACGCTTGTATTCATAGAATCCCTTATAAGAAGTATCAGGAACCTGGAAAGTGATCTTCGTATCACCATCACTGTCTGAGGTCGTCAGAAGCTTGCTTTTAATAGTCTGCGTTCCAAAGCTGACACTCCCCTTCACCGGGTATGTGGGCCCTGTCATTCTCTGGTAGACAGCGATGCAAACCATGAAGACTACTGCGAATGTCCATAGGAGGACAGATTTTAATATAGACATGGTAAGTGTATATTTAAATATATAGAATAACAAATAAGATCAGGAATTGTTGAATTTTTGGAATATAAATTCCACGGTTGCACCTTTCCTGTATGTTGCGGCAACAACATTAGTCATTATAAACAAGGGCATTCCGAGAAAAAAGAAGATCTTTTGGAAGATGATTTTCCATTTCGGATAACCCGACAGGTACCCGGAATTTCCTTTGAGCGACTCAAAAAGGAGATCTCTCCGTGAAGTAAATAGGTTAAGTACGCTCTGTACCATCCCGAAAGGATTCTGTTCCATGGAAGCGTAATGCTCACGGAGCAGCCTGTATCCTCTGTCATGCATCAGTGAGATGAAATCCGAGGGTGCCAGAAAGAATAAGTGACGGGGAGGGTCCAGATGAAGCCACCTGCCTTTGAAAAGGTGGCACTGCCAACTGTCGATATTGGGAAAGGAGACCATCAGAATGCCATCCTGGCATAGGATCTCATCAATGAGATCAAGCGTGAATATGGGTTCGGTCAGGTGCTCGAAAACATGGAACATGGTAACTGCCTTTAGGCTGCGAGCTTGGAAATCACCTTTTTCCAGTACCCCGACTTTAAGGACCAGTCCTGGGATTTGCATGGCCCGCCTGGCTGAATTGCCTTCCAGTTCGACCCCGTAGGCCTTGACTTTTTTAACCCTCAATAATGAACTCAGGAAGTTTCCATTACCACAGCCTATATCAAGAACGCTGTCACCGTCTCTCACGTAACGGCTCAGTTTTCTGGCTCTGCCACCCCTGAACCAGTCGAGAACGTTTTCAATCAGAGGAAAGGTGAATTTCTTTTCTTCCTGTCCGTAATAGGTGTCATCGTAGGCTCTTTTCAATGCCTCACCACCTGGCCTGGGATGCAGTGAGATGGCCCGGCAGGCAGGACAGCGGACCAGGCTGTACTCGTTGCCAAAGATATCCCGGAGCGGGTAAAAAGGCTCTGATTCAAATGTCAGCTTACAATAGCCGCATACTGCTCTTACCATGCTTCCTGGGCCCGGTTAAAAATTCGGAACCTGACGATCCCGGTCTTTTGAAGGAAATATTGGAAAGATACTCTCAGCACGCCCAGTCCGTAGATGATACTGCGTCTGAGGTTAATGGAGCTTCCCTCCTCGAAATACTTCGTGGGGCAGGTGATCTCGGCTACCTGGAAACCATGGAAAAAAATTTGTGCCAATACCTGGTTGTCAAAGACAAAATCATCGGAGTTGGCATTGAAGTTAATGGTTTCCAGTACTTTACGTGAGAAGGCCCTGTATCCCGTATGATATTCTGAGAGTTTTTGCCTGATCAGAAGGTTCTGTGTCAGGGTAAGGACACGGTTTGAGAAATATTTGTAAAAAGGCATGCCGCCTCTGAGGGCTCCTCTGCCCAGGATTCTTGATCCGAGCACCACCGGGTAAAGACCGTTGGCGATAAGATGGGCCATGGAAGGAATGAGCAGGGGCGTGTACTGGTAGTCAGGATGGACCATGATGACAATATCAGCACCCAGTTCCAGCGCTTTCTGGTAACAGGATTTTTGGTTGCCACCATAGCCAAGATTCGTTTCATGGCGAATGATATGCTTGATTCCCAGGTTTTCGGCGACCTTTATAGTGTTGTCCCTGGAAGCATCATCCACCAGCACCACCTCATCGACCATGTCAAAAGGGATTTCCCTGAACGTGTCTTCCAGGGTTTTCTCGGCATTATAGGCCGGGAACACCACCACGATTTTCTTTCCAAGCAGCATGACCGGTTTATTTGCTTTTATCCGGGGGTTGCGGGATATCGGGAATCGGTTTATAGTTTTTCATTTCCTCCAGGATCACTTCTATGGCCTTATTGAGCTGGTCGTCGATGCCCATATATTCGCGTGCCGGATCATTTTCAACATAAATGTCAGGTTCCACGCCCCGTCCTTCAATGATCCACTGGCTTTCTTCAGAGGAATAAGAAGCAAACTCGGGTTTCCGCAGGTCACCCCCGTCAACGAAAGGAAGACTGCCCCTGATCCCGACTACCCCTCCCCAGGTCCGGGTCCCCACTGTCTTGCCCAGTCCGTGCTTTTTAAATCCATAAGGGAAGAGGTCGCCGTCGGATGCGGAATAATGATCAATCAGCATCACCTTGGGACCCAGCATCATCTGACGCGGTGTATGACTGGTTTTTTCAACGTTCCTCGACATGTTGGCGCGAGTCACCTCCCTCTGGAGTCTTTCAAGAATCATGGGTGAAACATTCCCTCCTCCGTTGCCACGATCGTCGATGATCAGGGCTTTCTTCTCGAGCTGGGGATAGAAATACTTTGCAAACTCATTGAGACCCTCCACCGACATGTCCGGAATATGGATGTAACCAACCTGTCCCTGGGTAGCCTCACTGACTTTCCTGATATTGTCCTGCACCCAGGAATAATAATAAAGATTGGCTTCCGACCTGACAGGCTGAACGATGACTTTCCGGCTTCCTTTATAATCGGCTGTGGTATTCACTGTAAGTTCCACCTGCTGACCAGCGGTGTTGATCAGGTAATCATATATATCAACTGTGTTCTTCAGATCCTTCCCGTTGACTGCCAATATGAAATCTCCTTCATTCACATTCACTCCCAGTTCGGTAAGCGGCGATCTTCCTGATGCAGACCAGTTTTCACCCCTGAGGATTTTATCGACCTTCACATAACCGCTTCCATCTTTGACCAGTTTCGCACCCAGGAGACCGGTGTTAATCTTTTCCGGCATTTTGCGGTCCCCGCCGCTCACATAGGCATGACCAATATTCAATTCACCAATCAACTCACCGATAAGATAGTTGAGGTCGTTCCTGTCATTGACAAAGGGGAGCATGACGGCGTATTTTCCCTTCATGGCTGGCCAGTTCACGCCATGCATGTTGGGTACATAAAAGAAATCTCTCATCTGGCGCCATGATTCATCATAGATCTGTTTCCACTCAGCCTGGTTATTCACCCTGACCCTGAGGTTCGAAAAGTCGATGGACTCGTCCAGATTGATTTTTGAAGTCGGAAGGTCGATGACATGGTACTTGCCTCTCTTATTGATGAGCATTTTTTTGCCATCGGCAGAGATTTCAAACCCCATGGCCTGTCCAAGGTCGGTTTCTTTCTTTTTCTTCAGGTCATAGACTTTCAGGTTGACCTCCGTATCGGTGGATGACCTTTCGTTATAGTAAACCTGGTCGTTGATCAATGAAAGGTTCCAGTAATTGCCCGGGTCTATGGGCAGGGAAACAACCCTGCCGGCAATGCCTTCAAGGTCGATGATCACCGTGTTCTTTTTCTGCGGTTCTGTGTCCTTTTTGGCATTTTTTACCGGGTCTTCCGGTTTGTCGGATTCGCTTTTCTGAGCTTTTACCTCATCGTTTTCAGGGGCAAAAGGAGAAGGGGTTGACTTTTGAAGGGTGACCAGGTAGATACGGCTCATGTCCCTGTATATATGGTTCCATTCCGTGTTGCCGTAAGTAGGGTTGAAGTCACGGCTGGATGTGAAGATGAGGTATTTGCCGTCGCTGGCAAAGACCGGCTGGTCAGAGTCGAACCAATCGTCGGTGACCGCAGTGTTTTGTTTTGTCTCCGTGCTGAAAATCTTGATGATGTTCATGCCATTTTCCTGTGGACTGGAAAAAGTGATCCACCTGCTGTCGGGAGACCAGGAATAAGCATTGATCTCACCGATCTTTGATTTTTCAACCACCACCACCTCACCGGATTGAATGTCAACATACTGGAGGCGCAGCATATTATCATGCCAAAGGATTTTTTTACTGTCGGGAGACCATTGAATCTGATACTTATAGGTATCGGCATTTTTGGTCACCGCTTTGGCGGCTTCACTACCGTCTTGTTTTTGAATGTAGATTTCGTATTCACCACTCTTATCAGACAGAAACGCAATCCACTGTCCGTCAGGCGACCAGCTGGCGTCCCGGTCATGGGCGCCCGAGCTCTCAGTCAGGTTGCGGGTGATGCCTGACTTGACGGGCACGGAGAAGACATCTCCGCGGGCCGAGACGACCACTCTTTTGGCATCAGGAGCCAACGACACTGAGAAGATGTTTTTGGAGGCATCTTTCAACTCATCGCGGCCCTTGTCAAAATCATCAGAGATCGTGATGTTGACCTTCTGGGCTGTCTGAGTCTTCAGATCAAAAACATAGATAAATCCCCCGTTCTCATAAACGATGGCATCGTCACCCATGCTGGGGAACTTGATGTCGTACTCTGTATATTGTGTAAGTTTCTGGGTTGATTTTGTCCTGAGGTTATAGACGAAGAGATTCATGGTCCGGTCGCGGTCGGAAAGGAAGTAGATATTATCTCCTTTCCACATCGGGAAGATGTCCTGGGCCTCATTATTGGTAATGTTTTGAGTGATACGGGTGTCGAAGTCATATATCCAGACATCGTCCGCCATCCCGCCTTTGTAGTATTTCCAGGTCCTGAACTCCCTGAACACCCTGTTATACGCCAGTTGTTTTCCATCGGGTGAGTAGGAACAAAACCCACCGCAGGGCAGCGGCAGTTCTGTGGATAAGCCGCCGTTCACGGGTACCGATAACAGCAGGCCTTTGAAATCGTTAAAGGTTTGTTTTCTGGAGCGGTAGATGATGTTCTTTCCGTCAGGAGTCCAGGTCATGACAATGTTGTTGGGTCCCATGCGGTCGGAGATGTCATCCCGGCTGAGAGTAGCCGTGATGGTTAGCCTTTTGGGCACCCCACCTGTAGAAGGCATGAGATATACTTCGGTGTTACCATCGTACTGGCCGGTAAAAGCAAGCAGAGAACCATCCGGTGAAAAACGGGAGAACATTTCATAGCCCGGGTCTGTGGTGAGTTTCCTGGCCTGCCCTCCGCTGCGTTCAACAGTGTACAGGTCGCCGGCATAGGAAAAGACGATCTGCTGCCCATGGATGCTTGGAAAACGCAATAAGCGGGCCTCTTTCTGGGCCTGGCCCATGGTGGTGTTGCATAAAACACTGATTACTAGTATGAAGAGATAGTTTCTTAGGTTCATAATTACCTGATTAATTGGATATCATGGAAGGTGCAAAGGTAAGATATAATTTGCTGTACCTTTGTTCTCAAAATAGTAATGACATGCAGATCGCAGGATTTACAATCGATTCAGAGCTTTTCCAGTGGGTAGTCCTACCCCTGCTCATTTTCTTCGCACGTATCTCTGACCAAACCATAGGAACACTCAGGTTGATCTTCCTTTCCAAGGGATACAAATACCTTGCTCCGTTTTTAGGTTTCTTCGAGGTCATTATCTGGATTTTGGCGATCAGCCAGATCATGAAACACCTGGATAATATTATGTGCTACCTGGCCTATGGGGCCGGTTTTGCCATGGGAAACTTCATCGGGATATTGGTTGAGCAGAGGCTGTCACTGGGAATTGTCATTATCCGGATCATCCTTAAGAAGGAGAATCCCGAGATGATCCACCACCTCAAGGAAGCCAATTATGGTCTGACTCTGGTCGATGCAGAAGGCGGCCGCGGAAAAGTCAAGATTATTTTCTCAACCATTAAAAGAAAGGATGTTCAAGAATTTATCGCCTTGCTCGACAGGTTCGAACCCGAGGCCTTTTACACCATAGAAGATGTCAAATCTGCCAGGGAAGGGGTTTTTAAGTCAGGTAAAACAAATTCTATTTTCGATACTGTTGGGTTCAAGCTGATGAAATCCAAATAATGACTCTGTAATTTTCTCCCTCTTGAACACCTGTTTTCTTTCAACAGCCTACCTTCCAACAGTCAGTTACCTGGCATTGATATACCGGTATGATGCTTTTATCCTGGAACAGCACGAGAATTACCGGAAACAGTCATGGCGAAACCGCTGTGCCATTGCCGGTCCGAATAACGTTCAGGTACTCAGTATTCCGGTTGATAAGGAGGACAGGCGTAACGTGCCCATCCGCGACCTGAAGATATCCAATGCAGAGCCTTGGCAGCGGCTGCACTGGAGGTCTGTCATGGCAGCCTATAACAACGCGCCTTTCTTCCTTTTTTACCGTGATTCCCTGGAACCTTTTTATACCAGGAAGTTCAAATTCCTTTTTGATTTTAACGAGGAACTGTTACTCCTGATCCTCAGGTGGCTGAAAATCGGGAAAGGTCCGTCCTATACGGAGACTTTTTTGCGTGAGGGCCTTCATGACGCTGATTTCCGGTTCCTTCTTCATCCCAAGCTTCCTGATCCTGTGACAGTGCCTGTATACCACCAGGTTTTCGCCGAACGGACCGGATTTATCCCCGGTTTAAGCGTGCTGGACCTGATTTGTAATCATGGACCTGAAAGCATTGATATCCTGCGAAATACACGCTCAACCTGTTTTTAATATTTTACTTTACAACAGCAGTCCCTGTTGATTATCTTTGCCAGAAGTAAACTGCTGAGCCTATGAATTACGGGGCATGTATTTTATCGGTCGTTCCTGTGAGAAAGGAACCGGCCCACCAGGCTGAAATGGTGAACCAGTTGTTATTCGGAGATCACTATGAGGTTCTGGAAAGCGAACGGGAATGGTATCATATCCGGACACTCCATGATGGTTATTCAGGCTGGATCAATGAGTTACAACATACAGAATCCGGGCCGTTTGATAAGGACAGAGAACGGGTGTCAGCACATTTCACCGGTGTGCTTTCGGCGATTGCCTTGGAGACCAGGCATCCCAATGAACCCATCCGCCTGCCATTCGGTGCCTTTCTTCCTTCCTGTTCCGACGGTGCCTGCCATGTTGCTGGCAATACTTACCAGGTCAGGGGAGAGATATTCCCTATGCCGGGAATTCCGCGAAAAGAAACGATCCTTGACCAGGCCTATAAATTGCTTGGTATCCCGTATTTATGGGGAGGAAGGTCTCATTATGGCATCGACTGCAGTGGTTTTACCCAGACCATCTTCAGGATGAGCGGCATTGCCTTGCCGCGCGACGCTTCAGATCAGCAGAAGACGGGTGTGGCCGTTGAGACCGTTGAAGAGGTCAGTCCCGCAGACCTGGCTTTTTTCCATAATGAGAAGGGGAGTATCAGCCATGTGGGCATCCTCCTCGACCCTCACCTCATCATCCATGCTTCCGGTAAGGTCAGAGTGGATTATTTTGACCAAAAGGGCATCTTCAGAAAGGATCTGGGCGTATATTCCCATCCTTTGCATTCCATCAGGAAGGTTCTTTAGAAAATTCTGTCTCCATTTTTTCCATTTTACTCATTTTTTTCATCTAAATGGGTGAATCTAAAACCCTGAAAAATGAGAAAAAGGATTATTTATGCGCAGGTCATGCTGGGTGCAGGCCTGCTGTTGAGTGCATCCTGTCAGAAGGATGAGGTGCCGGGTGTGGACCAGGTGAAAACCCAGTCCGTAGCCCTGGGTAATGATGATGAAGCTCTTGAACAACGCATCATTGCTTTCAAAAATCAATGTAAGTTTCTTCTGGGTACATCGTCCTCAAAATGGGAGACTCTGGTACAGGAAAAGGAGGGATGCTGGTTGCTGGAAGCGGCCCTGAACCATTCGTATGGATTTGCCGGTGAACTGGTGACCCGGTCCGTGATAGATTCCTGCGGTTTTCAAATTCCTATATGGAAGCAGGATTCAGTTAAAATGCAGGACCTGGCGAGGCTATGGCATGACATGACCGATACCCTTCATGGGTGGTATGACCGGGTCACCTGGAACGACAGAGCCGTTTTAGCGGTGGACCTGGCTTATGAAGGACCTCCGGGGACCGGGTCATTGAACATTACCATGAAAGCGGTGATAGGAAAGGTCTCTTTGTTGGACCAGCCTTTCAGCAACCCTTTCACGGATGGCGATTATTGGTTGTACGGTGGTCTGGCCGGCAAATGCGGTCTGTTCTACGGACAGGGGTTTGGCAGTGATGCCGCCGGGGAATTGTCGCAGTACCAGCAGTGGTTCCTCCCGACAGAATGGCCGGGCCAGGGCGATCATGTTTATTTTACAGATATCGAGCATATTATGCTCAATGGAAATTGTTACCCTGATCCGGATGATGATGTTCCCATGGACAACATGAATGATTACCTGATGTTCTACAACGATCCTGCCTTTCCAAACTTCCATGACTGCCTGAATCCGGATGAGATGTGGCATTATCTCAAAGGTTTGTATCATGTGGTCAGCGATGCTGACAAGGCCCGGTCCCTTACCACACCGCCTCAGAAGGACTTCATCAGTCTCATCCTGATTGGGGCCTACAGTCCAAGCCAGGTGATCCAGCACAGGACCGACATTACCTATGGCATTAAGCATGTTTCCCTGGACCCGGCTCTTCCTGTGGTACCCCCTGAGTTATGAGGATTATGAGACGCTTGAGAAATGGCCGGTTGACGATGGCCCTTTTCTTTCTTGTCAGCCTGTCGACAGCTGCCTTTAGTCAATGTCCGCCGGGAAGCCTGGAGATTGATCTGGGCAGTGAGGAAACGATGCTCGGAAGTGTTACCGGTAATGGCGGGGATAAACTGTTTCTCTGCTCTGTCTCCCGCGACGACGGTAACATTCAAGGGTGGATCCTGAAGTTTGGTGCCTGTTCGGAAGATACCCTGTCGCTCTGGCTGCCACAAGAGGATACCGGTGGATTGTTGTACACCGGTTTCGTGACGCATCAACAGACATACTGCTTCATTGGGACAAAGCCGGGCCTGGACATACAGGGACAGCCCCTGGTGCCTCTTTTATGGATTTTCGAGACCGATACCCTGCTTCAGGTGATCCGTTCGCAGACTTATGATGTTTTCTTTGGATACCATCAGGTGGATGAGATAAAGGGGGTATGGAATGAAAATGGCCCGGAATTTTATTTTGCCGGTAATGCCAGGTCGGTCTCCACAGGATGGCCTGAGGAAGATGTCTTTTTCGGATCCGTCGACCGGGAGGGAAACCTGATCCATTTCAGACTGGTCCAGCTGCCTTATCCCAATCAGATCGAGAGCATGACATGCGGAAAGGGCAATGGTTTTGAAGTGGTGGGGTCGGGATTCGCCGCCGGATCGTGGTTGCAGTGGATGTCCCTCGATACTTCACTGCATATGACCATTGTAAGGCCTGTCCAGGTGAGTGGTTTTCAGGAAGACTGTAGGTCAATGGTTTGGAAATCAGATACTTCTATTTTAGTCTGCTATTCGCGTCAGTTGAATAATGGCGCTACAGACCTGGTACTGGAGGAAATAGCTGAAAGTGGTAACTCTTTGAATCAATGGCTGGTGGGCGATCCCTGGCAATGGGACCTGCCGGCGAAGGTACAGGCACTGGTAAGGGCCCAGGACTCCGGGTTCTGGTTTTTTGCCACCATGGATATGGGAAACACTCAGAATACCAGTGTTTTGAAGTTGATTCATTACGACCAACAGATGAACCTGGTATGGTCGGCTGACCTGTTGGGCCAGCCTAAAAGAGAAGCAGTCATGGTCCAGCCAGGGGAGGGGGAGGGGTGTTTTCTGGCCATTCGTTTTTCTGAGACCGGTACCGGAGACGGACTATGTTTCTTCTATCTGGATTCTTTAATGGCTGGTTTTCAACCCAATGAAAACAATGAAAGGAAGGGAGGGGCTTACCGTTTGTTTCCCAATCCGGGGAAGGAATACGTTCAACTCAGGCCTGGAGAAGGGCTCAGTGGGGTGCTGTATATTTATAATGTTAATAATGAGCTGGTTAAAGGACCACAAAAATTTATACCCGGTCAGAGGTTCGACACATCCTCCCTTCGACCGGGCAGTTACTTTTTTAAGCTGATAAGCGATAAGGGTAAAAGTGAATTTTTAAAATGGATAAAAATTAAATAAAATCAATGCAAAAACATAAGATTATGAAAACAAAGACGTTTCAATATTTATTAATCATAGCTGGTTTGATCCGGACCGTTTCTGCCGAAGCTCAGAACTGTATCAATTGCGACGGAGCAACAGTTACTGGTTTGTCGGCATCCGCTATAGGATATAATGCCGTTGCTTCAGGTGATTACAGTCTGGCATTTGGGAATGGTGCCCATGCCGGGAGCCTGAGAGCGATTTCCATCGGGAACTCCAGTCTTGCGAATGCCTGGTCCAGTTTTGCCATCGGCAACCTGGTCTCTTCCACCAACCTCAACTCATTCACGCTGGGTATGGGTTGTTCTGCCTCTAATCCCTTGGTAAATAACATTCAAAACTCCTTATGCGTAGGGTTCAACAGCAACCTTCCCACCTTGTTTATCGGAGGTTCGTCAGGAGCGGGCACTACGGGGAAAGTTGGTATCGGGACCGCCAATCCTTCAGAGAAGCTTTCGGTTAACGGTGTGGTGGAATCGGTCAACGGAGGGTTTCGCTTCCCTGACGGGAGTGTTCAGAATACCAGGGCGCTGGATCCCTGGAAGGAGGCCGGCAGCAATGCCATCTGTTTCCCTTCGGGAATGGTAGGCATCGGGACCCAGTCGCCAACGGCACAGTTGGATGTTTATGGTGACATCGTTCTTGGGAAACCGGGCAACAACTTCATTCTTCATTCCAGGCCATGGATAGGAGATGCCCTGATTATTGCTCCCCAGAATAATTATGGTGGGTGGGACTGGTCGAAATCATTCACCTTAAAAGACAATGGCCAGGTTTTTATTGGTGGCGAAATGGCAGTGGGTTCTCAACACATGGGTTATAAACTGGCTGTCAACGGGAAAGTGGTGACAAAAGAAGTCGTCGTTACCATACAGGATTGGGCTGACGGCGTGTTTGACCCTTCCTATCCCTTGACGAAAATTACTGATCTTGAGCAGTTTATCATTAAGAACGGCCACCTTCCCGGTGTGCCACCCCAGCATGAGGTCCTCAGTACCGGGCTTGCCCTCGGGCAGATGGATAAAATGTTATTAACAAAGGTGGAGGAATTGACCCTTTATGTTATTAACCTTCAGAAAGAGATACAAAAGCTGCAATCAGAGAATTCGGAGAAGGTAAGTTATTAGAACCAAAAAACACAACAACATGAAAAGAATCATTAGTGTCATTTTTATGTGGATGGCCGGCTTGACGGCCTATTCACAGGGTTTCTACCTGGAACCTGAGGTGGATACAAAAGGCGACGAGTGGTCTTACCCAAAGACGTTGCTGGTGAAAGACAGTGTTACCAAGAACGTTATCACACGAATTGATGTGGCAGCCCTTGATCCATACAGGAACCTTCCACTTCCGGTCGATAACAAACTGACCAAAGATTATGGGATCAGGGTGTTTTCTCTGTCGGGAAAATCAATGAAAGACATTCTTCTTCCTGCTACACTGAAACGTTATCAGTTGGAACAGCCCGGGAAAGTGCGCCCGACCATTGCACACTCTCATCCATTTTATTCGCATTGCGGTGATTTTGTGGTCATTTCTTATAATCTGTTTCTGGGTCACCATAATCTGAATCTTGCCTGTGAGGCCTCCGCTTATGTCATGAAGCCAGATGGGAAGTTGCTATGGGAATTGAAAAATAGCGATGTGTATATTGGTGAGGCTTACGTTGATCCGTCATTAAGCTACATGTGTCACGGTTTTGGCCTGGCGGATGCCGATACGACACTTCTTAAGCCGGGTGTCAGAATAATAAAAAGAGGTACACCCCTAAAGTTTACCGAAGTGCCAGGGAATTTATTCAAGGCTGATTTTGTGCAGTCAGGATTGCTGCTACTCTATATTGAAGATGAGAATGTCAGCCAGGGACCAGGTATCCGGGTGAACCTGATTGACCTTGAAAAACAACGGCGATACGAGAAAAGGTATGCCGAACAGGAAGTGAATATGATAAAGTCCATTACAAAAGAAGGCATTCAATTCAGTGATGGCAGAACGGATTTGTTGGGGAAGGATGTAAGAGGGGAGGATCTGTCATGGAAAAATTGGAATATTACTGGAGATTAGCAGCAAGCATACTGCTTCTCTGTCTCAGCCAGGGAATACAGGCTCAGGTAAGCCTGAAATACCTGCCTTGTCAGACCTGTCCTGTGTCGACTCAGGCACAGACCTTCCGAATATTGTCAACCTCCGACGATATTAACTCTGATTTTGGGTTCAGGGACTGCCAGGGAGCATCGTCGTGGCATCGGGGAACAGATCTGAATATTCCCGGAGCCAACGATCTCGGGTATCATTTACTCGCTCCGGTGCCAGCTACCATCACGATGCTGAAAATTCTCAACACAGGTTATAAGTATATTGTTCTGGATGGCCCTGGTAATCAGGATTTTGGGTTCGGTCATATTTTTAATGATGCTCCTTTGCCAATAAAGATAGGGGATTTGGTCTTACTGAAATGCAACAATGTCAACCAGTATGCGATCATCAACCTGACCACCCAGAAGGCTATAGGGCCTGTCCAGGGAGCCAGTTGTACCTATAACGGAATCACCTACACGGTGAACAACCAGGTAGCTCAGGGACAGGTGGTGGCCCCTCTGGGAAGTTCCGGCAGTGTATCACCCCATTTACATCTGTATCATCCTCAGTCGCCCTTGACTGATCCTCAGTTGGTGAGCAATGCCAAAGATCCCATGGAAGTGTTGCCTCATTACAATACTGCATACCAGGTGTTTATCTTTTCAACGGAACATTTGACAACCAACGGGAGCCAGAACTGGTACCCTGGTGATGACTACGCATCAGTGGGAGTTTGCTGCCAGTTGGCCAACCCTGGCATCCAGGGTAGTCCTCCTGACCAGTACTATCACACAGCTGTGATGGATATCGACCAGCTGGAGCTGTTTATAAAACCAAAAGGCAAACCTTCGGAGCCCATGTCGCAATGGGGTCACATAGGATCGGGCTATCAGTATTTTGCCGGACCGAATTATTACTCATCGATATGCAATGCTTCCCGGGCAGGCTCCCTCATGTATCCGCCCAATCTCAGCTCCATGCCTTTTGGTTCACACACCCAGACGGGGATCTTTCCTTATGCCTATAACAGCAACCCTTTCGATAATTATTATTTTTCTGACATTATGACTCGCATCCATAAGAATCATGTTATGGGTCAATCCTTGACTCTGGCAGGAATTATTGAGGATGCCAGGTATCCGGATGGTGTGTACCAGATGTTTCTACGAATGTCAAGGGTGAACGGGACCGTGACGGCACCTGCTCAGTCGGCCATCCATGAGATTACCATCGACAATTTCAGGCCTTATATCAAGAAAACAGGTGCCATAAAACAGGTGGGCATGCCTGAATTTTATGAGTCTTACTGGGGCTGGAACGGATCGCAGTTGCAGTTTTACCAGCAGGCATCGGGTTCCCTGGCTTTGGGTGAGGATGCCATCATCCGGGTGACCGCTTCCGAACCCATGAAAGAGGTCACTCTGAAAATAGGTACCTGGCAATCGGCACAGGTTGTGGCAGTCACTGGCACCACCGGAACGGAATGGGAATTCGAGGTGCCTGCTTCAGCTTTCACACTTGGACCCAATGTCATGGAAATTAGTGGCTATGATCTGGCTGATAATCCTTTGGAGGGATTTACCAATATCAATCCCAAGCCTGCCGGGAGTTTTCCGGTAAGACAGGCTGGCGGGCAATGGCAACCTTCACCCACAGAGCAGAACGACATCGTGCATGCCTTTATGGTGGTGAGTGCGAGTCCGCCGGTCGCCTATTTTACGCCCAGCAACCTGGTCATCAACCCGGGTGAGAATGTGAACTTTCACGATATGTCACAGGGTACCGTCGATGAATGGACCTGGGATTTCCCGGGTGGTGATCCCGGGACCTCATCCTCTCCTGATCCCGTCGTTCATTATGATTCGGAGGGTATCTACCTGGTTACGCTAACGGTCAGCAATGTATACGGCAGCAGTATCTATAACGGGATCGTGGTTGTCACCGCAAATATGCTGCCTCCCACGGCTGATTTCTCGCCGCAGGATGTAACAGTTCCTGTCAATACGGAGATCACTTTCCACGATCTCTCAACAGGGAACCCGACACAATGGTCATGGAATTTTGATGGTGCATCACCACAAAGTAACATCCAGGATCCCATGGTCACCTTTGACCAGTGCGGCGTGTACCTTGTGAGTCTTCATGTGAGCAACCAGGCCGGTTCTGATTGGGCATCCGGCTATGTAAACGTGGTCGAGCAGAACTTCGGGCTCGAAGTCCTCTGTCTGGTCAATCCTTTTCTGCTGAGTCCCGGGACGCCTGCAACGGTGTCAGCCTCAGTGGTCAATGGTTACCCTCCTTTCCAGTATACTTTCGATTTCGGTGACGGAACGACACAGACGATTTCTTCTAACCAGTATTTCAGTTCATTAAATCACAGCTATCTGGCAGGAGGGACCTTTCATGTTATTGTGACGGTGCTGGACGGAAACGGGAGCCTGCAATCCTGTGATGAGTCTGTAGAAGTGATAGGGGCTGATCCTTGTAGCGGTTTCGAAGTCTCTTATTCCATTAGTTCTCAGGGATACAATACTTCAGTACCGGTGAACAACCCGGTCACCTTTACTGCCCAGATCACGGGAGGAAGTCAACCTTACCTGTATTCCTGGTATTTCTTTCCGGATCCACAAACCGGGGCTCAACCATCTGTCTATCACAGCACTGACTTAGGGCCGCACACCGTGGTCTTCCCCCAGGCGGGTGACTATTCCGTTTCGTTTCATGTCTGCGATCAGAATGGTTGTGGCAGGACGGTGGAGAAATCGATACATGCCTACCTTCCCCAGCACTGCCTGGTGAGTAAGATCAATAAGGTCAATGCATCCAAATCGGTTCACCCCATAGGGGTGGTAGATTTCTGGGATTTTACTTTCACTCCGTGGTGCAGTGCCTGCCAGGACCCGCCCGGGACTTCAAACTTCCCCTGCGAGACCAATAACTACTGGCGCCTGGTCAGGCAACCCGGCAACATCCTGATGGCACAGAAGTCAGGAACTCCTTTCCAGGAACCCGGATGTACCCTCTCTAACAGCCTGGACCAGTTGTTTCAGTACAATTTTTCACAGGCAGGGTCTTATGAGTTGTCTTTAAAGGCCTGGGACCAGAATTGTCAGGTCATGGTAGGCTATGACTGCATGGATCAGACAAGTATCATGATTGATGTTATTGATTGCCAACAGTTTCAGCACGTGGTCCATGGGTCACCCCCACTCGTACCGGGAGAACTCAGTTATGTGTATGGTGGTGTGATCCAGGTGGCAGGAGAGGATAACCTCTTGTCATTACCGGCAGGAACAGGGATCGTCCTGCAGGCTTCCAAAGAGATTCTGCTGGAACCGGGTTTTATTGCATCTGAATTTTCAGAACTTCACGGCTTGATAGAGCCCTGCCAGAACGGTACTGATGAGGATTGGAATCCCAAAATGAGCGGCAGGACCGGAGTTGATTGGGAGGTCTATCCTAATCCCACCGGCAATACGATTACAGTCAGATTTAGTGATGTGCCCGGAAACAAAAGTACCATCACCCTGTTGAATATCCTGGGTCAGGCGGTTAAACTGGTTTCAGCAATAGACACCAGGGAGGTCGGTATAGATCTGACGGATCAACCTCCGGGGGTGTACCTGGTGTTGTTCAAAACAGGTGATCAGGTGTTGATGAAAAAGATCACCCGGATATAAAAGGGGTCATTCAGTGATCACCCGGCGGATCACATCGATCACGGTACCATCCACCCATTTGATTGCTGCGACGATCTCTTCCCCCAGTTTGGGAATGGCAGGTTTCCCACCACAGATGTCTTCGGCCTCTTTCTGGAGTTGCCGGATGGTCTTGATGGGTAACCTGCTGTTTTTGAGTTTTTCCAGCAGGTCAGTTCTGAGAGGGTTGATGGCAATGCCTCTTTCCGTGACGATGACATCGATGAGTTCGCCAGGGCCGCATAGGGTGGTAACTTCATCCCTGATGACCGGCATGCGGTCTCGGAACAGGGGGATAGGAAGAATGGTGCATTTAGAAAAAAGACAGTTCTGCCAGCCACCGATGCCATGGAGCAAATACCCGTCCGAATGACTGACCACATTGGCGTTGAAGTTGACGTCCACTTCCGTGGCACCAAGGATGGCCACGTCGACCAGGGAGGCAAAGTTCCCTTTTCCATGATAATTATAGCTGGTAAAAGGGGAGGTGTCAACATGCTGAGGGTTATCCCTCATCGACCGAACCCCGTCAAGGTCAAAGGTTTGTCCGTCGAGGATATACTCAACGAGTCCTTCTTCCAGCATCTGGACCGGGTACTTATTGGACCCTCCTCTGAGAAAACGGGCTTTGATCCCTCTTTCCCTGAGCATGTCGGCAAAATAGATCCCGATAGAAAGAGCGGTGCCGCCGGCACCGGCCTGGAATGAAAATCCGTCATGGATAATGCCTGCTTCATCACAGAACCGGGCTGTCATCTCGGCAATCATCAGCCGGTCAGGACTTTTAGTGATCTCTGTCGTTCCGGAAACAATCTTCTCCGGCAGTCCCACCTTATCAACCACCACAACATAATCGACATAATTACCCTGTATTTGCCAGGGTATGCAAGGGAAAGGCACCAGGTTGTCGGTTACAACGATCACTTTATGGGCGTATTGGGAATCACCCAGGGCAAAACCCAGTGGACCACAGGCTGCAGTGCCATTCACCCCGTTGGCGTTTCCGAAAGGATCGGCAGTAGGTGCTGCAATCACGGCAATATCAATGACCACGTCACCGTCCTGAATGGCTTGGTAACGGCCGCCATGTGAACGGAGGATCCCAATGCCAGCCATCTTCCCTTCAGAGCAGAATTTCCCCAGGGCACCGTTCATGCTGCCTTCGATACGGTTGAGGGTGCCATCCTCGAGGTACTTCGTCAAGGGTTCGTGACAGGGAAAAGAAGCGGATGGGAACCACATCAGGTCTTTCAGGCCCAGATCATGGGCAATGTCGAAGATCTGGGTAGCCAGAAGATCTCCATTCCTGAAATGATGGTGCGTGGAAATCGTCATTCCATCGGAAAAGCCACACTTGATGAGGGCTTCTTCAAGGGAACCCAGCACTTTATTACCGTCAGACGGGTAATTAGCACAGCTTGAGATAGGGGGGGAGTATTTTCTGCCGGTCGGAATATATTTTCCGACACCCTGGTAAGGGACCACAGGCTTCCCGTTTATTTCTTCCGGAACCCATCTCCCCGCTGCATTCTTAACAAGTTGATCATATTTTTTCATCGTTCTCTTCCTCCATCCATGTTGGTGAAATTATCTCCATTCCAATCGCTAATTCAATAGTTCGCTGGGCTCTTTTGACCACCGGAGGGTCGATCATCTTGGTCCCGAGCGAGACCACTCCCAGCCCTTTGCTTTCGGCATCCCTGAATGCTTTGACAATCTTTTTGGCTTTTTCTATTTCTCCTGCATCCGGGGCAAAGTTCTCATGGATCACCCTGATCTGCCTGGGGTGGATGCAACCCATTCCGTCAAATCCGAGGGCCTTTGATCTCAGGACATTCTGTTTCAGAGCTTCCATATCGGAAACATCGGAAAAGACGGAGTCGATGGGTTGAATGCCGGCAGCCCTGCAGGCAATCACCACTTTACTCCTGGCGAAGAATGTTTCCGATCCTTCCTGGGTCCTGCGGGTGCCCAAATCGGCCGTGAGATCTTCCAGGCCGATGGCCATGGCAACGATATTATCTGCGGCCCTTGCGATTTCATAACAGTTAACGATTCCGGCTGCACTCTCGATGATGGGCATCAGCCAGATGTTCCTTTCGACCCCGTGCCTGGTCTTCAGCACCTCTATTTTTTCATTAACCTGGTGCACCTGGTTGGGACTTTCACATTTGGGTATCAGGATCAGGTTGACATAGTGGGGCACCACGAAATCGAGATCCTCGAGTCCCCTGGGTATCTGGTTGATTCTCACCATTCTCTCTGCTCCGTAGAAATCAAGTGAGCGGAGGGCATTCCTGACGAGGAAACTGGCTTCATATTTTTTGGATGGAGCGACGGCATCTTCAAGGTCCAGGATAATTCCGTTGGGTCTATGCAAGCCGGCGTTGATCATCAGACTGGGAGAATTACCGGGCAGATATAGCCTGGAAAAGCGGTAGATATCCTTAGTGGTCTGGTATTGATTGCTTTCCAGCATCGGAAGCAGGTACTCTTTATCAGTCCGGATCACCTGTTTTATAGCTGCTTCCATGCGTGCAGCCATCACCAGGGGCAGGGCACCGCTGTCTTCAACAAGGACCTTTGCATGTTGAATCTCAAAAAAACTGAGGATTTCCAGGATCTGTTCCCTGATCCGCTCTCCATACATGACGGCCACTTTGCTTTCCAGCTGAACCATCAATCCTCCGGATTCCGTTAACTCCAGGGTGACAGAACAGTCAGACCTGATGCCTTTCCCTTTGTTACCGGTGGTCACCGTTTTTACTTCACTACTCATAGTTCATATTGTAACGATGTGAATATTTTTATATAAAGCAAAAAAAAAGAGGCTGTCGAACAGGGTGACAGCCTCTTGAAAATGAAATAAGGAATCAACCTTTACCTTGGCCGGGTTTTACCTGGGTCTTGTCAATCACCTTGGGCTTCACCACTTTGGGAGCCACTTTTTTAACAGCAGTTTTGGCTGCTTCTGCAGCTTTGGCAATGCTGTCAGCAATTTTTGCGGCTTTCAGAGAATCAGCCTGTTTCAGTGCAAGCTGGTTGAGGGAATCCTGCATTCTTTGCTCCAGAGCCATTTTAATAGAATCGGCTTTGTGTTTCTCGATGGCTTCTTTCTCTTCCTTGGAAGGACCGCAAGCTAGCATAGAAAACATTCCGGCAATCAAAAGGAGTCCGAATAATTTTTTCATGATAGTCAATGTTTGGTTTGATTTTTGGTTAAATGATTGGTTGCAAAGGTACATTTTTATATATTTGGAAAGCAACCAAATTTTTTATTAATTTTGCACTGGGGATCTATCATTTTAATAACCTGATCTTCATTGAAATAACCTGCATTGATACTTGCTAATAAAGAGAATAAACATTTAATTTACAGTAACACACTAAAACTTAGAAACATGCGTAAATTTTTATTATTAATGGTAGGAGTGGGTCTGCTTTTGGCCTATGGTTGCAAAAAGGATGATACCACCGGTCCGGTGATTTCCCTTACCGGCAATTCAGTAATGTCTGTGAACTTTAAAACTCCCTTCGTGGATCCGGGTGCTACTGCAGTGGATGATGAAGATGGAGAGGTCGTCGTTTACGTGTCGGGCGTGGTCAATACCAACCTTGCCGATACGTATATCTTGACTTATTCCGCCGAGGATGCCGCCGGCAACCTGGCAGATGAGGTGACCCGAACGGTCCATGTATATCTGAAAGGCAACAATATGGCCGGTGCTTATGCTGTAAGTGACTCCATCCCGGGATCTGCTGCCTATAACTATCAGGACAATATCACTGCTTCCACCTTGGATTCCATGAAGATACTTGTCAGCAAATTCGCCTACTACACCAACGGAGGTGTTTATTTTAAACTTACCGGCAACAACGGAACATCGGTGTCTATTCCCTCACAAATGGTGACCTGTGGAAATCCTGCCGCCGACCGTACCTTTACCGGAACCGGGACCATCACCAAAGATGCTAATTTCATGCAACTGAACTACTCTGAGACCACCAATGGCCAGACCATCAACGGTGTGGAAAAATACACGAGACAATAAGTGATTTAATCTCATTGAAAAGGAGGGTATCTATTACAGATGCCCTCTTTTTTTTTATTTTAGCCGTTCATGCAGGTAAAAAAGAAACATCATCCTTCTGGTATTCTTCGCACAGGAAATCCGTTCGTAGCGTCCCTGCTCATAGTACTGACCCTTGTGCCATTTTACCTGTTATCACGCCTCTGTCTGCTGTTTTTCAGCAGGTCGCTTTTTGGTGATATCAGCTTCCTTCAGATGGTGCAACTGATCGTCGGAGGTCTCAGGTTCGATGTTTCCGCCTTGCTGATGATCAACCTTCCCTTTCTTTTTCTTTTTGGTATTCCGATAACCTGGCACAGGAAACTCATTTACAGATTCTTTTACAAAACACTTTTTATCCTTGGTAATCTCATGGCCTTGCTGGTGAACCTGGCCGATTCGGTGTATTTCAGGTTCACCCAGAAAAGGATGACAGGAGATTTTTTAAATTATCTCAAGGCTGGCGGGCAAGATCTGATGCAGCTCTTACCCCAGTACTTGCATGATTTTTGGTATCTCCTGGTCATCCTCCTGGCCTGTGCCGTGTTCCTGATCATCTTCATCGTGAAGGTGAAATCTCCGCTGCCTAAAACCTTGAATTACAAGAGTATAACCATCAACCTGTTTTATACACTCCTGATACTGGGTCTTTCTGTGATCGGAATCAGGGGAGGTCTTCAACTGAAACCCATCCATCTGGTCACTGCCGGGAAGTATGCCGCCCCCGACAAGATCCCCTTGGTGCTGAATACCCCCTTTACCATGATTAAAACATGGAATCAGAAGGAAATCAGGTTGGTGGATTATTATAAAGATGAGGATAAGCTGAAGGAGATCTATGATCCGGTACACCGGCCAACGGCTAAGACCTGGCAGCAAAAGAACGTGGTGATCATCATTCTCGAGAGTTTTTCAGCCGAATATTCCTCTTACCTGAATCCGGATCTCGAAAAGCAGGGATATAAGGGATTTACCCCTTTCCTCGACAGCCTGATGTCACAGTCACTGGTCTTTAAAGGATATGCTAACGGCAAACGTTCCATCGAAGCCATACCGGCTGTGACCGCAGCCATCCCTTCCTGGATGAACAATGACTATATCACTTCCTCCTTTGCCGGCAACAGAATCAACAGCCTGGCCGGCATCCTGGGCAAGAAAGGATACAGCACCTATTTCTTCCACGGGGGGAACAACGGGACCATGAATTTTGATGACTTTGCCAGGATGGCCGGATTTTCAAAATATTATGGAAGGAATGAGTATCCGGGTGGCCAGGATTATGATGGTAAATGGGGTATCTATGATGAACCTTTCTTCCAGTTTTTTGAAAAGAAGATGGAAGCTTCTCCGCGGCCTTTTTTTAGCGTGATCTTTAGTCTTTCCTCCCACCATCCCTATCAGATACCCGATCAATACAAAGGAAAATTTCCAACAGGAAAGCTGCCTATAGAGCAAACCATCAGCTATACGGATTATGCATTGAAGAGAATGTTCCAGGAGGCTTCCGGAAAGGAGTGGTTCAAAAACACCTTGTTTGTGATCACTGCCGATCATACCTCAGAGTCGGAAAGGGATTATTACCATACCAGGGCCGGAGTGTATTCCATACCCATCATCTTCTATGAGGTGGGTTCCGGACTCCGTGGTAATGACAACCGTGTCGTTCAGCAGGTGGATATAATGCCCAGTGTTCTTGATCATCTTGGTTATGGGGAACCGTATCTGTCTTTTGGAGGGTCGGTCTTTGATACCCGTTGGCCCAGGTTTGCCCTGACCTTCCTCAATAATTCCTATCTCCTGATCAAGGACTCCAGGGCGCTGGTCTATACCGAAGGAGCCACCACCGAACTGTATGATCTCGACCGTGATCCCTTGCAAAAGATCAATCTGGTCAACAAGGGGGATCCAAAAGAAGCCAGGCTGGTGTCTTTCCTTCAGGCAGTGATACAACAATATAACACCAGGGTCATCAAAAACCTGATGATACCTGAAAAATAAGGGATGACATGGAAGAATCTACACCGAAGCTAAAGGCGGTATTTATAGTAAATCCCATTTCAGGTGTCGGACGGCAGAAGAATATCGAGAACCTTATTCAGGAGAACCTCGATGTTTCGCGTTTTGAACATTCCGTTGTTTACACTACCGGCAAGGGCGATGCCACCCTTCTTGCCCGGCAAGCCAGGCAGTCAGGTGCTGATCTTGTGGTTGCGGTGGGAGGCGACGGATCGGTTAATGAGGTGGCCCAGGCCCTGGTGAACACGGAAACCGTCATGGCGATCGTTCCTGCAGGATCTGGCAACGGTCTGGCCAATCATCTGGGAATCCCCATCAACACTCAGATGGCCATTCAATTGCTCAACCATTACCGCCTGGTTTCCATTGACACAGCCACCATGAATGGCACCTTATTCGTGAGTATTGCCGGGGTCGGGTTCGATGCACTCGTAGCGGAAAAATTTGCCAGCAGCGTGTACCGTGGTTTTGTCGCTTACTTTCATATTATCCTCCAGGAGTTCTACCGGTACCGGCCTGAAAAATACAGGATCGTTCTTGACGGAAAAATGTACTACTACAGGGCCTTTTTAGTCGCTTTTGCCAATTCCGGACAATTTGGCTATAATACCACCATAGCTCCTGAGGCCGAGGTGGATGATGGTTTTATCGATGTTTGTGTGGTGGGTAAACCCGGAATGATACAGCTTCCACGCATCGTAAGGTCCCTTTTCAAGAAAAGGATCAATAAGACCGACCTGGTCACCTTTTATAAAGCAAAGGAAATCAGGCTCTTCCGGGAAAATGAAGGGTTGGTCAATATTGACGGGGAAGCCATACCCATGACGGAAGAATTGATGGTAAGGGTGAACCCCTTGTCATTGAAAATTGTTGTTCCATAAAATCTCATCCCCATGCAAAAGAAAAGGTCAGGAGGCATAGTCTATTCCACCAACCCTGATTTTCATTTTCAGTCAGAGGATTCCGGCAGTCCTGAGACCTTACCGCCTTCCCGGCAGCAGCTGAGGATATGGCTTGAGAAGAATCACCGTGGCGGGAAGCAGGTGACCGTTATCAAAGGTTTTGTCGGCTCGGAGGATGACCTGCTCGAGCTCTCACGTTTTCTGAAAACATCCTGTGGAACGGGAGGAAGTGTCAAAGACGAAGAGATCCTTGTCCAGGGCGACTTCAGGGACAAGGTGTTACAGTTGCTGATCAACAAGGGGTACAAAGCTAAAAAGGCAGGAAGCTGATGGATATAAGGCACCTCAGGAAAGTATACGACCTTCACCATTTGGAGGAGAAGGACCTGGAGACAGACCCGTTTCAGCAGTTTTCGTTCTGGTTCGACCAGGTCCTGAAGTCAGGGAAAGAGGACCCTAATGCCGTGGTCCTGGCCACCTGTGATGACCGGCAGCAGCCTTCGGCGCGCATGGTGCTGCTGAAAGGTCTCGACGAAAGAGGATTCATCTTTTTTACCAACTACCAGAGCAGAAAAGGAGAAGAATTATTCCGAAACCCTAAGGCAGCTCTTTTGTTTTTCTGGAGCGAATGGCAGCGGCAGGTGAGGGTGGAAGGGCGGACGAGTCGGCTGTCTCCAGAGGAATCAGATGCTTATTTTGCCTCCAGGCCTGCAGGCAGCAGGATCTCCACGTTGATCTCCCCTCAAAGCAGAGAGATCCCGTCGAGGAAGTGGCTTGAAGAAAGGGCCCTGCCTTTGCAGTCGGAAGAAGGAACAGCCAATCTCAGCCGGCCTGACCACTGGGGAGGCTTCCTTTTGGTGCCGGAATCCTATGAGTTCTGGCAGGGAAGGGAGAACCGCCTTCATGATCGCATTCTCTATAAAAAACACGAACAGGGATGGAGGATATCCCGCCTCGCACCCTGATCTCATCCACAGAAATCTCCTGCTTATTTTGTTTTCTGTCTGATCCAGGAGTAGATACTGTCCAACAGCTTCGTCGAAACACTTTGAGAGTCAGCTTTGTACTCAGCTGGCATTCCCGTGTCAGACGTTTGGAAACGATGGTTCACACCCGGGAAAATAACCAGGGTATTGTCGGGGTTTTCAGCTTTCAGGAGGTTTTTCTTCAGTTGTTTTGAGTGATATTCCGCAGGGATCTCAACATCTTTCTCCCCAAACAGGGCAAAAACCGGGCATCTGAGTTGGTTTTGGTACAATGAAGGTTCCAGGGCCAGGTAACTTCTGAACCACTTGCTGTTGATCAGGTCGGTGAGGGAATCAGGTTGGGTAATGGGGGTGGTCCCTGTCACAGAAAGGCTTACATGCCATGATCCCTGCCTGTTCCTGATCCAGTCCAACAACAGGGAATGCACGGCACTGGCATCGGACTGTTTGAGGATCAGCTCCTTACATTCTTTGTTGAGTTTGCTGTTGGCTTTAATTTCTTTGTCGGAGAAGCCACTCCCTTTCATGAGCGTCTCTTCCATAAGGATCCAGGATTGGTCACCCGGCAGGCAGGGGGCTGCGAGCATCACCAGAAAACCGACGGCCAGGTTCTGGGTGGCTACCATCGAACCGGTCAGGCCGCCTATCCCCCAGCCGATAATGCCAATTCTGCTCGGAACAACACGCTGGTCCGACCTGAGGAAATCAAAGGCAGCTTTGGCATCGTTGGCCAGGTCGGTCATGGTGGGTTGCAGTGATTGGATAGGATCATCGCTGTATCTGGGGTTTACGTATGTCAACACAGCCAATCCTTTCCTGTTCAGGAAATCAGCAAGGGTAGCTTCCAGCTTCCAGCCATAACCTTTGTCACCCAGGACCATGGGGGAGTGGTCCATGACCAGCAGGCAGGCGGTAAAGGGCCCCTGGCCTTCCGGTAGAGATAAGGTCCCTTTCAGGGTTTCCCGTGACTGGTTCTTGAAACTGACCACTTCATGAGTAAAAGAGGTCTCTCTCTTGTAGGCTGAGTCCTTTTCAGGAGCAGATAAATCATTCGTGTCCTGAGAAATAACAAAGTGGGGCAGATAGAAAAAGATCAGAAAAGCGATGACTATTTTAAGATTTTTTAATAAAGAATTCATGATATTATAATGTTTATAAGGATGAAAAGTAATACTTTTGCACGCAATTTAGACTAAATAAATGTAATAAGCAATGAAGAAATTCGAAAAAAACGTACCCAACGACAAGGTGTTTCATCTTTCCAACGGTCAGGTAATCAATAATATCAAAGAGCTTTATGATATGATTAACCACATGCCAGAGGATGTCTTTTTTCATCATGTTAATGACCAGAGGAATGATTTTTCCAACTGGGTCCGTGATGTCATGGGGGAGAAAACCCTGGCACAATCGATAGCCAAGGCAGGTACTCCTGTCATGTTAAAGGATGTGCTGGCCGGTGCTTTTTCAGTGAAAACCCCTGCTGCAAAAAAAACTACTGTTAAAAAAGCAGTGGCTGAAAAGAAAGTGGTTGAAAAGAAGCCGGTCGCCAAAGCCCAGGCAAAAGCAGCCACCAAAACCGCCTCCAAGACCATGAAGGCTACCAAATCTTCCAAGACCAAGAAAGCATAAAGGTCAGGGGGCGATGGTCGTGGCATATTTTACGGAATAGGCTGCGAAAAAACCAATAGCCCCGTTATTGATATTTCCGGTAATATTAGCGGGAGGTCCGGATATCAGAGGATTCTGATATCCGGATTCTGTTTGTACATCCCAGATAAAATAGAGGTATTCTTTAGTGATCCCTGCAATTTGAATGGTGATGGTATCTCCAGGATAAACGACCTCTCTCGGGACATCTTTTCTGAGATACCCCACTCCGGCACCATTCGTGTAGTTCCCGTTGTAGAAGCGGTCATCGGTTGCCATGACCTTATTGATGGTATCGGTCATTAAGATGCCGTTTTTATAGGTATTGAACATATAATAGTTCACGGCCGGAGGGTCGAATGCAAAACACTGTATCTCCCAGATCTCCCACTGGTCGCGGTAGACCACCTTAATTGAGTCTATGGGGTTTACGGGCATCAGCATGCAGGAGGCCGTATATTCTGAAGCACCTCCTATGGGTTCCTGAAGTTGCACATGCATAGTGTAGGTATTGCCCGGCACTCCGTGAACATCCTCCTGGGTGAGGTAATCTCCCGGATGCTGTGGGTCCTCCGTAAGCGGAAAAGTCTGGCTTCCGTCGGATATCGTAACTTGGGCACCCGATACAGTCGGAGCAGGCTGGTTATAAAAGAAATCAGTGGTCCTGGTGAGCCGTACCCGGTGCGCCATGGTGTCGGTGGTGATCGCCCCTTCTACCACCAGCCTGACATAGGCGCTGTCCAGTTCCAGGTCGATCTTTTCGGTGCAGGAGGCCAGGATCAGTGCCACCAGTAGGGGCAGCCAAAGGGACTTTCTATGAGTATATTGAAGGACTTTCATGCGCAGGTGATTAAAAATGAAAGTTATAGGTGACGGAAGGGATGAGTGAGAAGAGGTAGGTCATCTCGGCATAAGTGGTGTTGGGATTGGTCTCATCCTGGACGAAGTTGATGACCCAGGGGTTCTTTCTGGCATAAGCATTATACACCGAGAAGTTCCATTCACCGTGCCATTTCTTGCCGGGGTAGTCTTTCCCTTTCAGGGTGAGAGAAAGGTCGAGACGATGGTAGGACGGCATGCGGTAGGCATTGCGGTCGGAATAGACAGGCACCACTTTGTTGCCGATAATGGCCCTTCCCGTGGGGAAGGTGACCGGGGCGCCGGAGGCAAACACCCAGTTCAATCCGGCACTGATGCGTTTGTTTATCAGGTAGTTGAAAACCACGGAGATGTTGTGTGGTTTATCGTACGGAGAATGGTAAGGTTTGCCGCCATTGATCTCTTTCACTTTCCTGGTCGCCTTTGACAAGGTATAGCTGACCCAGCCGTTCACCCTCTTTTTTTCGAGGCGGAGGAAAAGCTCCAATCCGTATGATTCGGCCGTGCCGTACCGGAGTTCTCCTTCGAGCTGCGGATTCAGGAGCAGCGTTGCATGATCTTTGAAATCAATGCAATGGTAGTTCTTCTTATAATAGATTTCTGCAGATGTTTCCAGGGCATTGTCAAAGAAGTTCCTGAAATAGCCCAGCGACACCTGGTCCCCGGTTTGGGGTTTCACATTGGGTGAGGAGGGGAACCAGACATCGAGGGGATTACCGGAAGCAGAGTTGCTGGCCAGATGGATAAACTGGTGGGTTCTGGCATAGGAGGCTTTGACCGATGAAGCACTGTCGAGCAGGTAGTTGAGAGACAGTCTGGGTTCTAGGCCTGGATAGCTGTTAAAGATCCTGCCACCCTTATAAACCGAGGAGTCGAGCGCCTGGTAGTTCTCATCGAAGTGATAGACAACGCCATAACCCATGTTCTGGAAAAGGTCCGCCCTGAGTCCGTATTTGACGGTGAGACCATGAAGCAGGGTCTGTTCGTTGCTTAGATACAGGGAATGTTCCAACGCATTACTCTGTGGTAAGGCATACTCCGTGAACATGCTGCCTTCACCCAGGCCTTTTGCCGTGCCCGGTAGGAAATGATGATGGTTGATGGAATACCCGAAACGAAGGGTGTTGGAAGGATTGGGGTAATAGCCGAAATCCGCTTTCATGCTCAGGTCATCCAGGCTGGACGACCATTCGAATGATTCGGAATTGCCTTCCGGGATACCGAGACTATAGTCGAAGTGGCTTTTAATCAGGGTGAAATTTGAGAACAGACGCTTGGAAAAGAGATGGTTCCATCGCATGGAGATGGTGTTATTACCCCATCCCATCTTGAAATCCGGATTTTTAAAGATATCTCTCCCCAGGTAGGCTGATATAAAAAAGCGGTTATCATCATTCAGTGAATAATTGACCTTGGCGTTCAGGTCGTAAAAATACAGGTTGTTGTCCCTGAGGTCTTTATCTTTGGCGAAATGGAGAAAGATATCGGCATACGTCCTTCTGGCAGAAAAGATATAAGAGGATTTGTCCTTCTGAAAAGGCCCTTCAAGAGTGACACGGCTGGCGATGGTCCCCAGGCCTCCGGTTCCACTGAACTTTTTAATGTTTCCTTCCTTCATTCTGACATCGAGGAGAGAGGAAAGCCTTCCCCCGTTGGAAGCAGGGATGTCTCCTTTGTAGAGTTTCACGTCTTTGATGGCGTCGTTGTTAAAGACCGAGAAGAAACCCATCAGGTGGGAAGCATTGTATACCGTTGCTTCGTCGAGCAGGATCAGGTTCTGGTCCGGATTGCCTCCCCTGACGGAGAACCCGGTGGAACCTTCGCTGGTGGTCTGTACACCGGGCAGCAGTTGTATGGCTTTGATCAGGTCGACCTCTCCCATCAGTGCCGGGATCTGGCGAATGGTGTTGATGTCGATCTTTACGACGCTCATTTCATTGCCGGTCACGTTGTCGAGGCTCCTTTTATCGGTGACCACCACTTCTTTAAGAACCTCCTGCTTTGGGGCCAATTCTGCATCCAGGGTCAGATTATTGAAAAGACGGATTTTTTTTTCGAGGGTCTGATATCCGACGAAAGAAATGACCAGGGTATAGTCACCGGCCGGCATGGACAGGGAGTAGAAACCATATACGTTGGTCGCAGTGCCGATTCCCAGTTCTTTCACCAGGATGGTGGCTCCGGGGAGTTCTTCCCCATTGGTCTGGTCCTTGACTTTACCGCTGAGGGTAGGGTTTTTCCCGTCGGCACCCAGCGTCAGGAAAACCAGGGTGATGATTGCAAGTTGACGTAAAGTCAGGGTAAATGTGTCAAAAATCATAAAAGAATATATGAAGAAGGGAACGGGATGAAGCGTAATTTATTTTGCAGTGATGATAAAAACTGTCCTGCGGTTTTTTGCCTTTCCTTCAGGAGTGTTGTTATCGGCTACCGGAGTGCTTTCACCATATCCTTTATAAGAGAGGCGTGAAGGAGGCTCTCCCTTTTCAATCAGGTAGTTATAAACGGATTGGGCCCGGTTCTCGGAGAGTTTTAAGTTATAGTCGTCGTTACCGACATTATCGGTGTGTCCTTCGATGGAAACCTTGATGGTCGGGTTCTCGTCCAGGAATTCTTTAAAACCGTCTATCACGACCATGGAAGCTGCGGTCAGTTCGTAGGAATCGGTCGCATAATACACATCGTTGAGTTTATAAGACTGTCCGACCTCAATGGGTTTGATCTCTATGTCGACCTCAGCTGTTTCCTTGAAGGTGGTATCTTCCTGGGAAATGTACCTCGACTCGAACCCGAATCCTTCCTTCTTGACGGTCATAATAAAATCGTTCTTGAACAGCATCACGGCGGCATACCTTCCGTCGGTAGAGTCGACCGGTATCTCAGTGATCTCCCTGGTTTTGATATTCTTTATCTCGATTTTGGCTTTGACTGCCTCCTTGGTTTCTTCATTTTTCAGTTCTCCTTTCACCAGCAGCACCTTCTCGGGTCTGGCTTCAGGATAAAGATTAAAAGAGAAAACGTCCATGCCACCCACTCCCTGGTATTTGTTAGAAGCAAAATAACCGTAGTGGCCGTCGGTACTCACAAAAAAGCCCACGTCATCATTCACGGAGTTGATCGGATAACCAATGTTTTTTGGTTTCCCCCATTTCCCGTCTTCACCCAGCCTGGAGTAGAAGATATCATAACCTCCCATCCCGGGGAGTCCTTCAGAGGAGAAATACAAGGTCCTGTTGTCGGGATGGATAAAAGGCGACTTTTCATTGCCTTTTGTGTTAATGGGCGGCCCCACGTTGACGGGTGTCGACCATTCTCCTTTTTCGTTGCAGGTCGTTTTGTAGATATCATAACCTCCCAGGCCACCATTTCGGTCGCTTACAAAGTAGATCGTCTTCCCGTCGGAAGAAATAGAAGGCTGGGAATCCCAGGCATCCGGCAGGTTCACGTTCTTTCCCAGGTTCTCGACTTCGTCCCACATGCCGTATCGGTAACGGGAATAGCACAGGTCGCAGTTGTAGTAGGCCCCTCCCTGGGTGAATTTACAACGCGTATAGACCAGGAACTTGTTGTCGATGGTGAGGGAAGCTCCTCCTTCATTGTCGCTCTGGTTAAAAGGGTAAGGCATCTCCTTGCTTTCTTCGAAGAATCCGTTCTTCCTCTCGCAGTACATAAACCTTTCCACCTCTTTTTCCTTGGGGACCAGGTCGTCTTTGCTGGGAGGCAGCTTGACGTGCCTGGTGAAAAGGGCAAGCTCATTGTCGGGTGAGATGATGGGGAGGTACTCATCGCTCCGGGAGCAGATCCCTGGAACCGGACGGGGTTCAAAGGGAACCGGGTTTTTTGTCAGGTCCTGGTAGTTGCTGCAAAACCTGAGTATGCTCTCGGCGCGGTCGTAATCTTTGTCGCTCTTCACTTTGTCCACATCTTTCATGAAAAGATTCAGGTAGGTGACCGCGTCCTCAAATTTTTGATCGCTGTATGCAATTTCTCCCAGGTAGAAATAGGCGTAGGGATCGTATTCGGGACAGAGCTCCACCGATTTCTTAAAATTGATTTCAGCGGCTGAATAGTTTGGGATGGAACGTTTCACGTTGATCATCCCCATCATGAACCAGGCAGGCGCGAATTCCGGTTCTTCCTCGCTTATTTTTTTGCACAACGAATAGGCGTCCGCAAGGTTCTTTTTCTTATACAAGTCCTGGACTTCGTTGAAGAGCTTATTTATTTTTTTGTTTTCGGAAGAGGCACAGCTGCTGTCCTGTGCTGACAATGACCATGGTCCGCAGAACAGAAGGAGAATGACGGTAAGGATCGGCAGGAATGACTTCATAGTTGATCCACAGGAGTGTACTACAAAGTTCATAAAAATTTGGCTGCCCTTCAGGGTTGTGGATAAATACAGGATAACTTCCTTACCTCACGGCCTGGTAGCGGAGGTAATGATCGGCAGTGACCAGGCAGGCCATGGCTTCGACCACGGGCACTGCCCTGGGGGCGATACAGCTGTCATGTCGTCCCTTGCCTTCCAGTACGACCTCCTGCATCTGGTCGTCGATGGTTCGCTGGTCGATCCCAAGAGTAGGGACGGGTTTAAAGGACACCTTGAAGTACACTATATTGCCATTGGTAATGCCGCCCTGGATGCCCCCGCTATGGTTGGTCAGGGTTGCGGCATGCCTTTTACCGCTGTCCTTTGGATCATCCTTCTTTATTATGAAAAGATCGTTATGTTCCGATCCCCTCATGCTGCTACCCCTGAATCCCGTACCAATCTCAAACCCGTTGCAGCCGTTGATGCTGAACATGGCCTTGGCCAGGTCGGCGTTGAATTTGTCGAACACCGGTTCTCCCAGTCCGGGTGGTATATTTCTGATGATACCGAAAACCTGACTTCCGCAGCTGTCCCCGTCCCGTCGGATGTCATCAAAGTGAGCCGACATCTCGCGGTACACTTCGGGATCAGGACAACGCAAGGGATTTTTTTCGATGAGGTCAGGGTCCATCAGGTGATAACCGGGCTCAAACCCTATCCTGCCTATTCTTGAAGTACAGGCAACAATCTCTATATTCTGAGATTGCAGAAGGAGCCTGGCAATGCCGCCACCAGCCACCCTGCAGGCGGTCTCACGGGCTGAAGAACGCCCTCCCCCCCTGTGGTCGCGGTGGCCGTATTTTATATGGTAGGTATAGTCGGCATGAGAAGGACGAAATACATGTCTCAGGTGCTCGTAATCGGAAGGAACACTGTCTTTGTTCCTGATCATGAAGGCGATGGGAGCACCGGTGCTTATTTCCTCAAAAACACCGGAAAGGATCTCGATGATATCCTCTTCTTTTCGGGGGGAGACCAAAACTGACTGTCCCGGTTTCCGGCGGTCCAGCTCCCTTTGTATCAGGTCAGCAGTGATTTTCAAACCGGAAGGACATCCGTCGACGACTCCGCCTACTACCGGTCCGTGTGATTCACCGAAGGTAGTGAGCCGGAAAAGGGTACCAAAGGTGTTCCCGGCCATGGATCAATTATGATTCTCTCAACAATTTCAGTTTCACCTCCATCAGCTTCATCTCCTCCTTGGCCTTGTTGATCTTCTTTTCAAATTCCTCTTTAAGAAGATTGGCCTTCTTTGATTCGGCAAGGAAGCCAATATTGTTTTCCCAGAGGTTGATCTCTTCCTGGATCTTGGCAATCTTCTGCTGCAGGGTGGTCTTCTCTCTGGCAATGATGCGGATGGCATCGGGTGATTCCTTCACCAGATTGTCGTACCTGTTCTTGAATGCCATGGTGCTCATTTCCTGGGCGGAGATCTTAAGCTTGTCGAGTTGCTGGTTGATGGCTTTGCGGAATTCAGTTTGCAGCCTTTCTTTTTCTTTGATAGGCACAAAACCGATCTCCATCCATTCACGCTGGAATCCGTTTATGATATCCAGGTTCTGCTTTTTGTCCTCAGTGAATTCGTACTCTGTGACTTTCCTGATCAGTTCTTCTTTCTTTTTCAGGTTCTCAGCTTCAGAAGCGTGAATGTTGGAAAAGAACTTGGCTTTCTGGGTGAAGAACTCATCACAGGCGGTGCGGAAACGTTTCCAGACCTTATCAGAATACTTTCTGGGCACCGGCCCTATCTTTTTCCACTCGTCCTGAAGATGGATCAACTCCTGGGTCGTCTTTTTCCAGTCGGTATTGTCTTTCAGGGCCTCTGCCTGTACACAAAGGTCAAGTTTCTTATTGTAATTGTGTACCTGCTCCTCCTTGATGTCGTTAAAGAACTCCTTTTTATTGGTGAAGTAACCGTCGATCAGTGATTTGAACTTTTGCCATACTTCATCATTTTTGGCTTTGGGAGCCGGGCCTATGGTCCTCCAGATTTTCTGAAGTTCGTTCAGCTGGTCGGTGGTCTCCTGCCATTGTTTGGTGGTGACAGTCTCCATGCCCACGACCTTCTCAGCCTGGTCGATCAGGGCGTTTTTTGCCATCAGGTTGCTCTCCTGTTCCTCCTTGATCTCGCTGTAATAATCCCTTCTTCTTTCATTGATCTTATCGGTGGCATCCTTGAAACGGTTCCAGATCTCGTCCTTCTTGTCCTGTGCAACCGGACCGATCTCTTTCCACTCTTCATGGTATTGTTGCAGATATTTGAATGACTTGATGATGGAAGGTTCGAGCAACAAGGCTTCTGCTTTTTCACAGATGGCGATCTTGGACTCGAGGTTCTTTTTCAGGTCCAGATCTTTTAACTCTTTGTTGATCTTTACTTTATCAAAGAACTTTTCCACCAGGAAATGATAGTTCTGCCAGAGTTCGGTGGCATCGGGCTTGGGCACCATGCCGATCTGGTTCCATGTGTCCTGCAAAGCCCTGAACTCGTCATAGGTCTTTTTCAGCGTCTCCTCGGAGTTGATCAGAACTTTCAGTTCTTCCAGGATGTGCTTCTTTTCCTCCAGGTTTTTCAGCTTCTGGTGTTCAAATTCTTCGTCGAGTTTCTGTTTTTTATTTTTATAGATGTTGAAGGTCTCATGGAACTGCGTATCCAATTCATCCTCCTCCTGCACATATTCTTCCCTGATACCCCCTGAGGCAACAAATTCCTCAAGCTTGCGGTGTTTCTCCTCCTTGCTGAGCTTCAGGAAGGTGACTTTGATCAGTGCAACCTGTGTCTTAATGGTAGTGATGTCATCCTCATGCACAAGACTATCAAGCTTTTCCAGTAATGATGGACGGTCAAGGACACTGTAGTCCTCAACGGCGACCGGTGCAACACTCACTGCTTCTTCCTCTGCTTCCTCTTCTTCTGTCTTATGTACCTCTTCTGCTTCCGGGATTTCCTCTATAACCGGGGTCAGTTCCATCTGAGCCGCTTCTGCCTTTTCTTCTGCTTCAGGAATTACCGCTTCTGCAACTAGTTCAACAACGTTCTCAGCAACTGGTTCTGCAACCTCTTCGGAAACCTCCTCAGTAACTGGTTCTGCAACTTCCTTAGCAACTGGTTCAGCAACTTCCTCAGCAACTGGTTCTGCAACCTCCTTAGCAACTGGTTCAGCAACTTCCTCAGCAACTGGTTCAGCAACTTCCTCAGCAACTGGTTCTGCAACCTCCTCAGCAACTGGAGTGTCTACGACAGTCTCTTCCGTTGTTTCAGCCTGGACCTTGGATTCGGTGACAACCTCTCCTGTGGGTTCCGCCAGATCGGGCTCGGCAACAGTTTCAATGGATTCAGCAACGACAGGTTCAGCCTCAATGATGGGTTCAATGACAGCTTCTGGCTCAACAATCTCCGGAATCTTTTCTGTGGTGGTTTCGGTCTCGACATCAGCAGTGACTGCCTCGGCGTCACCGGCAATGTTGTCCGTTTGTTCGTCTGTGGTTTCTTCGGTTACCAAAGGAGTTACTTCCTGGGGGAGTTGTTGTTCCGGATCGACCGGGAGGGGTGCAGATTTTTTCTTCTTTTCCATTATTCACAAAGGAATTAGGGTTAATAAAAAGTATAAAAAGTCAGAACTAAAAGGTCAGCCACGGACAAGGATACGTGACCGTCACGACCTTCTTTTTTGGGAGAAAACGCTTCATCTCTGTTTTATCCTGCCTAAAAAGCATGCAAAATTAGTAATTATTTAATAATAAAAGCGATTTCAGAGGTATCATCAAAAGAAAACGTAGGACGGGGCAGTGGGAAGACGGATAGGATTTGGGCCGGTTTCAATACTCTAAAAAGCTGTTAGTGAGCTTAATAGAATCAGAGCAGGGGTCTGTTAGCAAGGGATGAGTGAATATGGGAAAGGCTACTTATTGAAGAGGATATAGCCTATATTGAATATAACGGAATAGGGTTGATCAGCTTTTTCAAAATAATTGAGTGACAGGCTGATGGGTGCGAATGGATTATGGAGGACGAGGACTGCTGATGCCATTAAGTACCTTTTGTCGAAAGTAGGGCCGTAAATGGCCTGTTGCTTTTCGGTTTGAAGGTACTCTTTATAAGGTTGGAAGATATATCCTTCGATACGGAAATCCAGGTTGCCGCTCAGGTTCAGTATGCTTTGAAGGCCCGTGGCAAAAAAGGTGTTAGCCCTGAAATGGGGGATAAACAGAGTTCTCGATTCCGGGATGACCTCAAAGGAAGGCGACATGAGAATGGTAGCCGTATAGTTTTGGAAGAAGGGCATGTTGGAAAGATTCATTTCAGTGTACCAGCCCAGGGAAACCGGTTTGAAATGTTTGAAATAGTTCTGGTAGCTGAAATGGTAATTAATATAGCGGTGATGCTGTTTGTACTTGATGCCTGGTTTTTTTACGGAGGTTGATCCGGGTTCATAGGACTCATTTCCCTGGAAATAGCGGAACTCCATGTCAAGGTAAACGCCTTTATTGGCGTACTCTTTCTTATTCAGGGTGTTGATCTCGAATTTTACAAAAGGATTGATAACGTCGAAGTAGGATTTATCGGAAGTGTCTTTTCTGGTGAAATAATTGGTCTGGTAAAAGTCGTTTCTCAGGTGAGAGGCGTTCAGACCCATCAGCACTTTGCCCTGGTTCCCGATGGGAAAGCCCAGGTCTGCTTCGATATGGTTGTCATTTTTTACAAGGTAGGAAGGAGATTTATCCTCGAAGAAGTAGGTCTTGGTCTTGAAATAGTCCCACTGGTTAAAGCTGAAATGGCTGTCGAAATAATAGGGTACCTTAGAAGGGAAATCGAAGCGGGCGCTCATTTGAGCTGAGGAATAGTACCGGCCTATGTAAGTGTTTGCCGTTAATGTAATGGCTTGATTACCAAGATATTTATACTTAATCCCGAAGAAGGCGCTATTGATGGGTTTCGATGAGATATTCCCTCCCACGGAAACGCTCGTGTTCTTTTCTTTTTCGACCTGGAGCATCAGATGGTATTCCTTTTCCTGGTCGTCATAATGGAGGGTCGGAAAGATAGATTCTATTTTATCGTCGGAGATGACCTTAAAATATTGTGATTTCAGCTGATCCAGGGTAAAAGAGGATTTTTTCTGGACGAGGATCTTTGTCAGGTAGTTGGATTGTTTCCGGTTCAGGTTGGAGATGATGATGCTGTCGACCTTGGGTGGTGGTTCATTTGATCTGAATAGCAAGCGCCTGGATTCTATTTCCGATTTCGGGATGGAGTCTTTTATCAATTTCCTGATTTCAGGGATTTTTCTGACGGTGGAATAATACCCTGAATCAATCAACTCAGCAGAATATGAAAAATCAGTGATACCTAACTTGGGAAGAACGGGAGTAAGCAGAACACTCTTGCCGGGGATCATTGAATAATCGGTCTTTACCATCAGCATCGACTGTAGTTGTGAGAGTGCATTATTGTCTTCCGGAGGTGGGTAGTTAGAGGCTGCCTGGCTGCCGATAACCACATCGGGATGGAAATCTTTCATCATCACATCCACGGGGAAGTTATTGTACATGCCACCGTCGAAGAGTAATTTCCCGTCAATGCGGATGGGCTTGAAGTAAAAGGGGAAGGTCATGGAGGCCCTGATGGCACTTCCAAGGTCGCCGGAACGCATGACGACCGGTTCATTCACCGAAATGTCGGAGGCAATGCAGCGGAAGGGAATAAAAAGGCTGTCAAATTGATATCGGGCATTGGCAGCGGCACCGGAAAAGAACTCCATAAAAGCGAAGTCCAGTTGCAGGGGAGAAATGATGTTAGCAGGTATGATCGAGGGGAGAACGATGGAATCCACATTGAAATTGAAAGAGATCCAACCTGCATCAGGCTCAGGATTCTTAAAGAAGTAGATGTACTTGTCGTCAATATTCCCATTGACCCAATTGGGGAAATCTGGTGAGTTGATGATGGCCATCATGTCTTCCGGACTGTACCCTGAGGCATACAATCCACCGATGATGGCACCCATGCTGGTACCAGTGATGTAATGAATAGGGATACCGGCTTCTTCCAGGGCTTTGATCACACCGATATGAGCCACGCCTTTGGCTCCTCCTCCGCTGAGGACCAGGCCAACCTTCTGTGAATGAGCACCCGGACAGAGGAGTGCTATGCAACAACAGGTCAACAAAACCTTCAGAATGCAGCTCTTTCGTACCACGGAACAAATATAGGCGGAATCAATTGATAATTGATAATGGATAATGGATAATTGATAATGGATAATGGATAGATCGTATCCCGTATCCCGCAACCCGAATGCTCGAAATCAGGAATCAGCGTTCAGAAGTGGCACTGCCTACTGCCCACTGCCCACTGAATTATCCCGTATCCCGCAACCCGAATGCTCGAAATCAGGAATCAGCGTTCAGAAGTG
>CAZSDK010000004.1:144504-174577 GCA_964605655.1 uncultured Bacteroidales bacterium
GCACTGCCTACTGCCCACTGCCCACTGAATTATCCCGCATCCCGTCATCCCGCATCCCGCATCCCGCATCCCGTCATCCCGTATCCCGCATCCCGTATCCCGCATCCCGCATCCCGTCATCCCGTCATCCCGCATCCCGTATCCCGCTTAATTAGCCGGCGCCAGAAGAATCTCATCGATTGCCTGTGTCAGCGACTGCTTGGGCAGGGCGCCCATGGCCATCTGGGGTTCTCCGTCTTTCGGACAGAACAGCAAGGAAGGGATGCTGCGGATCCCGAACACCGAAGCAAGTTCGGTCTGCTCCTCCGTGTTGATCTTGTAAATGTGGATCTTCCCGTCATATTCTTTAGAAAGTTCTTCGAGAATGGGAGCCACCATTTTACAAGGCCCGCACCAATCGGCGTAAAAATCGATCAGACAAGGCAGGTTGCCTTCGTACTTCCACTCCTGGTGGTTCTCGTAATCAAATACCTTCTTTTTGAAGGTTTCTTTGGTCAAATGTTCCATATTGATGATTTTTTAATAATTATTGCTGGGTTGCTGAAGGCAAAAGCATGGTCTCTATTACCTTCACATATTCTTCCTTGGGCAGAGCACCTACCGACATCTGGGGCTGACCCGCCTGAGGAACAAACAAGACAGCCGGAATGCTCTGGATGTTGAAGGCACCGGCAAGCTCCTGCTCCATGTCGGTATTCACTTTGTAAATATGAATCTTCCCTTTGTACTCCTTGGCAAGCTCTTCCATAATCGGGGCCACCATCTTACAGGGCTTGCACCAATCGGCATAAAAATCGATGATCGCCGGCTGATCACCCTTGTATTTCCATTGCTGGTTGTTTTCATAATCAAAAACATTTTTAAGAAAATCAGCCTTGCTGAGCTGTATTACTTTACCTTCGGTTGGAGTTGATGGCTCATTGCTTTTGGAATCAGTGGTTTCAGTGTTTCCACCATTATTACAACTCATTAATAAAGAAGCCGTTAATACAATGGAAAGGAAAGGGAAGAATCTCGTTTTATTCATTTTATTATGGGAATTGAAGTTAATTTCTGCTGCAAAGATACAATGATTATTTCAATTAAATCGCTTTAATATCACTTTTTGTTTTAATTTTGCAAAAAAAATCAGAATCGGATTCATCATTAAAGAGGATAATATATATGGAGCAAGTGAACTGGGTACCTCTGGACGGCTTATTTCATAGGATTGAAAGGGAAGACTTCAACATGCTGGTGCCTGATGATGAGACTGCTTTCCGTCTGATAGCAGAAGAAAAATGGAGAGAAGGGTTTGTATGCCGCCACTGTGGCAATGAAAACTATTGCGCGGGAAAGGCCCCATACTCAAGGAGGTGTACCCGCTGCAAAAAGCTGGAGTCGGCCACCTCGCATACGGTTTTTCATCATTGTAAACTACCCATGAAGGAAGCGATGCGCATCGCCTATATGGTCTGCCATGCTCCGGAAGTGTCCAGCTATGAGATATCCCGTACCATCGATATCAGGCAGATGACCTGCTGGAAGTTCAAGAAAAAGATCCTGGAATGTCTGGAACAGAAGCAGGTTACCGAAGCACCACTTTCTTCACGCTGACCCCTTTACTGTCGGTAAACCGAATCCAGTAAGTCCCGGATGGGAAGGCCCCCAAGTCGGTCAGGGTCATGACCTTGTCTTTATTTCCCTCCAAATTTCCCTTGCAGAGTTCCTGACCCAGGACATTAATGATCTCCCATTGAATGGCTTCTGCCGCATTGGAACCAAAATTCACTGTCACGGGCCCGTAGGTCGGGTTGGGAAATACGGTCAGGGCTTGTACCGGATTCTCATTTAAACCGAGGTTGGTGACGGTATAGTCGGCCGTCCAGCCCTGGTCCGTCACCGATCCGTTGGTCTTAAAGACAAGGTACATGGCACCTGAATTGGCAGTCAGGACAGGCGGAAGTTGGTTCCCCCAGTATGTTCCCAGCAACTCCTGGGTGTTCAGATCATACACCTCCACAAAATCAACCAAAGGTTCGGTGTTGAAACTGGTAAAGGTAAGGGTAAGACCGGTGGAGAAGGGAGGGTCTAAAGTCCAGGAGCACAGGGTGTTATTTGTATAGTTTTTTATCCCGCTACCGTCGGAGATGGTCCCGGTGGGGGCGGTGATCGTATGGTTGTCGCAATAGTCGGGAAGGTTGGAATTATAAGTGAGGAACCATCCCGGGGCTTCCACCAGACTGTTGCTGGTGAAGGTGATCAATACCTTATTGGATGTGGAAGTGAGGGTCGGAGGAAGGGATGCCCCTGAATAGGAGCCCAGCAAGGGAGAAGCGGTGGTGGGTCCATCATAGATGTTGAGGAAATCCTGTCCGCTTTCGGTGTTGAACTTATTGAATGTGAGGGTGATAGAACTTACGGAATCCTGGGGGGCCGTCTGGGGGTCGAGGAGCCAGCTGCAGTTGGCGTCATGTCCGTAAGGAAGGATAGGCCCGCTGCCATCTTCGAGGGTACCCTGCTGAAAATGGACCACCTGGTTGCCCTGGCAATAGTTGGGCCAGGTGTATTGGGTCGTATCAGGGTAGATATTGATGATCAGTTCCTGTACGAGGTTGAAGTTGCTTCCCCCGGGGTTAAGGGCATTCAGGTAGAAATACCCGTTGAACTGTCCGCTCCATCCCCAGTTGAAATGACAATAATCGGGAGTCTGGTATCCGTCACAAACAAAGGCATGACCACTGATATATTGATAATCGGACCAGCCAGCGTAGTAGAGAACCTGTCCGCGATCGAGCTGGGCCACGATCAGGCTGTCCCAGTCCAGGTTGGTGGTGTCGCGCCACACATACTGGCAGGTGGGAAGATACTTGAAATAGGTTCTCAGGCTGTAGGCAGCCTTATGGTTCCACATTCCTGAACCGTAAGGTCCGTAGGCCATATCCACCGAGATCCCTGCATGGGAGATCAGTTTGGCAACGCCGTTATTATATGACTGCAAGGTGTTTTTCATGTTGTTCCAGTCGTAGGTAGTGTTGCCAAAATTGGCGCTCAGCGTACCATAGGTGGAGTCCAGGTAGGTATAGGAGCCGGTCCCCTGTTCGGGCCAGCGGTAATAGTACATGATCTGCCCCATGGCCGTGGCCACGCATCCGGTCACCGCATGACCGTCGGGGCCCAGGGGATCGGCCGGACACTGGGTGTTGTAATATTTTCCCTGGTCCCAGTTGGAGATCAGCAGGGGCTGAACGCTTTTTCCACCTTTCAGGGGCTTCAGAGCCGACGGTTCAGGACTGAGAAGCCTTTTCCATTCTTTCTGTGTGGATTCAGTGGCAGTCAGCTGCATTTCAATAGCCTCCATGATGGCTTTCTGGTACTGGCCCATCCAGGCTTCGAAGCCGGCCGGCTTTTGGCCTGGGGAATAACTTCCCTCGAATGAATATCCCAACACCGGCATAACGGCATCATTGGCCGAAACAATGACAAAGCCATCCGGCATCATCGATACTCCATAATATAATATTATGCCTTCCCGGGATTCATCAAAAACCTCAGCAACCCTGACCGATGACCAGGCCATGTCCTTATACTGGGAAGCACGTTCCCAATAGAAGTTCCTGGCAACCTGTAGGGCATCCTGCCTGGATACCTTGGCAGCCTGAAGGATACACGGAATTGTTAAGATGATGATTGTTAATAGGATAGATGTTTTTCTCATATTGCAAAGATTGAAGCTGTAGGTTGTAAAATTAAGGAAAATGATGAATCCCGGATATTCCATGAAAAAAGGAAAAAATCGATTCTCATCAGATATTATATTATTTTTATTGCATCAATGTAAAATATGCGATTCATGAAAAGAATTTTACTTATCATCTCCGTGCTGTTCAGCCTGGCTGTGCCCACGCGTGCTTCCCACTTCATGGGAGGTGAAATCTATTGGGTGTGCCTGCCCAATGGTTATTACCAGTTTCATATGAGGGTGTACCAGGAATGTGCGGGGATTCTCTATTCGACAACTCAGGTACAGTTACAGACTAATGTTCCAGGCTTGTCAACAATTACTTTGTATTTCATTGATACAGTGGATATATCGCCTGTATGTGCGGCAGATCCTTCCTTCCCACACGTAAATTGTGAATCTACCACTGTCTCCAACTCAGGAGGTGTCAGGGAATGGATATATCAAAGTGATCCTGTCCAACTGCCGAATTCGGTCCCACCGGTTAACGGATGGTATTTTGCATTTGACGGTTGTTGTAGGAATCCTTGCTCGAATATTATTGGGACATCATCAATGAATTGGTTCCTGAGAGCCATCATGTATCCATACAATGGCATGACGGTTGATACCTGCTATGACAATTCCCCAGTGTTTGCCGAACGTCCCGCTATGATCAGCACATGCGATTTCCCGCAGTCATACAACCACAACGGTTATGACATTGACGGGGACTCACTCACTTTTGAATGGGCCCAACCTTGGACTGACAACAACACGCCGATTCCTGCCGGTAGTTACCAAAATGGATATACCTGGGACTCTCCGCTGCCGGGAACCGACCAGTGTCCTTTGAACATTCCTGCCGTCATTGATCCCAATACCGGGGAAATAAGTTTTCTTTCATTCACCACTGGTGCCTTTGTCACCAGTACCAAATGTTCTGCATACAGGAACGGTATCCACATCTCTGATGTATATCGTGAGATCCAGATCGTTTTGATGTTTGCAAATGGTGAAAGTCCTCCGGATGTGACACCTGCCTTTCCTTTAAACACTGATCAGTGGGTGGATACCGTGTACCCGGGAACCCTGGTGAATTGTACATTATTAGCAACAGACACGGGATATCAATTGAATGGCATTGATCCCCAGGTCGTTTCTTTTACAGCCAGCGGCGCTCAATTCGGCGACAATTTTACCAGCGACAGCACCGGCTGTCTCGAACCTCCCTGTGCAACCCTGAGCGTACCACCTCCCAATCCTGGGGCCTTCCTGAGTGGCACTACCTTTTCCTGGCAGACGACTTGCGACCACCTTTCGTTTGGTTACGGGAATAATGATGATTATGTGGATTATTACTTTGTCTTCCGCTTCACCGACGACTATTGCCCAGTCCCCGCATTCTCGGTCAAAACTATAAAAGTCGTGGTCCAGGATCCCCTGATCCAGGCACCGGTCCTGGATAGCTTTGATATAAACCAGGCCAACGGAAACGTGACCCTGTTTTGGGAAACAGTTCAGGACCCGTTTGGCTCCTTCGACAGATACAATATATATTTTAAGGGAAATCTGATGGACCCGTACACTTTGATTGACAGCATCCCGAATATTTCTCAGGCTACATACACGCATACCTCTGTGAATGCCAATAACCAGTATGTCTTTTATGTACTGGAAACCCAGTCGGGCTGCCCGGGACGACTGAAATTGTCGGCTCCGTCGAATGAAATGACGAACTATGTGACCGGTTTGGGTGCCGGTAATTCTGTGGATGATCTTCTCAAATGCTCCTTCAACCCGTCTGACCACCAGATGTATATCCAGATGAATGCACTGGAAGACTCCAAGGTGCAGATTGAGGTGTTTAATATATTGGGGATGAAGATTGTATCCCACAATACTTCATTAAATCAGGGCTTCAACAAGTTTACTGTACCGATACCTGCAAACGTCAATGGAATTTATACCTACCGTATTTCCACAACCTTTGGATCATGGAAGGGCAAGCTGTCAATATTGAATCGCTGACTACAATAATTATTCGACGACGACTTTGGTGGTTTCTGTCGAAGAATCGCTCTCAAATCTGAGGAAATAGGTACCCCGGCTCAGCGCTGAAATATCCAGGGTCTGGATCTGATGTCCCTGTCGAACTTCAAGGTCCTTCACCATGACGGCCCTTCCGGTGAGGTCCATCATCTGTAACACCGCATGGCCTGCAGAACCTGATGAAAAATCAAGGGTAAGGGTTTGGGAGGCAGGCACCGGGTACACCTGGAAGCCCTGCAGCGTCTCATTCTCTTCCATACCCACCGGCATGGAGGTATAATTGGCCGACCATCCGTCAAGGCTGGTGTTGCTGTTGGTGAAGAAAATCAGGAACATGGCTCCGGTGTTGGATATCTGTGCCGGAGGCAGCTGGTTGCCGGAGAAACGGCCTAGCAGGTTCCCGTTAGCAGTCATGGTATCATAGGTATACACCTCCACAAAGTCGTAAACCGATTCGGTCTGGAAGGCAGTAAAAGTCAGGGTTACTTTCTGGACTGCGTGGGGTTTGATCAGGAACTGGCAGAGTGACTTGTTGTTATAATGTTTTCCGCCGCTTCCGTCGGTGATGGTCCCCGAGGCAGCAGTGTAAGTGTCGAGATCATGACAATATTTGGGATAGTTGGCAACATAAGTAAGCAGCCAGCCTTTTCCCTGGGTGGCACCGTTGCTGGTAAAGCGTACGAGGACCTTATTGGTGGAGGAGGTCACCACAGGGGGGATGTTATTCCCTGAGTAAGTTCCCAGCATGGGTGAGCTGGTGGAAGGTCCGTCATACAGGGTCAAAAAATCCTGGTTCAACTCTGTATCCATGCGGTTGATTTTGATGGAGATACTGGTGATGGAATCATCCGGTCCGACAACGGGTGCAAGCAGTACCATACAGTCGGTATTGGGCTGATAATCGTTGGGACCGCTCCCATCCTCAAGAGTACCTGCCAAACCTGCGACAGTCCTGGATCCTGAACAGTAGGAGGGGTAGTTTCCGGTCGGATACATGTCCACGATGGCTCCCTGCCCGTAGGTGAAATCGTTACCGCCGGGATTGAGGTTGGTCAGGAAGAAGTACCCATTGTATGAGCCGCTCCAACCCCAGTTGAAATGAAAATAATCATTGTCCTGGTAACCGTCGACATTGAAAGCATGTCCACCACTTCCGAATCCATGGTAATACATAGGCATCTTGTTGTCGAGCTGATCTTTGAGAAGAGCGGCCCAGGCAGCATCCGAATAGTTGTCTTTTTCTTCAACCCTGGTCTGGGGAGAATACTTGAAGTAATTGATCAGGGCATCGGCAGCATCCCAGCTGTAGGCACCGGAGCCACTTGGAGAGTAGCCCATGTCAACGGCCACTCCGCAATGGTAGATCAGTGTGGCGACAGCAAGATTCGAGGTCTGGATTGAGAGTAACATTTCATCCCACTTATAGGTAGTGTTGCCGAAATTGGCAGACAGATACCCGTAATTGGAGTTGAACCCGTGCTGGCCAACACCGGTGGCAGGGAAACGGTAGTAAAACATGACCTGTGCCATGGCGGTGGCCACACAGCCTGCCCATACCCTTCCTCCGGGACCGGCTGCGTCCTGGGGACAAAGTTCGTTATAAAGCGTACCTTGGTTCCAGGTGCTGGAAAGCAGGGGATCTATCGATTTGCTTCCCTTGAGGGAACGAAGCACCCCCGGGTCGGTTGATGAAAGCCGGTCCCAGTCGCTGCGGATGGCAGCAGTGGCTTCTGATTGTCTTTCAGCATGATACCTGACCTGGTCCCCCACATTTTTCATCCAGTCTTTCAACTGAACAGGCTGTTCTTCCGTACCAAAATAACCCTCAAAAGAATAGCCGATTACAGGTACAATATTATCCTCCCCCGATACAAGTACGAATCCTTTTGGGACCATATTGAATACATAATAGATGACCTGGTTGTTATCCAGGACAGTACTGCTGTTCAATATTCCTATCTTCTCATAGGGAACAGCCTGGTCATGGCTGAGCCTCTCATAATAGAAGTTTTTGGCTACCTGTGTGGCCTGTTCAGGGGTCACTGACTTTCCAAATACGGAAGAGATAACCAAAAGGAGGAGGAGTGTACCAGGGATTCTTTTGAACATGTGGAGGGTTTTTATGGGTTTTGGGTTAAAAACATGCAAAAATACTATAAACCTTGACAAAGAGCAGAACTGTTGATTCTGGTTGATAAATATTAAAAAACATTCATTTTACTCCAGTATCAGCTTGTGGGTTACCAGGTCCTGATCACCCTGTATTCTTAAAATATATATGCCGGATGGCAAACTGCTCAGGTCAATTTTCCTCTGAATCTCTCCTGCCTGGAAGGTCTCCGTTTCGTGATATACTGTTTTTCCGTCTGTCGAGATGATAATCAGGTTCAATATCTGTGAACGGTCGTTGTTGAAGTTGAGGGTAAAGGTGCCGCTGGTGGGATTGGGGAAACAACTGAGGTTCGACAGGTGGTTGATCTCATTGAGCCCTACACCGAAGGAAGAATAGTCGGCCGTCCAGCCTTGCCTGTTCACGCTGCCGTTGGTCTTGAATTCGATATACATTCCTCCCGTATGGGTGGTTACGGTCGGAGGAAGGTTACTTCCGGAATAGGTCGCCAGGAGTTCTTCGGTAGTCAGGTCGTAGATTCTCAAATAATCGTTCACGGGTTCCAGGTCGAAACTGGTGAAGTTCAGGGTCACTGCACCCACTCCGGGAGGCTGGATGATCCAGGTGCAGATGGTATTGGACTGGTAGTTGTAACTGCCGCTTCCGTCGGTGATGGTGCCTGTGAGGGTGGTAAGCATTTTGCTGGAACAATAAGTGGGAAGCGTGGAGGAATACGTCAGGTAAAAGCCGTCGGCCTGGTTGGAACCGTCCGTTTCAAAGGTGATCAGCATCTTGTTGCCATTGTAATTGAGGTTGGAAGGAAGGGTGCTCCCTGAATAGGTTGCCAGAAGGGTGTCGCTGGTGGTGGTGCCTCCGTAGACTCTTACAAGATCGTTACCTGCTTCCGTATTAAAACGGTGAAAAGTCAGTTTGATCGATTTGATGGAATCAAGGGGTGCGATGAGCCAGGAACAGTTGCTGTTGGCACTGTAATCATCGGTGTGGCTCCCGTCTTCTATGGTTCCTGAGGTGGAATTACTGATGGTCTTCATGCCACTGCAGCCGTATGGGTAAGTTCCACCGGGGTAAATACCCACCACGGCACCATGACCGCTGTTAAAGTCACCGGCCCCCGCAGGGTTCAGGTTGTCGAGGGTGAAATAACCGTTGGAACCGCCGCTCCATCCCCAGTTCATGTGAAAATAGTCGGTGCCCTGGTACCCGTCGGTGACCCAGCAATGTCCGTCTCCTCCGTTGGAAGGATGTCCGCTGTACATACAGGGTCTCTTCTGATCGATATTGGTATGGAACAGGTCCTTCCATGCCTGGTTGGAATACGACATCCTCTGCACAAACTGGGTGCTGCTGCCGTAACCAAAATGCTGTTTCAAGGCCAGGGAAGCATCCTGCGTATTGGCTCCGGAACCATCAGGACCATAATTCATGTTGATGGCTACTCCTGCATGGTAAGAGATCAGTGCGACCGTATGGTTGCAGGCAGAGAGCTGGTTCATGGCACCTTCCCATTCATAGGTGGTATTTCCATAATTGACGGTCATCGTTCCGTAGGTAGGATGGGTATAGGTATGTGTTCCCGTTCCCTGTAAGGGGTAGCGGTAGTACATCATCACCTGTGCCATGGCAGTGGCGACGCACCCGACATAAACATGACCGGCATCACCACCCGCATCGACCGGACAATATTCATTGTAGTATTTTCCCTGGTCCCAATTACAGGGTAAAAATGGAGAAACATCTTTTCCTTTGAACTTCTGAAGGCCCTGGAAACTTCCGCTCAGACGGCTCCATTCCGATTCAATGGCGGCGGTAGCCTCTGTTGCGTGGGAATAATGGAACTCAATCTCGTCCTCATAGTGCTGCATCCAGTAACGGAGCTGTCCCGGCTGATTTTCCATCGAAAACGAACCTTCAAATGAATATCCGATCACTGGGGTCAGTACATCATTACCGCTCACGATCACATATCCTCCCTGCTCGAAATTGACCACGTAGTACAGTATCTCATGATTTCTGGTAACGGGATTGATGCTGCTGATGACCAGGTTGTCATAACTCCTGTTGTATGAGCCGGGAATTCTCTCATACAGGAAATTCCGGGCCACGGCAGAAGCTTTTTTGTTCCCGGTGGGGCCTGCAAAAGAGCAGTAACTTGAAAGGATAAGGACCAATGAAATGAGAATACTGTAGCGTTGCTTCATATTTACTTTTTAATATTATATTATTGATAATGAATATTTTATCGTTGGAAATGAACCGGAAAAGCGCTGAGAAACAAAAGTAACCTACTGGTTATCTAAAAGTTGCATCTCAGCGCCTGAGCGGTTGACATATAAATACCGAAAAAGTACAAATTCTTATAAAGAACGACCAATTACTGGACCACCACCTTATGGGTATAGGTACCCAGTTCGTGGGTGAGTTTCAGCATATAAATACCCTTGGACAACTGACTTACATCCATGGTGTTGGAATATGGTCCCATAAAGCTGTTCAGTTGGAATTCCTGTACGGTCTGGCCGGTGATGTTCATCAGCTGTACCCTGATATCCCTGGGGGTATCGACGGTAAAGTGTACCTGTAACTGGCTGTTGGCCGGGTTGGGGTAGATGTTCAGGTCGTGAATGCCCTGGGTCTCATCAAAGCCGGCATTACCCAGGCTGTAGAGGGCTTCCCAGCCGCCATAGGTGTAGATGTAGTTCGACTTGAACTCAATGTACATCTGTCCGCTGGGCGCCGTGATCACCGATGGGAGGGAGTTGCCGGAATAGGTTCCCAGCAGGGTTTGGCTGGCCAGGTCATAGACCTTAACATAATCCTCAGTTGGCTCCACATCGAAATAGGTGAACCAGAGGTTCATGTTGGTACCTGTGGCGGGTGCTATGGTCCAGGAACAAGTGGTATTGTTGTTATAGTTGAGGGGGCCGCTGCCATCCGACACGCTTCCGCTTGGGGTGCTCAGGGTGGTTCCCTGGCAGAACTTGGCATAATTACATTTATAGGTGGCGAAGAAACCTTCCGCGGTATTCGAACCGTTTGATTTGAAGGTGATGAGCATGCGGTTGGTGTTGGAAGTGATCTGTCCGGAAGGCAAAGTGTTACCTGATGTCTCCAGCAGCAGGGTGGCGGTGGTGTCGGCTCCGGCATACACCTTAATCACGTCGAGGGAGTCTTCAGTATCCAGTTTGTTGAAAGTCAGATAGATCTTGGTTACTGAATCGGTGGGAGCGATCAGCCAGGAACAATCGGCATTGTCCTGGTAGTTCATCACAAAGCTGCTGCCGTCTTCAACACTGCCCTTGGTGCCGGTAAGCACTTTCTGGCCTGTACAGTAATAAGGGAATCCGGTGGCGGATGGTGAAATATAGCGAACTGCGGCATTGTCCTGGTTGTATGGAGGGTCACCTCCGGGAGTGAGGTCATCAACATTGAAGAACCCATCGCTGTAACCATCCCATCCCCAGTTGAAGTGGAAGAGCGTGTTTACACCGCTGATCTCATAACCGTCGCAATTCCACGCATGTCCGCCTTCAGAATTCCTGCCCGAGTATATAAGAGGGTGTTTCAGGTCAAGGTCGCTTTTCAGCAACAATACCCATTGAGAAGTGGAATATGACATCCTGTTCACATACTGAATGTTGCTGTTATAATTGAAATAAGATGACATGGCAGCGGGAACGCGGTCGGTGAAAGAACCGGAAGCTTCTGCCCCGTAATTCATGTTCACGGCGACACCGCAATGGAAACTCAGTTGAGCCATCTCAAGGTTGGCTTCGTTGGCGGAGGGAACCATCTCGTCCCATTTGTATGTGGTGCCGCCGTAATCAGCAAACTGCCATCCGTAGTTTCCGTAGGTGGAGTTGGCCATATATCCGTGGGAGCCGCTTCCCTGGTTGGGGTAACGCCAGAAGTACATCATCTGTGCCATGGAAGTAGCCACACAGCCAACGACGCAATGGCCCTCAGTTCCCTGGGGATCAGCCGGACAGAGGGTGTTATAATATTTTCCCTGGCCCCAGGTGGAGATCATCATCGGATCAACATTCTTACTGCCCTTAACCAGCGGTTTGTCCTGGAAAGCCTCATCGGTGTATCGGGCCCAGAGTGCCTGGATTTCAGGGGCAACCGTCACTTTCTGGTGACGGTAATATTGGATCTGATCCACCATACTTTCCATCCAGCAACGGAAATTACACATACTGGGATCATCCTTGTAAGTACCTGTGGTTGAATATCCTAAAAAAGGATTTAGTGCATCATCAGCGGTGATGATGGCAAATCCGCCCTCTTCGAAGCTGAAAACATAGTACAACGGTGTCTTCTGATCATCCAGTACAGCCTTTGTTTCTGCTACCCTGACCTGGGTATAAGCTACGGCTGCTTTTTGGTTCAACTTCTCATAGAGCAGGTTTATGGCAACTTTCCTTGCGGTGGCCTGGTCAACCACTTTCGCCTGTAGTAATCCGAGGGAGCCTAAAAGGAAAATGGCCAAAAGAGTAAGGGTTCTTGCTTTCATACGCGGGTTTGCTTTTTTTTAAATTGTTTGCAAAGATAATGATTTCTTTAATATCCCTGAGTAAAGCCTTGTTTTTAACACCATTTAATCCCATGCGGGGAATATGGGTTCTTGCTAAGCAGACTCCTTACTGTATTTGAAGTTGCTTGACTAATGATAATTAAGCTATTTTTAACACCCAATTCACTAAAGAGCCATGTTCCTTACTATGCTTAAATCCTATATCTGGCAAATTTAAATTATTGATCATGAGGATATTATTGATCGTAATCACCGTCATTCTCTTGGGTTCCTGCCGTCAGTCATCTCCCGATGAACTGGTGGTCATTCAGACTTCTTACGGGGAGATCACCATCAGGCTGTATCCCAAGACCCCGCTTCACCGCGACAATTTCCTGAAGCTGGCACGGGAACATTATTTCGACAGCACGCTGTTTCACCGGGTGATCCGGAACTTTGTCATCCAGGGCGGAGACCCCGATTCGAAGCATGCTGCACCGGGACAGGAATTGGGCAATGGCGGTCCTGCCTATACCATTCCTTTTGAGTATGTTCCGGAATATATTCACAAGAGAGGCGCCGTGGGAATGGGCCGTGAAAGCGATGACATCAATCCCACCCTGGCTTCCTCGGGTTCCCAGTTTTACATCGTACAGGGCAAGGTGCACAACGACAGCACCCTGGCTGCCGTGGTGAAAAAGGTGGAAAAAAGGAACAAAAAGTACATCCTCCTCAGGATGCTCATGCAGAAGGGGAACGAGGCCCTGCTCGGGGAGTTTAAAAAAGCCGATGAAGCGGGAGATACCGTGATAACCGGACGGATCGCCGGGCGGTTCCGTGAAAAGGTTGAATCGGAATACGCGAAGTTGAGACCTTTTGTGATCACCGAAGCCCAGAAAAGGGTCTATACCTCGGCCGGAGGAATCCCCCATCTTGACGGGTATTACACGGTGTTTGGCGAAGTGGTCAAAGGGATGGAGGTGGTCGACAAAATTGCAGCGGTAAGGACCGACTCCCTCGACAGGCCCCTCACGAATATTCCCATGAAGGTGATCGTTCGGTGATGCTTTATTAATTACCTAAGTTGTTCTTTAAGTACCTTAATATCTGATTATTCTGTGATGATGAATGATGTGAAGTGCCGGGTAATCCTGTTTTCATTTCTTCTTTTTATGTTGATGACAGGCCTCTCGAAAGCCCAGCCTGAAGCCACACATGACCTGAGATTCAACGCACTCTCCACAACCTGGGACAACGGGATCCCGCTGGGGAACGGACTCATGGGTGCCATGATCTGGGAGAAAGACGGCAACCTCAGGTTCTCCCTCGACCGTGCCGACCTCTGGGACCTTCGTTCCATCCCGGAGTTTCAGATTGATGAGTGGGCCTACAGCTGGGTGTATGAACGCTGGATCAGGCCCAACGAGTACCAGGCAGTTCAACAGCTTTTTGATCTTCCCTATGTGAGGGATGCAGGTCCCACCCGCCTCCCTGCTTCTGCCTTTGAGATCCCGCTTCAGCATCTCGGGCCGCCCGACTCGGTGGTGCTGTCGCTCAGGGATGCCGCCTGCACCATCCGCTGGAAGAACGGTGTCACCCTCACCACTTTCGTCCATGCCACGGCCCCGGCCGGATTTTTTCGCCTTACCGGCATCACCGGCAGCTGGGCCCCGGAGCTCAAGCCTCACTCTTTCCTTCTGGCCCGCGACCGCTTCACCACCGACACCATCCCCAAGGGGCTTCAAAAGCTGTACTATCCTCTTCCGGTGATGCGCATCGATCCCGACAGGTACTTCCTCCACCAGGATACCTACCAGGGTGCCTATTATGAGCTGGTCCTGCAATGGAAACAGGAAAGGGATGTCATCACCGGGGTTTGGGTCATCGACAAGTTCTATCCGGGCGATGCACCTTCCCTGCCGGTCATCGATCAGGCCAACCTGTACATGAGAAGAGGTTTTGAATCCTGTTTTTCGGAGCACCGCGACTGGTGGGCACAGTTTTGGAAACAGTCCTCCCTGAAGATTCCTGATTCGCTGATGGAGAGACAATGGTACCGGGAGATGTACAAGCTGGGATCGGCTTCCCGCAGGGGATCTCCCGCCGCCTCCCTCCAGGCGGTATGGACCACCGATAACGGCGACCTTCCCCCGTGGAAGAACGACTTTCACCATGACCTCAACACCCAGATGACCTACTGGCCGGCCTATTCCTCCAACCACCTGGCGGAAGCAGCCGTGTTCACCGACTGGCTGTGGAACTATGCCCCGGTGGCCGAGAAATATACCCGCCGCTTTTTCGGGGCCGACGGCCTGAACTTCCCCGGTGTGTCCGCCCTCAACGCCTATCCCCTGGGAGGCTGGATACAGTATGCCTTTTCCACCACCACCTCTGCCTGGCTCTCTCAGCATTTTTATTGGCAGTGGAAGTACTCCATGGACCCGCAGTTCCTGAAAAGCAGGGCCTATCCCTGGGTTAAGCAGGCCGCGGTATTTATCGAAAAGATGGGAGTCTTTCTTCCCGACTCCACCAGGATGCTGCTGTTGAGTTCCTCCCCTGAGGTCTATGACAACAGTCCCAAAGCCTGGTTCACCCAAAACACCAACTACGACCTGGCCCTCATCCGAAGCCTGTACAGTGCGGCTGCTGAGATGGCTGATTCATTGAAACTTCCTGAGGAGAAGCTTCGCTGGGAGAAGGACCTCGGCCAGTGGCCCGGTCTGGCTCTGGATTCCGTGAAATACAACCTGCTGCTGGCGCCAAAACAACCTCTCGAATTTTCCCACCGCCATTTTTCTCACCTCATGTCGGTGTATCCTCTGGGTTTGCTCGACTACAACCGTTCCCCGGAAGAGAAGACCATCATCACCTCCAGCCTCGAGGAACTGAAACGACTGGGTGCCGGCGGCTGGTGCGGCTATTCCTATGCCTGGCTGGGCGCACTGCAGGCCAGGGCCAGGAACGGTGAGGCGGCAGCCTGGGCCCTCGACAACTTCATCAGGGGTTTTTGTCTGCCCAACTCTTTCCATGTGAATGGCGACCAGTCGGACCAGCGCAGGTCGGATGACCATTCCCGCGTGTTCACCCTTGAAGGGAACATGGGGTTCGCCGCCGCCCTGCAGGAGATGCTGCTTCAGGGGCATCACGGGGTGCTGAGGATCTTTCCCGCCGTGCCTGCCGGTTGGAGTGACGCCTCCTTCATCAACCTCCGTACCGAGGGAGCTTTCCTCGTATCGGCCATCCGGGAGAAAGGAGAGACCCGGAAGGTGAGAATACTGTCGGAGAAAGGCGGGATGATCAGGATAGAAAATCCTTTCGGCACCAGGCCGGCCATCATCACCGGCATCTCCGACTATGACTTCGAAGGGAATTACCTCTTGCTGAAGACCAGCGCCGGGCAGGTGGTGAACCTCGACACAAAGTAAGATTTTCTCTGCGCCTCCCCTCTGCGGTGAAAGTCATCATCAACACCTCAATGCCCTGCAACAGAGCATAATCAATCAGAATATAAACGGTAAATATCGGATATTTGCACCCTAAAAACCAGTACCATGACAAAACTGTTGATCCGGAACATCAAGACCCTCACCGGGGTGGAATATCCCGGCAGGGAGAGACTGAAAGCAGCCGGGGAAGAGATGAAACAGCTGGGCACCCTGGATGATGCCTTCCTTTTGCTGGATGAAGGAGAAATACGAAAGTTCGGCCCCATGACAGAATGCCAGTACCTTCCGGAAACAGGAGGGGACCTGGAGGTGATCGATGCCACGGGTCGCCTGGTCCTGCCCTGCTGGTGCGACTCCCACACCCACCTGGTCTTTGCCGGCAGCCGCGAACAGGAATTTGTCGACAAGATCAAAGGACTCAGCTACGAAGAGATCTTCCGGAGGGGAGGAGGGATCCTCAACTCTGCCCGGAGGCTGCATGATGCTTCTGAAGAACTGCTCTTTGAGCAGGCCCTGGCCCGTCTCGCGGAGATCACCGCCTATGGCACCGGTGCCGTGGAGATCAAGTCGGGATACGGGCTCAATGTGGAAGATGAGCTGAAGATGCTCCGGGTGATAAGGAGATTGAAGGAAACCAGCCGTTTGACCATCCGGTCGACCTTCCTGGGAGCCCATGCCGTGCCCCTGGAATACAAAGGCAGGCAGGAAGACTATGTGCGCCTGGTGATCGATGAGATGATCCCCAGGGTGGGGGAGGAGAAGCTGGCTGACTTTGTGGATGTGTTCTGTGACAAAGGTTTTTTCACCCCTGAGGAGACCCGGCTCATGGCAGAAGCCGCTGCCAGGTACGGGATGGTGCCCAAGATCCATGCCAACGAGCTGGATTATTCAGGCGGCGTCCAGGCAGGGGTGGCGATGGGAGCCCTGTCGGTCGACCACCTCGAGTACACCGGACCAGAGGAGATTGAGGCTCTGAAGGGTTCCCGCACCATGCCGACCATACTCCCCGGAGCTGCCTTCTACCTCGGCCTGCCTTTGACACCTGCCCGGCAGATGATAGAAGCCGGACTGCCCCTTGCCATGGCCTCCGATTACAATCCCGGATCTTCTCCATCAGGAAATATGCAGTTTGTTCTCAGCCTGGCCTGCATCAAATATAAGCTGCTGCCTGAAGAAGCCATTAATGCCGTCACCCTGAATACCGCTTACGCTATGGGTATCAGCCAGACACACGGCACTATCGCCGTGGGAAAATGGGCCAGCGTCATCATCACAAAACCCATCCCTTCACTGGCTTACCTGCCCTATTCCTTTGGGGAGAATAAGGTGGAAACGGTGATCCTTGGGGGAAAGGTGCAGTAAGGCAGTTGGCAGTCTGCAGTCAGCAGTCTTCAACAGCTGATCTTATGTTATCCTTAGCGTTCACTTCAACTTGACTCCCTTTATTGTCAGACTTTTCCTGATCTCATTGTTGTTCGTCTTTTCTTTTGAATTCTACCGGCCTTGCCGGAGGTTGAGGAGGGTTTAGGAGTTGCCGCAGAGCATCAAAGATGATGGCAATATCCTCGCTATTCTGTATGACTTGCCTTTCCGGCTGGTCCAGCTTCAACAGAATGTCTTTGTTCAATATTAACATCTCTCGAATACGGGTAAATATCCTGATAATACGAATGTTAACCTCTATTGCCTGATGACTGTTAAGAACACAGGATAACATGGTGACTCCCTGTTCAGTAAAACAAAAGGGAGCATATCGTAACCCCATTAAGTCGGATTTGGAGGTCACAATTTGTGACCTCCAAATTTTAAATTCATGATCACTCATCTCAAACATAAAGTCATCAGGGAATCGTTCAAGGTTACGTTTTACAGCCTGTTTCAGAACCTTTGTCTGTACGCCGTAAAGCTTAGCAAGATCCCTGTCAATCATTACTTTCTGGCCTCTGATCTGATATATCTTATTGACAATCACCTCGTCAGGAATCAAATTTGGATTTACTTTTGTCATACTATATAATACTTATTATGTATTATTATAATAATCAATAATTTAGCAATATGCCAGCATCCTGTATCAGCAGTAGATGCTTCTATCATATTGATGCATTTTCTCTGAAAAATGGAAAACTAGGAAGGTTTTTTGCAAGATTCCCACTTAACCGCAGCGTCCCTTTTCTTTCAACAGGGGCAGCTTACGGAATGTAGCTTCCGTTCAAATCGCCGGCACAAAGCGCTTTAATGGGCTGCGCAATGTTTTGATCGCCCATGATGGCAAGCTTAGATGGGGTATACACCCAGTCGGTAATGGAAAAACCACCGATAAGTCCGACAAACCTCTTGGAGATAAGCAGGGCATCGATGGAGTTGATATACGTGGAACCGTCTACGTCGGCAGCCTTCAGGTTCAATCCTTCCAGATAGACAATGCCGGTGAAATGTTTCAGGACGAGCAGGGCATCCACAGCATTGACTCCTCCCCATGCAAAGGGTGACTCACATTGGAGGGTGTAAAAACCCGGGATGACTTCCGGGAACAGAAAACTTCCATCTGTACTGCTCGTATCGGTTGCCACTATGCTGCCGTACCGCATGAGAAGCACTACGGTATTCGCTATGGGCGTATTTGTGTTGTTTTTGTAAGACACTGTACCTGCCAGGCTCACGGGGGCGGTGGCATAGATCACAATGATCGTATCTCTGCCAAGGCAGCCTCCGCCAAAGTCCACTTCGACCCAAAATATGCCTGTGGATGAGACCTGGTAGGTGCTATCATGGCTTCCATCCTTCCAGGTACACTGGAGTCCGCCGTTAAAGTTTTCGGTTGTTAGCAGCAGGGTTTGTCCAGGCAGAAGAAGGGTGTCTGCCGGAAGACCGTAATGGTACCCGGGGGCATCGTCAAAGATCCAACCGTCGTTGTTGCCCAGGTCGGTGCTGTGCCTGCCGGCGCAGTACCCGCTGCCGCTGCCTGTGTGGATGCCGTTGAGCTGAATCCAGTCGCCGGCGACAGAGCCTCCGTCTTTATCAAAGGTAGCATGAACGGCCGGGTTGGATGACTGCAGGAGGATGGGCTGGCAGCTGTTGCCGCGGCAATACACTGAGTCAAGGACATGCAGGGTCTTTGAGGAAAGAAGGGTATAGGTCTTTCCTGCCGTAAGGATCAGCAAACCTGCTTCCACATCGTTGTTAAAGGTTGCGTTCCCCTTCAGGGTCAGGGTCTCACAGTTCACCAGGCCTTGTATGACGGCATTGCCATGTAAGGTAAGTGCATGATAGCTTCCTTCAGGCTGCAGAGTCCCGTTCCCCTCAAAGGTGACGTCATGAAAACTCCCCTGTGCGTTGAGGGTAGCGGTGCCTGACGGGTTCCCGAAGGTGATGTCATGGAAGGCAATGGAAGATGCTCCGGTGACAGCAATTCCGGCGTTGCTGCCTGTAAGCAAGAAAAGGCTCGTGCCGGGGTCCCATGTCAGTCCCTGGGTGTTGAGCACCAGGGCCTGAGAGCCTGAAGCAGAGAGGGTTATGGTGGAACTGCCCAGTGTCAAAGATCTGGGGTTGGTCAGGGAAGAGAGGAGATGTCCGGCAGAAATGGAATGGTTTTGCGTGATGAGCGTACCTGAGTTTAAATAGATGGTTGCGTTGCCGGCTGACAGGTCAGAGGTCATGATCCAGGAGCCGGATCCTGAAAGGTACAGCTTGTTAAGCAGGCTGTTCCCTTGAAGGTCGAGGGTGTCGCCAGTGCCGGCCGACATGAGGTTTACAATACCCTCTATCATCCAGGAGGTGGCCGGGGCGAGTATCAGCGACCCGTATATGCTTAGGGTGCTGGTGGCATCGCTGAATATGGCATGGCTCACGGTGGAGCTGCACACAAGGTCATGACACAGTACGTTCGTACCGTTGATGGTCACCGTTTGCCCTTCCTGGGTAAAGGAGTTCTCATCAAAACGGACGTGGATGTTGGCTGTCGGCACGCCGACCCCGCCATCGCCTCCGCTGGTGGCAGACCAGTGCGTCATATCACTCCAGTCTCCGGTGCCTCCAACCCAGTACAAATCGGTGAGGCATCCGGCTAAGATGCTCCATCCCTGGTTGTTACCCAGATCTACGGAATTGGCGGCCATAAATAAGGCGCCCCCCTGGGCTTTGTTGTCTTTCAGACTCACATAACTGACCATCACCGATCCCGATGTTTTGCTGAAGATGGCCTGCTGGCCTGCGACGCTTGATTGAATGACCACGATGGCACCCGCATTGCCTTCAGCGATCAGCGCCTGATGTATCGTTTGGGTCTTGCCGTTTTCAAAAGTGTAAACTTTCCCGGCACTTAATTCCAGCGTGTCAAAAGTGTTGTTGCTGTTAATGCTGCCATTACCGTTCAACACTGCTTTGTGAAAACTGCTGGTGCCGTTAAAAGTGGCTGTCCCGCCTGCCGTGAGGTACTCAATGTTACAAGCTCCGTTGACAGTGAGATTACCCGTCGTTTCCACGAAGTCTGCCTGGCTGTGGGCACCCAGGGTAAGATTACTGTTGGCCTGGATGCTGTAATAAGTGTTTGCTACAGACGCGTTTGAGATATTACAGGTACCCGTGCCTGCAGTGGAACGTATCTTATAATAGGTCACGGGATAGTTTTGGAGATTTTTCAATCCGCCGTTGACACCGGTGATAATGATCTCCGAGGTTCCTGAGATCAGGGTGAGATTTGAAGTATTCACGTACCATTCATTACCGGTTGTTCCGGTAAGGGTGATCACTGAAGTACCCAGATCGATCACCCTGGGAAGGTTGTTGGAAGCAGTTAAAGTCCTGCAGCTTACCGGATAGCCCTGGGTCACGAATGAGCCGTTATTGACAAAAATATCGTTATTTTCCACCGTCAGGGTATCCTGTAAGACATACTCGCCGGAACCGTCGAAATACACATCATTGGAGAAGGCCTGACCAGCCGCATATACGGCATTGCCGGCCAGGCCCGACGTGAAATGGATATAACCCTGGTAATTATTGGCGACCTTCTGGCTCAGCATATAATGCCCTGCGATATAGAAGTGCAGGGTATTGCCTCCGTTAAAGGAGGCATCGAAGTTGGTGTTGCTCCAGGTCATATTGCGGCACCAGCAGTTGCCGGAGGCATCACCCAGTATGGTAACAACCTGGTTGTCAGTGGTGAATGAGTTGTTGTCAAAGAATACATTATCATTCACATTGGGGACACAACCTAAAGCTTCACCGCCTGAGACCTGTGACCAGTGCGTGCCGTCTTCCCAATTGCCACTTCCGCCTATCCAGTAAAAATTGCTGGACGAGGGTGAGTCAATGGTCCAACCGGGATTGTTTCCAAGGCTGATGGAATGAAGGGCGATGAAGCTGGCACCCCCTAAGGCCTGGATATCTTTCAGGAGCAGGTACTCTCCCGTCACCGTGCCCGATGCTTTGAAAATCTTCCCTAAACTCCCTGCCTGGCTTGATTTAATGGAGATATAGGCTGCGCAGTTTCCGGAAAGCGAAAGGTTGTCGTTGATAGTCAGCGTTTTGTTGTATTGAATAACGTATGACATTCCTGCAGTCAGGAGAACAGAATCTGCAGTTACACTTCCATTGATGGATGCATTGCCGAGGAAGTCAGCCCGGTGAAAAGTCTGATTGTTATTTAAGGTCGCCAATCCTCCGAAACGTGCGTAATTAAAATTACTTGTATAAGTAACAGTAGCATTTTGATGAATAATGACAGTGTCAAGGCTGCAGATACCGTATACACTACCGTTGCCAACAGTTTCAAACCGTTTGATGATACCGGTGGTTGAGTTGAAATAAATCTCGCAGATTCCCGTGCCGGTGTCGGTGGATTCGATGTTGTGGTAGATTATGTTTCCTGATCCGTAATTCTGCATGCCACCGTTGCTGCCCGTAAACCTGATGGTGGAATTGTCGGTATGGAGTGTCAGGTTGGTGTTTTTGATATGCCATTCATAGGTGCTTGTACTGCTCAGAATGATTGTGGAATTCGTTATGTCTATAGTTCTTGTATTACTGTTGTTAGACTGAAACTTGCCGGCAGTAAGGCAATGACCGCCGGTTATTAAAGATCCGTTTTCCAGCACGATATTTTTGGAGCCGGCATTGAAGTCATCATTCAGGGTCCAACCACCCCCGACTCCGTCGAAATTAATGCCGACATCGAATGTTTTCCCGGCACTGGTGATGGTCCGTCCCGATTGAGTGGATTTAAAATTCAGGCTGCCGTAGATAGAAATGGTCATTTCGCTTATCAGCGTGAGAGAACCGTAGATATTGAGCGTGCCTGGGCCTGTAAAGGTGGGGTTGTAGGCAGCTCCCGTCCAGTTCATGTTTAGGCATGCCATCGTGTAAACGTACGATGTTGAGACAGTCTGACCGGCAGCAGTGAAGGAGTTGATATCGAAGAAGACATTGTCGTTCGCGGTGGGCACAGAAGTATAGAAGGTGCTGCCACCTGAAGCAGTGGCCCAGTGGGTAGCATACTGATGCCAGGAACCGGTACCTCCTACCCAGTAATAATCGGCTGCCCAACCTGAAAGAACCATCAGGTTTGAAAGCAATGCAACAATAGTTCTTTTCATGATAAAAGGTATGATCAATAATTGTGGTTCATATCGTGAAAATACAAATTTTTTAGCATCTTGTCTCGTCCTAAAAAAAGTTGATCAACTAAGCTTCTGAATGAAAATTCTAAGAACTGTAATATTTCATCTTCAGCCCCTCTCGGGGCTGAGATTCGCGGCTCAGACCATTGTCCACGGGTGTCAGTGACATAAGTAGCTACTTCTATCGTTTCGATTCATTTTACCTGTAAAATGAATAACCAGTAAGGTTTTTTGCACGATTCCCCAGTTAACCGAGGCATCCGGATACGCTAAGCAGGAGTTTATAAAAGGGAAAGGGGAGAAAACTGAAGCCTGCCTGACTGTGTAAGCAGGAAAGTGAAGTATAAAAGACTGAAGGAGAGGAATATATAGTTTATCCTGCATTTACTTGTCACCTCAACCTTGCCTTGTACCTTCAATTTTCAAGTTTTTCACTTAATGTATTATTCCATCCCCGCCATCATCATCAGGAGCTGTCCGACATCCTCCCAGCCCCAGCCGGGCCCGTCCCAGCAAGGGATGGCATCATAAAAGACGGAAAGCCGGATGTTCAGGTAAACCAGCACCACGGCAGGGATCAGCAGCAGAAGCTTATGCCGGGAAGGCAGACGCCAGACCAGGTCCTGCACCATGACCAGAAAAGGTAAGGCCATCAGCCCGTAGAAATCCACAAAACTGCGGTACCCGAATCCACAGGCAAAGGTGTACGACCACCAACTGGCGTTGATATACCAGATCAGCACAAAGATGACCGGCACCGCCCACCGCCAGGGCGCCTTGATGATAAATCCCCTCACCATACCGGCCAGGCTGAGCAGCATCACCGGGCTGTAGACCAGCCATCCGCTACGGGGACCTGCCAGCACCGCCAGCATACGGGGTTGTGCCCAGAAGCGAAAGGTCTCGTTGTCGGTATAGGAATAATGGTAGGAATACACCAGCCAGCGCCCGGTGGTAAGATGCCAGTAATACATCTGCGGCAGGAAAAGCAGGAAGGCGGTGGCCAGGAAGATCACCACGGGCCCGGCCTTGGAGAAAAACCACCTCAGCCTGCCCACAAGCTCCTTCCAATGGTTGATGTCATAAAGGAAGATAAACAGCACGGCGACCGCATTGGTCGGCCGGACAATGACCGCCAGAGCCAGGGGTAAGGCACACCACAGGGTGTTACGGGTTGAGGGTGACTGTAGGAATGGAGGGACCCGGTAAAGGAACCAGGCTATCAGAAAGAAAGAGAAGCTGTGGCTCAATCCCGATTCCACCAGGGTGTAAAAGAATAGGTTGGATGCCAGGAAGAGGAGGCCCAGGCCCGCCAGCCTGCCGGTACGGTCGGTGGAGGCGGTCGTCTTCCATAAGAACCTTATTCCCAACAGGGTATAGGTGACAGATGCCAGGGTGATGAAGAAACCGTTAACGGCCGTATAACCGTCATGGGGAAGATGAAGGGCCATGTTCACCAACATCCCGGCAAGGAAGAAGGGAAGCTGCATGAGGGCGACGCCATAGGTGTATTTGTTGAAGGCGGTGCCGTCAGGAAGGAAATAGGCGTAAGGCTGTGCCTTCAGGTCGTGATGGATGAAAACGGCGGTGAGATACTGGTAATAACCTTCCGCATCGGCCCAGATCATGCGGGAGAAATCCTTCTTGATCAGCCAGGACACCAGCAGGGCCACGCCGGCCAGCAGCAGCGGCCACATCGTCCTGCGAAGTATTCCCGGGAGTGTTGCCAAACTGTTATTTGGATTTTCTGAACCTTTCCTTGTCTTCCTTGCTCATCTTCTCAGTGGCATACTGAAAGATGAGGCGGGGTGCGGTATCTTTCCATTTCAGCAGGAAGACCTCCACCTCTGTCGGGTGTTTCTTCCATGTCTCTCTGAGCAGCCATCCTGCCCCCTGGTGTACTACTCTTTCGGTGTCCTGCATCAATGGAGCGGTGTATTCGAGGATGTTTCCGGGCGGATGTCCTGCCTTCATCACGTATATCATGGCTACCAGGGAGATCCTTCTTTTATAAGGCCTGTCTGAAAACCTCCAGGGCTCGAGGTCAGACACGTCCAAGTACTTTTTCTTAAGGTGCTCTTTCAGCAGCTCCATGCAGATCCAGTCGGCGTGGGCCCAGTTGGTGATGCCGATGTCGGGCCATCGGGCGATGGTGAGAAAACTCTCCCTGGAATAATGCTTTTTCATCTTCATGAAGGAATGCATGGCGGCAGAGGGAAGCTCATAGGCCTGCTCCGGGATGAGCAACAGCGAGAGTTCCTGCACCTCCTTCATCAGGGGCTGTTCCCGGTCCAGGATCTCCTGGATCTTTCCTTCCAGCAGCCCTTTCTCTAGCCCGTATCCCTGGTATCCCTCCTTGAAGTAGCGGGAGTACTTTTTTACGATCTCAGGATTCTGGTTCGATTCACAGAAATCCTTGATTTCCTGGTGGATGGCTTTGATGTCCATGGGGAAACCGCAGTGTCTATTCCACGAAGACGGCCGTTCCGGCAGCGGTCACCATGAGCATGCCGTTGTTGGCGCCCAGAGACTCATAGTCCAGGTCTACGCCGATGACGGCGTTGGCCCCCAGCTGTTGTGCCTGATAGGTCATCTCCTGGATGGCAGTGTCTTTGGCTTCTTTCAGCACTTTCTCGTAGGCACCGGCACGTCCGCCCACGATGTCGCGGATGCCTGCCAGAAAATCCTTGAAAATGTTCGCTCCGATGATGGTCTCCCCGGATACGAGTCCCAGGTACTTGGTGATCTTTTTCCCTTCGAGGGTGTTGGTGGTGGTGATAATCATAGTGAAAAGAGGTTTGAAAATTGAATGATGATAGGAGTGGTAAAATTATCAAATAATACGGTTGGTTCAGGGGTTCATCGCTTTTTCACATGCCGTACCGGGGCCTGTCCGAAGAGGTTCTTTCGCTGTGCCACCGGGGTGCCGATATAAGCCTCGACAAACTGTACCTCCTCCCCGAGTTTCTGTATCGACTGGCTGATCTTTCCTCTCATCTGATTGATGTTGCTGCTGAGAGCGGGGTCATCGCTCTGAAGCCGCTGCATGAGCTCATTCGCCTTGTTGAGGGGGGCTTTTACCTGGGATATCATCTCCCTGAGACGGGCGTCATCCCTGGGTGGCTGGAATTTCTTGTTTTTATACTGTATATAGACATTGAACTGGTTGACGCCCTGGTTGAAGAGGGTAACGGCCTCGTTGAACTGGTTGATGACCAGGTTCTGTTCCAATATTTTCTTTTCCATGAGGATCTGGCTGAGATGCCGTTGCAGCAACTCCGATTGGGCACCGTTGCCGTTGATGCGGCGAACTGTGGCATCGATCTGGGTAGCGCGGTCCGAGGACAGATATTGGCTGATGGAATCAGAAGGAAAGTCGTTGCCGGCTTCCACCTGCAGGCTGTCGCCACTATTGAAAGCTTCGTAGGAGAAGGGCTTTGAAAGGAACTGGAAGAGGGGGTCGAAGGGTATGTGTTGCTGAATGCCGGCTTCAGGTTTCACCAGGTACCAGGAAGGGTTGAAGAGTGCGGTAAAAGACATATTATCGACATATCCCGCGCCCCAGGTGGGGTCGCTCAGGTACCACTGACCGCCGAGCTGTATCGCCATCCAGGAGTGGGGGAGGGGATTGAGGATCCCCTGATGGCGGGTGTAGCCGGCAATGATGAAGGAGGTGATGCCCAGCTGCCTGCATACCGACAGTGCCAGCTCCACATAGCCCTGGCAGATGCCCTTCCTGGTGCTGAAGGTGCGGCTGACGGCGTCTTCCGGACTTTTATACGGCTGTGGGTTCATCATGAGCGGAACGTCATAGGCGATTTCATGCGTGATCCAGTAAAAGAGCAGGGCATAGCGCATTTCCGGGTCTTCCGACGAGGAGCGGATCAGGGAGGTAAGGGATGGCAGGCTGATGTTTTTTTGTTGCCTGATGGATTCATAAGACCCTGTGATGTTGTCCCAATCCCGGGTGCTCTGAGCGGGAAGCAGCTGCGATGCAGCTAAAAGTGCAAGAAGGAAGATCGTTTTATGCATAAGGTCACCGGTGATCTGGTTCAACGCCGGCCGGCCTGCAAAATTATCCAATAGGAATTGGATTCATGGGTATATGGGAAAAAATTACAAAATTGTAGGATCATGCCATGGCATGATCCTACAATTTTTTGATCTGGAATTTGCCATGGCATGTAGGATCATGCCATGGCATGATCCTACAATTTCGTTCCTGTGATTTGCGGTATGTAGCGTCATGCCATGGCATGACGCTACATATCGCAATTATTTTCTGATCAGTTTCGATCGTACCTTCAGATAATCAATGTAATAAATAGCCTTTACGGAGAGGCTGTTGGCCTGGGGTTCCCTGATGGTATGAGAAAAACTGGTCCAATAATCTGGCTCGGGAGCGCCGTTGCTTACATGGATGCTGTTTTTCCACACCAGGCTCAGTTCACTTCCGGGAGCAAAGTGCCAGCGGTAGGCCAGGTCGATGGTCAGGACATTGAAATTCATGTCGTTGGTTGAATAGTCAACCGGATACAGTTTCCCATCATCGCCAAGCCGGTGAAAAGAGAGATACGCTGCCTTCGACCAGTAATGCCTGGTCTTCAAGGTCATAGCTGAGACAGGGCTGAAGATATATTGCGCGTAGATCACGTTTTCTATGGTGGTAACATCTCTTCTTCCGAAAATGATCTCAGGTTCAGCTAACGGATCGGTGAGGAGGACATCTGCCCATCCAGTATTGTTATTCTCTTTCTGAAACTTTGACTGTGCCTCCAGGCTCAGCCGGTCGCTGAAGCGAAACCGGGCCCCGAGCGACAGAGCATAGGTAAAGAGTTTGTTCCCGGGACTGTTGATCAGATCGACCGACCATACTCCCATCAGTCGTTTTCTGGAATCGGAGTTGATCTTGCAGGACATCTGTGTATATGCAGGAATTTCGTAGTACCATCCTTCCCATCTGGGCTCATAAAAGTCGTGGACCCCCAGTGGATGGCTTTCTATCATGAAGTAGGTGGACCAGTAGCTGGTAAAGGTGGTATAGTTGCTGATGCCGGCATAAAAATCCTGGAAAAGGGATTTCTCAAAGGTGGTCTGGTAGTCGACCGGCAGGGAAGTCTCTGAATTGATGATCTTTCCGACGGGCTGTGTGATGAAATGGGAGAGCTTGACTTCATTGTAGGCGATGTTGCGGTGGGAGAGATACCCCATGTCGTTCGGATCATAATGGTTGTCGGTCTGGTCTCGGAAGAAGCTGTATCGCAGGGTCCCCCGGGGCCGGGCACCATTAAGCATCAGGCGGTGGCCTCTCACCGGGTTCGATCCTGCTGCGAACTGCTGGCTGAGACAGGCTTGTCCGATCATCTGGAAGGAGTTGGCTTTGTTGTACAGGCTGGTCTCCATGCCGGTGACATTGGCCAGGTAATCTCCGTCAGGGATGCTCATATTGGTGTTGATCAGTGTCAGGTAAGAGTTATGAGGCAGGTTCTGGTCGAAGACCAGCACGTTGTAGTTGGTGAAAGGCTGGGTCAGGAATTTTCTCTTTTGTTCTCCCGTGGAGTCGCTGATCTCTGCCCAGCTGTTGGAGGTCATGGCATTAAAGAGGCCGATGCCCAGGCCTTTGGCGTTCCTTCCCGAGACCTTGGTGGCATTGATGAGCCGGGTTTCCTCCGGGTTTTTGCTGACCTGTTCTCCCTCCTTCAGGCTGTAATAGGGCCGGAGATAGTCCCGGGGCTGGCTTCCCACCCTTCGTGAATAGAAGATGCCACATTTATTGAAGAGTTCGGTGCCTTCGGTGAAGAACTGCCTGTTTTCGTCGTATTTGACCTCAAAAGGCGTGAGGTTCAGCACCTCTTCGTCGGACTGTACCTGACCGAAGTCGGGGATGAGGATCATGTCGAGGGTATAGCTTTCCGACAGGCCGTATTTCAGGTCCATGCCCCCTTTGAACAGGTAGGAAGGGTTCTTGTCTTCCGGCTGTTTGTCGGCGTAGGATGCGATAAAGGGTGAGAAGGAAAGCCGCAGGGGTACGGAGATCCCTGTCATGCCATGCAGCTCGCCGTAATACTTGAAGATGTTTTCGGACTTATTGTCGACATAGCACCAGGTCGACCAGTGGTTGAGGCGGTTCACGTTTCTCCAGATGTTGATGCCCCACACCTGTTCATCGACCTGTGGAAAACGAAGGGAGGAGAAGGGGATCCTGAACTCTGCCACCCATCCCTTGTCGTTGATCTTCGTACCGCATTCCCACACGGCTTCCCAGGCCGGGTCCTGACCGATGGCGGTATATTTCACGTCGCTGAGCACCCCGGCAGGACTCACCTTAAACTCATACATGTTGAGCCCGTCGTTATAGGGAAGGATGTCGACCGACATACGGTCGGTATTCAGCTCCTCGAGCTGATCCCTCTGGCCCAGCTGGTGGTCGATGCTGTCGGGTGCCGGGTCGTACATCATGGCGGCTACATACAGGGCCTCATCATTATAGGCAAAACGGATTTCAGTAGTGAACTCCGACGGTTTACCGTTATTCGGGGCGTACTCGACAAAGTCGGATGCCACCGGCAGCCCCTGCCAGCAGGCATCTTCCAGTATGCCGTCAATCTTTGGTGCCTGCTGTACCCTCACGGCCCGGATGTTTTTCCTGGCAAAGAAATCCCCTTTGGCAGGCTGGTCCTGTGCCGACAACGTCATGGAGAAGAATGCAGGCAGCAAAAGAAAAGACAAGAGAAGTGCCGGGATCCTGTGCGTCATCATAGGTACAAATTTCCCTGAAATTTAAATCCAAGCCCAGGTTGTGGAAAAAGAAATCGGTCAACGCGGCGATTTTGACGCTGAATCTGTGAAGTTTAAGGAACTAATAGATAGAAACCGGAGTCGTATTAAAACTAAAATCTATCGCCAAGATTCGATAAACCCTTTGCCATCACACCATGGACATGTTTCAAGTTCTTCAGTTTCAAAAATTTCTGTTTTACCCGTTCCTTCACAGTAAAAACATCTTTGAAATTTAGAATCAATGTACCATTTACTACCCTGTTTTAACAATATGTATTTATGATGAAAGCAACTTTCGGGGGAGTCATTCAAAAAGAATTCCCTCGTTGTTATAAGTACCCTTGATTGAGTTTCAAAGATAACCGTATCAATGGAGTTGATGTTATAAGGATGTTTAGTGCCTAGCTCTTTATAACTATTGTTTCCTTGGTGGTTGAGAGTGTCCTTTGTCTCTTTTGTAACCAGAAAATAGAACGATTGTATCGGAAGGACCATTAAAGAAGTATCGTACCAAATCCGCCATTTCCACAATGTTTTAATGGTGTTCTCAGGCGTTGACATATCCACCATAGAACCAGGGAACTCTTTAAAGCAGGAGTTTTGTTGTTTATTGATATTCCGGTTGAGATTACAACCAATTGTCAGGATTAGGAATAAAGAGATTATGCTTGCGATTTTCATGGTTTATTGTTTAATATTTATTGTCTGTCTCCCTGTTGAAAAATTATTTGGAAAATCGAAATTACCCCATTCAAGTTACAATGACAGCTTGAGTCTTGAGGATGTTCAATAAAGTGTGTCAAAGTAAATCAATAAAACTAAATAACTTTG
>CAZSDK010000005.1:0-39963 GCA_964605655.1 uncultured Bacteroidales bacterium
GGCTGTGGATGACTTTCCCGCTGTTATCGTAGATATTAAGGGTGAGCGAAGGTTCGTGACGTGCTTCTTCTGGCACAACCAACTGGAAAACACCCGTGTTGGGATTGGCATAAATGTATAGCTCCCCCTCCGGCCTGTTGTTGTTCTCCTCTTCGCCGTTGACCCAATCCAACGCAGCCCAGAAAGCATCGGCATTCCCATAATTTCCTAAAGTGATATTTCCGAATTCTGTAGCGTAACCAGAGCCTGTGATATAGTACCGGTCCTGGGCATCGAAGAGTGATTGATTGACTTGACTAATATTGGGTACCTGTACCACTCCTTCACATTCTCCGGCGCTGTCAATTCTTGCAATAAATAGAGTATGGTCAGCTGTACCAGGGATTGCTTCACAATCTGAAAATACTTGTGTTCCATATTCAGTAGCAGTCACAAAAATTTTTTCGCTGCTTGAAACGGCAATACTCGTTGAGTTTCCAATTCTTCTCATCCATTTGGGGTCTCCATTTTCATCCAACTTCAGCAGGAAACCACCCTCATCACTCAGGGTATCTGTACCAATAATCAAGCTGTCCACAGCATAACCAATACAATACAAGTATCCTGACGCAGTATGATAAGAGGAATTCATACTGCCTGCTTGTTTCGGTTCGAAGGATTGGTACCAGAGGACCTGACCTGCTGTATCCACGATGAAGATACAAGGCATAATTTCCTTGTTAGTGCTAAGATTCACCGAATCGAAGGTAATATCTCCATGATACGAACCAGTTAAACAAAAATTGTTATTGACAGGTGTAATATCAGCAATATTTAGCCATCCTGTGCCTTCTATGGATTTAGTCCAGAGTAAATGACCATCTGGATCGTACTTGGCCATAAAAAACCTATGACCATTCATTGTTAAAGAAGAAGTGGTATCAAAAAATATCATGGTGGAATAATTCGAATATCCAGCGATATAAACATTACCTACCACATCAACCTCAATTCCGTGAACAATCTCATCTCCAACACCTCCAATGCTTCTTGCCCAGATACAATCACCAGCTGTATCAAACTTAGCAACGAACGCCTCATAATTTCCTATTGAATTTAATGTGGAATTTCCAAATGTAACCTGGTTAGTAAAAATACCCCCGACATACAATTGGGTTTGGTCATGGATCTTGATTTCTGAGATTTCATCCAGGTCATCAAAGGTATTTCCTGTTCCTCCCCCATGTTTGACCCAAACCAGGTCACCGTTTACTTGGTATTTGGCAATAAAGTAATCCCAATATCCATTGCAGCCAATAGTCTGACTGTCAAATGTAGCACCGTATGAATATTTACCTCCCATATAAATGTTATTGACAGAATCTAAAGCTAAAGAAGTCGACCCATCAAACCACACCCCTCCAGCATGTTTGGCGATTTGCCATTGCTGGGAATAAACAAAGGTTGTAGTTATCCCAAAGCACAAGGTTAAGACTAAACGTAAATGAATAATTTTCATTTTTTTATATTGGCCTTGTATCAATATTCGACCACCGGTAAACATAAGGAGGTGTCCCGCCGGTAACCGTGGTAAAGATGCTTCCGTCCGATAAACCAAAACAACTGATATTGACATTGCCGTTGTAATCTGAAGGTGTCAGATCAACAGTCATGCTTTGACCGAAGACCAGTTGCCCCGTGAGCAAACAAAATGCAATACAGGCTATTAACTTAACAGCGGTGTGTCTCTGGCTCATAAAACGGTGATTTGGTAATATTCTGTAAATATAGTTAATATAGAACTGTTTGTCAAGTAAAACACCAGATCGACCAGGGCCGAGTCGAGAATGAAACTTGCTATTACATTACCAGAAGCAGAAAAAGAAGGTAAGGCTGTTTGTGCTCTGCTCAGAAATTAACATGCGTCGGCCCTGGAGATTACCTCTGGGTAACATCAGGTTTCGTAACTTTGTCACCTGTTTCCCGTAGGGTCATTCAATGAAAACATTAATACTGGTAAGACATGCGAAATCGGACCGGGTCACGCCGGTTCCCAGGGATGCCGACAGGAAACTGCTGCCCAAAGGGATTGAAAGGGCACATAAGATCGCTCAATATCTGGTTAAGCATCGTTGCTTTCCCGATCTCATTATTTCCAGTCCGGCCGTAAGGACAAGGGAAACGGCAGCACTTCTTGCCAAGGGACTGGAGTATCCAGTTGAAAGTATTTCTATCGAACCTTCCCTGTATGCTGCCTATGAAGAACGTATCCTGGAGGTGATCTTTGCCGTAGATGATGACATCAGGACCCTGATGCTGGTCGGACACAACCCTGAGTTCACCGACCTGGCGAACCTGTTCCTTGACCAGCCCCTGGAGATCCTGCCCACCACCGGCGTCGTTGCCCTGGAGTTTAAGACCGATCATTGGAATGAAATATCCATAGCCAAAAGATCCACGCTGTTTGTGGTCTTACCCAAGCTTTTACCCTGAATATCCCATGAGCGCTTCATCCAAACATAAATATAAGTTTAACAACAGGGAGATCAGCTGGTTACAGTTTAACGAGCGCTTGTTGCAGGAAGCTGAGGATAAGTCGGTACCCCTGATTGAGCGAATCAAATTCCTCGGAATCTATTCCAACAACCTGGATGAGTTCTTCAGGGTCAGGGTGGCTACCCTCAACAGGTTTGCCCAGCTCAAATCGAAAGATGAAAAAATACAGGTGCAGCAGACCAGGAAGCTCCTGAAAAAGATCAAAGAACTCGATCTTCAACAGCAGTCCCGCTTCGACCAGATCTTCAGCTCACTGGTGGAGGAACTGTCACAGCACCAGATTCATATCGTTAATGAAAGACAACTGACAGAGACCCAGGGACAGTTTGTGAGGGATTATTTCCGTCAGCAGGTCAGGCCCAGTTTATTCCCGGTCATGCTCGATGACAACAGGGCCAATGTTACGCTGAAAGACAAGTCCATCTACCTGGGGATCATCATGGAAAAGAAGGAAAAGACGGAGAAGTCGCTGATGGCGGTGATCAAGATCCCGACTTTCAAGCTTTCACGCTTTGTCATCCTTCCTGAAGATTCCGAAAGAAAGTACATCATGATGCTGGATGATGTGATCCGGTATAATCTGAGAGAGGTATTTTCCATCTTTACCTTTAATGCCATTTCTGCCTATACCTTTAAAATCACCCGTGATGCAGAACTGGATATCGACAGCGATGTCTCCAAGAGTTTTCTGGAGATCATGTCAGAAAGCCTGAAGAAGAGGACCTCCGGCAGCCCGGTACGGTTTCTCATCGACAGGGAGATGCCTGAGATCATGATCGCCACCTTGAAGAAGAAGCTGAAAATGACCAGCAACGACTCGGTCATTGCCGGCAGGAGATATCATAACTTCAGGGACTTTATGCGGTTTCCCAATGTGGGCAGTCCTGATCTGGAGTACAAGCCCATCCAGCCTCTTCCCCACCCCGCCCTGGTCCAGGGCATGAGTCTTTTTGAAGCCATACGAAAAAAAGACCTGATGCTTCATTTTCCGTATCAATCTTTCCAATACATCATCGATCTGCTGAGAGAAGCCTCCATTGATCCTCAGGTGCGTTCGATACGGATCACCCTCTACCGGCTGGCTATTGAATCAAATGTCATCAATGCCCTGATCAACGCGGCCCGAAACGGCAAATCAGTGACCGTCTTCATGGAAGTTCAGGCCAGGTTCGATGAAGAGGCCAACATACAGTACACAGAGATGCTGCAGGAGGAAGGCGTCAGGATCATCCAGGCCATCCCGGGTTTCAAGGTACACGGAAAACTGATCCTCATCCGCAGGAAAGAGAAAGGCAACAATGTATATTACGCCAACATCTCGACAGGGAACTTTAACGAAACTACCGCCATGTTATATGCTGATGACAGCCTGCTCACTGCAGACCCTGTCATCACCCAGGATGTCCTGAAGGTGTTTGAACTGTTTGAGTCTAATTACAAACAACAGAAATTCAGATCTTTGATTGTCTCTCCCTTTAAGATGAGGGACCACTTTTCTTCCTTATTGAAAAGAGAAATAAAAAATAAAAGAGCGGGTAAAGAAGCTTGGGTAAAGATCAAACTGAACAATCTGGTGGACGAAAAGATGGCGCAGCTCATTTATGAGGCTGCCACCGAAGGCGTTGACATCATTGTACAGGTGCGTGGAGCCTGCATTCTTCTCGCCACCGAGAACCAGGTGGAGGAGCACCTGCAGGTTTTCGGCATTATCGACCATTATCTCGAACATTCAAGGGTTTTCATCTTCTGCAATGACGGAGATCCACTCTATTATATCTCATCAGCCGACTGGATGATCCGGAATTTCGACAACCGCATCGAGGTGGCGGCACCCATTCTCGATCCGGAGATACAGATGGAATTAAAGACCATCATGGACTTCCAGATGCAGGACAACACCAAAGCGCGCAGGGTCGGACTTAAAGAAGGCAACACCTACCGGACGGGCGGCCAGAAAAAAAAGGTGCGTTCTCAGCTTGCTCTTTATGAGTATTTCAGAAAGAAACTCAATGCCTTTCATTCATGATTGCTTTCAATGAAGCCTTAGAACTGGTATTGTCTCATGCTTGTATTCCGGAAGAGACGGAACCTGTGAATCTTGAGCATGCCGTTGGACGGGTACTGGCACAGGACGTGATTTCTGACGTTGACATGCCGCCCTTTGACAAGTCAGCCATGGACGGATACGCGATCCGGATCTCCGATTTGCATCACACGCTTCAAATCATGGAGACGGTGCCCGCCGGGGTGGTCCCTTCGAAAGAGGTCGGCCCCGGCCAGTGCATCAAGGTGATGACCGGAAGCATGATCCCACGGGGTGCCGACAGCGTCATCAAGGTGGAGGATACCGTACAGGTTGATGAAGATCATATCAGATTCAACAGAGAGAAAACCCATCATAATATTTGTTTTAAAGGAGAAGATGTGACCCGGGGACAGAAGGTGATGGATGCCGGTACGCTGTTGGAACCCCAGCACATAGCCATGCTTGCGTCGACCGGAGTGGCTCAGCCATTGGTTTATCCAAACCTCAGGATAGGGATCATGACCACCGGCGATGAACTCGTGGAGCCCCATAAGATCCCGGCCCCTGCACAGATCAGGAACAGCAACGCCTGGCAGTTACAGGCCCAGACCGCAAAGATGGGTATGGAAGTCACCTATTATGGAATCATTCATGACCAGATGTCATCACTTACCAGGGCCATTGAGACTGCCTCCGCTCAGAATGACCTGGTCCTTCTTACCGGAGGTGTGTCCATGGGTGATTATGACCTGGTGCCTGAAGCGCTGCAGAAGGCCGGTTTCGAAATTATCTTCAAGAAAATAGCAGTCCAGCCAGGCAGCCCCACTCTATTTGCCAGGAGAGGCCCGGTAAGTTGTTTCGGACTTCCTGGAAACCCCGTGTCCTCTTTTGTTCAGTTCGAAATGCTGGTCAAACCCTTTGTCTATAACTCGATGGGGCACAGGTACCAGCCAAAGATCGTCAGGTTGCCTATGGGCAGCCGTCTGAATCGTAAATCAGCCGAACGACTTGCCCTGGTGCCGGTCAGAGTCACCGACGGACAGGTGTTTCCGGTGGAATACCACGGATCAGCCCATATTCATGCTTATGCCGATGCCTTGGGAATACTTACAGTGTTGCCAGGTATAACGGTTTTAGAGGAAAAAACCCTGGTGGATGTACGATTCATTTAACCGACCGATCAACTATCTGCGGATCTCGGTGACAGACCGCTGCAACCTCCGCTGCAGGTATTGCATGCCGGAAGAAGGCATACGGCAGATGTCCCATGATGATATCCTGAGGTTTGAAGAAATTCTTGAAATCGTCAGCGTCGCTGTTAAACTGGGAATCAATAAGATAAGGATCACCGGCGGAGAACCTCTGGTCAGAAAAGGTATCACTGACCTGGTGAAGATGATAAGGGGCGTTGAAGGAGTGGAGGACCTGGCTCTGACCACCAACGGACAATTGCTTTCAGACTATGCCAGGACCTTAAAAGACAACGGACTGGACCGTGTCAACATCAGCCTCGATACCGTGGATGCTGAAAAATATTGCTACCTGACCCGGGGTGGAGATATTGAGAAGGTGTTCAGGGGAATCGATGCCGCCCTGGAAGCCGGTCTCCACCCGGTCAAGATTAACTGCGTGATCAATGGTACCATCCATGATCCCGATGCCCGGAAAGTAGCCGCGTTGGGCAGGCAGAAAGGAGTGGAAGTACGCTTTATTCACCAGATGGACCTGAAAAACGGATCTTATCAACGAGTGGAAGGAGGCGACGGAGGCCACTGTGAACAGTGCAACCGTCTCCGACTCACTGCCGACGGCAAGATCAAACCCTGTCTTTTCAATGATCTGGTATTTGACACTAAAATACTGGGCATCGAAAAGGCACTGCTTTCCGCTGTGCGTCATAAACCAGCAGCCGGGACCATCAACTGTTCCGGCCATTTTTACAATATTGGAGGATAAATCTTTAGATATGAGCGAGTTATCACACACAGACAAACTAGGCAAAGCCCGCATGGTCGATGTCACTGACAAAGCGGCACAAATCCGGATGGCCCGTGCAGAAGGATGGATACGACTGCAGGAGGAGACCCGCCGGCTCATCCAAAAAAACGGAATGAAAAAAGGCGAGGTGCTTTCCATCGCCGAATTTGCAGGCATTCAGGCAGCGAAACAGACGGCCTCCCTGATCCCTCTCTGTCATCCCCTTTCACTTACTCATGTGAGCGTGCAATGCACCCTGAATGAGGAAGGAGTGAAGGTGGACGCAATGGTAAAATGCACGGGGCCCACCGGTGTTGAAATGGAGGCCCTGACCGCGGTTTCAGTCGCTTTGCTGACTGTCTACGATATGTGTAAAGCGGCAGATAAGGAAATGGTTATCCATGATATTCAGCTCATTGAAAAAACGAAAACTGACCATTGACCATTTAAATAACCACTGATGAGTCTTGCAGAAAGCAGAAAACTGAAGATACAATCCCTGAATATCTCAGAAAAAAAGGGTACCGTAAAGACACCGGTCCAGGCCTGCCAGGTAAATCATGACGGACTGGAGGGTGATGCCCATGCCGGATTCATGAACCGGCAGGTAAGTCTGCTCGGGATGGAAAGCATACAGAAATTCTCCAGGGAGGCAGACAGAACCTTCATGCCCGGTGATTTTGCCGAGAACATCACCACGGAAGGAATGGACCTTTACGAGGCTTCCCCACTCGACCGGTTTTCCAACGAAAATATTATCCTGGAGATCACACAGATCGGTAAAAAATGTCATGGCGACAACTGTGCCATTTTCAGGGAGGTGGGCAACTGCATCATGCCCAGGGAAGGAATTTTCTGCAGGGTACTTCAGGGGGGCGCCTTAAAGAAGGGAGATGCTCTCACATATTCACCCAAGGTTTTCAGAGCCTTGAGCATTACCCTGAGTGACCGGGCCAGTCGCGGAGAATACACCGACCTGAGCGGTCCGGCCCTGATGGATCATTTCACAAAATTCTGTGAATCAGAGTCTTGGAACATCAAATTTGAAAAGCATATCATCCCTGATGAGGATGAGCTTTTCAGGAACCTCCTCCTCATGGCTGAAGAGGAAGAAGTTGATTTTATTTTCACCACAGGAGGCACCGGCATTGGTCCGAGAGACATCACACCTGAGGTAGTCAGGCCATTGTTAGACAAAGAGATCCCCGGAATCATGGATTATATCAGGCTGAAATTTGGCAGTGAGAAGCACCAGGCCCTGGTTTCCAGGAGCTTGTGCGGTGTCTTGGGGAAAAGCCTTGTTTTCTGCCTGCCCGGCAGTGAAAGGGCTGTAAAAGAGTATATGCAGGAACTTAATCCGTCGTTCCGGCATCTGGTGATGATGCTCCATGGGCTGGACGCCCACTGAGCGGCCATTAACCTTTCATCTGGGCTTCGGCCCCGGCCCTGCCTTTTCTCATTGCATCCAGGTTCACCTGGATGACCTCATCGCCTTTTCTTGCAAACAGCGTCCGGACCGCATTCTCCAGTTCTTCAAATGGGATGCCCAGAAAGGGGGAAGCAGCTCCCAGGATGACCATATTGGCCGATTTGAGGGCACCGAGGTCCTTGGCAATGGCATCGCCATCGAGATGAATATGATTGGGGATAGCGGTCACCTCGGCCATTATTTCTTCAACTGGGGGATAATTGCGAATATTGACAAAGGGTTTTGTGTTCGTAATCAGCCATCCTTCATTATGAAGCATGGGGAGATAGCGCAGACCTTCCATGGGCTCCACCGCGATGATCATATCTGCTTTTCCCTGGGGGATCAGGTCGGAGAAAATCTCATCATCGGAGATCCTGAGGTTAGAGGACACGTCGCCACCTCTCTGGCTCATCCCGTGCACTTCCGACTGTTTCAGGTGCATACCGAGCTTGATGGCCGCAGTGCCTATGGTGGCAGCGATCGACAATATCCCTTGTCCTCCCACACCGGCCATGATAATATCTTTCTTCATGATTAATTGAATTTGTTGTTCGTTCTTGCGTTTGTTGCTGCCTGGTACCGGATTCAGACCTCAGCCTTCTTCACTTTCATCTCCATTCGCTTTCTCTTAGCGGCAGTCTGTATGCATTCCCTGCGTGGGATAATGACAGAAACCCCTTTATAAGCCAGTTCTTCTTTTATGGCATCAAGGTTTTCCTGATGATACTTGGGAGAGGGATTGAGGATGCGGATATGGGCTTCGTCCACTCCGAGTCCTTTACAGATGGCCTCCAGCCGACCGAAGGCTTCTGAAGGCTGTCCCCCGGTCATGGCCGTGGTGGCATTGTCCAGGATCAATATCTTGACATTGGAATTATCTTTCACACAATCAAGCAGACCGGTCATACCGGAATGGGTGAAGGTGGAATCGCCTATGACGGCAACGGAAGGGTCAAGTCCCACATCAGCGGCACCTTTTGCCATGGTGATGGAAGCACCCATATCCACGCAGGAGTTGATGGCATTAAAAGGCTCCAGTGCGCCCAGTGTGTAGCATCCGATGTCAGAGAAAACCCTTCCCTTGGCATATTCTGCCAATGCTTCGTTAAGCGCATTATAGGAGAAGATGTGCGGGCAGCCGGCACAAAGCGAAGGAGGACGTCCTACCACGACTTTCGGGATATCCTTGCCGGGAGCATGTTTGATCCCAAGGGCCAGACCGACCAAGGCGGGATTGAGCTCTCCGTCGCGGGGAATATACCCGTCCAGCCTGCCATGTATGGGCTTGCCTTTCAGCAGTATTCCCTTCATCAGCTCTTCCAGCATGGGGTATCCGTCTTCAAGGACGAGGATCTCTTCACATTCTTCGTACAACCTCATTAAAAATGCCCTGGGAGAAGGATACTGTCCGACTTTAACCATGGGATACGGGATCTCACCACCCGGGAAATTCTCTTTCAGATAGTTAACGGCAATACCACAGGCCACGATGCCAAGGCTTTTGTCTTTCCCCTCAAAATAATTATTAAACCCGCTTTCGGTTGCAACCCTGTCGAACTCAGCGTGGTTGTCGAGCAGTTTCCGGTACTGTTTCCTTGCAATGGCCGGAAGCAAAATGAACTGTTTGAGATTGGCCGGTATCCTCAGGGAATTCTGAGGCTTGACGGCCTTCCGTTCCACCCCTGCCCTCGAATGTGCCAGTCTTGTCGCTATCCTGATCATCACGGGGACCTCATACTTTTCAGAGAATTCAAAGGCATAGTAGGTCATATCGTAAGCTTCCTGCTGGTTGGAAGGTTCCAGTATAGGGATCATGGCAAATTTGCCGTAATACCTGGAATCCTGCTCGTTCTGCGATGAATGCATCGAAGGATCATCACAGGCAACTACCACCAGTCCGCCATTCGTCCCGGTAATGGCAGAATTCATGAAAGGATCGGCAGCCACGTTCAGCCCAACATGTTTCATCGCGGTCATAGCCCGCTTTCCGGCATACGATACCCCCAGGGCTGCTTCCATTGCTGTTTTCTCATTGGCCACCCAGGATGAAAACACCTTCCCTTCCCTTGCTTCTTTTGAATTTTGGACATATTCATTGATCTCCGTGGAAGGGGTGCCCGGATACGCATACATGGCCGATATCCCCGCATCCAAAGCAGCCTGCGCAATGGCCTCATCTCCAAGCAATAATAATTTACTCATAACGTATATAGTTTTAAAAAAAATGGATAACAAACCTACTGGTTTTTTCCGAGATAAACAAGACCTGGAGCATCTTCGTTAATCATTGAAATGAAATAGAAACAGATGGGGTCCGCTACCCTGGATTCCTTTCACAGACTCATGAATAATCAGGAATCTTACCGACCTTTGTCTCCAAAAAAATTTAAAATGAATCTGCTTTTCAGACGTCGCAGCGTGCGGAAGTACACTTCCCAAACCATTGGACCAGAGAAGCTGCAGCTCCTTATTGAAGCTGCGGTCATGGCCCCTTCAGCCGGCAACCAGCAGCCGTGGCAGTTTATCCTGGTTACCGACAGGACCAGGTTGAACGAGCTGGCATCGGTCACCACCAATGCCGGCATGCTGCGAAAGGCGACCGCCGCTGTGGTGGTGGTGGCCGACTTGGTCAGGGTTTTCAAGCCTGACATGTGGGTGCAGGATTGCAGCGCCGCCACCCAGAACATCCTTCTGCAAGCCACGGAACTGGAACTCGGGTCGGTCTGGATCGGAGTGTTTCCCCGGGAAGACAGGATGGAAAAGACGGCATCTCTTCTCGGTATTCCTTCCCCTCATCTCCCTTTTTCCATCATTGCCCTGGGTTATCCGGCCGAGTTTCCACCCACTCCTCAACGTTTTACACCTGATCTTATCCACCTAAACCACTGGTAATCTTCCCTTTATTGTTGCTCACGAGGACATGATGCTGTATTTTCAATGAAACAATATTTCCTATCTTCTTGAATTTTCTGGGCCACACATATTTCAACCTGGGCAGCGATGCGACACTCGCCGGTAATTTCTTTGGCGACTATGTCAAAGGGAACCCGAACAACCTGTCCTTGCCGGAAAACATCAAAAAAGGAGTACGTTGGCACCGCTACCTGGATGAGGGGTGCAACCAATCGGCCGGATTCAGGAAGATGAAGGAGAACCTCAACGGAGACTACCCCCACATGAAAGGAGTGATCATCGATGTCTTCATCGATCACTTGCTGGCCATCCACTGGAAGGATTTTGCTGAGGTGGACCTGCTGGAATTCACAATGAATGTGTATACGAGGATCGTGAAACACCGTGAGTTCTTCCCGCCCCGCTTTGAGGCATTTTTCGACCGCATGGTGGAACATAACTGGCTGTACCACAACAAGGAAGTAGAGACCATGGACCGCATCCTGGCCAGCCTGGAAAGGCGTTCCTCCGTACCTTTTGCCCTGCAGCCTGCCGTCAGGGATTTGAAAAACAAAGAGGTAAAATGGAAAGAACCCTTTTACCTCTTTATGGATGAAATGCGAAGTTGGGTTGACAAAGGAGCTTCCGGCTTTTAATTCCCCGAAACACTTCTTTTCAACATAGAACTATTCCCCACCTCCTTTTTTCTTGCTTCTCTTGGCTTTGGGATCCATGGCCATCTTCTCCAGCATGTCGGTGGTGATGCTCTTCGGCCTTTCCAGGGGGAAACCCAGGGCACGGTCCCATACGATGTTGGCGCAGATGCCGATAGCTCTTCCGATTCCGAAGAGTACCGTATAAAAATCATATTCTCTCAGGCCATAATGCCAGAGGATAGCACCTGACTGGGCATCCACGTTGGGCCAGGGATTCTTGGCCTTTCCTTGTTCAAGAAGGATGGGAGGAACCACCTTGAACAGCAGGTCCACGTACTTGAAGAGAGGATCATCCGGCATGTGTTTCTGAGCAAATTCTCTTTGAAGCATGTATCGGGGATCCGTTTTCCTTAATACGGCATGGCCGTATCCCGGTACCACATGGCCCTGGTTCAGGGTGTCCCACACAAACTGCTTCATCTCATCTTCGGTAGGCACCTTGCCTTCCATCTTATCGTAGAACTCCTGCAGCCAGCGCAGTACTTCCTGGTTGGCAAGACCGTGCAGCGGGCCTGCCAGGCCATTGATCATGGAAGCAATGCTCAGGTACACATCGGCTAGGGAACTGGCCACCAGGTGACCGGTATGGGCGCTCACATTACCGGCCTCATGATCCGCATGGATGATGAAGTACAGACGGGCTACCTCGTCGAAGGGCTCCTTTATGCCCATCATGTGGGCAAAGTTGCCACCAAAATCCAGGTTGGGGTTCTGCTGTATCCGTTTGCCGTCGCGGTACAACTTGGTGTAAATATACGACCCCACTTCCGGGAGTTTGGCTATCAGGTTCATGGTATCCTCGTAGGTGGAATCCCAGTATTCCATTTTATTGAGCCCTGATTTGTATTTCTTGGAAAAGAAACTCTCCCTCTGCATGGCCATCACCGCAGAGGAAAAGATCGTCATGGGATGGCTGCAGCAAGGCATGGAATCGATGACTTCATACACGTATCTGGGTAAGATGCGACGTTTCTGAAATTCATCCAGAACCTCTTCCACATCCTTCTCAGTCGGGATATCTCCGGTCAGCAGCAGGTAGACCAGGCCTTCGACATAAGGCATCTCCATTCCTTTAGGTTTGGGAAGCTTCTCAAAGATCTCAGGCAGCGTATACCCGCGATAACGGATCCCTTCCATAGGATCAAGATAGGAGATGTCCGTTAACAGGCTCTTGATGCCGCGCATGCCTCCGATCACCTGTTCAACAGTGACCTCATCGATGATGACATCCCCGTATTCCTTCAACAGCTTGCTGACCCTGGGACGTTGTTGTTCAATCTTTTCTAAAAGTTTGTCTTTTAACCTTGACATAATACTTATTGTTAATATGACACTACCTGATACTTGTTCTCAGTGAAGACTTACATTTTTCCGATGACCGCCGTACCGAATTCGGAGCACTTCAGCTTCGTGGCTCCTTCCATCAGCCGGTGGAAGTCATAGGTGACGGTCTTTGCCTGGATGGCTTTCTCCACTCCCTGGTAGATCAGGGATGCAGCCTCGTTCCAGCCGAGGTACTCGAACATGAGTGCTCCGGAAAGGATCACCGAACCGGGATTGACCATATCCAGGTTGGCATATTTGGGTGCAGTGCCATGAGTGGCTTCAAAGATGGCATATCCATTCTGAAAGTTGATATTCGCACCGGGTGCGATCCCAATGCCTCCCACCATGGCAGCAAGGGCATCGGAGATATAATCCCCGTTCAGGTTGAGGGTGGCGATCACGCTGTATTCTTTGGGTCTGGTAAGGATCTGCTGCAGGAAGGCATCAGCGATCACATCTTTGATGATGAGCTTTCCGGCAGCAACAGCCTCTGACTGAGCCTTTTCGGCGGCTTCCTTCCCTTCCTTTTCGGCAATGCGGTCGTAGGCCGACCAGGTAAAGGTCCGGTCGCCAAATTCTCTCTCAGCCAGCGCGTAGCCCCAGTTCTTAAAGGCACCTTCGGTGAATTTCATGATGTTGCCTTTGTGGACCAGGGTCACCGAAGGAAGCTGGTGTAACAAGGCATATTCTATGGCTGCCCTGACCAGGCGCTCTGTTCCCTGCATTGACACAGGCTTGATACCCAGGGAGGTGGTCTCCGGGAACCGGATCTTTTTTACACCCATCTCCTGGAGAAGGAATTGTTTCAGCTTGTCATTGGCAGGATCGCCATGCATGTATTCGATGCCGGAATAAATATCTTCGGTGTTCTCACGGAAGATATGCATATCGACCCATTCAGGATGGACCACCGGTGAGGGTACGCCGCTGAAATACCTGACAGGACGAAGGCAGACATAGAGGTCGAGTTCCTGGCGCAATGCGACGTTGAGAGAACGGATGCCCCCGCCGATCGGGGTAGTCAGCGGGCCCTTGATCCCAACCACATATTCCCTGAATGCCTGAAGGGTCTCCTCAGGTAGCCAGTTTCCCGTATGATGGAATGCTTTCTCACCAGCCAGCACCTCCTTCCAGAATACTTTTCTTTTGCCCTGATAGGCCTTTTCAACGGCAGCGTCAAACACCCTGACCGACGCCCTCCAGATATCGGGTCCCGTTCCGTCCCCTTCTATAAAAGGAATGACCGGATAGTCAGGGACCATCATTGTACCATCCAGTATCGAGATTTTCTGAGCCTCCATGCTTGTATAGGAAAATTAATATAAAGCTTAAACACGAACTCCGAGAGAAAGTTCAAGAAGTTGCAAATATATACAATGTTGCATATTTGAATACGCCTCGGATGAAAATTCCTGGTATTTTTTATAACAGGCTGTTAACATATCACACCCAAGCGGCTATCTTTGGGAACGTGAAAAACAGGAATAACTGTCATGCGTCCTTTCAGCATATCAAGAGCATTTAGAAGAGTTGTCATTCAGGGATTTATTCTCTGCAGTCTCCCCTTCCTGTTTTCTTCCTGCCACCTCCTGAAGGTGCTCGACCTGATCACCCGGAACAGCCTTCCCCAGGAAAATTACAGTGAAACCATCCCCATAAGGCTGTATGAGAGCATGGTCCTGGTGAAGGTATGGATCAACGGAAAGGAATATGAATTTTTACTTGACACCGGTGCCTTCACCGTGGTTTCCGGAGAGATTTCTTCTTCCCTCCTTCTGAACCGCTTCCCCGGCCCTTCCATCGTTGATTCCCAGGGACACCGGCAAAGGATTGATTTCACAGAGCTGGACAGCCTGAGGCTCGGCAATCTGACCTTCTACCTTTCCGGGGCCGGGATCTATGATTTCAATGCCCAGCTGGAGCTTTCGTGTTTTCCCTTCCAGGGGATTCTCGGGGCCAACCTTCTCCGCTATTCCGTTTGCCAGATCGACCCCAGCCAGCATACCCTTACCCTTACCGACCGGAAACAGAACGTATTCATTTCCGACCAGGCCGTCAGCCTGCCCTTTAAGAGCCATCTGACGGGCTCTCCGGTCATTGACATGGAAATTGAAGGCGTGAAGGTCAGGAACGTGATCGTGGACTATGGTTCCGGTTCCGGCTTCGATATTGCATCCAGGAGACTCTTGAAGAAGCTGAAGAAGACAGGGCATGAGATGGCCTGCTTCCATGGGAAGGCGCGTTTAGGGCTGTTCGGCGGGAAAGACGAGACCACCTGGCTCTTTCAGTCGAATGCAATAAAACTGGGGAACAGCCCGGTGGATGCACAATATGTGACCCTCAGCAAGTCAGGCTTTTCCACCATCGGGATGCAGTTTCTGAGCCGATACAGGGTCACCTTCGACTATCCTCGCCAGAGACTTTACCTGGAGGAACTCGCCAAAGACAGCACCGGTGACCTGGGTACCTTTGGTTTTACCCCGACCTATGCTGACGGGAAGCTGATCATCGGCGGTTTGTTTGAGCATTCCCCTGCCGAGGAAGCAGGAATACAGACCGGCGACCAGCTTCTGGAGGTGGATGGAAAGGAATATTCCAAACTTGATCGTGACCAATACTGTGAACTGGTGCGGAAAGGACTGTTTAATGAATCCCTTGATACGGTGAACATTACCTTCCGGCATGATACCCTTGTACGTAATGTGATGCTCATCAAGAGGCCTGTGATCCGGTAGGCAGTGGGCAGTTTTTCAGTTTACCAGTATACCAGTATATCAGTTGAAAAATCATTCTGGCACTCTGGCCTTCTTGCCATCTTGCCTTATCGAACATCCCTCTCGCTGCGTCTCCGCGGTAAATATTCCTTTACTGAGAGACCGCCAAAATGTCAGCACCCGGACCCTGGCACGTGCTTTGACCGGTCTCCGCCATTCATCAAACGGAATGTGTCATGCAAAAAGGTAAAATCAACGTTCAAACCGAGAACATCTTTCCCATCATCAAAAAGTTCCTGTATTCCGATCATGAGATCTTTCTCAGGGAATTGATATCCAACGCTGTAGATGCAACCCAAAAACTCAAGACCCTGACGTCGATGGGCGAATACAAAGGGGAACTGGGCGACCTGACTATCGTGGTCATCCTTGATAAGGAAAATAAAACACTGACTGTCAGAGATAAAGGCATTGGAATGACCTCCGAAGAATTGGACAAATATATCAACCAGATCGCCTTCTCCAGTGCCGAAGACTTCATCAAAAAATACAAAGGGAAGAGCCCTGAGGACCAGAACAGCCTCATCGGGCACTTCGGACTGGGATTCTATTCCAGCTTTATGGTGTCCGACAAGGTGGAGATCATCAGCAAATCCTATAAAAAAGGACCGGGAAGCAAGGCGGTGAGCTGGAGCTGCGACGGAAGTCCGGACTACGAGATGGACGATTCGGACAAGAAAGACAGAGGAACCGACGTGGTGCTGCACCTGGCCGAGGACTCCGCTGAATTCTCCGATGAATACCGCATCCTTGAACTTCTGAAGAAATATTGTAAGTTTCTTCCGGTACCCATACAGTTCGGGACAGAGAAGAAATGGGAAAAAGCCGAAGGAGAAACGGATGCTGATGGGAAAGAGGTGGAAAAAGAAGTTGAAGCACCTCGTATTATCAACAATATCAATCCCTTATGGAGAAGAAAGCCCGCCGGGCTGAAAGATGAGGATTACCGGGATTTTTACCGGGAACTGTATCCTGCCACCTTCGAGGAGCCACTCTTCCATATCCATCTGAATGTGGACTACCCTTTCAACCTCACCGGCATCCTTTACTTTCCCAAAGTGAAGAAATATGTTGACATACAGAAGAATAAAATCCAATTGTATTGCAACCAGGTATATGTGACGGATTCCGTGGAAGGGATCGTGCCCGATTTCCTCACCCTGCTGCATGGCGTGATCGACTCACCCGATATTCCCCTGAATGTTTCCAGGTCCTACCTGCAGAGTGATGCCAACGTAAAGAAGATATCCAATCACATCAGCAAAAAAGTGGCCGACAAGCTTGAAGATCTCTTTAAGGATGACCGGGACGGTTTCGAAAAAAAATGGGATGATATCAAGGTCTTTATAGTATATGGTATGATCTCAGAAGAGAACTTCTTTGACCGCGCTAAGAAATTTTGTCTCCTGAAAAACACAGATAATCAATACTTTACATTTGATGAATATAAAGAAAAGATCGCTGCTCAACAAACAGACAAGGACGAGCATCTGGTCTATCTCTATACCTCCCAGCCGGAAGAACAACATGCTTTTGTGCAGTCGGCCCGGGAAAGAGGGTACGATGTACTGCTCATGGACGGCCCGCTGGATAACCATTTCGTGAACGCACTGGAAAGCCGCTTCGAGAAATGTCACTTTAAAAGGGTCGACTCCGAAGCCACCGACAAGCTCATTGTCAAAGATGAGGGGTTGCCCAGCAAGCTGACCACCGAACAGCAGGAAGAGCTGAAACCGGTATTTGAGCAGGTGGTCGAAAAAGATAAGTACAAAATACAGTTTGAAAGCCTGTCGGAGACCGATGCACCGGTGGTGATCACACAGCCGGAGTTTATTAGGCGGATGAAGGAGATGTCGTCCATGGGGGGAGGCATGAACTACTGGGGTGAGCTGCCCGACACCTTCCAGATGGTCATCAACAGCAACCATCCCTTGATTACCAGGCTGTCAGAGACCGGAGACGAGGAAACCAGGAGCCGGTTGGCCAAACAGCTCACCGACCTGGCCATGCTCTCCCAGAACCTCCTGAAAGGGGAAGAACTCACCCGCTTTATTTCGCGAAGCCTGGAGATGATCCAATGATCCAAAATAGAATCCTTTTAGGGTCGTTTCATTCTGAACCTCAAATATTCATATCTTTATCATTAAAAAAGAACTTTAATCACTTAAATCAAATTGAAAATGAGAAACACCATTGTAACCGTAGGAATCGTCGTTGTTCTGTTGCTGATCATTATTCTGTCAGCGGTCGGGATCTATAACGGACTGGTCAGCAGGGAAGAGAATGTCACCAAACAATGGGCACAGGTCGAAAGCCAGTACCAGAGAAGGGCAGATCTTATTCCCAACCTGGTAGAGACGGTAAAGGGTTACGCCAAACATGAGAGTGAGACCTTCGAGAAAGTCACTGAGGCCAGGTCAAAAGCCACGTCGATGACCATCAGTCCGGAGAAGCTGGATGAGGCTTCGCTGAAAGCCTACCAGGAGAGCCAGGCTAACCTGAGCTCTGCACTGGCACGACTGATGGTTGTCGTGGAACAGTACCCCGAGTTGAAGGCCAACCAGAACTTCCTGGAGTTGCAGGCCCAGCTGGAGGGGACGGAAAACCGCATCAACATGGCCAGGAACGATTACAACGAAATCGTCAAATCATACAATACCAACATCAGGAAATTCCCGAAGAACATTTTCGCTTCCATGTTTGGCTTTGAAAAGAAACCCTATTTTGAGGCTGAACAAGGTGCCGAGAAGGCTCCTGATGTAAAGTTCTGATAATGAAAACAGCGAGGGATTTTTTTACTCCGGAGCAGCAGGAGGACATCCGCCAGGCCATCATGGATGCTGAACTGGACACCTCCGGTGAGATCAGGGTACATATTGAGAACAGCTGCAAAGGGGAGGTCATGGACCGGGCTCTTGGCATTTTTAAGACCCTTGGCATGCAGGACACCAAGCAGAGGAACGGGGTCTTGTTCTACCTTGCACTGAAGAACAGAAAATTTGCCATTCTTGGAGACCAGGGCATCCATAAAAAGGTGGGAGATGATTTTTGGGACGGGATCCGCCAGACCATGTTGATCCATTTCCGCAACGACGAGTTCACCAAGGGGTTGTGTGAAGGGATACGGCTGGCCGGAGAACAGTTAAAACACCATTTCCCTTACCAGAGAGCCGATGTCAATGAACTCCCTGATGACATTTCCTTTGAGTGACAGGCATTCGATTATTAGCAGAATACGGAAAGACCACAATGATAAAAACCTCGGTTATATGAGCATGATCAGGCAAATTTTTGCCCTGCTATTTATTGGTCTTTCCTGGTTCGCCGCCTTATCGCAGGAGATTCCTCCCCGGCCCGACCCTCCCCGCCTGGTCAACGACCTGGCCGGCATGCTGGACGCAGGCCAGGCAGCAGAACTGGAGTCCATGCTGGTTCGGTTCAACGATTCCACCTCCAACCAGATCGTGGTGCTCACTGTGAATGACCTCAAAGGCGCCGAACCATCGGAATTTGCATTCAAGGTGGGAAAAGAATGGGGTGTGGGACAGAAGGAAATGAACAACGGGGTGGTGATGCTCATCAAACCTTCCGGCCAGGGTTCCAAAGGACAGATCTTCATTGCCACGGGCAAAGGACTTGAAGGGGCTATTCCCGATGCCATTGCCAAAAGGATCATCGAGAAAGAGATGATACCAGCTTTTAAGCAAGGCGATTACTATGGGGGGATACGGGCAGGACTGGAGGTGATCATGAAGCTGGCTGCCGGGGAGATCACCACAGATCAATATGCGGGCAAAGGGAAAAAGAGCGGACAATGGACGGCCCTTATCCCTATCCTGCTGATTATTCTTGTCTTTATCTTCTTTAACAACAACCGCAACAAACACCAGCATATAGGGGGGAGTATCCCCTTCTGGACCTGGCTGATGCTCTTCGGAAGTATGGGCGGAGGCAGGTCAGGCGGCTGGAGCGGTGGTTCAGGAGGCTTCGGAGGAGGCGGTGGCGGCTTCGGCGGCTTCGGTGGTGGCGGCTTCGGCGGCGGTGGTGCCGGAGGCAGCTGGTAACACACTCGTAATAAGCCTTCTTTGCCAATTTCAGCATCAGAATACTTATTTAGATCATTTTCAAATCTTTTAAAAAGGTAACTTATTACTAAAAACTCTTGCTCATATATGAGAGTGTGCATAAATTAGCCAAACAAAGCGGTATCACCTGAGGCTATTTTATTATAACACCTTTACTATCAAATATATGAGCAAGCGACACCTAAAAAACAGGGTACGCCACCCTTTTTTGTGGTTAGTATTTCTATGTTTTTTCTCCACCTTGCCGGCTTTTTCCGGTAACAAACCCTTCCTTGGGAAAGAACAGACTCCCACTCATAAGACGGAAGCCGAGCACAACCCCGATCTGCTGATCGGGGAAAGGCTGTTTTACGGGTTGACGCCCTGGCAAGCAGGAGCTTTCCAGTGTGAAGCCTGTCATTCGGTGATCACCTCAGAGGACCTGAACTGGAGTCCTTCTGCCTTCAACCTGTCGGAATGGATGAAGAACCAGTCAGATTCTGCGGTCAAACAGCTCCTGGAGAATCCCATCTCAGAAAAGATGGAGGCCGCCCACCCGGGCTTCACGGTCACAGACGAGGAGGTCAGGCAACTGAGGACCTACCTGAACTATATCAACCAGAAAGGCTTAGCCCTTCACAAACCTTTTCCGGCAAAGATGATCCTGTTTTTCGGGTTCGGAATCCTGATGGCCCTGGCACTGCTTGACCTCATCTTCTTCAGGAAAATCAAGTACCGCATCATCCATATACTGGTATTGATAGCCGGTCTGGCCATCCATGGACAGATTGCCATCACCGAGGCCCGCAACCTTGGACGGACCAAGGGCTACGCCCCCGATCAACCCATCAAATTTTCACATAAAGTGCATGCCGGTGACAATAAGATCGACTGTAAATACTGTCATACAGGCGTTTACACCGGAAAATCGGCAGGAATCCCATCGCTGAACCTGTGCATGAACTGTCATACCGTGGTCAAATCGGGACGGAACTCAGGGAAATTTGAGATCCAGATGATCTACGACCACCTGAAAAACAATCAGCCGGTTGAATGGATACGGATACACAATCTTCCTGAATATGTGTACTTTAACCATGCCCAGCATGTAATGGTGGGAAAGGTTCCCTGTCAAAAATGCCACGGTCCGGTTGAGACTATGGACCTGATGCGACAGTTCTCTGACCTTTCGATGGGCTGGTGCGTCAACTGTCACAGGCAAACCCAGATACAGTCGAAGACCCAGCCTTATTACACCCGCAACACGAAACTTCTCGAATGGGTGCAAAAGGAGAAACTTCCGAACCTGACCGTGGAACAGATCGGCGGGATCGACTGCATGAAATGTCATTATTAATTCTGAACCATTATCAGAAGCCAACGCATTCAACATCACCTCAATGAAGAAATACTGGAAAAGCATAGACCAAAGGGAGGCGGCCCCGGATCCCCTTCTGGTAAAAACTGAGGAAACACTGGAGAAGCAACAGATCCTGGATTTTCTGGAGAATCATGGAACAGGTCTCGAAGCCAACAGAAGGGATTTTTTAAAGTTCTTCGGGTTCTCTTTTGCCACGGCCGCCGTGCTGAGCAGCTGTAAAAATCCTGTGAACAAGGCTATCCCTTACCTTTTTAAACCGGAAGAGGTGAACCCGGGGGAATCGGTGTATTACGCCTCCACCTTTTTTGACGGGAAAGATTATTGCCCGGTTGTGGTGAAGGTGAGAGACGGAAGGCCGATAAAGATTGAAGGGAACGACAGGACCTCTTTCTCCGGAGGTGGCACCCATGCCCGGGTACAGGCGTCCATTCTCGGATTGTATGACCAGGCTACCCGTCTGGAAAAACCCGCCCTGAAAGGAAAAGAAAGCGACTGGAAAACCATGGACGGGGAGATCATCAAAGCCCTGACCGATCTTAAAACAAAGAATGAAAAGGTCGTGCTGCTCACCTCTACGTTGATCAGTCCTTCCCTGCTGGCTGCCATCAAAGACCTTATGACCGTCTACCCCAACCTGGTACACATTACCTGGGACCCGGTCTCCTTTTATGCCATCAGGGAAGCCCAGCGACTGCTCAATGGGCTGCCTTTGATTCCAAGATTGCATTTCGACAAGGCAGACCTCATCGTCGGAATGAACTGCGATTTCCTGGGCACCTGGCTTTCCCCGGCGGAATTCACCAGTCAATATACCAAAAGAAGAAAACTCAACAAAGACAATCCACTGTTATCCAAACACATACAATTTGAGACTGGCTTAACACTTACAGGTTCCAATGCAGATGAGCGTTATACCATCAAACCTTCCGAGGAGAAACTGGTACTCGCTGCACTCTATCACCAAATCAGCAAAAAGGCAGGCCTGAATACACTTCATACCCCACCCTCCCCTGTGCCCGTCGACGAGCTTGCTGATTCACTCTGGAGCCACAAAGGCAGGTCACTGCTGGTCTCCGGTACCAACGACATTGCCTGCCAGGTGCTTACTTCTGCTATCAATACCCTGTTGGGAAATGAAGGAGTGACCATCGCTTACCAGGATGCCTGCCAGCTGGGTAGCGGCAATGACAGGGCCATGATGGAACTGCTCGATGACATGGAGATGGGCAAGGTAGGTGGGTTGATCATGCACCAGGTGAACCCTGCTTACGATTTTCCTTATGCTGAAAGGTTTGTCAAAGGGCTCGCTAAGCTCAGCCTGTCCGTTTCCACCACTTCGCAGCTGGATGAGACCCTGAAACACTGCACGTACAGCTGTCCAGACAACCATTACCTGGAATCCTGGACCGACGCACAGCCCTACCTGGGTATGTACAGCCTCGGCCAGCCGGTCATTCAGAAACTCTTTGACACCCGCAGCTTCCTTGAAACGATCAATACATGGTGTGGTTCTTCTCTTGATTCCTACCAGTATATCAGGAATTACTGGGAAAAGAACCTGTTCTCTCTCCAGAAGGATGGCGGGAGTTTCAATACTTTCTGGACCAAGATCCTGCAGGACGGGGTATATGAGATGCCTGTCAACCAAACGGTATTTAAAAGAAATGAAACGGTAGTTCCCATGATGCTGTCCAATATCGCGGCAGCCCAGACCCAAAATATTGAACTTCAGGTCTATGAGAGCATCGCCATCGGGAACGGACAGTATGCCAACAACCCCTGGTTGCAGGAGCTTCCCGATCCTGTCTCCAAGGTCACCTGGGATAATTATGTTGCCATATCTCCAAAGACCGCCAAGGAGCTGGGACTGATACAAGGCGACCTGGTCAGGGTGGCTGACCTCATTGAACTCCCGGTGCTGGTCCAGCCCGGCCAGGCACCACAGACCATCAGTATTGCCCTGGGTTACGGACGGACCGATACCGGTAAGGCCGGCAAAACGGGAAAAAATGCCTATCCATTGGTGCAGATCAGGGAAGGGGTACAACAATATTCCAGGGAGAATGTCAGCCTGAAAAAGACCGGGATGGGATACCTGTTTGCCCAGACCCAGATCCATCATGTGATGGAAGGAAGACCCATCATCAGGGAAACGAATATTACCGAGTATCAGAAGAATCCTGCCGCCGGCAACGAGATGCATGAGGAGATTGTAAAACACCACCAGACCTTGTACCCCGAGGTGGAATACCCGGTGCATCACTGGGCCCTGTCGGTGGACCTCAATGCCTGTACGGGTTGCAGCAGCTGTATGATCGCCTGCCAGGCTGAGAACAACATCCCCGTGGTGGGGAAAAAGGAAGTGTCGCTGAAAAGGAGCATGCACTGGATCAGGGTTGACCGCTATTATTCTGAAGATGAGAACAATCCGGAAGTGGTCTTCCAGCCGATGATGTGCCAGCACTGCGACAACGCCCCCTGTGAGAATGTTTGTCCGGTGGCTGCCACCACCCACAGCCAGGACGGGTTGAACCAGATGGCCTACAACCGCTGTATCGGCACCAAGTACTGCATCAACAACTGTCCTTATAAGGTGAGACGCTTCAACTGGTACCGTTATGTCGACAATCCCGCCTTTGATTTCGGGACGGAGACCGACCTGGGCAAGATGGTGCTGAACCCTGATGTCACGGTGAGAGAACGTGGCGTGGTTGAGAAATGCTCCCTCTGTGTACAACGTATCCAGGAAGCCAAACTGAAAGCCAAGCTGGAAGGCCGTGTGGTAGCCGATGGTGACATTATGCCTGCCTGCGTACAGGCTTGTCCGGCCAAAGCCATTGTTTTCGGAGATCAGAACAATCCTGAGAGCAAGGTGAACCAGCTTTTCAAAGACCCCAGGAACTATAATGTTCTGGAAGAACTGCACACTTTACCCAAGGTGGGTTACCTGACCAAGGTGAGGAACCAGCAGGAAGGTCAAGGACATTCTTAATAATCAAGAAATTATCAACATAAAATAACAAACCATGTACGATACTGAGATCCGAGGACCACTGGTTTTAGGGGATAAGAAGTTCAGCCATGTCAGCAGCGACATCATCGCCCCTATCGACCGGAAAGCCCCGCTCTGGTGGAAGACAGCCATGGCGGTCAGCCTGCTCGCTGCCGCCTGGGGAGTGTACGCCATGTACATGACAGTCAGGTACGGCATAGGGACCTGGAACGTCAACAACTCCGTTGCCTGGGGCTGGGAGATCATCAATTTTGTCTGGTGGATCGGGATTGGACATGCCGGTACGGCATTCTCCATCTTCCTGCTGATCCTCAGACAGAAATGGAGAACATCCATCAACAGGGCGGCAGAGGCCATGACGGTCTTTGCCGTCGGATGTGCCGCCATCTACCCGGCCATCCACATGGGAAGGGTATGGCTTGCCTTTTTCATCTTCCCCTATCCCAACACCCGCGGGTCACTCTGGGTTAACTTTAATTCACCCCTGTTCTGGGACTTTATCGCCATCAGTGCTTATCTGTTGATTTCAGCATCGTTCTGGTACTTCGGCATGGTGCCCGATTTTGCCACCATCAGAGATAAGGCCACCACAAAGATTAAAAAGGCTGTTTATGGCTTCTTTGCCTTCGGCTGGACCGGTTCCTCGAAGCAATGGCTCAAATATGAAGCCCTCAGCTACGTGCTCGGAGGTATTGCTGCCGTGCTGGTGGTCTCCGTCCACAGCATCGTGTCGACCGACTTTGCCTCCTCCGTCATCCCCGGCTGGCATGCCACCCTCTTTCCGCCTTATTTCGTGGTGGGAGCCATCTTCTCCGGGTTTGCCATGGTGATGACCCTGATGATCATCATCAGAAAACTCTATCATTTCCAGGATTATGTGACCGACTCCCACCTGAACGCCATCGCCAAGATCCTCATCTTTATCAGCCTTATCATGGGCACTGCCTACGGCACCGAAGTATTCATGGCCTGGTATTCGGGCAACCCTTACGAGATGTTCACCTTCTTCCATAACCGCATTACTGGAGACTACACCTTCTATTTCTGGGCCATGGTCGTGTGCAACGCCGTCATCCCCCAGCTCTTCTGGTTTAAGAAAATCAGGAAGAATCTGGCCGCTGCCTTTATCATCTCCCTGTTCATCAACCTGGGTATGTGGTATGAAAGGTTCAACATCATCGTCACTTCCTTGTCCAAAGATTACCTTCCCTCCTCCTGGACCACCTATCAGCCCACCTGGGTGGAGATCGGGGTCTATATCGGCACCCTTGGCATCTTTGCCGCAGGCGTGCTGCTGTTCTTCAAATTCATCCCCATGATCGCCATCAGCGAGGTGAAAGGTGTGTTGCAAGTCGGGAAAAAATCTAATGATCATTAATACTGTCCGTCATGACCAAGACCAGCATCATAGGAGTATTTGACCAGGAAGACCAGTTGGTCCATGCTCTTAAAGCATTGAAAGAAAAGAAGATAGACGTTCAGGAGGTGTACACTCCCTACCCTGTCCATCCTGTTTTTGAAAGTCTGGGCAGAAAGACCAGTTTTACCTGGTGGGCATTCGGCTACGGACTGATGGCAGTGATCGGCGTTTTATCGTTTCTGTATTTTACGGCCGTCATCGACTGGCCCCTGAATTTCGGGGGAAAACCTACCAATGCCTTTCCATCTTTCATTGTGATCACCATCATTCTGACCATCCTCACCATCACGATCTGCAGCCTTTTCACCTTTTCGGTGATGGCCAGGATCTATCCCGGGAAGCCGGCCAGGATGCCGGATCAAAGGGCCACTGATGATAAGTTTATCCTGGTGGTTGATCCATCAACAGGAGATTTGCATCAAGCCGGACAGGCACTCCGGTCACTGGGAGCCAGCGAAGTTTATGAAAAAGAGGTTGAGTAAATGACATCATCATAACACTATGATAAAGAACATATTAATCCACCTGCAGAACACCAGGCCCTATTTCCTGATCACAGGATTCTTGCTGGCCGGCACCTTCTCCTCCTGCGACCGAACGAGAAATGACAAGGGGTATGAGTATTTCCCCGATATGACGCATTCCATGGCTTATGAGACTTACTCACCCAACAAGAACTACAAGGACGGGAAGACCCAGCAGGCTCCCGTGAAGGGCAGCATCAGCAGGGGCATGGTGCCTTATGCGTATCCCAACACTCCTGAAGGAAGGGCTCTTGCAGGCAAGGAGCTCGTCGATCCGTTTACCCCCACCCAGGAGAACTTAGCCCAGGGACAGGAGAAATATAAAGTTTTCTGCGAAAATTGTCACGGCGAGAAAGGAGACGGGAATGGTTACCTTTTCACCAGCAAGCGATTTGCGGTCAAACCGGCTTCCTACCTCTCGGAAAAGGTCATGGGTCTTCCTGACGGGGAACTGTATCATGTGATCACCTGTGGTTTTAACACCATGGGAGCCCATGGTTCCCAGATACCCCCCGACGATCGTTGGAAGATCATCCTGTATATTCAGAAAAACCTTCAACACAAATAAATACAAGCAAGCGGGTCATGGATACAAAATTTACATTTAGCCCTGCGTTGAAGATCAGTTGTTTCGTTCTGGTCGCCATTGGGGTCATCACCCTGGGATATGGTTTCTTCGCTTCCCCACAGCAGGCCTGGGCCAACGTGCTGCTGAACAACTACTTTTTCATCTGTGTGTCGATAGGGGCAGCCTTCTTCATGGCACTTCAGTACATCACACAATCGGGGTGGTCGGCACAGTTCAAGAGAGTGCCCGAGGCCATGGGCTTTTATCTTCCGGCTGGGGCCGTCATCATGCTCCTGTTGTACTTCGGTTTAAACAGCCTGTATCACTGGTCTCATCAGGAGGCCATTATCACCGATGCCATGATCCGTCACAAAGCACCTTATCTGAATCCCGGTTTTTTCATGATCCGGTTGGCGGTATTTTTCTTGCTATGGATAGGCATGAACCTCATCCTCAGAAGGTTGTCACTAAGGGAAGATGTGGAAGGAGGTCTGTCGTTTTTCCATAAGTCAGAAACCTACTCCAAGATATATATCTTCATTATCGCCATCACCTTCACCTTTGCCACCTTCGACTGGATCATGTCGATCGACGTACACTGGTATTCCACGCTGTTTGCCCTGAAGAACTTCGTCACGGCCTTTTACCACGGTGTGGCTGTCGTGGTACTTGTCGTCATCCTTTTGCATGAGAAGGGCGCCTATCCTTCCCTCAACAAAAGCCATCTCCTCGATTTCAGCCGTTATCTTTTCATGCTCAGCATCGTATGGGGCTATTTCTGGTTCTCCCAGTTCATGTTGATCTGGTACAGCAACATCCCGGAAGAGACCATCTATTATGCCCGGCAATGGAGGGAAGGATACCTTTATATATTTTATATCAATGTGATCATCAACTGGTTCATTCCTTTTATCCTGCTCCTGGCCAAAAGGATGGATCAGAACATCAAAGTGGTGAAATGGGTATCAGTGATACTCATCTTCGGTTTGTGGATTGACCTGTACACCCAGATCATACCTGGAGCCGTCGGATCGCCGAAATTCGGGTTCATAGAGATCGGGAGCTGGCTCGGTTTCGCAGGTTTGTTCACCCTGCTGACGTTTATGGCCCTTTCCCGCACTGACCTGATACCGAAGCATCATCCCTACCTTAAGGAAAGCTTGCAACATCATGTGGAATAATTTTAAAAATCAAATATCATGAGACCCATCCTACTCTCAGCGTTCCTGTTCTTTACACTGCCGGTGCTTTTTGCACAGCAGGGAGATCCTGCCGGAACGAACGACCCGGATATAGGTGTTGTGGAGCATCTCGACACCCTTCTTTCCCCTGACATCATGGTCGTGACCGAAACCAATGACACCGTACCCCTGGTGAGCCTGATCGATAAACCAACCATCCTGAACCTTGTTTATTACCGTTGTCCGGGCATCTGCAGTCCTATTATGAACAGCCTGGCGGAAGTGGTGGATAAGATGGATATGGAGATAGGGAAAGACTACCAGATCCTGACGGTAAGTTTCGATAAAAGGGAGGCCATAGACCTGGGGATCAAGAAGAAACAGAACTATCTGAATCAGTTAAAGAAGAAAATCGACCCTCAAGGCTGGAAGTTTTTCGTGGCCGACAGTGCCGATATCATGCGTCTGACGGAGACGGTCGGTTTCAAGTTCAAGCTGGTGGGACAGGATTACATCCATCCCGGCATGATCGCCATCTTCAGTCCTCAGGCCAAACTGACCCGTTACCTGTACGGGACCTATTTCCTGCCTTTTGAAGTAAAGCTCGCTCTCAGCGAAGCTTCCAAAGGGATGTCAGGACCCACCATCAACCGTGTGTTGCAGTTCTGTTACACCTATGACCCCCAGGGAAGGCAGTACGTTCTCAACGTCACGAAACTCTCCGGGATCTTTATCTTTTTCTTCGGCCTGGTATTCCTGGGCATACTGATTTTCAAGCCTAAACGTAAAAAAAACATCACTTCATAAGCATCTTTCCATGTCAGAATCAGCATCATATCTGAACTTTTTCCAGGAAAAACAGGGCAGAAAAGGGATCCTTGCCTGGATACTTTCGACCGACCACAAGCGGATAGGCCTGATGTACCTATACACCATCATGGTCTTTTTTCTCATTGGGGTCCTTTTAGGCCTGGGCATCAAACTGGAGTTGATCGCACCCGGGAAGACCCTCATGGGACCGCAGGTTTACAACAGTTTCTTCACGGTCCACGGGGTGATCATGATCTTCGTGATAGTGATACCGGGACTCCCTGCCGTCTTCGGCAACTTTTTTCTTCCCATACTCATAGGGGCCAAAGACGTCTCGTTCCCAAAGCTCAACCTGATGTCATGGTATCTCTATATCATCGGGATCCTGACCGTGCTCTTCTCCCTTTTCACCTTTGGCGGAGCACCCGACACCGGATGGACCTTTTATGCCCCCTACAGTTTCAAGACCACGACCAATATGTTCCCGGCAGTGCTGGGAGCCTTCATCCTGGGATTCTCTTCCATCCTGACGGGACTGAACTTCATCACCACCATACACCGGCTTCGGGCACCGGGGATGACCTGGATGAAGATGCCGCTGTTCGCCTGGTCGCTTTATGGCACCGGATGGATACAGATCTTTGCCACACCCATCGTAGGCATCACCCTGCTGATGATCATCGCCGAGCGTTTCCTGCAGATCGGTTTTTTCGACCCGGCCCTGGGGGGTGATCCCATCCTCTTTCAGCACCTCTTCTGGATCTATTCTCATCCTGCCGTGTATATCATGATCCTTCCAGCCATGGGTGTGATCTCCGAGATCATCCCCACCTTTGCCCGGAAAGGCATCTTCGGTTATAATGCCATCGTGGCTTCCACCATGGCCATCGCCGTGGTGGGGTATTTTGTATGGGCCCATCACATGTTCACCTCAGGGATGAGCACCACGGCCCAGTTTGCGTTCTCCCTCATGACGTTCCTGGTTGCCATCCCCAGTGCCATCAAGGTATTCAACTGGGTCGCCACCCTGTACAAAGGCAGCATCCGCATAGAGGTGCCGCTGATCTGGGCCCTGGGGTTCATGTTCCTGTTCATGATCGGGGGCTTCACCGGGCTCTTCCTTGGCTCCGTTGCCACCGATGTTCATTTGCATAACACCACCTTCGTGGTGGCCCACTTCCATTATATAATCTTCGGAGGCATGGGTTCTGCTTTCTTTGGGGCTCTTCATTACTGGTTTCCAAAGATCTATGGCAAGATGTACGACAAATGGTGGGCCACGGTAGGCTGGGCCTTTTTCTTCATCGGCTTCAACATACTGTATTTCCCCATGTTTATCCTTGGGTTCCAGGGGATGCCCAGGCGGTATTACGATTACATGGAACAGTTCCACGGCCTCAACACCCTGTCGACCATCGGTTCCTGGATCATGGTGACCGGTATCCTCATCATCATCTTTAACCTGATCAGGGCCTACAAAAACGGCACGCCTGCCGGAGACAACCCGTGGGAAGGCAGTTCACTGGAATGGACCATACCCAGTCCTCCTCCCCTCGAAAACTTCGACCAGGTACCGACCTTCACCCACGAAAAACCCAATCTTCATTAATAAAGTCACCTATGGAATCCATCACACCTGTCCACCGCGATGACGAAGCGTCCAAACTCGGGATGTGGCTTTTCCTGTTTACCGAGATCCTGCTCTTCGGCGGACTATTTATCGTTTACTCCATATACCGTTTCAGGAACCCGGTGGCTTTTCACCTGGCAGGGGAAGAACTCAACGATACTTTTGGCATCATCAACACCGTGATCCTTCTTGTCAGCAGCATGACGGTCGCCATGTCGATCACGGCTATGCAAAAGTCCAATACCAAGCTCTGCATGAGACTTCTGATCGTTACCGTGGTTCTCGGACTAATATTCCTGGTGAATAAGTACTTCGAATGGAGCATCAAACTGGAACACGGGCTCTACCCGGGATCCAACTTCCTGAAAGAACTCGGCCACGGTGATACCTTGTTCTTCGGTCTTTACTTTATGATGACGGGTCTGCATGCCCTTCATATCATTGCAGGCCTTACCATCCTCATCGTGGTGATGACCTATATCAAAAAAAAGAAAGTCAGGCCCGACAAGTATGCCTTTCTTGAGAACGGAGGACTTTACTGGCACCTGGTCGATCTGATCTGGATCTTCCTGTTCCCTCTCTTTTACCTCATCCATTAATACCTGCTGCCATGACCGAACATAAAACCCATATCACTCCGTACGGATTGCATTTCTTTATCCTGATCTGCCTGCTGATCCTGACCTGGGCCACGGTTTCCATCACGCGTATCAACCTGGGTGCACTGAGTGTGACTGCCGCCCTGTTGATCGCATCGCTGAAAGCAACACTGGTACTCATGTACTTCATGCACCTCAAGTTCGACAACAAGATCATCCGGTGGAGCTTCACAGCCGTCATGGTCGTCTTTATACTGGTGATTGTTCTTACATTTTTTGATTATTTATTCAGATAGAATATGTTTACAGGCGCTTCAAATTTATCGACCGGCGTTGACAGGGCATTTTTGATCATCACCCTGGTCTCGGTGCTGTTTCTCGTTGCCATCACCGTCGTGATGCTGTATTTCGTTTACAGGTACCATGAGAAAAGGAATCCGGTCCCGACAGAAATCCATGGCAACAACAAACTTGAGATCCTCTGGACCGTCATTCCCACCCTGATCGCCATGGTGATGTTCTATTACGGATGGAAAGGATGGATTCCCGTGAGGCATCCACCCAAAGATGCCCTGGTGGTCACGACCACTGCACGTATGTGGTCGTTCAATTTCGACTACCCCAATGGTAAAAGCAGCAATATTCTTTATGTACCCCAGGGCAAACCCGTAAGAATGAACCTAAAAGCTGCTGACATCCTTCACAGTGTCTTTATACCCGCCTTCAGGATCAAGCAGGATGCCGTACCCGGGAAAGACAACTTTGTCTGGTTCATCTCCGACAAGCCGGGAACCTATGAACTGTTCTGCACGGAATATTGTGGTTTGCGTCACTCATACATGAATGCTGAGGTCAAAGTGCTTCCCCTTCCGGAGTTCGAGAAATGGTATAAAGACACGGCAGGAATGGTGGTCTCTTCCGGGCCTGGAGGACCTTCTCCTGCCAAAGCCGGGGCCAGGCTGCTGGAACAAAAAGGCTGTATAGCCTGTCATTCAGCAGACGGTTCAAAAATAGTGGGTCCCACTTTTAAAGGCATCTATGGGGAAAAGATCACCGTCATCACCAACGGACAGGAGAGAACCATCATCGTCGATGACGAATACATCAAACGCTCCATCTATGATCCCGGGGCAGATGTGGTCAAAGGATTCAATCCCGGTCAGATGATCTCTTATAAGACTGAACTGAAGGATGATCAGGTCGCCGATATCATTGAATATCTTAAAACCCTGAATGAAAAGTAAAGAAGGAAAGAACATCTTTTTCCTGGCTTTTGTCTTAGGAAAGTTCCGGATTGCCCTTCCCATAACTTTCAGTGCTTTAACCGCTTACCTGGCATTCTATCCGCATTTTGACATCAGCCTGGTTTATATGGTCAGCGGGGTGTTCCTGCTGGCCAGCGCCGCCATGGCCATCAACCAGATACAGGAAAGGAAGACCGATGCCCTCATGGAAAGGACAAAATCCAGACCATTGCCTTCCGGGGACCTGAACCTCTCCGAAGCTACCATCATTGCCATCCTTTTCCTGGTATCCGGGTCCGTCATCCTTTATCTTCCGCAAGGCATTTCACCGTTGATGGCAGGCTGGCTGACCCTTGCCTGGTATAACCTCGTGTACACTCCTTTGAAAACCCGTACTTCATTTGCCGCTCTCCCCGGGTCGGTGGTGGGCGCCCTGCCTCCGGTCATCGGATGGCTGAGCGCGGGAGGATCTTTGAGTGATCACACCATCTGGCTGATCATGGCTTTCTTCTTCATAGGACAGGTGCCCCATTTCTGGCTGTTATTGTTGATGCATGGCGAAGATTACCGCCAGGCCGGACTGCCAGAACTCAGTGAGTATTTCACCGAAAAACAGGTTCGACGATTGATCTTTATGTGGATCTTCTGGTCGGTGATCATGGCCCTTTTCCTATCCCTGTTCGGTATCATCACACATACCGTGATTACCATACTGCTGGGTTTCCTGGGCCTGGTCATGGTTGGTGTTACTTCCAGATTGCTGAAAACCAGTCAGAAACCAGCAAATTTCAGACTGATCTTCATTCAATTCAATATTTTTTATTTATTTGTAATGATTCTATTAATTGTTGATTCATTTTTAACACATTATTTATGAAAGGATTTCTTTTGATCCTGCTGGTGGTGCCGGCATTATTCCTCGCCTGTAACAACAACCAGGGCAAGGCCGGCGACAGTAAAACCACCGGTGCCGCTGCCCTGAAAACCATAGAGGTCAAGGTGGAAGGGATGAGTTGTACCAGTTGCGAGAACACCATACAGGAATCGGTGCAAAAGCTTCCCGGCATCTCCTCGGTGAAGGCCGACCACCAGGCCAAAAAGACAACGGTCACCTATGACACCACCAAGACCAATGTCGCCTCTATTAAAGAAGCCATAGGGAAATGCGGCTACCAGGTGGTGGAATGAGGCTTGCCTTTTCAGAACCAATATTGTCGGAACTTCATGCATAACAACCTCTTTTACAGAATATTCCGCTTTTACTACGAAGGCTTCAGGAATATGACCATTGGTAAGACCTTATGGATCATCATCCTGGTTAAACTTTTTGTGCTTTTTGTCGTCATCAAACTGCTGTTCTTCCCCAATTTCCTGAACAGCAGGTTCTCCACTGATGAAGAAAGAAGCAATTATGTGATTGATCAGTTAACTCAAAAAAAATAACAATGACGGAAACATTACAATCATCCCTTGTCGACTGGTCACGGGGGCAATTTGCCCTGACGGCCATGTACCACTGGATTTTCGTGCCATTGACACTGGGACTCGGATTTCTTGTAGCTTTTATGGAATCCATTTATGTGAAGACCGGTGATCCCGAGTGGAAGAAACTCACCAAATTCTGGATGACCCTGTTTGGGATCAATTTTGCCATAGGTGTGGCTACCGGCATCATCCTTGAGTTTGAGTTCGGCACTAACTGGTCGAACTATTCCTGGTTCGTGGGGGACATCTTCGGTGCTCCCCTGGCCGTTGAAGGCATACTGGCCTTCTTCATGGAGTCGACTTTCATCGCATTGATGTTTTTCGGATGGAACAAACTGAGCAAAAGGGCCCACCTGGTGTCGACCTGGCTTACTGCTTTCGGTGCGAATCTGTCTGCCATGTGGATCCTCATCGCCAATGCCTGGATGCAAATGCCAGTAGGCATGAGCTTTAATCCTGAAACAGCCCGTAATGAGATGCAGAACTTCTGGGAGGTCTTCCTTTCTCCGATGGCAGTCGACAAGTTTCTGCACACCATTACCTCGGGTTATGTGCTTGCTTCTGTCTTTGTGGTGGCCATCAGCTCCTGGTATTTACTGAGAAAGAGAAACCAGGTATTCGCCAAACGCAGCATACTGGTTGCCAGCGTCTTTGGTCTGCTTGCCATCATTGGTAACATCTTCTGGGGTGACAGCTCCGCCCGTCAGGTCGCACAGAAGCAACCCATGAAATTTGCTTCTTTTGAAGGATTGTATGTGGGAACAAAAGGAGCCGGGCTCACGACCATTGGTGTGGTTTCAAGGACCGGGGAAGATCCTACCATGGAAAATTATACCGACTTCGCGTTCAGGATAGAAATCCCCAATATGCTATCCTATCTTGCCTATAAGGATTTCGGAGCCTTTGTCCCCGGCATTAAGGATTTGGTGGAAGGCAATGAGAAAGAAGGAATCATGCCCATCATGGAAAAAGTGAGAAAGGGCAGGATGGCCATCGATGCCCTGGCACGGTACAAACAGGCCAGGAAGGACCAGGATCCTGTCATGGCCAATGAAGCGCTGGAAGTTCTCAAGGAGAACTACAAATACTTTGGCTATGGATATTTTAACGACCCCAACGACCTGGTCCCCAACATCCCCCTCACCTTTTACAGCTTCCGCATCATGGTGGCGCTGGGCTTCTGGTTCCTGATACTCTTCTGTGTTTTCCTTGTACTCCTGGTAAAGAAACGGCTGGAACATGCCCGGTTTTGGCAGCGTGCCGCCCTGATCACACTGCCCCTGGCTTATTTGACAGAGCAAATGGGCTGGATCACCGCTGAAATGGGCAGGCAACCCTGGGTCATCCAGGACCTGATGCCCACCAAAGCCGCCGTATCACATATCAATACGGGTACGGTACAGATCACCTTTGTGTTGTTCGCTGTCGTTTTCACCTTATTGCTAATTGCAGAAATTAAAATCATGACCAGGCAGATCAAGCTGGGTCCCAAAGATGGAGGACAATAATCATGTTTGAAACATTATCACATCTGGCCCTGCAACAGTATTGGTGGGCCATCGTCTCACTGCTTGCTGCCTTACTCGTATTTTTATTGTTCGTCCAGGGCGGACAGACCCTGATCTATCACCTGGGCAAGACCGAATCAGAGCAAAAGCTCATCGTCAACTCCCTGGGGCGAAAATGGGAATTCACCTTCACCACCCTCGTCACTTTTGGAGGAGCATTTTTCGCCTCCTTTCCCCTGTTCTATTCAACCAGTTTCGGTGGCGCTTACTGGGTTTGGATACTCATCCTGTTCTGTTTTATCGTACAGGCAGTTTCTTATGAATACCGGTCGAAGCCGGCAAACTTTCTGGGTAGAAGAACTTATGATATCTTTCTGTTTATCAATGGTTTATTTGGCACGATTCTGCTGGGTACCGCTGTCAGTACCTTTTTTACCGGATCCCTGTTCTCCGTGAATAAGATAAACCTGACCAACATCGGCAATCCGGTGATTTCCGTCTGGGAGTCACCCTGGAGAGGCGTGGAAGCTGCCTTCAATATTCAGAACCTGGCTCTGGGACTGGGCATCTTCTTCCTGGCCAGGGTGCTGGGAATCCTTTACCTGATGAACAACGTCAATGACAAGAACATCTTTGCAAGGGCCAAAAGGCAGCTCTGGATCAATGCCATCCCTTTTCTGGTCTTTTTCCTTTTCTGGCTGATCCGCCTGCTTTTCCTGGAAGGATTCGCTTACGATCCTGCCACCCGTATGGTTTTCAGGGAAGAGTACAAATACCTTCACAATTTCATTCAGATGCCGGTGAATACAGTGATCTTCCTGCTGGGTGTGGTGGGTGTCCTTTTTGGGATCGGGAAGTCGCTATTTACTTCATGGAACAAAGGAATATGGTATGCAGGTGCCGGTACCGTACTTACCGTTTTTGCCCTCTTCCTGCTGGCAGGGTTTAATCACACCGCATACTATCCCTCCACATTTGACCTGCAAAGCTCCCTCACTATTGAAAATAGCTCTTCCAGCAAATACTCCCTAACGGTGATGAGTTATGTCTCCCTTCTGGTGCCTTTTGTCCTGGCATATATTTACTGGGCATGGAGAGCTATGAACAAGAAACCGATGGATATCACAGAGATCGAAACCGATAGCCATGTATATTAATCCTTATTCATCAGAATGACATGAATTATCTTCACAGCATATTATGGTTTTTAAGCTGGCCGGTCATGATCTTCCTCTGCTACTATGCAGTGAGATACGCGGTGCAGCGTTATAAACACCTGACTGACCAGGATGGGTAAGTGGTGTTTGATAAGGCAAGATGGCGAGAATGCCAGAAGGCTTTTCAACTGGTAAACTGGTTCATTGGTAAACTGAGACACGGAAAAATCCCGTATCCCGCATCCCGCATCCCGTCTTGGCGAATGCCCGAAATCAGAACTCAGAGTTCAGAAGTGGCCAACTGCCAACTGCCCACTACCTCACCAGCTGCACCCTCTTCACCACGGTCTTCTCCCCTTCCACCACCATCCTCACCAGGTACATGCCTGCAGGAAGGTCGTTGCCACCAAAGGTGTACGTATGCGTTCCCCTCGGAAGCATCCCGTTCACCATGGCCTCAATCTTCTCTCCCATCAGGTTGTATACCGTGATCTCTACATTCTGGTCATCTGACAAGGTCACCTCCAGTGTCGTGGTCGTGCTGAATGGGTTCGGATAGACCGTCAGGTCATAGGTTCCTGATGCGATCTCCTCGCCCATCCTGGCTGCAGAGGTGAACTCATCACAGCCGATGTCGGGGATCGTCGCATTCCTCATCTGGTTGTCGATATCCGTTGTCGTTCCCGCCACAGGCGTTCCCTTGCCGTCCAGTAAGGTGTTCACCACCGTCAGGTGCAGGTCGGTATTGCTGTAGAACACCGGCAACACGTTCTGGCTGTTCAGATCCTTGCCCGATGCCGTACGCCATAAGGCCATCGTGGCCTTGTCAGCACCTGCCCAGTTGGCAAGTGGTGCGCTGGCCGTGTACAGGTCGTTGTAGTTACTGTAGGTCCAGTAAGTCGACGAGACCGTGTAGATCGCATACTGGCCCACAGGGTTGGCCACCCTCTGGTTAGTCAGCAAGTTGTTCTTCAGGGTCACGTTCGTGGAGTTCTTACGGTAGAAGGCATAGCTGCTCTTTGTCGTCGAGGCCGTGCCGTAGATGTTCACCGTGTTGTAGTAGTAGTTGTTGTATGAGTTGGCAACAGAGTTCTCATAGATACCGTAGATCGTCGGGTTCGCGGCCGTGCCACCACCCAGGGAGATCATGTTGTTCGAACATTCATTCGTCGTTCCGGCAGTGCCGTTGAAAGTGACTCCGTAGATCGTCGGGGTCAGCAAGGCTCCGTTGGCATTCAGGCTGTGGATCTTGTTCTTCCTCAAATAAGCCTTGTTGGCCTGGATGCCAGCGATAACCGGCGAAGCGGCCAGGGCTCCGTTGTAAGTCACATTGGCGATCACATTGCCTTCGATCAGCTGGATCGGAAGCGTGGAGTTCACCAGGATACCCGTGAAGTTGCCCGTCCCTGCTCTGCTGATGGCGTTGGCCACCGTTGCCGATCCTATCGTATTGCCCTTCACCGTGCTCTGGCTCCCCTGGAACACCGACAGGTCGATGCCCGTGAACGAAGAGGCTCCCGTACTCGTCTGGCTGATGTTCGTGATCACGTTGTTCTCTATCTTGTACGTGCCTGCATTGGCATAGATGCCCCTGAACGTAACCGCTCCGCTGTTCACCCAGGCAGTGCCGCCGGCACTGCTGTTGCTGCCCCCGATCACATTGCCCCGTATCACATTGTTGCTGCTCAAAACACTCGGGGTAAAGCTGATCACCGTCTGAGGCAGGCTTGCTGCCGTGGCCAGGTTGTAATAGAAGCTGTTGTTCTCTATCGTGAAGTTCGTCCCGGCTCCCGTCCCTGACACATAAACACCGCTGCTGCGGAAGTTGCTCAGCTCGTTGTTCGTGATCTGTATGTTGGAATTAACCACCGTAGCTGAACTGGTGCTGCTGATCAGGTTGTTCGGGTTGGTGGCACTGCCCTGGCGGATGATGTTCTGGGTGATCACAAAGTTGTCATTACCCGTACTCACCCCCGTGCTCAGCTGTATCACCCCACCTGAGGTCACCCTGTTGCTTCCTTCGATGTAACAGTTCCTCAACACATGGTCGCTCGCATCATTGATGTATGTGAACGTGCTGTTGTACGCGGCCAGGTTCCTGAACAACAGGTACCTGCCCTGCCCGTTCACCCTGCCATCGATGGTGACCCTGTCGGCTCCGTTGAAACGGATCATATCCAAAGCTACATTGCCCGTGAGGTTACGTTGTACAGCCTGGTCGGGCACTATGGTCATCGTGTAAGGTCCGTTGCCATCTTCCAGCCACTGATTCAAAGCATTCGTCCCGGGCTCCGTCACATTGCTGATAATCTTCACTAACAGGTTATTGCAAAGGGCACGAGTGTTCAGGGCCTCAAAAAGCCCGCCCTTTCCAGTCAATGTCGGGTAATGTCCGCCAATACCAACCGTCACGGTCTGTGGCATGGAATTGTACACATAAGCGGTGTTGGTGGCGTAATTGGTGCAGCCATTCCCATCGGTATAGGAATAGGTGAGTATGTGGGTTCCCGGTCCGGCTAGTGCAGGATAGAAATAACTACCAGAAACACCACTACCACTGTAGGCACCTCCTGGTGGTGATCCAGTACTGAGTAAGATGGGGTCGCTGTCGAGACAAAGACCCGGTATATTGCCCTCAAAAGTCACTTCAGGCAAAGGCCACACCGTAACATCCACCGAGGCGTCATTGGTGGACTGGCATTGGTGTGAATCCGTCACGACAAGGGAATACAACCCGCTTTGCGCCGGTTGGGCGCTGGCAAAGGCTGGATTCTGCGCACCCGAGAGGAAACCGTCAGGTCCTGACCAGGTATAGGAATAACCTGCTCCACTTCCACCTGCAGCAGTCCCATATAAGGTAAAGTCCTCATTCTGACACAGATTCTGGAGCACCGCCGAGGCGCCTGCCAAGGGTCCAGCATAGACTTCAACAGAGAAGGTGCAGGTGGACATGTTGAGATTTCTGTCCACCACAACATATTCCACCCAACTCTGGCCAAGGGGGAAGAAGGTGCCGCTGGCATCATTCAGTCCTATACACGAAACTTCGCCCGAAGTCTCATAGGCAAGGGTATATATTCCACAATTATCAAATACTACTGGTGTGAGACCCGTGATGGCTTCTCCTGTAAGGTATGAATCAATACAATGATAGATGGACTGAGGACAAATAAGTGTCGGATGAGTAGAGTCGACAACAGTGACCGTCGCGAAGCAGCCAGCTGAATTTCCGTTACCGTCATTCACTAAAAGCCACGCAGGATTATCTCCCACATCAGAACAATCATACCAGTAAGGGTCAACCGCTACCAGATTCACCATGCCGCAGTTGTCGGTGCCGCTTTGGTAAACGTCAGCAGGAACAATGGATACCGATCCGTCAGCCCCCAGGTAGGCTGACATGCCATGGCATGTCAGAACGGGCGGTATATTATCAACAACGGTCACCGTGGTTGAACAGGTAGCCGTATTGCCATGGCCATCATTCACAGTAAGGATTACCGGGTTGGGGCCGATATTGGCGCAAGTGAAGCTGCTGGGCACCACAGAAACCAGGTTCACCGTGCCGCAGTTGTCGGTGCCACTTTGGTAAACGTCAGCAGGAACAATGGATACCGATCCGTCAGCCCCCAGGTAGGCTGACATGCCATGGCATGTCAGAA
>CAZSDK010000005.1:40063-146890 GCA_964605655.1 uncultured Bacteroidales bacterium
ACCGATCCATCAACCCCCAGGTAGGCTGACATGCCATGGCATGTCAGAACGGGCGGGATATTATCGACTACCGTCACGGTCACCTCATTGGAAGTCAAAGAGGTGGGTCCTGCCGTAGAAGTACAGACGACATACCAGGTACCGGTTCCTAAAACGGTACCACTTGGAGTATAGGTGGTCCCGGTCTGGCCAGATATATTGGTGATGGATCCTCCAGAAACGGAGCGTTTTCCCCATTGTCTTCCTGTGATGGTAGCTCCTCCAGTCTCCGTCACCGTCAGCAGGCTACCGGTTCCTTCCGGACACATAGACTGAGGTGTTGATGGGGAAATGGTCACGGAAGTAAGACCTGATGTCAGGGTAACCGAAAAATTCAGGGAATTGCTGGTGAACCAGTAAAAGCTGTTTCTTACGGTGAGAGTGCCCGTATACGTATTCGCCGGTGCACCGGCAGGAATGGTAAGAACGATGGGGCTGGCAGTCAAAGTAGCATTCGTAACATCTGCAAAACCAGCACTATTGGCGGCAGAGGAGTAGTCGATGCTGTATTGGTCGGCACAAGAACTGCTCAAAGAATAGGTAAGGTTGGCTGAGGTGTTCCCCTGGGGAACGGATGGACTGCCGACGGCGCTAATGACGGGTGCAGCCGGTACTGTATAGGTAATAGAAAGGCGGCCATTTCCACCGGTTCCACCGTTGGCATTTCCTGCAGTATATCGTAATGATCCTCCTCCTCCACCTCCTGGAACATTCCCGGGATAACCGTGACCACTACCACCTCCCCAGCCATTACCACCGCTGCCACCGTCTGGAATAGAGCCACCTGATTGCGAAACTGTAGTGGTATTGGTGTAATTCCCGTTTGCAGCTTTCCCTCCGGAAGATCCTCCCCCACCAGAATAATATGGCCAATTCGAAACCTGTCCTGTGGCACTGCTTCCACCAGTATATACCACGAGGTTTCCCACGGAACCAGACTGGCAAACCTGTTGTGCTGTAGAATTGTTAGGGGCACTGTTTCCTCCTTTGGCCCACAAAGTGGTGGTATTTCCAAAATAGGAGTCTTCGCCGGCTGCTGTCGAGTTACTCCCTCTGGCAACATAGAAATTATAGTTCTGCCCGGAAGCAGAGGGCACAATCGAACTTTTAGCGTAAGCACCCCCTGCCCCACCAGAACTATAACCGCTGGTGCTACGAGATGCACCTCTTCCACCTCCCCCCCATGCCTCGACGGTCATGTTGGAGATGCAAGGTGGTGCAAAAAAGTTCTGTGTAACCCCGCAATAAGCATGAGTGGTTGTAACGGTGATCCCTGGTGTCGAAGTGGGCCTCAAACTCATGGCGGTGTAGGAATCCCATAATATCCAATAACTGGCCGTGTGTGTTGAGTTATCCACCATGTAGGCCGCCGGCACCTCCCGCTCGCGTACATACGCCTGGAAAGAAGGACCTGAGGCTGCATAGGAAAGAGAAGTCACCCGGTCGACCGACCATCCGCTGGCCCAGGATGTAATGGTATAAGACTGAGTGGTTGGTGTATTCCTGGCCAGGTTAATGACTGAGATGGCCACATCACCGGCATCAATAAATAGTCCGGTAGGCCCGACATTTTGTGATTCTACAGCAAGATTGTGGTTGAACGCACTGGTGTAAGGGCTCGCCTGGTCTACTCCTGAGTACACGGCAACGGCTACATAACTGTAATAACAAAAATTACCGGTGGTCGTTACCGAGAGGCTCTTACCCCCTGAAGCGGATCCTATATCTGCGTCTTTGAGAATATAAAAGAAGGTGTGGTTCCATAGATTTGCATTATTCCCGTCCCCCATGACCATTTGCAGGGTTGTCCCTCCATAGGTCACCGTATGGGTAATTGGCGTGCTTGTCATTGTGGTGGTAGTTGCGATGGCCACGACAAGAAGACGGTCGGTCGCGTTGGGAATGGCATAACTCGCATTGAGGACCCCGTTTGGAAAAGTCGTCCCCGCATATTGCTGGGTCCATGAGTTAAAAAGCGACACTGCCGCCTCTGTACGCACCGGCAAAGAGATGAATACAAACAATCCTGTCATGCAAAGCATGAACTTCGTCAGAAAACGCTGGCAAATGGTAAGTTCTGGGTTCATAATGCTTCAATTAGTAGAATGATTAAAATATCTCCAATGAGAATGATGACAAAGAAAGCAGGTTTGTTCCCATTCGGGAAACATTCCTTTCACAGGAAAAACCATCGAAATGTACGATACAATTTTAATTACTCAAATATTATAATAAAAATATACAACTGACATTGAAATATTTATGGACGCATTTAAGTACTTGATTATAATATTCTAACCAGTCTGATACTATACTTCCCTTCTTCTGGCGGTCACCGGGTTATCAATACATAGAAATTTCTTCCCATCTTTGCAGAAAAACAGAAACATGACTGACAACCGCTGTCCCTGGCCTGGGACTGACCCGCTGATGATCACCTATCATGACCAGGAATGGGGCGTTCCGGTCCATGATGACCGGAAACTTTTTGAGTTTATCGTCCTGGATGCCTTCCAGGCCGGACTGAGCTGGAAGACGGTTTTATATAAGAGAGAGAATTTCCGGAGTGCCTTTGATGATTTCCGGCCGGACCTTATAGCAGCTTATGATCAGACAAGGATCGATTTGCTGCTGTCCAATGCCGGTATCATCCGCAACAAAGCGAAAATAATGGCAACGATAAACAATGCCCGGCAGTTTGTCAAGATTCAGAAGGAATTCGGGAGCTTTGATGCCTATATCTGGAAATTCACCCAGGGCAAGACGATCCATTATTCAAGGAAATCAATAAAGGAGATCCCTCCTAAAAGTGCGGAAAGCGACGCCATGAGCCAGGACCTGATCCAGAGGGGGTTTAAATTCGTGGGGACCACCATCTGCTATTCCTTCATGCAGGCTGCAGGAATGGTGAACGATCACCTGACCGGTTGTTTCCGCTATAAAGAATTGAAAAAAGCTAAAATTTGAGCTTTTCAAAAAGCTCCGGAAGGCGTCTGACATAAGCCAGTTCTTTCCATGCCTTTCGTGCTTCCTGGGCAGGGGCTCCAAAGTAGGTTTTCCCTCCTTCCAGCGACTTATCGACACCTGACTTGGCGAAAATCACGGCTCCTTTTCCGATGACAAGGTCTTTCTGAACGGCTACCTGGCCCCAGAGGATCACATCATCCTCAATTTTTGTAACACCTGCGATGACAGACGAGCAGCCGATCAGGCAGTTCTTCCCTATCTGGGTATCATGCCCTACCTGACAGTGGTTGTCAAATTTAGAGCCCTCACCAACGATCGTGTCTCCTGAAACTCCTTTATCAATGGTACAACAGGCACCAATCTCCACCCTGTTGTGCAGCACCACCCGGCCACAGCTGTTCAGTTTCTCATAACCCCAGGGCCGACGCTTAAAATAAAAGGCATCGGCCCCAATGACCGAACCTGAATGGATCTCCACATGGTCGCCTATCTGAGTGTAGTCGTAGATGGTCACATTGGCGTGAATGAGGCAATGCTTCCCGATCTTGACATGGGGACCGATAAAAACCCCGGGCTGAATGACGGTCCCTTCACCTATTTCCGCATTCTCAGCAATCATCCGGGTCGTATGTTCAAACTTCCTGAATTTCTTCACCAGCGACACGTAGACTGTAAAAGGGTCCTCAGAGAAAAGGAGGGATTTACCTTCAGGACAGGGAACCTCTTTATTAATGATGATGGTGGTCGCGGCAGATCTCAGCACGCGTTCATAATACTTGGGATGGTCCACAAAAGTGATGTCACCCGGCTCCACCATGTGAATTTCGTTGATCCCGGTGATGGCCTGTGCCGGATCACCGGACCAGCTGATCTGGAAGGATGCTGCAACGTCAGCTACCGTAATGGGCTTATCGAGTTTCATGATCAGCCTTTTACCCTTTCGGAGTATTCACCGGTACGGGTATCCACCTTGATCTTCTCGCCGGTCTCCACAAAAAGCGGTACTCCCACGATGGCACCTGTCTCCAGCGTAGCCGGTTTTAAAGTATTGGTCGCCGTATCTCCCTTTACCCCGGGTTCACTGTAAACGATCTCCAGCACCACAAAAGCAGGAAGTTCACAATATAAAGGAGTCTCCGTGTCCGCATGGAAGGTGATCTCCACTTCCTGGCCTTCCTTCAGGAAGGTCGGCGCATTGATGAGCTCCTCCTCCAGGTAGGTTTGTTCGAAAGTATTGGTATTCATAAAGTTATAACCAGAATCATCCTTGTAAAGATACTGGAATGGCCTTCGCTCCACCCGGGCAACATTGATTTTTACCCCTGCATTGAAGGTATTGGGAATGACTTTACCGGTCTTCAGGTTTTTCAGCTTGGTACGAACAAAGGCACCGCCTTTGCCTGGTTTCACATGCTGAAACTCTACGATTACATACAAATCGTTGTTGAAATCGATGCATAATCCGTTACGGAAATCTGCAGTTGTCGCCATAATGATGCTTTTTTAGAAAAACGGGGGCAAAGGTAGGGATTGTTCAGAAGAATACAAAATCGGGAGAAACGGGATAATCGGGATGCGGGATAGCGGGATGCGGGATAGCGGGATACGGGATGCGGGATGCGGGATGGAGAAAATTACTGATCATTTTTTCCACTTTCTTATAGAAATGCATCTAATTAATAAACCAACAACATGAACCACACACAACTCGATGTTTGGAAACTATCCATCAGTCTTTGTTTGCAAATCTATTCCATCGTAAAGAAATTTCCCGGTGAAGAGCAAGGGATCCTGGCATACCAGATAAAAAAATCATCAGTTTCCATTCCTTCAAACATAGCTGAAGGTGCAGGAAGAAAAAGCTCAAAAGAGTATATACAATTCCTTTATATAGCAAAAGGTTCTTTAGCTGAACTTGATACTCAACTCATTATCAGTTCATCATTAGGCCTCATTGATTCCGAAACATTCAATGAACTTGATAACAAAATAACAAGAATCCGTTCCATGCTAACACGTCAGATATGGAGCATAAAAAACAGATCTTCTTTCAAAAATCAGAACGAATCCCCGTAAAACATCCCGCATCCCGTCATCCCGCATCCCGCATCCCGTCATCCCGCTATCCCGCTATCCCGCATCCCGTCATCCCGCTATCCCGCATCCCGTCATCCCGCATCCCGTCATCCCGCTATCCCGCATCCCGTCATCCCGTCTTATACTCATTCACATTCAGCCTTTCCCCACAGAACCCTATCTCCTCAGGCTGATGATTGGAACATACAATGAATAGCCTGCCTTGAGAATATTCAGCGACCATTTGGTTATACCATTCCATTCCCTGTTTGTCGAGGTTGGAACAAGGCTCGTCGAGGAGTACCAGGGGCACATCGCTTAGGATAGCGAGAGCCAGTTTCACCCGCTGCTTCATTCCTGAAGAATAATACCTCATCTGCTTGTGCTCCAGGTTAGGGAAGCCTATCTTTTTGATGATATCGACAACACGGATCCCCGGATAAAACGGTTTCAGGACCTGGTGGAACTCCAACATCTCGGGGAGGGTGAACTCCTCAATCAGTTCCTGGTAAGGCGCTGCAATGGCATAATGCCGGAACATTTCCTCAACCTTCAGTTGCTTGTTATTCAACGTATAATGAACTGAACCGGCAGCAGGCACTACCCTGCCGGAAATCACCTGGAGCAGGGTCGACTTCCCGGATCCGTTGTTACCAAGGACCGCATAGGCACCAGGCGCCTTAAAACTGAAATGGATGCCTCGGAATATCCATTCCTGGTTGTACTTTTTTCCAATATCGCTGAGGGTGATCTTCAAAGGCTGGACAGAAAATTCGGGCCTGTTACTGATTGATCCGGATTAAATATCAAATTTCTCCCTGATGGTTTGTTTGCCGGAATATCCTTTCATGATCCCGCGGCTCGACTGATTAATGAAGGTGAGTATCTCATCCCTTTCGGGGGTGGCTTCAATCTCAGCCTCAATAAGATTTATGGCCTGGCTGACGTTGTAACCCCTGAGGTAGATCACCCTGTAAATATCCTGGATCTGGCTGATCTGATCTGAATTAAAACCTCTTCTCCTGAGCCCGATGGAGTTAACCCCCACATACGACAAAGGCTCCCTTGCTCCTTTGGTGTAGGGAGGCACATCCTTGCGGACCAGGGAACCGCCCGATATCATGCAATGGCATCCGATATGAACAAACTGGTGAATGGCTGATAAACCTCCTATGAGCGCCCAGTCATCCACCTTGATATGCCCTGCCAGGTTACATCCGTTGGACATAACCACATAATCGCCTATAACACAGTCATGTGCAATGTGTACATACGCCATCAGCAGGCAATTGTTCCCGATCACCGTTTCATAACTCGCTTTGGTTCCTCTATTGATGGTCACATACTCCCTGATGGTGGTATTGTCACCTATCCTTACTATGGAATCTTCACCCTGGAATTTGAGATCCTGGGGAATGGCAGCGATGACGGCTCCCGGGAAGATCCTGCAGTTCTTGCCTATCCTGGCTCCCTCCATGATCGTCACATTGGAACCTATCCAGGTACCCTCACCGATCTCGACATTCTTTTCGATGTTCACAAAAGGCTCAATAACCACATTCTTGGCGACTTTTGCCTGGGGGTGGACGTAGGCTAAAGGTTGGTTCATAACAATCCGATTGATAATCTAAAAATCACTTTCTCAATTCATAAGACGAAAGGTCAGAGATATTGGGATCCTGCTCGTTCTTTCTTTTAAAGACCTGGGCAAGCAAGATAGCCTCCATCACGATATTCCGTCCGACGTACGCAATTCCTTTCATATGGCAGATACCCCTCCTGAGCGGTGAAAGAAGCTCCAGATAAAAGATCAGGGTATCGCCCGGGACTACTTTATTTCTGAATTTCACTTCATTAATCTTCAGAAAATAAGTATCATAATTCTCCGGATCAGGAAGATGACTCAGAACGAAGACTCCTCCTGTCTGTGCCATGGCCTCAATCATCAGTACCCCCGGCATCACGGGCTCAGCAGGGAAATGTCCGACAAAAAATTGTTCGTTGTACGTAACATTTTTTACTCCCACCACATGGTTCTTGCTGATATCTATCACTTTATCGATCAGCAGGAAGGGGAAACGGTGGGGCAGCATCCTTTTGATGGCGTTGATATCGTAAATGGGAGGTTTATTGATATCATAAACCGGTGCAGGAGTCAGTTTTCGCTCATTGAGGACATGATCGCGAATGGCCCTGGCAAACTTGACATTGCTGTAATGCCCGGGTCTGCGGGCAATAATATGTGCTTTCAGAGGTCTTCCGGCTAATGTCAGGTCTCCGATGACATCCAGAAGCTTATGCCGTGCCGGTTCATTCTGAAAATACAGTTCCAGGTTGTTCAGTATTCCGGTCTTGGTCACCTCTACCGTGGGTTTGTTAAGGAGGTGTGCCAGTTTGTCCAGTTCTTCCTGGTTGACGATACGGTTCACAAACACGATGGCATTGCTCAAATCGCCTCCCTTGATCAGGTTATGCGCCACCAGGGCTTCCAACTCATGAAGGAAGACAAAGGTCCGGCAGTTGGCGAACTGCTTCCTGAAATCATCGATATTTTCAAGTACGGCATTCTGGGTGTCCAGCACCGTAGTCTCATAGTCAATCATGACGGAAACCTTGAAATCATCGGCCGGCAGTGCGATCATTTCCACCTTTTTATCCTTGTCGGTAAAAGTGACCGGGCTTCGGATCTCAAAATACTGTCGTTCGGCGTCCTGCTCCACGATACCGGCCTCATCGAGGGCTTCCACAAAGAACCGCGAACTGCCGTCCATGATAGGTGTCTCTACCCCGTCCATCTCGATGATACAATTGTCGATAGACAATCCCGCCAGAGCGGCCAGGGGATGCTCTATGGTGGCTACCCTGGCACCGTTGTGCTCCAGGGTGGTGCCCCTCGAAGTATCGATCACATAGTCCACATCCACTTTGATCTCCGGCTGTCCCTCCAGGTCTACCCTTTTATATACATAGCCTGTCTCGGGAGGGGCCGGTTTAAAGGTCATGGTGACTATGGCACCGGTATGCAGGCCGATACCGGACAAAGTCACCGGTTTTCGTATGGTCCGTTGCTTTATACTCGTCATGGGGTGCGAAGGTAGATAAATTTTCGATGCATATCATCAAAGGCACAGGACCCGGATCAGGGGTTCAGTTTCTTCTCCAGTTCTTCAATTCGTCGTACTATTTCCGAAAGATTCTTAAAATGGATGAAAGAACGCCTGTAGGTGCTGATATCCAAAGCAGGCGATCCCATCACACCTGCTCCTGTCTCTTTAATATTTCTTTCCACCCCTGACTGGGCTGCGATCTTTGCCTCATCAGCGATATTCAGGTGACCCACGATACCCACTTGCCCGCCGATCATGCAGCGGTTACCAAGTTTGGTAGACCCGGCAATGCCGGTCTGGGCAGCGACGACCGTATCTTCACCAACATCAACATTGTGAGCCACCTGTATCAGGTTGTCGAGTTTAGTACCCCGGCGGATGCGGGTGGAACCCAGGGTAGCCTTGTCGATACAGGTGTTGGCCCCGATCTCCACCTCATCTTCCAGGACGACATTTCCGGTTTGGGGTACCTTGTTGTATTTCTGGTCATCCGAGGGTGCAAATCCGAAGCCATCTGCTCCCAAAACCACTCCGGCATGAAGGATGCACTGGTTCCCTACCTCGCAACGGGGGTAGATCTTAACACCCGGATACAGAACCGTGTGTTGCCCGATTTTGACTTCATCGCCCACATAGGTCTGGGGATAGATCTTTGACCCATCGCCCACCACGGTTCCTTCACCTATAAAGACAAACTCCCCGATGTAAACATCTTTACCAATGGTAGCAGTAGTGGCAACAAATGCCAGGGATGACACCCCGGTCTTGTTATGCATTGTCTTGTTGTACATTTCAAGCAGCTGGGCGAAAGCGGAATAGGCATTCTCGACCCTCAGCAAGGTCGCCGTCACCGGCTGTTCTGCCTGAAAATCCCTGTTCACGATCACGACGCTGGCCCTGGTGGAATAGATAAACGGGGTGTATTTGGGGTTGGCAAGAAAACTGAGGGAACCCGGTTCCCCTTCTTCAATTTTAGAGAGGCGGTCGACACTGGCATCAGGGTCTCCTTCTATGGTGGCGCCCAAAAGCTGGGCTATCTGGGATGCTTTGAATTCCATAGTTAATTATTGAATTATAGGTTTGTTTAGAAATATCAATCTGCTCCGAATTCTCTACCGCAGCTGTCATCAGCTTTTCTTTCTCTTTTTATATTCTTTCCTTTCTTCCTGCAGATCAAGAACCAGATCCTCAGTAACCGGTCTTTTTACTGTTTTTCCCTTTGAACTATTATTTGCATAAGTGGGCCAGTCCGGAGTATAGTTATCGGATTGATTACCAAACACCTCCCAACCTTTTCTTTTACCTCTAGAGAATATTTCCAGGAACGGACCTGAACTGCACTTCTCTATGATATCGTAAAGCGCATCAGGTTTTCTGGAATGCTCCTGCTTTTGAGTTTTTATGATGTTAACCTGAGTCCTACCGGGTTCTAAGGTCCTGTAACTACCCTTCACTCCGAATAATACCAATTCTGTAGTGTTTCTAAAATAAAAGCCCACTCCTCTTCCATCCGGGCCACCATCCTTTCGTACTTTATGCCAAACCAGGTTGGTCTTATACTGAAAACCCCATGCTTTCATGACCATCAATCCTTCTTGTAATAAGGCATTGGGCACCCAGAGATACAGATGACATTTTTCTGCAGTCACTTCACAGACCGGAATTTCCATGATCTCCTCAGTATGAAGGGTTTCATACCTGGACAACCGTCTGTGCTCAGGGGCAACCTTACCCGTTCTGTTTAAAAATCTCCAGGGGGGATCAGCTAAAACTGTCTTAAAACTTTGGTTTGGGACTTGCTTTAAAAAATCCTTTGAAACCTGGTATCTTAAATCATTCATCATCAACATAATACAATTTATTTGTAATACCAAACACAAGAATTGGACAACCACCTCCTCCCCCACCTTTGATCCTGGGTATCAGCTTTGAAATATGAGTGGTTGATGATCCATAGGAACTACCTCTGCCTATCTGATCAAAGATTTCCTGAAGATGATCACATCGCGTAATGATAATCCCGACACTAATGGCCCTAAGATCAAACAACAGCCTAAAGTTATTTAGGTCACGGTCAAAGAAGGGATCTTTATTGTTCCATTCAATTTCAATGGCAATGCCATTTTTAAAACAGTCCACTTTATGAGTAGGTGTTTCACTGTACTCATTATCAACCTTAATAGAAATATCAAATTCCTTTTCAACCCAACCTTTTTTAAAGAAATGACTATCAATATAGTCAGCCACTAACGATTTCCGGCCACCACCAATGCTAATCCAACTCTTCTTTAATTTGAACCTATGCAACAACTCTAGCAAATCGTTCCATTCGCCAGGAAAGTCATTTTTAAGAATAGCACAAGCATGTTTGAACTCAAACACCTCATAGTTCTCGAGAATATATTGAGGCAACTGCTCAGTTCCCATAAAAAATGTTTTTAGGATAACAAAGAAAATAATTGGTGACGGTCTCCGACAACACCGAAACGTTGAGTTGGGCCGAGTCGAGGGCTATATCGGTCAAAGTGCCGTCCTTATGCAGGATGTTGATCTTGTCATGAAGGGGGTTGTAAGCATTGTTGGCAATCTCTCCCTGGTACATGAAGTAAGACAGGATGTCATCATCAAGATGCATCTGTGACATCAGCGCTTCCCTGATCCGGGTGATATGGGAAGCCGGAATCGGGGTCCTGCTGATCTCCACTCTGAACAGCCTTCTTTCCACCAGGCTGCGACAGAGGTACGAGAGAACTGGGTCAGGGTCCGTAGCCCAAACTTTGATGGAGGCAGAAACGTCAGAATCATCGAGGGCGGCAAAAGCATCCAGCAGGCCTTCATCAGCCTGAAAATCTTTAAGAGTGTACCTGTTGCTGAGAAATACCATGAGGGCTGGTGTTGCAAAAAGCGGATGGCCCAGTTCTGCCAGCCATTTTGCCCGCCGGAGTATCCTGACCAGCATCTGTTCTGCTGCCAGGACAGTCTTATGTAAATAGACCTGCCAGTACATCAGCCTCCTGGCCACAATAAACTTCTCCACGGAATAAATCCCCTTTGCCTCCACCACAAGTTCATCATTGACCACCGTGAGCATATTGAGCAGGCGGTCGGAGTTGACCACACCCTCTGAGACACCCGTGTAAAAGCTGTCGCGTTTCAGGTAATCCATGCGGTCCATGTCGAGCTGCCCCGAAACCAGCTGGTGAAGAAACTTTTTCGGATAGCGGTTTTTAAAGATCTCCAGCGCCAGATCCAGTCTCCCTCCGAAATGCCTGTTGAGCCTCTCCATGAACAATTCCGAGAGGTCTTCATGGGAAAGCCCGTACACGATGCAGTTTTCAAGGGCATGAGAAAAGGGGCCGTGACCGATATCATGAAGCAGGATGGCCAGCAACACGCCCTCCCTTTCTTCGGGTGAGATCGGGATGTCTTTCCAGGAGAGGGTATCGGTCGCCATATTTACCAGGTACATGGCACCCAGTGCATGATGAAAACGGGTATGCAGGGCCCCTGGGTACACCAGGTGGGTCAGGCCAAGCTGCTTGATCCTTCGCAAACGCTGGAAATACCTGTGTTCGATGACATCAAACACCAGCTCCCCCGGGATGGTGATAAATCCGTAAACCGGATCATTGATGATCTTTCTTTTGTTTTCGAGCAAAACGGGGCTTTTATTCCCGGCAAAGTTAATGAAAGAACCATGGCCTTCCAATTTTTTGGATTTCCGGCCGTTAACTACATGATATTTGAAAAAGCAGGCAACACCCTCCTTTCTTTTTTGTTATTTTGTAAATCCTTTAACGAACAATTTATGGCGCAAGCGACCATCTTATGGGCTGATGATGAAATCGACCTTCTAAAACCACACATCATTTTCCTTCAGCAAAAAGGCTATGAAGTGGTGACGGCCAACAGCGGGGACGAAGCCCTTGATATTCTGAAAAACCAAGCCTTCGACATCGTTTTTCTCGACGAGAACATGCCGGGGCTCTCAGGAATCGAGACCCTGGTCGGGATTAAAAGCCTTTCCCCCAACCTTCCCGTGGTGATGATCACCAAGAGTGAAGAAGAGACCATCATGGAAGAAGCCATAGGCAGCAACATCCGTGACTATCTCATCAAACCCGTGAATCCCAACCAGATACTGCTCAGCTTAAAGAAAAACCTCGAAAACAAGAAACTGATCTCTCAGAAGACCACCTCTGCATATCAGCAGGAGTTCAGAAATATTGGCATGGAGATCTCCGGGAACCTCAACAAGGATGAATGGGTGGACATATACAGGAAACTGGTGTTCTGGGAACTGGAGCTTGAAAAGTCGGGCGACGAAGGCATGAAGGAAGTCCTTTCCCTTCAGAAATCTGAGGCCAACCAGGTGTTCACCAGGTTTTACGAGAAGAACTACCTGGGCTGGGTCAGCGGAAAAAGCGAACAGCGGCCGGTGTTATCTCATACCCTGATCCGCGACAGGGTCTTTCCTTACCTCAACAGCGAGCAGCCCGTGTATCTCATCCTTATCGACAACCTCCGTTACGACCAGTGGAAAGCCATACAGCCCATACTGGAGGAAGATTTCAGGGTGGAACGCGATGAGGTGTATTACAGCATTCTGCCTACTGTGACCCAATATGCCAGGAACAGCCTTTTCTCAGGGCTTCTTCCTTCTGAAATTGAAAAAAAATATCCAAAATACTGGGTTAACGAAGACGACGAAGGAACCAAAAACCAGTTTGAAGGGGAGCTTTTGGGTGAGTACCTGAAACGATTCGGGAAAGACATTAAGTATTCATACAATAAAGTGTTGAACCTCACAGCCGGCAAGAAACTCCTGGAAAATCTTCCCAACCTGTCGGGCAATAAGCTCAACGTGATCGTGTACAACTTTGTCGACATGCTGTCCCATGCCCGGACCGAGATGGAGGTGATCCGTGAACTGGCCGAAGATGAGGCAGCCTACCGTTCTCTTACTGTGAGCTGGTTCGAACACAGCCCTTTACGTGACATCTTTCAGTTCCTTGCGGAAAAGAAGTACCAGGTCCTCATCACCACCGACCATGGATCGGTCAGGGTGCAGGACCCGGTGAAAGTGGTGGGCGACAGGGCTACCAATACCAATCTCAGGTACAAGACCGGAAGGAGCCTTGATTACGACAAACGGGAAGTCTTTGAAGTCTCCAATCCTTCCGATGCCTTCCTCCCAAAGGCGAACATCAGTTCTTCCTATATCTTCTGCCGTTCCAACGACTTTTTTGCCTACCCCAACAATTACAACTATTACGTTAAGTACTACCGCAACACCTTCCAACACGGTGGCATCTCCCTGGAGGAAGTCTTGATTCCCTTTATCAGTCTGACGGCAAAATGAGCACCATGAAGGAGAGGAATTGTAAAGACCTTTCTGAACTGCCTCTTCTGGCTGCCGAGCTGCTTTCACGGTATCCTGACCAGAGGATATTTGCCTTTTTTGGTGCCATGGGAGCCGGGAAGACCACTTTTATACAGCATCTGTGCAGCCATCTGGGCGTCATCGATCCCGTGAACAGCCCCACCTTCGCCCTCATCAATGAGTACCGCAATGTCGACGGAAATCCTGTTTATCATTTTGATTTCTATCGAATTAAGAATATCACGGAAGTCATGGACATCGGCTATGAGAATTATTTTTACAGTGGTCACTATTGTTTCATAGAATGGCCTGAGAAAGTCATTGAACTTTTACCAGAGAACTGCGTATACGTGAAGATTGAGGAAGACGGAACGGAATCGGGACGCGTATTCCGTTTCTGAGCCATGTACTAAATTTATAAGGTATGGGTCAATTGCCACCCTTTTATCCCTTATCGCCTTCCGGACAGCGTATCCCTCAGGAGGAGATGCTGGAAGTCGTCAGGAGGAAAAGCCAGCTGGTCATAGGGGTACCAAAAGAGACCCTTCTCGAAGAAAATCGTATTGCCCTTGCCCCGGAAGCCATCCAGGTACTCATTGCCAACAACCACCGGGTCCTTTACCAGGCAGGAGCAGGCATGTCGTCTCATTTCACCGACCTTGAGTTTACCGAATCCGGTGCAGAATTGGTATCAGAGGCGTCGGATGTCTATAAGGCAGACATCATATTAAAGGTAGCTCCGCCCTCCATTCAGGAGATTTCGATGATGCGGGGCCGGCAAACCCTGATCTCTTCCCTGCAGCTGGGGACACAGAACGAAGACTATTTCCGCCAGCTGATGCATAAAAAGGTGACTGCCCTGGCTTTTGAATATATCAGGGACAAGACCCACAGCTTTCCATTGGTCAGGGCCATGAGCGAGATCGCAGGCAGCACCTCCATCCTCATTGCTTCGGAATACCTCAGCCATCCTGAATTTGGCAAAGGCCGTATCCTGGGCGGGTTTCCGGGTATCAGCCCAACGGAGGTGATCATATTGGGTGCCGGTACCGTTGGTGAATCGGCAGCTCGGGCCGCTTTAGGCATGGGTGCCATGGTAAAGGTCTTCGATAATCATATCTATAAGCTCAGAAGGTTGCAGAACAACCTGAATATGAGACTATTCACCTCCATCATTCAACCCAAGGTACTGTTAAAGGCCATGCGGACCTCCGATGTCATCATCGGTGCCATCCACACCCCCGACGGAAGGACCCCCTGCCTCATCACCGAGGAAATGGTGAAGGAGATGAAAACCGGTTCGGTGATCATTGATGTCAGCATCGACCAGGGGGGCTGTTTTGAGACCTCCCGCATCACCACACATTCGAATCCGGTGTACCAGGTCCATGGTGTCACCCACTATTGCGTTCCCAACATCACTTCCAAGGTACCCAACACCGCCTCCTATGCCCTGAGCAATTTCTTTCTGCCCATATTGCTCGGAATGGCTGACAGCGGAGGCGTGGAAAGACAGTTAAAGCTTGACCAGGGACTCAGAAATGGCGTGTACCTTTATAATGGCATCATCACCCATCAATATATAGGAGAGCATTTTAACCTCCCTTTCCAGGACATTGAATTGCTGATGGCAGCATTCACCTGAGCCAATCCTTGTATTTCTTTTTTACGGCTGGAAGATGACCACCTGGTAGCTGTAGGTTTTAGAGTTCCCGTTCACGACGACATTACTGACCGTAACGTGGTACCTGGTGTCATCAGGACCAGTGATGTTGACCCCGGACGGTTCCCAAACAAGGGTATTGTCCCCTTCACCTACCACGTCATTACTGACAACAGTCAGGGTCATGGGCTGGTTGTTTTCGTCGGTCATGGCCACCATGGCATTTGAAAAGTCGGCCTCAGGTACGGAGAGGGACCAGCGGGCAAAGACAAGGGGACCGGGTACAGGTCCTTCGGGAGGATAGGCAACATACTCCGGCATGCCCTGTGGATAGGGGTTGGCATCGTTCCCTTTGACCCAGACGGCGCAGGAATTGTCGGTCGACCCGTGTCCAAGCACCAGGGCTTTGGAATAGAGGAGCCAACGCCTCCTCTTCACATCCGTATAGTTGGACCCGAAATCTTCCATAAAGGTTTTAACGGCATTCACCGAATGGGTCCCCAGGTCCATGATGGACACGCCGGAAGCATCATAACCGGCCTGGGTCCAGCAGGTCCAGGTAGGCGGCGGTGTGGGATTGATCAGGGCGTTTGCCTTGACCATCAGGGCTGCATGCTGGCATTTTTTATTCTTGTTGGAGTCGAGCACAATTTCTGTAGGAATACCCACCAATCTTCTGAAAAAGTTGATCCTTTGAGCCACCAGTTCCTGCACGGTCTTGGAGAGCGTCCCAGGATCACAGGTGGTGTCGTTGCCAGTCCAACCGCAATCGGTGAGTTCTGAGGTAAGATAAAAGTCCTCGTACTGCTGCCTGACCTTTTCCTTGTCAAGGTCGGCCACCGTGGTGACCTTGAGGAGGGACCCTGCGGTAATTCCCTGGCCTCCCCCTGCCACGATGTAGGTGTCGCCGGTGCCCACAGCCTGTGCAAGACCAGGGGAAGGGAAGGTCACCATGCCGGAAGGAGAAGAGAACCAGGTAAGATCCTGTGTGACATCCCTGGTCGTTCCGTCGGCAAAAGTCCCCATGGCCTGATACTGAAGCGTGGTCCCAATGGCGATGATGAGGTCCTGGGGCGTAATCTCGACTTTCACCAGGTTCGACAGATCCGGCACCTCGTCCTTTTTACAGGCGGTGGCCATAAACAGGAAAATGGCCAGATACAATGCTGATTTATTAACTCTTGATCTCATGAGTATGGTATGAGTGGATGATCAATGGATGGATTTCCTTCTTACTCTTTCCTGGCGGATCAGCCTCAGTTCACGGCCTGTCTGCCCGGCAATGGACGTGTTTTCTTCAGCCCTCCTGAAAAGGTAAGGCATCACGTGTCGTACCGGTCCGTAAGGCAGATATTTGGCCACCAGGTATCCTTCGGAAGCCAGGTTAAAGGTGATGTGATCGCTCATTCCGTAGAGTTGTGAAAACCAGACCCTGGGATCGTTCCTGGGAACGGATTTTTCCGCCATCAGCTTCGTGAGCAATTCACAACTCTCTTCATTATGGGTGCCACAGAAGATGGTGACGATATCGAGGTTGTCCATGCTGAACCTCAGGGCATCGTTGAATGCCTTGTCGGTTCCCGCCTTATCATCGTGAATGGGAGAAGGGTAGTTCATGGCAGCAGCCCTGGCTCTTTCATTTTCCATATAAGCACCCCTTACGAACTTGACCCCGTAAAAATAACCATTTTCCTTTGCTTTGCCAACAGAGGACCTTAAAAATTCGAGCCTGTCACGACGGTACATCTGCAGTGTGTTAAACACCACAGCCTTCTGCCTGTTGTATTTCTCCATCATGGAGGTCACCACGGCATCCACCTTATCCTGGTACCAGGAGTCTTCCGCATCGATCATGATAGGGACCTGACACTCAAAGGCATGTTTGCACAAGGTATCAACCCTTGAAGTGTAAACTTCCATATCCATCACTTCCAGGTTTCCGAGAGCCGTCGGTTTAAAGACAGCAAACGGGATGTTGGGGTCTTTGGCCGCATTATCGATGGTCCGCAGGGTTTCCTCCAGGGTCTGACGGATCACCTCTTCATCATGCCCTCCTTCAACAGAATAGTCAAGCACAGCCCTGACCCCGTACCTTTCCAGCATTCTGACTGCGGGAATACAATCGGTGATGGACACCCCCCCGACGAACTGCCGGTAAACGGTTGGTTTGATAATCCATCCTACCGGGAGATGGAGAGAGAGTGCCAACTTTAAAGCCCCGTTCGACAGTCTCACCAGAAACGAATAAAAGAGCAGGGAGAACAGCAGCCAGGAGCGACGCAGGTCCCGGTTGGTCTTGTAACGGAAAGCGATCTCAGTATTGTCGAAGGTAGCCATGATCTTAATATTAATATGCCAACCAGCTTTTTTGCGAAGTTAAAAGATTTATTTTTGTCAAAACACCTGTCATGCCAGAGAAAGTTTGGTTCGTTGAAGATCCCTCTAAACCTGCCAACCGCAGTCTTTTCAGGGAATTGACCAGGAATAATACTGTGATATTCATCCTTGTTGATGAAAACACCAGAGAACATTGCCTGCCCTTATTGCCCGAAGAATTCATCAAGGATACCAGGGTACAGCTACTGCAAATCCCTTCCGGCGAAGATTATAAAACCTTGTTGTCCTGTATCCGCCTCTGGGAGACGCTGACCTCAAGAAATGCTGACCGACGCAGTGTCATGATTCATCTGGGGGGAGGCGTGATCTGCGACCTGGGCGGGTTTGTCGCCTCCGTTTACAAGAGAGGTATTGACTTCTATCATGTGCCGACGACGCTTCTGGCCATGGTGGATGCCTCACTGGGAGGTAAGACAGGAGTGGATTTTATGGATTTCAAGAATGAACTGGGGCTCTTTAGCAGCCCCAGGGGCGTGGTGGTTCAACCTGTCTTCCTGAAGACCCTTGGAAAGGAGCAGCTTCGTTCGGGATTGGCAGAGATCGTAAAAATTGCTCTGGTCAGCGACGCGACCCTCTGGGAGTTGATCACCCAGCAGGCCCCGGAAATCAGCTGGTACGACCCCGGGATCATCCGGCGGGCGATCACCCTGAAACAGCAGATCGTGGAAAAAGACTACCTGGACCAGGGAGTGAGGAGAATCCTGAACTTTGGACATACTGTAGGACATGCTCTGGAAACCCTTTATCTGAACCAAGGCAGTCCCTTGCTTCACGGGGATGCTGTTGCTGCCGGAATGATATGTTCTACAATACTTTCAGAACATATTCTTCAACTTAACACTGATATTTCAAGAATTATACAATCTTTTATCATAAAAACATTCCCTCCCGTACTTTATAAAATCGAAGACATTCCTTTGTTAATAGGTTATATAAGACACGATAAGAAGAATAAAGGTAAGTCCAATAACTTTTCCTTAATAAAGGACATAGGAATGAGTGTTCCTAATACGGAAGTCAAAGCAGACCAGCTTGAAGAAGTGCTGCAGTTGTACCAGGAGATGACCCAACCCGATTGATCCTGACATGCCTTACCGCATCCAGGCCCCGGACAAATCCATTGAAGGACAGATCCATCTGCCCGGATCCAAGAGCATTGCCAACCGGTTGCTGCTGATGCGGGCTCTTTCCGGACAATCCTTTCCGCTGATCAACCTCCCCGGATGCGATGACACCCTTCTGATGACCCGCCTCCTCGATACGATATCTCATTCGGTTAAAGGAGCCGCCACCCGGGACCCGGTCATTCTGGATTGCGGCAATACAGGCACGGCACTCAGGTTTTTGCTCCCCTATCTCTGTCTTCTCCCGGGAAGATGGATACTCACAGGCACTGAAAGAATGAAACAAAGGCCCATGGGAAGCCTCGTTCATGCCATGAGGTCGCTGGGTGCCAGGGTGGCGTTTATAGAGAAAGAAGGATTCCCTCCCGTTCAGATACACGGCCGGCTCCTGGAAGGAGGGTCTGTTTCACTGGATCCTTCGGAAAGCAGCCAGTTTGTTTCTGCCCTTCTGATGATAGCACCTATCCTTGATAAAGGAATGGAACTCCGCCTGTCAAAAACACCGGTCTCAGAACCTTACATCGACCTGACGCTGGACCTGATGCATCAGCTGGGCATCAAGGTACTTCACGGGGAGGGTGTTTATCATATCCGGCCACAACGGTACAAAACAAAGTCATTCACGGTAGAGGCAGACTGGAGCGCGGCTTCTTACTGGTTTGAGATAACAGCGCTTGCACGAGAGGCAAATATAAGGTTATCAGGTCTTTCCGAGCATTCCTTCCAGGGAGACCGGCAGGTAAGGACGTATTTTAAGCACCTGGGCGTAACATCAGGCTTTCAGCAGGACAGTCTGCTGCTTCAGAAACAAGAGATGCCGCAGGGTAAAACCTTGTCGCCGCTGACGTTTCACATGTCAGACCACCCCGACCTGGTCCCGGCAGTGGCCGTCACTTCGGCCCTCACCGGCCACCATGTGCACATCCTGGGCATTCGTCACCTCAGGATCAAGGAATCGGACAGGATACAGAGCCTGGTGACGGAACTGGCGAAGACAGGAAGGATGATCAAAGATGGAGAGGACAGTATTGAGATCAGAGGAGGAGGACAGTCGGAGTTTGGGTTGGATTTTGGAGTACTTAGAACTTATGGGGACCACAGAATGGCCATGGCCCTGGCACCGCTGGCACTGAAATGCGGATCTGTCACCCTCGATGATATCAGCGTGGTCAGTAAATCTTACCCCGGCTTCTGGAAAGACTTGGAAGATGTTGGTTTTGTCATTACTTTTACGGCATGATCATAGACTTGTTCATCCCTTGTTTTATTGACCAGTTGTACCCTGAGACCGGGTTTAGCGTTGTAAAAGTCCTGGAGAAATTCGGAGTAGGCATCCATTATAACACCAACCAGACTTGTTGCGGCCAGATGGCTTTCAACAGCGGATTCTGGGATGAGGCCAAGACCATCGGAGAAAAGTTCATCAGGGATTTCCCGAACGACAGGCCCATCGTGGCGCCTTCCGCTTCCTGCGTGGGCTATGTCAGAAACTATTTCCCGAAGCTGTTTCACAACACTGCCCTTCACAACGAATACAAGCAGGTCAGAAAAAACATCTACGAGTTTTCCGACTTCCTGGTGAACTTCCTTAAAGTCAAAGATACCGGAGCGACTTTCCCTGCCACCGTCACTTTTCACGATTCCTGTGCCGGACTGAGGGAATACGGGATCAGGGAAGAGCCGAGGCTCCTTCTCGAAAATGTAAGAGGGCTGAAGCTTGTGGAGATGAAAGACACCGAAGTCTGTTGTGGTTTCGGAGGCACCTTCTCCGTAAAGTTTGAGCCCATTTCCACCGCCATGGCAGAGCAAAAGGTTGATAATGCTCTGAAAACCGGGGCTGAATATATTGTTTCCACCGACCTTTCCTGTTTGATGCACCAGGAGGCCTATATCAAAAAACACCAACTCCCTATCAAGGTGATCCACCTGGCCGATGTTCTGGCCTCGGGGTGGTAATCCCAAATGCACGAAATCAGAAATCAGAGTTCAGAAGTGGCAGACTGCCAACTGCCCTATCGTGTGTACTTGAGCAAATTTACGTTCGCACGAGCAAACGACCAAACGAACTCCTGTGCAAACGTTACAAACCTACCATACATCATTATCTGATCCCTCCCCTTGCCCCTCCCCACCAATGTTTGTACTTCGAGTGAGGTCAAAACGGGGAGGGGAAATATTCAACCGGCTGACTCTTTGCTACAGGGAGATAACCTCTACGAGGTAAAGTTGGTAATTGAAAATTGATAATTGATAATTGATTTTCAGGCACTTTGATACACTGATACAGTGATACACTGGTACACTGGTACACTGAAAAACCGCCCACTGCTCCATCCCGCATCCCGCATCCCGTTACCCATAAGCCAAGAATTCCGCGTCAAACTTCTACCAGTACGGTGTTGAAAATCAGTCGTCATTTTCTGTATTCTCTGGCAACTTCGCTGAAAGCTCCTGTGTCTTCAACAGAAAGCGTACAATATTAATAATTTCATTACATTTGCTTCACAGATAATAAGGAGGAAAAATTCATGAAAAACATCATTTACGCACCTTATAGAATTTTATTGAATATGAAATACCATTCATTTTTAATAGGCCTTATACTGGTACTTATAAGTGTAGCACCGGCAAAGGCAGCAGTGATCAACTGTTATCCCATGCTTTCTGATGCATATAACTGGACAGGGTCCTGCAACTCATCAGGAACAAAGACACAGACCAGTCTGATGCATGCTGTGGGAGCTAACGGAGAAAGAGCCTGGGCCAAGTTTGACATTTCCACCATTCCCCCGGGATCCATTATTAACAGTGTGACGCTTAAATTCTGGGTTTCTTCCTGTTCAACTCCTTATTACCAGATAAGAAGAGTTACCTCTGATCCGGTGACGGCCTCCGGATCCACCCTTTATACACTAATAGGTTCAGGCACTCTGTATGCCTCCAACAACGGTGCCACCGCCAACATGTATAATTCCAAGAACCTCTCCAATGGAGCACCGGCAGCACTGCAAGCTTCCCTTCCCTCTGGATGGTTCGCCATTGGCATTTATGAAACAGATTACAGCAGCTACTGGTGGCTGTGGGCCGATGGCTGGAACCAGGCCCACCCGCCCTACCTGGAGGTGAACTATACAACCACTTTTCAGAATGACATCGGTATTGACTCCATATCCAAGCCCACCAATCCTTCCTGCGAAGGCACCCTTCCCGTAAAGGTGAAGCTTTTCAACGGAGGAGTCAATACCATTATCTCGACAACGATTCAATGGATGATCAATGGCGTTACCCAAACCAGTTTCCCATGGAGCGGCAGCCTGGCACCCGGCGCTTCTGTGACCGTCACCCTGGGAAACATCACCTTTGTCCCGGGGAACACGACCATTTATGCCCAGGCTACCCTGCCCAACGGGCAGGGCGACCCCTTTCCGACGAACAATTTTAAAACGGTGATCATACAGATCATACCCAAACCAACGGTACTCATACAACCCGTCGATCAATCCATAGCCTTGGGAGGGAACGCGGTCTTCAGCCTGGTTGCCTCCGGTGGGAACCTCACTTACCAGTGGCAGGTGAGCTTGAACGGGGGCAGTACCTTCATCGATCTTTTCAATGTGGACCCTTATTCCAATGTGACCACCAACAACCTCATCATTACCAATGCCACCCAGAACATGAATGGGTACCTTTTTCGTTGTCTGGTGACCGGGACCTGTCCTCCTTCTGCCATTTCCGATACGGTACTTTTAAGCGTGGGACCACCCATCAGGGCCACGGCAGGCACCGGGCATGCCTGTGCGGGTCAGACCACTTCCGTCCCCATCACCGCTATCAATTTGACAGACGTTTATACCATTAAGCTTTCCATGAATTTTACCCCCATCAATGTTGCTTATGCCGGTTATTCGAACCTTAATCCCCTGTTAAGCACGGGAAGCTTTTCTATCACCCAGGGAGCCGGCCTGATCACCCTCCTCTGGTCATCCACCACTCCGGTGACTGTCGGCAACATAAAAATCTGCGACCTGAATTTCACATATACCAATAACAGTCCGCTGTCTTTCGACTCGGTAACCGCCGGAAACAGCCAGTTTGTCGGATCGGGTGGTGTTATTTATCCATCTCATTATACCAATGGCAATATCAGTACTGCTATTCCGACCATTATCGCACATCCCGACGATCAACTCGCCATTGTTGGATATCCATCATTTTTCAGGGTATTATATTCCGGGGCTCCTGTCTTCCAGTGGCAGGTAAAGACCAGCACCACAGGGTCATGGACCAATATCATCAACAACACTACTTATTCGGGAGCCCAGGATGACACCCTCTGGGTGAATGCTCCCACCTTATCGATGAACAACTACAGGTATCAATGCATATTGTCGGCCTGCTCCACTTCTGTTACCACCAATTCAGCCCTGATGACGGTGATCAAACTGGTAAAAACCTGGATTGACACGTTATACAGCTGCCCCTGTGTCACACCTTATCCGGAAGTCTTGGTACCCATCCGGGTCCAGGATTTTGATTCCATTTCTTCTGTATCCTTGCATTTACTTTTTAAAAAGACCGCCCTTGAATATATGGGATACACGTATGTCAATCCCCATATTCCAAATCCAGTAATATATAACTCCATGATCAACCCGACCTACGGTGATATTGGAATCGCTGCGTATGATGCCATCGATACCTTTCTTATCCCGGATGAACAACCGATGATCATCTTTAAATTCAAAGTCAAGTGTGATACCACCAAACTTATCTGGAACACCTGGGATCCCGGGGCCTGTCAATATAGTTCGGGACTTACTGTGTTCACTGCCAACTTCAGTAATGGATTTGTTCTTAACGGGGGACCTTTCGTGACCAGCCAGCCTGCCAACCAAACCGTATATACCGGCGATATGGCCACTTTCAGCTGTACCGGAGCCACCTATACCGCCCCGCTGACCTATCAGTGGCAGTACCGGGTGAACGCGGCGGGTCCGTGGATAGACCTGGTCAATAATCCACCCAATATTACAGGAGCCACAACAGGCACCTTGTCAGTGCTGGCCTCGCTGGTCACCATGAACGGATACCAGTACCGATGCAAGATCATGGGGCTGTGCCCGGAAGTTTTCACCGATACCGTTACCCTTACTGTTAATTCACCTCCGATTTACGTGACTCCTCCATTAGTATACAGCTGCCAGGGAGACACCATCTATGTTCCCATCAATGTGACCAACTTCAGCCAGGTTTGTTCCTTCTCCATGAAGTTGAAATTCAGCGGTTCACAGATGCAATATTTCGGTTACGGATCGGTGAATCCCAACCTTTCTGCTGCGATGCTTACCATCAATGCCAGTGTTGATACTGTCATCATGTTCTATTCATCCCTTGTTCCGGCAACGATAGCCGGTACCGGCACGCTGTTCCAGTTGAAATTTGTAACTTCCAACCTGTTTGCCGGAAGTCCGCTCACCTGGAAGACCACGCCTGCCGGGTTCTGCCAGATCACCAACTGCGCCGCAGGCAACATCACCACGGTCTGGAACAACACCACCGTAACGGTATCAGCTCTGCCACAGGCACATAACATGACCACACTCTATCCCGGCGGAGGCCATTTCTGTGCCGGGGAGAACGGCGCTCCCATCGGGGTGGACATCACCCAGGCGGGCATCAACTATATCCTGTACCGTGATAACACGGCCATTACAGGACCAATTCCCGGCACCGGCTTTGGTTACACTTTTGGCACTTACAATGTACCCGGCCATTATACGGTGAAAGCGGTAAATCCTACCACACAATGTTACAGGTGGATGGACGGGTTCATTGATGTGGTCGCCGATCCACCACCCCAGGTTTTCAGCATCACTCCCAGTGCGAACCAGTCTTATTGTTCCGGGGGACAAGGCATTAACGTACAACTCAGTGGTTCCCAGGCCAATGTGGATTATTTCCTTACCCTCAACGGATCGACGATCGACACTATTCAAGGCACTGGTGCCGCATTAAGTTTTGGATACCAGACCGCTGCCGGCACCTATGCCATCTCAGCACGAAATACCCTAACAGAGACCTGTCCGACCTCCATGACCGGGACCCTCATCCTCGTCGTCAATCCTTATCCTGCTCCGGCAGGCACCATTACAGGTGAGTCGCCGGTATGCCAGGGACAGACCAAGACCTACACGGTTCCCGTTATTGCTGATGCTACCAGCTATGTCTGGACCTATCCAAACGGTGCTAACGGCTCCACAACGACCACCACCAACTCCACGACCGTCACCTTTACCAACACCGCCACCACAGGACTGATCACTGTCAAGGGACAGAATGGCTGTGGTTTCGGGACCTCGTCCAACATCACCGTCACGGTGAACCCGCTTCCGGCTGCAGCAGGCGCCATCTCAGGACCTGCCACGGTTTGCCAGGGCAGCCCATCGGTCACTTATTCAGTGCCAGGCAGCCAGTACGCTACGGGGTACGCCTGGACAGCCCCTCCCGGATTCAATATCGTTTCCAACAGTGGCAACAGCATCACCTACAGTGTCAGCACCTCCGCAGTAGGCGGCAACATCACGGTCAAAGGGACCAACAGTTGTGGCGATGGACCGGTAAGTACGCTCGCTATCACCATCAGTCCATTGCCAGGCAATGCAGCCAGTATTTCAGGCAGCACCAATCCATGCCAGGGTTTGCCCCAGGTGTACACTACTGCTGTCATCGCCAATGCAAGCTCTTATATCTGGACCTTCCCTCCGGGGGCCACGGGAACATCACCCACGGCCACCCCCATGGTGACCGTCAACTACTCTACATCCGCCTCCAACGGTTCTATCACCGTGACAGGAAGCAACGGCTGCGGTACAGGTTCCACCTTTACTCTTCCCATTTTTATTCAACATTTGCCACTGGCTGCCCAGTCGATCACAGGTCCGGTACAGGTTTGTAAAAACACCAATGGCGTGCAGTACACCTGCACACCGGCGATTGAATATGCCACGAATTATGTGTGGACGTATCCCGGCACCGGGGTCACTGCCTCACCCCCCACCAACCTGCAGACGCTCATCCTGAACTTTGCTTCCAATGCAGTATCAGGAAATATTACGGTAAGGGGCCAGAATAACTGTGGACAAGGGACCCTCTTCACCCTGCCTGTGACCGTGAACAACCTTCCCACCGTGACCCTTGCCAACTTTGCCGACGTTTGTATTGAAGGCGGACCTGTGACCCTGACCGGCGGATCTCCCGCCAACGGCACGTACAGCGGGCCCGGGATCACCAACGGGGTTTTCAACCCCATGGTCCCCGGTATCGGCAACTGGAACATCACCTATACCTATACCGATGGAAATAATTGCACCAGCAGTGCAAGCAAATCCATCAATGTGATCAACAAACCCAGGATCACGGGGACCATCAAGTATGATAACGTGGCCCAGACCACCATGGGGAATGTGAAGGTCTACCTGAAAAACAGTTCCAACGTGACCATCGACTCTACACTATCCCTGGTCGGCCTCGGCGATTACTGGTTCTATTGCCGTAACAACGGCACTTACAACATGTCGGCCACCACGACCCGGCTGTTTGTTACCGGAACGGTCAACTCACTGGATGCTCTGGCTATTGCGAAACACAGCGTGGGAATGATCAACCTGAGTGCCTTCAGACAAAAAGCGGCTGATGTGAACAACAGCAACAGCATCAATGCCGGAGACGCCCTTATGGTCATGAGGAGATTTGTAGGTCAGATCACCGAGTTCTATATTTCCGACTGGCTGTTTGATATTACCAATCCCTTCTCGGTGAACAACGCTGACTATGTGATGCCGATCAAAGCCTTGCTGGCCGGAGATGTGGACGGATCCCATACTCCCAGCACCGCTAAGACAGAACCAAGCGTCTTCATCAATACCAGAGGTATGATCCGGTCTGCACAGTATGAAACGGTGGAGATACCTGTCAGTTTCCAGGGAAACACCACCATTTCAGCCATCTCCCTGGCGCTGCATTATCCTCCCGAGGCACTGGAAGTCATTGGAGTGAAGAGCAAGATGAATGACCTGATATACAATATCCTGGATGATGAAGTGAGGGTTGCCTGGTACAGCCTGGAACCCCGGAGGTTCAACCAGGGAGAGGCCATCATCACCCTCACTGTAAGGGTGAAACCCCAGCTTCTGCCCATTGAATCCATCCTTCTGGAAGCCGACGCCATTTCTGTCATCGCAGACCAGGATGGAAATGCCATGGAACAGGTGATGCTCACCATGCCACAGATCAAGGTGGGCTTTGGTCCTGATGACCAACCACTTCAGTCTCTGGGAGCCTATTCCCTGGAAGCCAACCATCCCAATCCTTTCAATGAACTTACGGAAATTGATTATACACTGCCCGAAACAGGGGAAGTGACACTGACCATTTTAAATTTACTTGGAGAGAAGATGGAGGTGGTTGTTCATCAGAAACAGGCAAAGGGGCAGTATCACCTCACTTTTGACGGCCGCAGTTATACACCCGGAATGTACCTCTACAAGCTGGAAGTGAATGGTGAAACTAGGCATTTCTTGCAGACTAAAACCATGATAATCAAAGACTGATAGTGGCGCAAGCATTAGTGAACCGATCTGATCCAGATTTTAATAATTCAAGATAGATAAGGACCCATGACCTTACAGAGACTGGTTTTTACCTGTTCTCAACCAAAAACAAGACAATGACCTCACTGAAAATAAGAGAAGCGATGTATAAAAAGGTATTTATTTTGATGATGGCTCTCCTCTGTGCCGGTAAGATTTATGCCCAACCCACAGTTACCATAGGGAACGTGACATCCTGCTGTAATTCGGCAGGGGTGACGGTGAATGTGCCTGTGACGGCGACCAATTTCACGGGTAGCAACGCCCTGGGAGCTATTGCGTTCTTTATTACCTATCCGACTGCCGGGTTGGTCTACGACACCGTGGTCAATCTGCACCCGGACCTGGCTGCCAATGGTTTTTTCATTGAAAATGCCATGACCAATCCTGTTAACCAGGTAGGTATTGCCTGGTTTGGAGGTGGCAGTTCGGGAGTACCTATCGCTTCAGGGACCCTGTTTACGATTCGGTTCACTTATACCTGTGCCGCAGCAGCGGTATCGCAGTTGAGCTTTAACCTGAATCAGCCGACCAAAACGGAGACATTCAATGCCTTAGGAGATGTGATCACTTCTGTCGTATACACTTCCGGAAGCATCACCAAAGCCAATATTGGTACGGTAGGAAGCATAACGGGTAACGCCACTGTTTGCGCCGGGCAAACCAATGTCCAATATTCGGTGGCGTCGGTCTCGAACGCTTCAACCTACACCTGGACCGTGCCCGGTAATGCAAGCATTGCATCCGGACAAGGGACCAACACCATCAGCGTGGATTACGGCAATACTGCCACCAGCGGGACCATCCAGGTGACCGCTTCGGATCTTTGCGGCAACACCAACAACAACACCCTGAGTGTGACGGTCAACCCCAAACCTTCAGGGACAGGGACTATTACCGGTGACTCACCTGTATGCCAGGGTACGACTCATATCTACACAGTGACTGGCATTTTGAATGCCACTTCATACACCTGGACCCTCCCCAGCGGCTGGAATCCCTCGAGTGGCACCAATGTGACCCCCACCAACTCCATCAGCATCACCTTCTCTCCGACTGCGGCTACGGGACCTCTGACCGTTGTGGGCACTAACTCCTGCGGCACTCAGTACACCACCAACAATACTCTTTCGATCACCGTCAATCCCATGCCCACTGCCAATGCCGGAGGGGACCAGACAATTTATAACGGACAGAACACCACCCTCTCGGGAAGCGCAACGGGAGGAACAGGGACCTACTCCTGGTCCTGGACCCCTGCCATAATGATCCAGGGGCTGACCATCATACCCAATCCTACCACCGTTTACCTGAGCGCCGACCAAACCTATACACTGGTCGTTACAGACCAATTGGGTTGTGTGAGCTTGCCTGACCAGATGACTGTAATCATCCTAGGTATTCCGCTTTCGATTTCATCCATCAGCGCCACCCCGTCCACCATTTGCCAGGGACAGACTTCCCAGCTCTCCGTCACACCTTCCGGCGGATCAACGACTTATACCTATACCTGGGCTCCGGCCGGCTCCATCCAGGGATCGAACACCATCAGCAACCCCGTTGCCAATGCCACCGTGACTACAGAGTATACGGTTACCGTCAACGACGGTTCCAGCACAAAGACCGGGTCGGTGACTGTCACGGTCAATCCGTTGCCACCTGCTACGGCAGGGAGCAATACACCCGTTTGTGCCCAACAGACGCTTAATCTTACTTCAGGAGGCGGGGTCAGCTATGACTGGTCAGGGCCCAACGGGTTCACTTCCACGAGTCAGAATCCCTCTATTTCTAACGTAACCACAGCAGCTTCAGGTACTTATACAGTGACGGTGACCTCATCCCTGGGTTGTACCAAGACAGCCACCACCACCGTACAGATCAATGCTTTACCCGTACCTTTTGCCACCAGTAACGGCCCTATTTGTTCCGGTTCCAACCTGATCCTCACCGGTAGCGGTGGAGCCGGGTATTCCTGGACCGGCCCGAACAGCTTCTCTTCCACCCTGCAGAGCCCGGTTATCCCGGCTGCTTCCACCTTATATTCAGGTACTTACACCCTCCTTGTGACTGCAGGTACCGGTTGCCAGGCTTCCACCACCTTACCCGTCACGGTATATGCCTTACCGACCCCCACAGCAAGTAATGACGGGCCAAAGTGTACGGGAAATACCTTGTGTCTGAATGCCACAGGCGGGGTTTCTTATAACTGGAGCGGTCCTCTCGGATTTAGTTCAAACCAGCAGAATCCTTGCATCACCACTGCCACCGTCAGTAATTCAGGCACCTATACTGTTACTGTTACTGATGCCAACAGTTGTTCCAACACCACTACTACTACCCTCACGGTATGGGCTCTCCCCACTCCCACCGCCAGCAACAACAGTCCAAAATGCGTCGGAGCCACCGTGAATCTTACTTCCGGTGGTGGAACAGGATACCAGTGGGCAGGACCGGACGGGTTCACTTCCAACCTTCAAAATCCAGTCCTCACCAATGTTTCTTCTGCCAATGGAGGCACGTATACCGTGACCGTGACCAACGCCAACGGTTGTACCAATACCACCACCACCATAGTGACCATTAATCCCTTGCCGACACCCATTGCCAACAATAACGGACCCAAATGCACCGGGGTAAATGTCAGTTTATCGGCCTCCGGGGGTGAATCCTATAACTGGTCAGGACCCGGTACCTTCTCTTCCACCTTGCAAAATCCAGTCCTTATCAACACCACTTCCGCCATGACGGGGACATACGCTGTGACGGTGACCGATGCCAACGGTTGTTCAGCCTCCGCCACCACCAATGTGACGGTATGGGATCTCCCGGTACCCATGGCCGGCAGCAACAGCCCTGTTTGTTTGGGGACCACGCTGGACCTGACGGCAGGAGGAGGCAACCTCTATACCTGGAACGGCCCTTCCTTTACCTCCAATGAACAAAACCCAAGCATCACCAACATCACACTCGGAGGGGCAGGAACGTATAACGTGACAGTCACCGATGACAACGGATGTTCCGCCTCCACCTCGGTGACCGTGGTCGTATATGACCTTCCCCCTGCCGCAGCCAACAGCAACACACCGGTGTGTTTTGACAACCAGTTGAACCTGACTTCCTCGGGCGGCGTGACTTATGCATGGACCGGCCCGAACGCCTTCACTTCCGGCAACCAAAATCCATCGATTACGAATGTGACCCTGGCTGCCAGCGGAGTATATTCTGTGTTGGTGACCGACAATCACGGATGTCAAAAGACCGCCACCACCACCGTTCTGATCAACGCATTGCCCAATCCCACGGCAAGCAACAACAGTCCTTTATGTTTGGGTGCCACCATCAACTTTTCCGCAGCAGGGGGCGTCATCTATGCCTGGTCAGGACCTAACGGGTTCAATGCCAGCACATCCAACCCCAGCATCAATAATGCCACCCTGGCAGCCAATGGTCTGTACAGCGTCACCGTGACCGACGCTAACACCTGTAAAGCGACGGCTACCACCACAGTGGTGGTCTACAGTCTTCCCGTTCCGACGATATCGAGCAATACTCCTCTTTGTGTGGGGGATAACCTGGACCTGACTTCCGGAGGAGGTACTAATTATATATGGAGTGGTCCGGACGGGTTTTCATCCAACGATCAGTTCCCCTTCATCAACAATGTGACCCTTGCTAACGCAGGGGTGTACTCCGTTACCGTGACAGACGCCCATAATTGCCAAAATACGATCAATACCACCGTGGTGATCAATGCCTTACCAGTGCCTACCATCTCCAGCAACTCGCCCATTTGTGCAGGAGCGACCCTGAACCTTTCAGCAGGAGGCGGCATCAGTTACAGCTGGTCAGGGCCCAACGGGTTCACTTCCACACTTCAGAATCCCAGTATTGTCAATGCAACTATCGCAGCATCAGGTCTTTACACTGTAACGGTGACCAACAGCAACCAGTGCCGGGAAGAGATCAGCATCAACATCAATGTCAATGAGCTGCCAATTGCCAATGCCGGCAACGATTTCACCATTAATTACGGGATCTTTACTACCCTGAGCGGATCGGGAACGGGTGGTTCCGGTAATTTCTCCTGGAACTGGACCCCCACGGCTTTGTTGGTGAACCCAAATCTTCAGAATCCTCAGACCACGAATCTTACCAGCACGACAACTTTTACCCTGGTTGTTATAGATAACAGTACCCAGTGCCAGAGCCTTCCCGACCAGGTGGTGGTCACCGTGGGAGGTGGTCCGCTGACCCTGGTGCTGACGGCCGGCAATGAGGCGATCTGCCTCAACAAGAGTACCCAGCTTAATGCCACGGCCAGCGGCGGAAATGGAAATTATACCTATACCTGGGCTTCAGACCCGGTTGGCTTTATCTCATCCGTTTCCAACCCCACCGTAACCCCTTTAGTGACAACAAAATACTATGTAACGATCTCTGACGGATATAATACTGAGAATGATTCGATTACCATTACTGTTTGGGAACTGCCGGTAGCCATCACCACACCTGCCAATACGGAGCTTTGTACTCTGACCACACTCAACCTGAACGGATCGGCCACAGGAGGCAATTCCACTTCCTATTCTTATGCATGGTCGGGCCCCAATTCATTCAACTCGCTGATTCAGAACCCTTCCATTACGAATGTTCAGACTTCCAATGCCGGAACCTACTCCCTCACCGTGACCGATGCCAACGGATGCAAATCGGAGAACACGGCTACAACGATATTAGTGGTCAATCTCAGGCCCAGCGCCACGGCTTCTGCTCTCCCCTTAATTGTATGTGAGAATGAAAGCATACAGTTCACCGGTTCAGGAACCGGAGGAACCGGGACCACCTATACTTATGAGTGGTCAGGGCCCGACGCTTTCACCTCGAATATATACAATCCTTCCATCACCAGCGCCCAGCTGGTCAATAACGGAACCTATTACCTCACTGTCACCGATATTAAGGGATGTTCCTCGACCAACACTGCTTCAGTGCTGATCACGGTGCATGCCCGGCCCACTGCTTCCGCTTCCGTGGTGAACGCTGAAATCTGTTCAGGACTTACCATTGAGCTCCAGGGCAATGGCAGCGGTGGTCTTCCACCCAACTATGCCTACAACTGGTCGGGACCCAACGGATATACCTCTTCCACGCAGAACTCGAATATTTTAGATGCCCAGCCCAATCAATCAGGCACTTATTCTCTTACGGTCACTGATCAGAACAACTGTTCCTCGGTCAACCCGGCCACAGTTCTGGTGACCGTGTGGGCCAGGCCCACTGCCACGGCCGGGGTTACCTTCACGGCTCCTTTGTGCACCGGCAACAATTTCCAACTCCAGGGGACTGCTACCGGAGGCAGTGGAACCGGATATCAGTATTCATGGACAGGGCCCGACAACTTCACCTCCGCCCTTGCCAATCCTTCCATCACAAATGTACAAACCATCAATAATGGCACTTACTTACTGACCGTCACCGATAATCACAATTGTGCATCTGAGAATATTGCGAGCGTGGATGTCACCGTGCTGACCAGGCCAACAGCCAGTGCCAGCGTTACGGTACCGGCCATTTGTGCCAACCAGACCATCAACCTTATCGGTAATGCTTCAGGTGGTGTTGGACCCTATACATACTCATGGACAGGACCCGGTACTTTCACCTCCACCGACCAGAACCCGATACGTCCGAATGCAACCGTGGCCATGACAGGGACTTACACACTCAATGTTACGGGCAGCAACCAATGTCCCAATGCTTCGTCCTCCACGGTAAGTGTGACCGTTTATGCCAGGCCCAATGCCGTGGCTCTTACATCGAACGGAACGATTTGTGCCAACAATACGATACAGCTTATCGGAAGTGCCTCCGGAGGCAGTGGTTCCCCTTATACCTATTCCTGGTCAGGGCCGAACAGTTTTACGTCTACCACTCAAAGTCCGACCATCACGAACGCACAACCGGTGGCGACCGGCAGTTACTGTCTTACCGTGAGTGATGCCCACTGTTCCTCGGTGAACACAGCCTGTGTGAGTGTTACCGTGAATCCTAAACCTCTTGCCACCGTGAGCGCTGTCACCAATCCCATTTGTGCAGGTAGTACCCTGGAACTTTTGGGTACGGGTTCAGGGGGCAGCAACACCACTTATGTATATACCTGGAGCGGGCCTTCCTTCTCTTCCAGCAGTCAGAATCCGACCATCCCCAATGCCCAGACTTCCAACGGAGGCCTTTACAGTCTCTTTGTGAAAGACGGGCAGACGAACTGTACTTCCACCCTGGCCACCATCACCATCACCGTGTGGTCATTACCCACGGCCACGGCCTCTTCACCCGGGCCCACACAATGTGCCAACAACACAGTGCAGCTGATAGGCAGCGGTTCCGGAGGCAGTGGAGGAGGATTCACTTACGAATGGGGCGGACCCAGCGGATACTCTTCTACCAACCAAAATCCATCGCTTACCAATGCGCAGCCCAATGTCACCGGAAGCTACTGCCTGACCGTGACCGACAGCCACCAGTGTAAGTCCATCAATACGGCCTGTGTCAGTGTAACGGTCAATGCAAGACCCGTGGCCATTGCCTCGGCCATACAGACCACTATCTGTGCCAACGAAAGCATACAGTTGACCGGAACCGCATCCGGAGGGAACAGTGCTTCCTACACTTACAACTGGTCAGGACCAGTCAGTTACTCATCGGTCGATCAAAATCCTGTCATCGCCAACGCACAACCCAACAACTCAGGGACCTACTCCCTGACCGTTACCGACGCCAATAATTGTGCTTCCGCCACACCTTCTACCGTAGGCATTACGGTTCACCCCCTGCCCGTCGCCAATGCAGGAACCGATTTTTCCATCTTCAACGGGATGTACACCTCCCTGAACGGCAATGCCACCGGAGGGACCGGACAGTTCTCTTACGCATGGTCACCTGCAGGGATGTTACTGAATTCTAACATACAGAACCCCCAGACGGTGAACCTGTTCAGCACCCAGACCTATACCCTTCTTGCCACCGACCTGAATACCGGATGTATCAGTCTCCCTGACCAGATCACCGTGACGGTGACCGGAGGAGTGTTGTCGGTCACCACCGGTTCTGACCAGGACACTATCTGCTGGGGACAATCCACGAACCTGATCACCAATCCCTCGGGAGGAGCCGGAAATTACACCTATTCCTGGACCTCAGTGCCAGCAGGGTTCACTTCAAGCCAACAAAATCCGGTCATCAGTCCCCTGGTCTCAACCAATTATACCGTGGTCATTTCTGACGGTTATAACACCGCTTCATCCACTACCCTCGTGACTGTCAATCCGTTACCCGAAGTCACCTTTGGTGGACCGCTTACCATTCAGTGTGTTGACTGGACCATATATCCGCTGGTCACCGGGACCCCGGTGGGTGGCACCTATTCAGGATCTGGTGTCACAGGATCCAACTTCAATGCTTCTTCGGTGGGCGTTGGTACCTATACCCTTACCTACACCTACACTGATGCCAACACCTGTACTAATTCAAATACACGAACCATACAGGTGAACCCCTTACCCATTGTTTCTTTTAATGGTGTTCTTGCCGATCAGTGTGTGAGTGCAGAACCTTACCTGCTTACAGGTGGCGTTCCTGTCGGAGGCACTTATTCAGGGCCGGGAGTGAGCAGTGGGTTCTTTAACCCGTCCGTGGCAGGAACAGGGACCCATACCCTTACCTATACTTACAAGGATGGGACCAACTGCGTCAATTCCAATACCAACACCATTGTGGTGCATGCACTTCCGGTGGTCAGTATCAATGCTACCTATCCTGATCAATGTTATGCTGCCACTTCCTATACCCTTACCGGAGGTACGCCTGCAGGCGGATGGTACAGCGGTACTGCCGTGACAGGAGGAGAATTTAACCCGGAACAGGCCGGTATCGGAACCTATCCGATTACCTATCATTATACAGATCAGCATTCCTGTACTGATTCAACCTCCATTCCGGTGAACGTGGTCTTCAGACCACAAATCGGCGGTGTGGCCAAATATGATAATGTACCCCAGACCCTCATCGGGGATGTTAATATTGACCTTGAAGACCAGGTCGGGACGGTGATTAGTTCAACGACCTCCCAGACAGGGACGGGAGCCTATGATTTCAAATGCCTTTATGATGCCACTTTCCAGTTAGCGGCTTCTTCAAACAAACCCACCGGCAGCATCAATTCGACAGATGCTTTGATGGCCGTCAGGTTTGGTCTTGGTATGATCACTTTGGCACCTCTCAGGCAGGTAGCTGCCGATGTTAATGGCAATGGCAGCTGGAATGCCGGTGACGGCCTGCTGATCATGAAACGCTTCGTTGGTTCCATCACCACCTTCCCCGTCGGAAACTGGCAGTTTGAGATCAACAATCCTGTTCCAGTGAACGCTGCTGACGAGGTCAGAGACATTCTAAGTATTTGTACCGGAGATGTTGACGGGTCGTACATCCCGCCAAGCAAAGCTCTGCCTTCCGTACCCTTCGATATTCACGGGCAAATGCCTACCCCTGTTGGAAAAGAGATAAAGATTCCTGTCTATGCAGAAACAAGGATTCAAACAAGTGCCATATCAATGGTCATTGAACTTCCGGGCGATTACCTCAGTTTGAGCGGAATACAAACTGAGTTACAAGGTTCAATTTACGAAGCCAGTCAGCACGAAGTGAGATTTGCCTGGTATCAGCTTCAACCTGTGACCTTTGAAAAAGGAGATATCCTTATGACATTGCGTCTGAGAGTCCTTCCTACCGATCAGAATATGTTGCCTAAAGAACTGAATATGAGCCTGGGAGGAGAGACCGAATTTGCTGATGCAGCAGCAGTAAAAATTGAAAATTACAAACTGGGGGTCCCAAAGATCATCCTTACCGACCAGACTAACGGTTGGAGTCAAGATGCTGCTTTCCTGGGTTCCAATATCCCCAACCCTTTTGATTACATTACCGAGGTTCCCTATTACCTTCCTGAAGAAAGCCAGGTTTTCCTTGAAGTGACGGATATTTTCGGGAAAGTCCTGATCAGCCTCGTTGACGGAGAGGTTCAGAGCGGAATGCACCAGGTGAGCATCGACGGAAGTAAGTTGCCTCCCGGGATCTATCTATACAGAATCAGAGCTGCCGGTAAGACCAGCCGATTTGAAGAATCTAAAAAAATGGTAATTACACGGTAAGCATACGAAGACATGAGAAAAGCGAGCATGAAACACAGAACAGGAAATATTAACAGAAGATATTCAATGAAGAAGCTGCTGGCCATACTATCCCTGGTTGTTGCCTTTAGTTCACCCGTATTCAGTCAGACCTCCATCAGTATAGGGCATGTTCCCCATTGCCCGAATGGTGAGGTCTTGGTACCCGTGACCTGCCAAAACCTTACCAATGTGGGAGCTATCTCCCTGTTTATCGCTTACGATCCCGCCTCCCTTACCTTTTTGGGAGTGACGGGCCTCAATCCCGCGCTGAACTTTGGTTTCCTGGAGTCAAGCAACCAGGTGGACCCCACTACTTTTGGAATACAGTGGATGAGCAATGGTCTGCAATCGGCTAATCTCTTACCTACCGACACCTTGTTTTATGCCAGGTTCGATCACCTGGCAGGATCATCGACCCTGGATTTCGTGCTCAACACGCCCCATCTGTCAGAGATCTATGATTTTGATGGCAATGTGGTGAGCAATGTCACGTTTAACAACGGCAGTGTCGACATTCCTGCTGCCATTGCCATCAACCCCGGTGGCACTACCGTATACTGTGTCAATGACCTGTTGCACCTGACCACCAGCCCGGCAGGAGGAGGCGGAACAGAATATTCCTATCTCTGGAGCGGACCAGGAGGTTTCACTGCCACTACCCAAGATATCAGCATCCCTGACATCCAGTTAATACAGGCGGGTATCTATTCTGTGATCGTCACTGAAGACAACAGTCTGTGCAACAGTTCTTTCTCAGAGACCGTCATCATCAACCCTATTCCCCTGGCCGATCCTGTCGCCAACTTCACCATTTGCAACGGGAACAACAGCAACCTTTTCACTTTTACCGGTCCCATTCCAGGTACAGTTTTCAGCTGGACCAACGACAACCCGGCCATAGGACTCAGTGCCTCTGGTACCGCTACCCTTCCCGTTTTTCAGGCAGTCAATAACGGTACGAGCCCGGTCGACGCCACCATCACGGTAACACCATCCTTTACCAACGCCGGTCTTACCTGCACCGGACCGTCCATTACCTTTACCATCACCGTGAACCCTTCCGGGCATGTTAACGACCCCACTGACCTGGTTGTTTGTAACGGGCAACAGACTTCCGTCACCTTCAGCACAAACAATACCGGTGGAACCAGTACCTATGCTTGGTCCTACACCGCTCCCAATATCGGCACTCCAGCCCTGAGTGGCACCGGTAACATTGCCGACTTTGACGCTTCAAATCTGACCACGGCACCCATCGTCGCTCCTTTCACCGTGACACCTACCTTTACCAATCAGGCCATCAGCTGTACCGGACCTTCACAGACTTTTACCATTTCTGTGAACCCACTGGGACAGGTGATCGATCCCTCCGACCTGGTCGTCTGCCACAACCAGGTCACTTCGGTCACTTTCAGCACCAACAACACCGGCGGCACCAGCACCTATGCCTGGTCGTATACCGCACCGAACATTGGTACGGCTGCTTTAAGCGGAACAGGTGATATCAACAACTTCAACGCTCAAAACACCACTACAGCGCCCATTGTTGCGCCTTTCACCGTGATTCCCACTTTCACCAACCAAACCATCAGCTGTCCAGGTCCGTCACAGACCTTTACCATCACGGTCAACCCGCTGGGCCAGGTGGTTGATCCCGCCGACCTGGTCGTCTGTCACAATCAGGCCACTTCAGTCACTTTCAGCACCAACAACACCGGGGGTACCAGTACCTATGCCTGGTCCTATACCGCACCCAACATTGGGACTCCAACACTCAGTGGCACTGGCAACATCGCCGGCTTCAATGCTTTGAATACCACTACTGCGCCTATCGTCGCTCCATTTACTGTGATCCCTACCTTCACAAACCAAGCCATCAGCTGTCCCGGTCCTTCACAGACCTTTACCATCACTGTTAATCCATTGGGACAAGTTGTTGACCCCACCGACCTGGTCGTTTGTCACAACCAGGCCACCTCAGTTACCTTCAGCACCAACAATACCGGCGGTACCAGCACCTATGCCTGGTCGTATACTGCTCCAAACATTGGTACGCCAGCCCTGAGTGGCACCGGTGACATCACCAGCTTCAACGCTCAAAACAACACTACAGCGCCCATTGTAGCGCCTTTCACAGTGATCCCCACCTTCACCAACCAGGCCATCAACTGTCCCGGTCCTTCCCAAACTTTTACCATCACGGTTAATCCTTTAGGACAGGTAGTTGATCCCACCGACCTGGTTGTCTGCCATAACCAAGCCACCTCAGTTAACTTCAGCACCAACAATACCGGTGGCACCAGCACCTATGCCTGGTCGTACACTGCTCCTAACATTGGTACGCCAGCCCTGAGTGGAACAGGTGACATCACCAGCTTCAATGCCCAGAATACCACCACGGCCCCCATCGTGGCACCTTTCACCGTGATTCCCACCTTCACCAACCTTGCCATCAGCTGTCCCGGTCCTTCCCAGACCTTTACCATCACGGTTAACCCGCTTGGACAGGTGGTTGACCCCACCGACCTGGTTGTCTGCCACAACCAGCCCACCTCGGTCACTTTCAGCAGTAACAACACTGGTGGTACCAGCACCTATGCCTGGTCCTACACTGCACCGAATATTGGCACTCCGGCTTTAAATGGATCCGGCAACATCACCAGCTTCAACGCTGTCAACACCACTACAGCTCCCATCGTGGCTCCTTTCACCGTGATCCCCACCTTCACCAACCTTGCCATCAGCTGTCCCGGTCCTTCACAGACCTTTACCATCACGGTCAACCCACTGGGACAGGTGGTTGATCCCACCGACCTGGTTGTTTGTCACAACCAGGCTACCTCGGTCACTTTCAGTACTAACAATACCGGCGGTACCAACACTTATGCCTGGTCTTACACTGCACCCAACATTGGTACGCCTGCTTTGAGTGGAACCGGTGATATTACCAGCTTCAACGCACAAAACATCACTACAGCGCCCATTGTAGCGCCTTTCACCGTGATCCCCACCTTCACCAACCTGGCGATCAGCTGTCCCGGTCCTTCCCAAACTTTTACCATCACAGTCAATCCTTTAGGACAGGTATTTGATCCCACCGATCTGGTGGTTTGTCACAACCAGCCCACATCGGTCACTTTTAGTAGTAACAACACTGGTGGTACCAGCACCTATGCCTGGTCATATACCGCACCGAACATTGGAACACCCACTCTCAGCGGCACCGGTAACATCACCAGCTTCAACGCTCAAAATACCACTATAGCGCCCATTGTAGCTCCTTTCACCGTGATTCCCACTTTCACCAACCAAGCCATCAGCTGTCCAGGTCCATCACAGACCTTTTCTATTACTGTTAACCCATTGGGACAAGTGGTTGATCCCACCGACCTGATCGTTTGCAATAACCAGGCTACTTCGGTGACTTTCAGCAGCAACAACACCGGTGGTGCCAGCACCTATGCCTGGTCCTATACCGCACCAAACATTGGTACTCCGGCCTTAAGTGGAACAGGCAGCATCGCCAGTTTCAACGCTCAGAATACCACCACGGCTCCCATCGTGGCTCCTTTCACCGTGATCCCCACCTTCACCAACCAAGCCATCAATTGTACAGGACCGTCACAGACATTCACCATCACCGTCAATCCCCTCGGACAAGTGATCGATCCCACAGACCAGGTGGTTTGTAACGGGCAACAGACATCCGTCACCTTCAGCACCAACAATACCGGAGGCACCAGCACCTACAGCTGGTCATACACTCCTCCCAGCATCGGTGTGGCAGTGAGTGGCAGTGGTGATATCCCTTCCTTTACCGCTTCCAATGGAACATCCACCCCGGTGGTAGCTCCTTTTACCGTCATACCCACTTTCACCAACCTTGGCGTGAGTTGTCCCGGCCCCTCCCAGACCTTTACCATCACGGTCAACCCGGCAGGACAGGTCAATGATCCTGCTGATATTGTGGTTTGCAGCGGCGATCAAACCTCGGTGAGTTTCAGCAGCAACAATACCGGCGGCACGGTGACTTACAGCTGGTCATACACTGGTCCGAATATCGGCTTGGCCACCAGCGGATCCGGAGACATCCCCTCCTTCGCTGCCGTCAATGCAACGACAGCACCGGTAACCGCCACCTTTACCGTGACTCCGACCTTCACCAACCAGGTAGTAGGATGCCCGGGCATACCGCAGATCTTCACCATCACGGTGAATCCCATCCCCACAGTCAATAACATCACTTCCACGGTATACTGTCACCCTCAATCCACAACTCCCATACTGTTTACCGGACCTGTCGCAGGGACCTCATTCAGTTGGGTGAACAGCAATCCCACCATAGGAATAGGGGGCTCGGGAACGGGCAATATTGCCTCTTTTCCGACTTCCAACCTGACGGCCGTGCCCAACATCGGTACATTCACCGTCACGCCGAGCTTTTCCAACCTGGGACTTACCTGTACCGGACCCACCAATACTTTTACCATTACCGTCAATCCAAGACCCATTGCCAATGCAGGACCTGATGTTACCATACCCATGGGGACCTTCACTACCTTAAGCGGATCCGGTTCCAACAGTGCCGGACCTTATTCTTATACCTGGTCACCTCCGGGAATGCTTCTCAACAGCACCTTACAGAATCCGACGACCGTGTTGCTCAACGCGACCCAGGTATATACCCTCATCGTCACCGATCAGGGCACCCTTTGTCAGAGTCTGCCCGACCAGGTTACCGTCATCGTTTTCGGCGGACCTCTTACCGTTGTTCCATCAGCCACCCCTGATGTGATCTGTTATGGTGATTCCACACTCATTGAAGCCGGAGCCACCGGTGGTTCGGGATTGTACACCTATACCTGGACCAGCAACCCTGCCGGGTTTACTTCCTCACAAGCCACCTTCTATGACCATCCGACAGTGAATACGTGGTATATCTGTTCACTCTACGACAATTTCACCACACAAATCGATTCGGTGGAAGTTACTGTTAATGAACTCCCTATCGCATCGCCTGCTTCCAATACGCCGATTTGCGACAGTGCCGTTCTCAATTTGAGTTGCCCGACCACGAATGGTCTCCCCGGGTACACCTACCTGTGGAGTGCCCCCAACGGCTGGACCGATAACGTGGAGAATCCGGTCATCCCCATGGCAGACCTTTTCGGCAACTATAACACCACCTATACGGTCATTGTCACCGACCAGAACAATTGCCATGACACTGCCACCACTGCGGTATTTATCAACCCCAAGCCGACGGTAGATGCCATTAACAACATTACGGTTTGTAATAGCTTGCAGACCCAGCCTTTGATATTCACAGGACCCGTGCCCGGGACCACTTTTACCTGGACCAACAGCGATCCGACCATAGGGATTCCTGCTACAGGTAACGGCGGGATCCTTCCTTTTGCCGGTGTCAATACCGGTAATGCACCGGTAGTAGCCACCATCACCGTCACCCCTCATGCCAACGGCTGTGATGGAAATCCAAAAACCTTCACTATTACCGTATACCCAACACCCACGATCAATACCATCACCGATCAAACATACTGCCACGGAGATCTTACCCTGGTCACCACACCGGTGAGCGCAGTAAGCGGTACCACCTTTGCCTGGACCAACTCCAATCCTTCCATTGGGTTGGCGGCAAGCGGCGTCACCATTATCCCTTCATTTACCGCAAGCAATACTACCAATGCCCCTGTCTCGGGAACCATCACCATTACGCCAACGGCCAACGGTTGTGTAGGCATTGACAACTCCTATGTGATCGATGTCAATCCCATCCCGACTGCTGATCCGGTGAGCAGTTTCTCTATCTGCAATACATTTACTTCCAACCTTATAACAATAACAGGTCCTGTTACCGGAACTTTATTTACCTGGAGTAACAGCGATCTATCCATAGGCTTAGCTGCCGGCGGAACCGGTGATATCCCCTCCTTTACGGCGGTCAATACCGGGAGCGCACCTGTCACGGCCACCATCACCGTGATCCCGAGCTTTACCAATGCAGGGATCACCTGTACAGGACCGTCGATGACCTTTACCATTACGGTCAATCCGACTCCATCGACCGATCCGGTTACCAGTGTTTCGTATTGTCATGGTTCTGTGACCTCTATGATTCCATTCTCCGGACCCGTTGCCGGAACAGCATTTAACTGGACAAACAGTAATACTACCATTGGTCTTGCGGCATCAGGGCTAGGAAACATTCCTTCTTTTACTGCAACCAACACGACCAACGGACCTGAGACAGCCCTTATCACGGTGACACCCTCTGCCAATACCTGTGTTGGTGCCGACATCACTTTCAACATCAATGTAAATCCTATACCCACAGCGACCCAGGTAGCTTCCTTCCAGATATGCAACTCATTCGCCACCAATATCATACCATTAACCGGTCCTGTTGCAGGGACAGTATACACCTGGACGAATGATGATATCAGCATCGGGCTCGGAGCAAACGGTACCGGTGATATTCCTTCTTTTACAGCAACCAACACCACTTCCAGTCCTGTAATAGCCACCATCACCGTCACTCCGTCCTACTCCAATGCAGGGATCACCTGTACAGGACCGGCCATGAGCTTCACCATCACTGTCAATCCTACACCATCGGTGAATGCAGTGACCGATATTCCCTACTGTCATGGTTCTGTGACCTCGATAGTTGACCTTACCGGGCCCGTGAGCGGGACCAGCTATGCATGGACCAACAGCAACACCAATATTGGACTTGCTGCCAGCGGTACAGGAAGCGTACCCTCCTTCACCGCTTCCAATTCCACCAATGCTCCCATATCAGGCACCATTACCGTGGTGCCCACGGCCAACGCCTGTGTGGGCCCTTCCATCGACTTTGACATCATCGTCAATCCCATTCCCACAGCCAACCAGGTTACAAGTTTCTCCATCTGCAACACACAAAATTCAGCATTGATCCCTGTTACGGGTCCTGTTACAGGGACCTCCTATTCCTGGACCAATGACAATATTTCTATTGGTTTGGGATCCAGCGGGTCAGGCAGTATTCCTGCTTTCACAGCCAGCAATCTTACCAACAGCCCGGTCACGGCCACTATACAAGTAACACCCTCATTCACCAACGCAGGGATCACCTGTACCGGACCAATCATGTCGTTCACAATTACCGTGAATCCGACACCCTCTGTGGACGCGCTTCCCAACATCTCCTATTGTAATGGAACCGTGACCTCAATGGTAGCCATTACAGGTCCCGTAAGCGGAACCACTTTTGCCTGGACCAACAGCAATCCTTTGATCGGTCTTGCAGCCAGCGGCAGCGGAGACATCCCCGGATTCACGGCCACCAATACCGGTAATGCTCCCATAACAGGAACGATTACCATCACCCCAACAGCCAACACCTGTTCCGGCCCCTCTATCACTTTCACCATTACTGTAAATCCTGTTCCCACGGCAGACCTGGTCAGCAGTTTCAGCATCTGCAACCAGGCCGGATCCTTGCTGATTCCCTTGACCGGACCGGTAACCGGTACAGTGTACAACTGGACGAATGACAATACCGGTATTGGTCTGGCAGCTTCAGGAACCGGAGATATTCCAGGGTTCACCGCCGTGAATACAGGCACCAGTCCTGTGATAGCCAACATATCCGTCACTCCTGTCTTTACCAATGCAGGAATCAGTTGCACGGGCTCCCCCATGAACTTCACCATCACAGTAAATCCGACACCTACGGCTGACCAGGTGAACAGCGTGACCTACTGCAATAACATCAGCACTACCGCAATCCCCTTCACTAGTCCGGTCAGTGGCACAACCTACATGTGGACCAACAGCATTCCTGCCATTGGTTTAGCTGCATCCGGCACAGGTGACCTTCCTTCCTTCACTGCCACCAATCCTACCACTGCCCCGGTGATCGCAACCATTACGGTGACTCCCAGTGCCAACGGATGTCCCGGCCCGGTCATGACCTTTACCATAACGGTGAATCCCACCCCATCTGTTGACCAGCCGGCTAACGCTGATTACTGCAACGGAGAACAAACCCAGGCTTTGATTTTTAGCGGACCGGTTGCAGGAACGACCTTCACCTGGTCGTGCGATAACACCGCTATCGGCCTGGCAGCAAACGGAGCCGGTGACCTTCCTGTATTCACCGCTACCAACACCACCAATGTTCCTTTATTGAGCACCATCAGCGTGGTTCCTGAGGCCAATCTTTGCCAGGGATTCAGTAAGACCTTCACCATCACTGTGTACCCAACGCCCACGGTGGATGCACTCCCCGACCCGGTTTACTGCAACGGCAACCCGACCAGTCTTATCCCCTTTACGGGACCTGTGAGCGGTACTACCTTCACCTGGACCAACAGCAACCCCGTCATTGGTCTTCCTGCCAGCGGCAACGGTGATATCGGCAGCTTTACCGCCACCAACCCGACCAACGCACCCATCACGGCCACTATCACCATAACCCCGACTGCAAACGGATGTATCGGAATTGATCTCAGTTTCATTATCACCGTAAATCCGACACCAACTGTTGACCAGATAGCTGATCAGGATGTTTGTAACAACACTTCCCTTCCCTCTATACCATTTTCGGGACCAGTTACCGGGACCATTTTTGACTGGACAGTTGACGACCCGACCATAGGACTGCCCCCTGGTGGCAGCGGTGACATTCCCATTTTCAGTGCCATCAACCTTTCTAATGTGCCCGTTATTGCTACCGTGACCGTGATCCCCAAGGCCGATACCTGTACGGGGCCTGCTATGACCTTTACCATCACCGTTTACCCGACACCCTCTGTGGATGCCCTTGCTAATGTTGATTATTGTAACGGAGACGTCACCACGATCATTCCTTTTACCGGACCTGTTGCAGGCACCAGCTTCACCTGGAGCAATGACAATACCAGCATAGGCCTCATAGCCAACGGGACCGGAGATCTGCCTTCGTTCACGGCGACTAACACGGGTACCACGAACCAGACTGCCACCATCACCATCACCCCGGAAGCCATGACCTGTTTGGGCAGTGACGTCAGCTTTACCATCACGGTGTATCCTACTCCTACGGTAGAGGTGGTTGCCGATTTCGCTCTGTGTAACGGAGATGTGCAGGCTACCATTCCTTTCAGCGGCCCTGTGGCAGGTACCACCTTTGCCTGGACTAATGACAATACTAATATCGGATTAGGGGCAAGCGGTAACGGAGATTTGACATCCTTCACCGCCACCAATACCACCAACGCTCCTATTACCGCCACCATTACAGTCACTCCGACAGCGAACGGATGTACCGGTACCACCATGTCATTTGTGATCACCGTGAATCCGACGCCCACCGCCGACCAGGTCACCAACCAGGTGGTTTGCAACAACGGCACACAGCCAGCCATTACCCTGTCGGGACCAGTGAGCGGGACCCTGTTCTCCTGGACCAATGATACTCCGGGTATCGGGCTTGCTGCCAATGCTACCGGAGATCTGCCTTCATTCACAGCCGTGAATCTTACGAACGCACCTGTCATTGCCACCATCACCGTGACCCCTTCTGCCAATAACTGTACCGGACCGGTCATGAGTTTTACCATCACGGTAAATCCCACCCCCACAGCCGATCAGCTGGGGAACCTCACTTATTGCAACCAGGCCACCACCCTGGCCATACCCTTTACAGGACCGGTGACAGGATCGACCTTCAGCTGGACCAACAGTGATCCTGCCATAGGACTGGCAGCCTCGGGAATAGGGACTATTCCATCCTTTACTGCAACAAATACAGGGATTGCACCCATTGTCGCAACCATTATGGTGACTCCTCACGCCAACAATTGTGACGGACCCGTCATGATGTTCACCATCACCGTGAATCCAACACCTACTGTCGATGCTATCACTAATAAAACCTATTGTAACGGAGCTACGACCACCATTGTCCAGGTGACCGGGCCTGTTGCAGGGACCACCTTCTCATGGGTGAATGACAACCCGTCCATCGGACTCCTGGCAACCGGCACAGGGGACATCCCCAGCTTTACGGCTACTAACACCGGAACGACCAACCAGGTGGCTACTATCACCATCACTCCGAATGCCAACAGTTGCCCCGGACCTTCCATCTCCTTCACCATCACCGTGTATCCGACTCCTACCGTAAACACCATTACCAATAAGACGGTCTGTAATAACAATACTTCTACGGACATTACTGTCGACGGACCCGTTGCAGGGACCACCTTCAGCTGGGTGAACAACACCCCTTCCATCGGTCTTGCAGCTTCAGGTACGGGTGATATCCCGTCCTTCACTGCTGTAAACCTTACCACCGGAATCGTTACTGCCACCATCACCATCACTCCTACCGCCAACGGATGTACAGGTACCACCTCCTCCTTCACCATCACGGTATACCCCACGCCCACGGTCACCCTGGTCAACAACATTCAAATCTGCAACCAGGCCGTTCAACCCATTATAACGCTGGGCGGGCCGGTTACCGGCACCACTTTCTCCTGGACCAATGATAACACCGCCATCGGCCTGGGAGCCGGCGGCAGCGGGAACATTCCTTCTTTTACGGCCACCAATACAGGTACCACACCCATCGTAGGTAACATCACGGTTGTCCCCTCAGCCAACGGTTGTACCGGACCGAGCATGAGCTTTACCATCACGGTGAACCCCACGCCAACCGTAAATGCTGTGGTGAACCAGGTATGGTGCAACACCAATACCACCACTGCCATCAACTTTAGCAGCCCGGTTGCCGGGACATCCTTCTCATGGACCAATTCCAACATCACTATCGGACTTGGTATCAGCGGCGTCACCTCTATTCCGGTATTCACCGCTACGAATACAACAACAGCACCCATCAGCGGAACGGTGGTGGTGACCCCGACCGCCAACACCTGTGTGGGACCCACCCTGTCATTCACCATTACGGTGAATCCGACACCTACAGTCACAGCCGTATCGAATATCTCCATCTGCAACGGGGCTACCCAACCTGCCATCACTTTCGCCAGCCCGGTGACAGGGACCACCTTTTCCTGGACCAACTCCACGCCATCCATCGGACTGGCTGCCGGACCGCTGACAGGGAACCTACCCTCCTTCACTGCCACCAACGCCACCGCTGCCAATGTGGTTGCAACCATCAACGTTACACCCACTTATTCCAATGCAGGACTGAGTTGTACCGGACCCGTGATGACCTTTACCATTACGGTGAAACCCACGCCTTCCACCAATACCGTGGCAAACCAGACCTATTGCAACGGTGTAAGCACCACCGCCATCACCTTTAACGGGCCTGTCACAGGAACGACCCACACCTGGGCAAACAGCAACACAGCCATTGGACTGGTAGCAGGCGGTACCAACACCATACCGGTATTTACCACGACCAATGCCACCAACGCACCTATCATCGGCACTATCACGGTGACACCATCTGCAGCGGGATGTACGGGATCCAACATGATCTTCACCATCACAGTGAACCCCACCGCCACGGCCACCCAGGTTTCCAACCAGCAGGTTTGTAACGGAAGCACCCAACCGGCCATCACTTTCGGCGGTACTGTCAGCGGCACTACCTATACCTGGACCAACAGCAACACTTCTATTGGGCTTGGTGCTACGGGCAACGGCAACCTGCCTTCCTTCACGGCCACCAATACCACTACTGCTCCCGTGGTAGCCACCATCAGTGTGACACCCAGGGCCAATGGATGTGACGGCACCGTGATGACCTTCACCATCACTGTTAATCCCACTCCTACCGTCACGACGGTCTCCGACCAGGTCTATTGTAATGGCATCAGCACCACCGCCATCAGCTTCATGGGTACCGTCGCAGGGACCAGCTTCGGATGGACCAACTCCAACACAGCCATAGGCCTGGCCGCAAGCGGCAGTGCTTCCATACCGGTCTTCACTACCACCAACACCACGACAGCCCCCATCAGCGGGACCATTGTCGTCACTCCTACCGCCAACAGCTGTACTGGCAGCACCATGACCTTCACCATCACGGTCAACCCGACCGCCACGGTCACTGCTTCCAGCATCCCGAACCAGACCAGGTGCCATAACACGGCAACAGCCGCAGTGAATTTCACAGGACCAGTGACCGGAACCTCCTTCAACTGGACCAACAACAACACTACGATAGGTCTGGGTGCAAGTGGACCCGGAAACATTGCCTCTTTCACAGCCACCAACACAACCACCAACCCTGTAACAGCCACTATTACAGTCACTCCAGTATATACCAATGCTGGTGTGACCTGTAATGGCACCAACAGTACCTTCACCATCACCGTGAACCCTCTGCCTGTCGCCAATGCCGGTCCTGACCAGACGATCAACTACGGTACCTATACCACCCTGGCCGGATCTTCCACAGGATGCACCAACTGCGGCTATGTCTGGCAACCCTCCGGTATGCTCTCCACCTCCAACACCATCACAAACCCGACCACAGTGAATCTTACTGCCACCCAGGCCTATAACCTGGTAGTGACCAATCTGACCACCAACTGCCAGAGTACCAGAGATACCGTCATCATTACCATTACGGGAACAGCACTTGCCGTTACGGTCACAGCGGACCCGACCACCATTTGCAATGGATCCACTTCGCAACTGACTGCCACGGCCACCGGTGGTAACCTCGCCTACACCTATACCTGGTCACCGGCTGCCACCCTGACAAGCTCCACCATTTATAACCCCGTTGCCTCACCCACCACAACCACCACCTATTACGTGACTGTCAACGACGGGTTCAACAATGTCAACGGACAGGTTACGGTTACCGTCGTGCCTTACGCAACGGTAGATGCAGGTAACGACACAACCATTTGTGCCAACGACTGCGTCACCCTAAACCAGTCAACAGCCACCAATGCTGCGTCTCTGGTTTGGACTTCCAGTGGCGACGGCATCTTCAGCAGTGTCAGCATTCTTCATCCTGAATACTGTCCGGGCACCAACGACCTTGCGGCCGGAACCGTTAATCTTTCATTGACTGCCTTTGGCAATACCCCTTGCGGGAGTGTTTCTTCAACCCTTGTCTTAACGATCTCCGAACAAACCGGGGCGTATGCCGGCGTCAATGACACCATCTGTGAAGGAAGTTCATACACCTTAAGCCTTGCCAGCGTGGTTAATGCCACCTCGACAACCTGGACTACAACAGGTAGTGGAAGTTTTGACGATCCCTTGGCACTCAACCCCACGTATTTTCCCAGTCCCCTGGATATCAGCCTTGGTGCCGTAACCTTAAGCCTCCACGCGGTTAACACGGCTTTATATTGTGGAGACACCACTGACCAGATGGTCCTCACCATCATACAGCTTCCACATGCCAATGCCGGTAGTGATGTGACCATCTGTTTCGGAGACCAGACCCAATTGAATGCCAGTGGCGGAACCACCTATGCATGGAGTCCGCCTCTCGGCCTGAGTGCCACCAACATTGCCGATCCCTTCGCTAATCCTTTTATGACGACCGAATACATTGTGACCGTGACGCAAGATGGTTGTTCCGACGCCGACAGTGTGATAGTGACCATCAGGGCTCTTCCTGTCATTGATGCAGGACCTGATACTTATGTCTGCCGGGGTGATTCTACCCGACTGGAAGCTACGCTTGGATTTGCCTCCTACACCTGGAGCAATGGTGCCACCACTCCCGGAACCTGGGTGAAACCTCTCTTCCAAAGCGTCTATTACGTAACCGTTTACGACGATATCGGTTGCCACAGCAGCGACAGTGTTACCGTGGCCGTACAGCCACTGCCCAACATCAACGTCACTCCTCCTGAAGCTTATATCTGCAGGGATTCAGCCGTATTACTGACCGCCTCCGGAGCCAATCTATACTACTGGTCCCCCTCAACCGGGTTGTCCAGCGGTGTGGGCTCGGTGGTGCTGGCTTTCCCAAAACAACATACGCTCTATCAGGTGACAGGAGTGAGCATCTACGGCTGTATCAACTATGCCGATGTGTCGATACGCGTGTATCCGACTCCTCGACTGATCCTTAACGATACAGGCTATATCTGCCTGGGCGAGCCCTTCTACCTGAATGCAGGATTTAATGATTCCACCTCCTACCAATGGCAGAACGGAAGTACCGGACAATACTTCTGGGTTGAAGAACCCAATGATTATTGGGTAACAGCCTGGAATCCGGGATGTATGGTCTCAGATACCATCCATATCGACATGTGTACTTCCATGTGGATCCCTACGGCATTCACTCCTGATGGCAATGAAACCAACGATCGCTTCTATGTAAAATCAAGCACTCCCTTCGATCTTAAGAATTTCGAGATGGTCATTTATGACCGTTGGGGTGAAATAGTCTTTAAGACCAAAGACATCTTTGAAGGCTGGGATGGCACTTTCCAGGGCAAAGATTGTCCGATAGGGGTATATATCGTGGTTGTGACATGGGATGGACAAGGGAATGTCGCTTCCGACAAAGAAGGACAGAAGACCGGAACAGTGACCCTGGTTCGCTAAAGCTCTCCTGGTCCCGATCAGTAAAAGCCGGTACCCTCACCGGCTTTTGCTTTTTAAATCTTATTTTTGCAAGCTGCATCATATAATCCTCTTTATCTTGTTATAAAGGATCACATTCTCTATTAAAATGAATTCCCCGGAAAAGACACATTCCCATCAGATAAGCATAGACCTGAACCTGGCCGTCTGGCAGGTTGAGAGAGTGCTGGCCCTGTTTGACAACGGAGCTACGATCCCGTTCGTGGCAAGATACCGTAAAGAAATGACAGGAAGCCTTGATGAGGAAGTGCTTACCCATATCCGAGATCGGTCCCACCAACTGAAAGAACTCGACAAGAGGAGGTCAACCATCCTGCAGACCATTGAGGAACAGGGAAAACTGACTCCCGAACTGCAACAACAGATTCAACAGGCAGCAACGATGTCGGAGCTGGAGGATCTTTATCTACCTTACAAACCCAAAAAGAAAACCAGGGCCACCATCGCAAAAGCAAAAGGGCTTGAACCCCTTGCCCGCATGATCATGTCTCAGCAACCCCTTGATCTACAACAGAAAGCACTGCTCTTCGTTGATAAGGAAAAAGAAGTGAGTACCATAGAGGAAGCTCTCGATGGTGCCAGGGACATCATTGCCGAGTGGATCAACGAGAACCAGGCTACCAGGGCACGAATGAGGATTCTTTTTCTGAAAGAAGGCATCTTTCATTCAAAAGTGATGAAAGACAAAGAAGAGGAAGGCAGTAAGTACCAGATCTACTTCAACAGTTCAGAACCCGTTTCCAAGGCGCCCTCGCATCGTTTGCTGGCCATGTTCAGGGGAGAAAACGAAAATATCCTCAAACTCAGCATCCTTCCCCCTGAGGACAAAGCCATCGGGATGCTGGAAAAACAATATATCAAATCCGGTAACGACTCGGGCAGACAAGTCGGTCTGGCGTTAAAAGACAGCTATAAAAGGTTGCTTGCGCCATCCATGGAAACAGAGATACGGCAATGGGCCAAAGAAAAAGCCGATAAGGAAGCCATCCGGGTGTTTGTGGAAAACCTGCGACAGTTGCTGCTATCACCCCCTCTCGGACAAAAGCGGGTGCTGGCCATCGATCCCGGGTTTAAATCAGGATGTAAGGTCGTTTGTCTTGATAAACAAGGAAAACTGATCCACAACGAGACCATATATCCCCACCCTCCCCAGAGAGAGACTCGCCAGGCCATCAACAAGATCATCAACCTGGTGAATGCATACCAGATTGAAGTAGTGGCCATTGGCAATGGTACCGCCGGAAGGGAGACAGAAGATTTTATCAGGAAGATCCCCTTCGAAAAAACCATTATTGCTGTCATGGTGAACGAGAGTGGCGCATCGGTCTATTCTGCCTCTCCCGTGGCCAGGGAAGAGTTCCCTGATTATGATGTCACCGTAAGAGGAGCGGTCTCCATTGGCCGGAGACTGCAGGATCCGTTGGCCGAACTGGTCAAGATCGATCCCAAATCCATAGGTGTCGGTCAGTACCAGCATGATGTGGACCAAAAGATGCTACACACCAGTCTCGAGGATACCGTCATCAGTTGCGTGAACGGCGTGGGCGTGGAAGTCAATACTGCCAGTCCCCAGCTGCTGAATTATGTATCAGGCATAGGACCTGCCCTGTCAAAGAGCATTATGGAGTACCGTCATCAGAACGGACCCTTCAGATCCCGGCAGGAACTCAAAAAAGTACCCCGTTTCGGAGATAGAGCTTTTGAACAGTCAGCTGGGTTCCTTAGAATACGCGAAGGAGATAATCCATTGGATGCCAGTGCAGTACATCCGGAGAGCTATTCCCTCGTCGAAAAAATGGCCGGCAGCCTCCAATGTTCAGTCGCTGATCTTCTTCAGAAAGCCGACCTGAGGCAACAGATCAAACCTGAACTGTTCGTTACTGAACAGTTCGGACTGCCCACCCTGAACGATATCCTTAACGAACTTGCCAAACCTGGCAGGGATCCAAGGAAACAGTTCGATTTTTTTGAGTTCGACAAACAGGTGAACCGCATCGAAGACCTGGTCCCCGGAATGATTCTGCCCGGCATTGTCACCAATATAACGGCTTTTGGTGCTTTCGTTGACATCGGGGTGCATCAGGACGGGCTGGTCCATATCAGCCAACTTTCTCATAACTTTGTAAAAGATCCCAACACCCTCCTGAAGATCAACCAGAAAATCAGGGTAAGGGTGCTGGATGTGGACATGAACAGAAAACGAATTCAACTCTCTCTAAAAGATGTACCTGAATAACAGACCTGTCTCTTCCTTTTTAATCCGGAAAACCTCCACTCTGGTCATCGGGCTTCTTCTGGTCCTTCTCCTGCCGGCCGGACTTGTGAAGGCCCAGGCCATCAAGGGAGTCCTTATCGGAGGTTTTAATGCTACACAAGTAGATGGCGACGAGGTCTTCGGGTACAAAAAATATGGATGGAATGCAGGTGCCTCGGCCATCATTCCCCTGTCAAAAAAATGGATGATTGGTTTAGAAAACATCTACAATCAGAAGGGGAGTTATCAGAGACCTCTTTACGATGATTCAGCCAGGAACGGGGCCTACCGCCTTCTGCTCGACTACGTGGAAGTACCTGTTCTACTGATGTTTGAAGACAAGGAAACCATGATTTTCGGCGCGGGACTGTCATGGGGCAGACTGATGAATGTCAAGGAATATGAACACGGGACCCTCGTTCCTACCACTACCCTGAAAGGACCTTATAACAGGAACGACTGGAACTTCATGATGGATGTCAGGTTCCGGCTTTATAAACAACTGAAATTCAACTTCAGGTACGCCTACTCCCTGGCTAAAATCAGACAAAGGCACTTTTCCAATTTCTACCAGGGCAGCTGGGAAAGGAAACAGTTTAACAATGTTCTGACTTTCAGGATCTTGTATTACTTCAACGAGAAGGTCCCTGTGTCAAAGAAGAAGAAACAATAGTTATTGCCTGTGCTGAGCCACTGCCTGTATGAACGACCGCATCAGGCTGCCGGTCATGGGATCGTCGGTCCCCATTCTTTCCGGATGCCACTGAACAGCGATTAAAAAGGGGTGCTGGTCCCTTTCTTTCCAGGTATACGCTTCAACGATTCCATCCTCTGTCCTGGCCATCGCAGTGAATGCGTCAGCCAGTTTATTGATGGCCTGGTGATGAAAACTGTTCACTTTCACTTGTCCTCCTCCGGTAATGGTTTTGAGGAGCGATGGGTTCTCAACCGACACCACGTGAATGGCTCCGGATGGCTCATCGCTGCGGTGAACAATGGCTGAAGGGACCTGTGAAGGGATATCCTGCCAGAGGGTCCCTCCCTGGCTGACGTTCAGCAGCTGTGCCCCCCTGCATATCGCAAAGACCGGCATTTTCAAGGCCAGAGCCTTTTGGATAAGACTGAGTTCGAGCTTGTCTCTGACGGTATCAGTAGCACCGCAGACAGACAGCATATCTTCCCTGCCATAAAGTCTGGGATGCACATCCACACCCCCGGTAAGTATCAGACCGTCGCATTTGGAAAGCATCTCGCAGGCTTTGTCAGGCTGCATCCCATCCAGGTCGGTGATCTGCACCAGGGGATAAACACTCATCACGTACGAGGCATACATGCGATATTTTTCCTCCGGCCCTCCTTTGGAGATAGCAATCTGTAACTTCTTAATTTCCTGACATTTCATGATTCCAGGCATCAAAATGAATCCCAACAGGGAGATTCCGATAGTTAACATCCGATTCATAGTGTCACAATGAGACCAACGAAATTACCATATTATATTAATCCCTCCCTGCATCGGCCCAAAGATAATAATCCTTGGTAAACTCCCTGTACTGAGGTGTAAACGAACCATCGTATGACCTGATAACCAGTGATTCTATCATGAGTGACCTCCTTTCCTCCCTAGAGAACTCACAACAATAACGCACGGCCGGCTTGCCTTCCTTTGGAAACACCTGGAGCTGGCGAAAGGGATAAAGGCCATAAGCAGGGGCCAGTTCCATGACTGTTGCCATACTTGTTGAGTCAAGAATGAGAGAACAGGTGCCCTTTACATGCAGCAGTATTGATATTCCGGAGAGAAGATCGGTGTGTGACAGGCTGACGGTATGTCTGGAAAGGTTACGCAACGGGTCTTCTGACAGCAAGGAACCTGAATAAAACGGAGGGTTCGAGATGATACGATCAAATCTTTTCGGAGAACATACAGCAAATTCCTGAAGGCTGATATGAAAAGCATCCATATATTTCAACCATGGACTTTGGGCGAAATTTTGATGAGCAGCCATTACGGAAGGCTGATGAATGTCGATAGCGATAATGTTGCATGGAGCATTTCGTTGTGCTGAAATAAGAGATAAAATACCACATCCGGTTCCTATATCGAGGATATGGCCATCACCCAAAAAAGACGTCCATATTCCCAGGATGACCGAGTCAGTGCTCAGTTTCATGGCACAATTCTCGTCAGAAACAGAAAAGTGTTTAAACCGGAAAGGCTCCCTCATGCCTCACTCGTTGAGTGTCGTAAGGCCGGCGGGAAGGTCCACGTAGATCACCTTTTTTTTCTCATCCACCTTGACGATCATGGCGGGCACCACCGGGATGAGTACTTCCCGGCCTTCCTTCTCCACCTCCAGCAGGTCCTGGCCCTGGCGCCGCCAATATCCTGTCACGATACCAACCACGCCATTCTTTTTATCGACCACCTCATACCCTTCCACCTGCTCTTCCAGGATGTTTCCTTTGCCCAATCCGGCAAATTCTTTCCTCTCGAGGTACACCTTGCAGTTGATCAGCCGTTTTGCCTTTTCTTCAGAAGGAACATCCAGAAACTTCACTTTTAAACTCTGGTTTCCCTGGTGGGCCACCTCTTCAATGGCAAAAGGCACCAGGCCACCTTCAAGGTCGAGGTGGAAGAAACGGAATACACTGAGTTTCTCCGGGATTTTTCCTTCAACGGAAATGCCAAGTTCACCCCTGTATCCGAGCGATTTTCTGACATTTCCGTACAAAAAACAGGATTCTTTGTTTATCATTATGCGAAAATAATAAACATACCTCTGGACTCCAAAAATTATTCAGATCACCAGGATGGGTGAAGTACAGAAAAGAAATGAAAAGATAAGGACTATGCCTCGGGAGCGGCTTCCCCGGCAGGGGTCTCTTCAGCAGGCTCGGACTGAGGGGCTTCGGCTTCAGCAACGACCTCAGCAGGTGTTTCAGCCACGGCGGTCTCAGTTTCAGCCACGACCTCGGCAGGAGCTTCCATCACAGGAGCTTCCTCAACTACTTCCTCAAGAGCGGCTTCCTCTGATGCCCTGGCCTCGGCAGCGGCCTGTTTGGCATACTTCTTAGCGATGGCTTCACTCTTGGCCTGGTTGATTTTGCTTTCCTGGTCCAGACGTTTTTTAAACTCATTCTTCGTCTGAAGTTCAAAGTCTTTCTTCGTTGATTGGACTTTCTGCTCCTTCTGTTCGAGCCATTCCTGGAATTTGGCTTCCGCCTGGGCCTCCGTCATGGCACCTTTTTTCACCCCGTTCATCAGGTGATTTTTGTAGATCAGTCCTTTGTAGGAAAGGATGGCACGACAGGTGTCGGAAGGCTGGACCCCGTTTTGAAGCCAATACATGGCCCTGTCAAAATCAATGTTAATTTCTGCAGGTCTGGTCAGTGGGTTATACGTACCAAGCTTTTCTATGAAACGCCCGTCCCGTGGTGCACGACCATCCGCAATGACGATGTGATAGAAAGGTCTTCCTTTCTTTCCTCGTCTCTGTAACCTCATTTTCGCCGGCATAGCGTAAGTAATTAATTATTAATACTTTTTCTTACCAGACCCGGTACAAGAACTGAATTTGACGGGTCTTAGGGGGTGCAAAGGTAAACCTTCTTTCCGAATTTGCAAAGAAACTTCTGCAGGTCACACGATTAAAACTTGTTGCAGGTCCTTCCATGCATTGCTTACTTGTCTGAAGTTTTCAACATCCGCCTGATGCACCTCAATTATGGATAATTTTATCCCCATTATTACCCGAACATCATGGAAGCAGACGAAAACGCGGAAATGGCGGTAAATGAAGAAATACCGGCATTTACTCATCTTCATGTCCACACGCACTATTCCTTTCTCGACGGAGCCGCCAGCATTCCGAGCCTGTTGGGTTATGCAAAGGACTCGGGGATGACGTCACTGGCCATCACCGACCATGGTGCGATGTATGGAGTTCTTGAGTTTTATAAAAAGGCCATCGAGATGGACATCAAGCCCATCATCGGTATAGAAATCTATGTCGCCCGGACCCACCGTACCCAGAAACAGGGAAAACAGGACAGAAGCGGCTATCACCTTATCCTCCTGGCGAAAAACCGCCAGGGCTATCAAAACCTCTGCAAACTCAGCTCTCTGGGATTTATCGAAGGATTTTACTATACCCCGAGGATCGACAAAGAGCTGCTGCGTCAGTACCATGAAGGCCTCATCGCCTCCTCTGCCTGCCTCGGCGGTGAGATCCCGAAAACCATCATCAACCAGGGAATGGAAGCGGCTGAAAAAGTGTTGCTGGAGTACCTGGAGATCTTTGGCGAGGATTTTTACCTGGAACTACAACGCCATGGAATACCCGAACAGGAAGTTGTGAACCAGGCTCTTCTGCAACTTGCTGAAAAACATAATGTTAAGGTCATTGCCACCAATGACGTTCATTTTGTTAAAAGTGAATACCGTGAAGCCCACGACATACTGATCAGGCTAAATACCAACCGTGATGAGGAAGATGGAGGGCTTGTATACAGCGGACAGGAGTTCCTGAAGACTCCGGCTGAGATGAGTGCATTGTTCTCCGACATTCCCCAGGCGATATCAAACACCCGGGAAGTAGTGGATAAAGTTGAGGTTTATGAGATCAAGCACAAGGTCATCCTCCCGAGCTTCCCTCTGCCCGAGGGTTTCGACACCGACAACGACTACCTCCGCCATCTCACCTACGAAGGAGCTAACAGGCTATACCCTGAGATCACAGAAGAGATCAGGCAGAGAATAGAATTTGAACTGGAGGTCATTAAAAGCATGGAGTTCCCGAGTTACTTCCTGATCGTGGCCGACTTTATCAACGAAGCCAGGAACATGGGGGTGCTGGTCGGACCCGGCAGGGGATCGGCAGCCGGCTCGGTCATCGCCTACTGCACAGGCATCACGGCTATTGACCCCATCCGCTACCAGCTTCTTTTTGAAAGGTTTCTGAATCCCGAGCGTATCTCCATGCCGGATATAGACGTGGATTTCGATGATGAAGGGCGTGAAAAGGTGCTCAGGTACGTGACCCAGAAATACGGCACCAACCGGGTATCACAGATCATCAACTTCGGCACCATGGCCGCCAAAGGCTCCATCAGGGATGTGGCGCGGGTGGTCCAGCTGCCACTGCCTGAAGCCGACAAGCTGGCCAAGATGGTGGAGATGGGGCAGGATCTGAAGACAGCCCTTCACAAAAACCGGGAGCTCATCGAAGCCAACGAGAAGGGAAGCCCCCTGGTGAAAAAGACCCTGGAGTTTGCACAGGTTCTGGAAGGATCCGTCAGGCAAATGGGCACCCACGCCTGCGGCGTGATCATCGGTCCCGACGACCTGATCAATTACCTGCCCCTTACGATCTCACGTGATAAGGGACAGGTGATCACTCAATACGAGGGAAAACTGATGGAGTACGTGGGCATGCTTAAAATGGACTTCCTGGGGCTCAGAACCCTGTCCATTATTAAAGACACCCTGCTCAACATCAGGCTCAGGCACGGCATCGACATTGACCTTGAGACCATACCCCTGGATGATGAACCGACCTACCAGCTTTTCCAGAAAGGCGACACCATCGGCATTTTCCAGTTCGAGTCGGACGGGATGCGTAATTACCTGAAACGTTTGAAACCCACCGTACTGGAAGACCTTATCGCTATGAATGCCCTGTATCGTCCGGGTCCCATGGAGATGATCCCCCAGTTTATCAACAGGAAACAGGGAAAAGAAAAAGTGGAGTTTCCACATCCCCTGCTGGAAGAGATCCTCACTCCCACATACGGCATCATGGTCTACCAGGAACAGATCATGAAAGCCGCCCAAATCGTTGCCGGGTTCAGCCTGGGACAGGCTGACCTGCTTCGCAGGGCCATGGGCAAAAAGGATATGGGCATCATGGAGAAACAAAAAGAAGAATTTATTGCAGGTGCCCTGACCAATGGTATTGAACGAGAAAAAGCCATCAAGATCTTCGCGTTGATGATGGAATTCGCCAATTACGGGTTTAACCGTTCCCATTCTGCTGCCTACGGACTGCTTGCCTACCGCACCGCCTACCTGAAAGCCCACTATACGGCAGAGTTCATGGCTTCTGTCCTCACTCACAACCTGAACGATATTACCGAGCTGACCTTCTTCGCTGATGAATGCAAACGACAGGGAATCCCGGTGTTGGGACCCCATGTCAACGAATCGGAACTCAGATTTTCAGTGAATGCCTCGGGAGAGATCCGCTTCGGATTGGCGGCCATCAAAGGCCTGGGAGAAGGAGCCGTGGAAAGCATCATCGAGGAAAGAAGGCTGCGTGGTCCCTTCATCAACATTTTTGACTTCTTTAAAAGGATCAACCTCAGATCTGTCAATAAGAAATCGCTGGAAGCCATGGCTAAAGCTGGCGTGTTCGACCATTTCCCCGACGTCCACGGCGCCATGCTATTTCATAAAGAGCCTTATGATGAGACTACCTTCCTTGAGAAAATGATACGTTTTGCCAGCCAGGAAGCTTCTAAAGCCATGTCGGCACAGCAACAGCTCTTCGGGGAGGTGTCTGCTGCAGAGTCATTCAACCTGCCCCTGCCCCATTGCCCCCCATGGTCTTACCTGGAAAAGCTGAAAAACGAAAAAGAAGTCACCGGCTTTTACATGACCGGCCATCCCTTACAGGAGTTTGAAGTCGAAATCAAACATTTCTGCTCCGTTACCCTGGAAGACCTGAAAAACAACATATTACATTATAAGAACAAAGAAATCCGATTTGCTGGAATTGTAACCCAGGCCACCCACAAAACAGCGAAGAACGGGAAACCATTCGGCAATATCACTTTTGAAGACATCACCGATTCCTATTCTGTTACCATTTTCTCGGAAGAGTACTTGAAAATAAAGCACCTGCTGAATGAAGGGAATATCCTTTTCGTAAAAGCAAGGGTGGAACCCAGGTATAACCAGCCTGACCAGTATGAGATCCGTATCGTAAGTATGAACCTGCTGGCTGAGACCCTGGATAAACTGGTGAAAGAGATGTTACTTATTATTGATTCACAAGATATTACAGAAGCCTACACCCAGGACCTCCAACGATTGTTGAAAACCCATCCGGGTAATTGCCGTCTTAAAATACAAATAAATGATATTCAGGAAGATATTAATATCATCCTGCATGCCGATAAATTTAAAATCAACGCGTCTGAACTGGTCAGGGAATATGAACTGAACCGCATGGCCCAATATAAATTCAATTAGGAAATAAGTACATATTTTTCTTTGTTCTTAAATGAATTTCCTTTAAGTTTGTCAAAAAAATGATTATTCCATAATACTGTTTGAAATGGCTATCACTATTACTGACACAAACTTTGATGCACTCGTTTTGAAGGCGGACAAACCCGTGGTAATTGATTTTTGGGCAGAATGGTGTGGCCCCTGCAGGATGGTCGGGCCTCTTGTTGAGGAAATTGCCGTTGAATTTGATGGACGTGCCATCGTCGGAAAAGTGGATATTGATGAAAATCCAGGGATCACCATGCAATTCGGGATCAGGAATATTCCGACAATACTCTTCATTAAAAACGGACAAGTTGTTGATAAGCAGGTAGGTGCAACCCCGAAATCTGTTCTTGTCAGCAAACTGAATGCAATTCTTTAAAACAAATTTGCTTTACTTACGTTTGGGAGGCATAGTAAAGGCGGTCGAATACCAGCCAGCAGTTTGATTTATAATTTTCATAGTGGAATTCTCCCTCGATCAGACCAAACTTCAACCTTTCAGTCAGCTGGAATTTATTGCCCGGCAGGTGGTGGAAGGGTTTATTACAGGACTTCATAAGAGTCCCTTTCACGGATTCTCGGTGGAATTCGCCGAACACCGCCTTTACAACGCTGGTGAATCCATCAAGAACATCGACTGGAAACTATACGGCAGGACCGACAAACTCTTTGTCAAACGTTTCGAGGAGGAGACCAACCTTCGTTGCCAGATCGTGGTCGACGCCTCTTCTTCGATGTATTACCCGGTTAAAGTAAAACCAAGCTTCGACGACCCGAACAAGATCACTTTTTCCGTTTATGCTGCCGCGGCCATCATTGCCCTGCTTAAAACCCAGCGCGATGCCGTAGGGCTCAGTGTCTTTACCGACAAGATCGAACTCTTTACCCAGGCGAAAAGCAGCAGTGTGCATCACAAGTACCTGTTCCAGGAACTGGAAAAGCTTCTTCAACCCCTGCCGGTCACCTCACAGCACAAGACCTCTGCCACAAAGGTCCTTCATGAGATCGCCGACAACATCCACAAACGTTCGCTGGTGATCATTTTCAGCGACATGGTGGAGACCCAGGGCCACCGTGACGAGCTTTTCTCAGCCCTGCAGCACCTGCGGCATGCCAAGCACGAGGTCATCCTTTTCCATGTTGTCGATAAAAGCAAAGAACTCGATTTCGATTTCGACAACCGGCCTTATAAATTTATCGACCTGGAAACCGGACAAGAATTAAAAATCCACCCGCATGAGGTGAAGGACCTTTACATTAAATCTATCAGGGCGTTTAAAGATGAACTGATCCTGCGCTGCGGCCAATATCATATCGACCTGGTGGAAGCCGACATCAATGAAGGGTTCAGACAAATACTCCTTCCCTACCTTCTGAAAAGAGAAAAACTTTACTGATTCAGGACTGAGCCTCCGGTCGGTCTTTCTCTACTTCGATTCCTTCTTTTCCTTAAAAAGATACGGTTTGCAAAGATGCTTCTTTTGCCGCGCGCTTCGGGCGCACTTCTCACAAACAAATCTCGGCTTTGCGACCATCTTGACCAGATCATCCATCTTTGCTTCGATCATGTTCGCATCCCACTTGCACAGGTGGTCCTTATTGCTCATTTCAACAAAGGGGTTTTTACACTAAACAAACCAGACGACCAGAGGTTATAAAAAAGGCTGCCTCACTTTTGAGACAGCCTCTTTTTGTTCTAACAACCAGAATGTTTACTGGTTGTCATACGACCTACGCGGATACCCGCCTCCGCCGCGATTTGGCCTGAAATTACCTTCCTCACGGGGACGTGCTTCGTTTACAACCAGCACTTTGCCCATAAACTCATACCCGTTCAGGGTCTCAATCGCCTGCTGAGCTTCCTCATCGTTCGACATTTCAACAAAACCGAAACCACGGCTTCGCTGTGTGAATTTATCCACAATAATTTTTGCTGAGGTCACTTCTCCATACTCTGCAAAGAGCGCTTTGAGATCCTCGTTGGTAGCCTTAAAAGGAAGGCTTGATACGTAAATGTTCATTTAAGTAAAGAAATTAGATAAAACTTAAACAATACCTGCATTTATTAACAGTATTGCAGGTCAAAGATACCACAAATTTGGTCAAATATTCATAATAAATGTTAAATATTTATTTTTATTCGTGAATCTTTAGCCTCATTTTCAACATTTCATCGTCGGAATTTCATTACACTCATTCAAATTTTCTTGTTACTATATTGATAATCTGATAATTATATTTATGCCGTTTCGCCAGGACTCCTTGAAAGCACATAGTACCAGGTTTTTGACCAGATTCCTAAAATTGAAGAAAACTGACTAATTTTACATCGATTTCCATATCTACTGTTACTCGAATTACTTTGATCAGACTCACCATGAGAAGAAAAAACTCTCTTTGGATCCTGTTTACCCTTCTGCCTTTACTCTCACAAAGTCAGAACACCACCTACAACAACAATGTTGACCCACTGGGACTGGGTCTGTCCGTCATCGCCATGGCCGTGGTATTCCTGGTGCTGATGATGCTTTATCTTGTTTTCAAGAACTTTTCCGGGATATTTATCCGGGCCGAGAAAAAGAAAACCGCTACCGAAATTACTACCCGCAATACCGATGCCCCTTCGGATGAAGAAATGGCTGCCATTGTTCTCGCCATTCACTTGTACGTCATTGAACTACAGGAACATGAAGACCTGACTTTGACGATTAAAAAAGTTTCCAGGACCTATTCTCCCTGGAATTCGAAGATATACGGTGTTGGCGTACTCAATAAAAACTAGACAAATTTCAGTTACACTATGGACGGCATGTTGAACTTTTTCGCGGAAAACCTCAGGCAATTATTCACTTACACAGCTTTTTCGAATTTCACCCTGGGACACGGGATCATGATCCTGGTAGGCCTCTTTTTCATTTACCTTGCCATCAAGAAAGAGTTTGAACCTTTGCTGCTGGTCCCTATAGGATTTGGAATCCTGGTGGGCAATGTTCCTTTTTTCCCAGGGTTAGAGATAGGCATCTACGAAAAGGGCAGCGTCATGAACTACCTGTATTTCGGGGTGTTGCAGGGGGTCTACCCGCCACTTATCTTCCTGGGCATAGGGGCCATGACCGACTTTTCCGCCCTGATCTCCAATCCCAAGCTGATCCTCATCGGTGCAGCCGCCCAGCTGGGTATTTTCGGGGCTTATATCATCGCGCTGCAGCTCGGATTCACCACTGCAGAGGCCGGAGCCATCGGCATCATCGGAGGTGCTGACGGACCTACTGCCATCTTTCTTTCATCCAGGCTGGCCCCCGACCTGCTGGGTGCCATAGCCATTTCCGCCTATTCCTATATGGCTCTGGTCCCCCTGATCCAGCCACCCGTAATGAAGGCACTGACCACTCATAAGGAAAGACTCATCCGTATGAAGCCTCCCCGCCAGGTCTCTTCTACGGAAAAGATTCTGTTTCCTGTGATCGGGCTCCTGCTCACGACCTTTTTTGTCCCCAGCGGTATGCCACTGCTGGGCATGTTGTTTTTCGGCAACCTGTTAAAGGAGAGTGGCGTTACCAAGCGCCTGGCCGATACCGCCAAGGGTGCACTCATTGATATCGTCACCATATTGATAGGCCTCACGGTAGGCGCCTCTACCCAGGCTACGACTTTTCTGACCACCAAATCCATCGGGATCTTTGCCCTGGGTGCAATTTCCTTCATCATCGCCACTTTCGGGGGCGTTATCTTTGTGAAGTTCCTGAATCTCTTTTTAAGAGGAGACAAGAAGATCAATCCGCTCATCGGAAATGCCGGCGTGTCTGCCGTCCCTGCCAGCGCCAGGGTTTCCCAGGTTGTCGGGCTGCAGTATGATCCCAAAAACCACCTCCTGATGCATGCCATGGGGCCCAACGTGGCCGGTGTCATCGGGAGTGCCGTGGCTGCAGGTGTGCTGCTCAGCTTTTTGGGGTAAGGTTTTTTCATCATCTCAGCCCGGGTCATGAGGCAGCGAATCTCGGTATTCCATCACCAGATAAAAATCATATGTGTGACCCCCCCACTGAAGGTTGTGAAAAAGGCATTCTGCATATGACGCAACTTTGATGGAGAATCTTCATCGATACCTTATTTCTATTAGGATCCCTGGGAGATTATGTATACATTTGTCGGTAAAGTGTCTTGGCGCTGATTTGTCACTATTGAAGCAGGTAATTACGCTATTTTTGCCCTAGAATGATGAAATTTGCTCGCATCCTACTTACAGGAATGAGCCTGCTTTTTATCCTCGTATCCTTCCATAATGGCATGTCGATGTCAGGATATTCAGGACCTGAACCTAAAAACCGCATCCCTTCCCTGTTTTTCAGGAACCAGGGCACCGAAAACAATATCTACCCCTACAGGCTGAAATCGATGAGTACCGAGGCCTTTATAGGGAAAGGTCAGGTACTTTACAGCGTTCCAGTCCCTGTAACTCCCACAGACAGTGCAGAAAGGGGATCAGATGCAGCATTGCAGTGGATACAATTACATTATATAGGATTCAACGAGGCATGCAGCTTTTCTGAGGAACGGCCGGCTGCTGCCCATGCCAACTTCCTCACAGGGAATGATCCCTCTGAGTGGAAGACGCAGGTCCCGCTGTTCAACACACTGATATGCAAGGATCTGTACCCGGGCATCGACCTGGTTTATGATGCAGAGAACCCGGGCTTCAAGAACGATTACCGGGTACACCCCGGTGCCGATCCTTCATCCATCAGAATACGATATGAAGGTGCTTCCTCACTAACCATCAATAGTTCAGGGGCCCTGATCATCACCCTGCAAGATGGCACAGTGTGTACAGAGCACATACCCAGGGCTTACCAAGGCTGTGGAACTACTGAAAAGGAGATCACAGCCGGATATATCATCTATCCCGACCTCAGCGTCGGATTCTCTTTGGGCCCTTATGACAGGAATACGGACCTGGTCATCGACCCGGTCCTGATCTTCTCGACCTACATGGGAGGCTTCGATGACGACCGTTATTTCACCACTTCCATCTGCCGTGACAGCAACGGCTATCTTTACAACTGCGGCAGAACAGCCAGTGTCAATTTCCCGGTGACACCCGGCAGTTACGACCAGACCTATAACGGCCCCCAGTACGACTGCTTCGTGCTGAAGATGAGTCCGGATGGCGACTCCCTGATCTGGTGCACCTTTGTGGGAGGCTCTGGCTATGATGTTCCTGTTGATATTGAGATGTGCATCCCGAACGGAGAGGTGGCCGTGATCGCGGGAACGGGAAGCGTCAACTTCCCGGTCACTCCCGGTGCCTACCAGAACGTAAACCACCTGGGCAGCCTGGATGCCGTACTTTTTAAGCTTAATGCCGCGGGTGACGCCCTGCTGTTCTCCACCTTCATCGGAGGTACAAACGACGACATCCCCTTTTCCTTATGCATGGGCCCTGACGGTAACTTTGTCTTTTCCGGCCAGTCAAAAGGCAGTTTCCCGGTCACCACAGGTGCGTACCAGACCTCGCAGGGCAATGCTTCAGGAGGCACCTACGATATTTTTGTTGGAAAGATGAATTCCACCGGCACCAACCTGATCTGGGCCACCTACCTGGGCGGTAGCGGTGAAGACAAAGGAGGGTCTGTCATTACCGATGAACTTGGTTTTGTTTATGTGAATGGTATGGTAAACAACGGCTATCCCGTGACAGCCGGTGCTTATGACGGTACTTATAACGGGGGAACCTATGACGTGGGAATCAGCAAGCTGAGTCCCGACGGCACCACCCTGGTTTATTCTACCTTCCTGGGTTCCACCGGCGAAGACATGCCCCGAAAAGGTTTTGTGGTCAATTCCAGCCATGAGGTTACCCTGACCGGGTTATGTGCCACAGGATTTCCAACCACCCCCGGGGTTTATGATCAGACTTACAACGGTGGTACTGCCGATATGTTCCTGACCAGGTTAAACAGCAACGGGAACGGACTGGTGTTTTCCACCTTCCTTGGCACCACCGGTTATGAAGAAGGCAAAGACCTGTTTGTCAGGCCTGACGGATCCATTGTCCTGACCGGTTTCTCGGGTACCGGATTCCCTACCACCAGCTGTGCTTATGATAAGACATACAATGGCGGAGCCTATGACGCCACCCTGACCCTTTTCAGCAGCAATGCCGGCAGTATATTGTACTCGACTTATATAGGAGGCAGTGGTGATGACAAGGGCCAGGCCGTGATCATTGATGGTGACAGCCTCATCCTTTTCGGGGAGACTTCTTCCAGCAATTTCCCTACCACTGCCGGTGCCTTTAATGTTACTTATAACGGAGGAAGCTATGATGCCTTTGCTCTGAAAATTTTCGCCCCCCCACCCAGTATCGCTGACTTCACCACCAATACCCCCCTTTGCCTGGGCGACACCTCCTGGTTCACCAACTCATCCACCGGTTGCAATACCTATGTGTGGAACTTCGGAGACGGAGTGACCAGCACTAACTTTCAACCCTATCATGTTTACCAACAGGCGGGAACCTTTTCGGTAAGGCTGATTGGCACCGGCGACTGCACCGCCGACACCGCCTTTCAGACGGTCCTCATCAACCAGTACCCTGCCGGTATCGGCGAACCCCAATACCTGGACCTGGGCCCCATGGTCTCCTATTATCCCATGGATCATGATATCAACGATTACAGCGGGCATAACCTGAACGGGACCGTCAACGGCCCATACAGGACCGAGTCTCTTTGCAATCCTTTAGACAGCTGTTTCCAGTTTGACGGGATTCCCAATCATATCTCCCTGCCCACCTCCACCCTTTACAACACCCCGGCGAAATCGATCAGCTTCTGGTTCAGGAAGAACAACGACTCCATCATGATCACCCCGGGCCCTATGGCAGAGGTGGAAGGGCTGGTATTCAAGAACAACAACACGGGAACAGGAGTCCAGTTCAATATGGAGCTGTTTGGCCAGTACCCGCCCTTTTCCCTGGTGGTGCAATCGGGCAATGGCAGTGCACTCACCAGTATTGTTTCTCCGCCCATGATCCTGCCACATATCTGGTATCATGCCACCGGGATCATAACGACCAGCATGATGTACCTTTATGTTGACGGTACCTTTATTGATTCTTTGGCTATTGCCGGACTCACCACCAACAACTTCCCGGTCCTTCTGGGGAAGATAGCCTTTAACGGAGAATCCACCCGGTATTTTGTGGGGAACATGGAAGATCTAAGGATCTATAACAGGGTGTTGAATGCCTGTGAGGTCAAATACCTGGCCTCAGCCTGCCAGCCTCCCAAAACCCTGAGTGTCTCCCTTTCTGAAGACACGATATGTACAGGGAACACCGTGTGTGTTAACCTGATCAACCCGGAATATCATATTGAATACCAGCTTCTCAACGCCCTGACCATGAATCCGGTCGGCCCCGCAGTCCTTGCCTCCTGTGACAGCGTACTTTGTTTGCCGAGCGGTGCGGTTGACAGCACCCTTCAGCTGTTGATAAGGGCACACAGGCCACAGACCGCCTGTTCCATCCTCCTCGATACCACCCTGACTATCCACGTGAACGACCAGTACATCAATAACCTAAGTTTCCAGATATGTCCCGGTGATTCAATATTTGCTCTCGGACAATATCTGCACGATCCGGGGTTTTATACCGATACCATCGCTACACCGGGTGAATGTGACAGTGTGGTGAATGTCAACATTCAGAATTTCCCTCCCTTCTCCATCGACCTGGGCGCTGACACCAACCTGTGTACAGGTCAGAGCCTGGTCCTGGACCCGGGTAACGGATTCGCGGATTACCAATGGAATACGGGAGCTTTCTCCCCCACCCTTGCCGTGAACCAGACCAACCTTTATTCGGTCACGGTGACCGATGGCAACGGATGTTCCGATGCCGACAGCATCCAGGTCACTTTTTCACCCAGTACCGTGTATGTAATTGATACCCTGCTCTGTGAGGGACAGAGCTATTTTGCGGCAGGAAGCTGGCAAAACACTCCGGGGACCTATTACGATACCATTTCTCTGGCATCAGGATGCGACAGCGTCAGGATCTCCCAGTTGACGTTTTACGCAAAATACAACCAGCTTTTCGGAGCAGATACCAGTTACTGCGCAGGGCAGGCATTTACCCTGCTTCCTTCAGGGAACTTCAATTCCTTTATCTGGCAGGATGGAACCACCAATCCTTCCCTGACGATACAGCAGGGAGGCACTTACAGTGTCACGGTCACCGACAGCGACGGCTGTGTGGGTTATGATACCATATTGATTACTGAGCTCCCCACCTTTACCAGCCAAAATCCTGCCAGCATCTGCCAGGGTGACTCCCTTTGGGCGGGAGGAGGCTATCAGACCCTTCCGGGCACTTATTACGACACCCTCACCGGCATCAATGCCTGCGACAGCGTCATCATAACCCTGTTGACCATGAATCCGGTGTACCAACTGTACCTTAACGCTCAGATCTGTGATGGAGACTCTGTCCTCCTGGGAGGTCAGTACCAGTACCAATCCGGTGTGTATTATGATCATCTGCTCACTGTAAAGGCATGCGACAGCACCCTGGTGACCCAGCTTCAGGTGATCGATTCCTTACAGGTTGATCTCGGCCCGGACTCCTATATCTGTGAAGGTGATCAGGTTACCATAGGCATCCCCGACACCAGCATGCATTGCTTATGGCCTGATGGCAGCACCTTTAACCAATTCATGGTCGATCAACCCGGCTGGTACTGGGTTGAGGTCACCCGGGAAGGATGTAAAAGCCATGACAGCATCTTTTTCGATACCTGCTCCCTGATCTGGTTTCCCAATGTGTTCACGCCCAACGGAGACCATACCAACGACTTTTTCCTTCCCAGGGGCCAGGAAATCCTGGAATATGAGTTACTGATCTACAACCGCTGGGGACAGCTCCTTTTCACCAGCCGGACACTGGAAGAAGGATGGGACGGGCGGTTCAAGGGGACAGACTGCGCATCCGGGGTCTATGTCTTCATCGCCAAATACAGGGGAAAGGGGCCCACTTACGACAGAAAACACATGACCACCGGTGCGGTGACCCTTCTCAGGTGACATTCCCGATCTGCATAACCCCCTTGACTTTTTGTAAAAATTCCTTATCTTTCAGCTTGAAATTCATCTGATTCTTTACCGGAAAGGTAAAGGTGAAATACCTACCATAAACTATTATATATCAACAATATAAAAGAATATTGTATGAAGAAACATTGGCTTACCATCGTATTCATTTTGTTCGCCTGCATGAGTCATGCCCAGTACATTCTGCAACAATATATTAACATTGGTCAAAACCCCGGAGGTTTGAACCAGGACATGGAATATCCGGTCGGAGGAGGGGTTCCTGCCGGATGGACCACCGTTCTCGGACCCGGTAATACAAGCCCGGTGTGGAGCCCTGTTCAGTCCTTCCAGATGCCCTTTCTTTTCGACGGTGTTCCTGTATCCTCCTATATCGTATCTTCTTCAGGAGTACTGAGTTTTTCGACCGGCACCACCCTGCCGGCCCCTTCATTTACGAATGTTGCCCTTCCTGTTGCAGGCATCCCCGACAATTCAGTATGCGTATGGGGGGTTGAAGGGACGGGAAGCAACGATTACATCCTGACAAAGACCTTTGGCGTCGCTCCCAACCGGCAATACTGGGTGTGGTTCAACTCATACAGCGGAGATATAAGCTGGCAATACTGGGCCGTTGTTTTGGAAGAGACCACCAACAAGATCTACATTGTCGACATGAGGAGTTCCTCCACGGGCACCGCACTCACGGTGGGGATACAGATCAGCGGAACCATGGCCACCTCTCTTCCTTCCTCTCCCAGCACCAACACCTACTCCACCAGCGATGCATCACCCGCCGACAACACCTATTATGAGTTCACTCCCGGAACTATTTACCAGTATGATGCTAAGGTCAACGCGTTCAACCTCTCATCCCCGCTGGGTCTCAACACTGCTCCTTTCACCATCTCAGGCCAGTTCACCAACCTGGGCACAGAGATCATCAACTCAGCAGTGCTGAACTATTCTGTTAATGGTGGTCCTGCTTTCTCCCAGACCATCACAGGGATGTCCCTTTCACAAAACACCAGTTACAATTTCTCCCACGACAGTCTTTGGACGCCACCCTCCACAGGGACCTATACTTTAAAGATCTGGCTTTCAGAATTGAACGGAATGGCTGATGAAAATACGGCCAACGATACCCTGGTGAGGTCCATCATCGTGTACTCACAATATATTCAGCGTCATGTGTTGCATGAAGCTTTCACCAGTTCCACCTGTTCTCCCTGCGCCACTGGGAACTCGAACCTGTCCAATATCCTGTCAGCCAACCCTGGCATTTTCACCTGTCTGAAGTACCCCACCTACTGGCCCGGTAACGGGGATCCGTATTATACCCAGGAAGTCCCGGCAAGAATTTCTTTCTATGGAGCCAATTACGTCCCCCAGTTGATAGCCGATGGTCATCCGGGCATCAACACAGCCAGTTATTCTCAGGCAATTTTAGATTCCTACGTGAACATCCCGACATTAATTGGCCTCTCTGCCAGCTGTGAAATCGACGGAAAGACCGTCAATATCCATGCAGAAGTAAATCCTATTGCCGACTACGCCAGTACCTCACTCAAATTATATGCCGCCATCTATGAAGACACGAGCTATAATAATGAAGCAGGATCCGGGGAGACTGTTTTTACCTATTATATGAAAAAGATGATCCCTAATGTGTACGGGACCTATGTACCTCAGATCCTGGCCGACAGCATACTGTCATTCGATTATTCCTACACCTTCCAGGGGAATTACCGTTTACCCAATGGTGCGTCCGACGCCATTAACCCGCTCATTGAACATTCGGTCGAGCAGTTCAGCGACCTGGGAGTGGTGCTCTGGTTGCAAGACACCATCACCAAAGAAGTGCATCAAAGTTGTTTTGCGGATGTAACCGTACTCCCTCTCAGAGACATCAAGGTCTCTGCCCTGGTGTCTCCGGTGAGCGGTGCCCTGCCAGGCAACATCGGTATCGTACAGGTGAAAGTGAATAATATGGGGAACGGTACCCTGAGTAATATCCCTGTTTATTGTTGGATAAACGGGTCAGAAGCAACCAGCGGAATCATCAGCCAGGATATCCTCCCTTATGATTCCATGGTGTTCACCTTTCCTGACACCTTAAGCTTTACTGTTCCCGGTCTGTATGATTTTATGGTATTCTCCATGCTGCCTGCCGATATTGACAACACCAACGACACCCTGGTGCAGGAACTTGAATTTTACGAACCCCTTGACAGTCTGTACGAGAGTTTTGAAGAGGCCTTCCCGCCCGAATGGTGGACCATTCTAAAACCAGACGGCGGAACCGGATGGAACCAACAGACGGTCGGAACGACTCCAATCCCCGGCTGGAATGGTGGATTCGTCACCGCCGATCCCAGTGGAAACGGAGGGACAAAGATGGCATATTGCACCTGGAATACCGGTGGAGCAGTATCCAACAACCAATGGCTCATCACTCCGAAAATCCATATCAGTGAGTTCAGCTACCTCTCTTTCTGGGTCAGAAAATACTCCTCCAACTATGCAGACACCATGGATATTAGAATTTCCACCTCAAGGCCGGTGACAGAAGATTTCAGTACACTGCTCAGTTGTATAGGATGGGGAGTTACAGACTCTGGCTGGGTTTACAGGAATTTTGACCTGACCGCTTTTGAAGGGCAGGACATATACATTGCCTTTGTGGAACATATCATGGACAACACCCTTGATGGTGATGCGATTTTTATAGACCAGGTCAGGGTAGGCATACAAATACCTCCGGTGATCACCCGTCTCGACAGCCTTTACGGATGCCCGGGAGAGATCCTGGTTCCTGTCAGGGTCGATTACCTGCTGGATGTATCCTCCATCTCTCTCACCCTGGACTATGACCCTGCGCATCTTACCTACCTGGGTTATCAAAACCTCCTTCCCGATCTGAATGAAGGAGTGCCTCTGATCTACAATGCCAATGACCACGTCAGCCTGGCCTGGTACGGGCTGACTCCCCTCCAGGTGTACCATGACACCCTCGTGGTTTTCAGGTTCAATGCCAACAGTGGCAGCAGTCTGCTTTCCTGGGATCTGGCCACTCCCGGCAACTGTTATTACACCAATCTTGCCAGCGATCCATTACCGGCCACCTTCACGGATGGGGAAATTGTGATCGGCACCTGTTCTCATGTCATGGGACATCTGAATTACTTTAACAACACCAACACACCTGTCACCAACACGCCGGTCTTCCTGAAACAAAACACCGACACCCTGGCGATCTCCACAACCGACATCACCGGCAGTTACCATTTCCAGGGACTCAGCACCAGCGGCAACGTAAACATAGCCGTAAACTGCACCAAACCCTGGGGAGGGGGCAATGCCGTGGATGCCCTGAATGTGATGAAGCACTTCGTAGGCATGATACAGCTGACCGGACTGAAACTAAAAGTGTCTGATGTAGATGGCAGTGGCAACCCCAATGCCGTGGATGCCCTCACCATCATGAAAAGGTTTGTGGGCATGCAAAACTATTTTGTCCCGGGGGACTGGGCCTTTGAGAATCCTCTCATCAGCATCCCATACAATGATACAGCCTTCCAGGACCTGAAGGGGCTTTGCTATGGTGATGTCGACGGATCCTATCTGCTCGCCCTCAGGGAAGAGCCATCCTGCTACTTTCAGTCTCAAGGAATCATGGAACCCCTTCCTGATGGGACCGTTGAAGTCCCCGTTTCCTGGGGAAGAAATCTTACTCCTGCCTCTATATCTCTCATTATAAAGCTGCCTGAAGGATTTGTCGTCAGGGAAGTTATGTCTGCCATCCCTGGTACCTTCATTTACAATACTTTGAATGACGAGCTTCGAATCGCCTGGTACAACCTTGACTTACCGCTTCAGTTTGCAGGGAACGAGATCTTTGTCATTAAAGGAAGTTACAAGGGTGACAGGGGTGACATGAAAATTATGCCCGGGAGTGTGATCACCGATCTGGAAGAAAATGTCTTTGCTGACCTGGCGCTCCTGGCACCAGAGATCCGTTCTTGCCGACAGGGTCATTTTCTGGAAGAAAACTATCCTAATCCTTTCAGCGATCAAACCATCATTCCCTTCCATCTCAGTACTACCTCAGAAACAGTACTGACTATCAGAACTTTAACAGGGACAACCCTTTGGAGATCCGGTAAAATGATTTATCCTGAGGGGGATCATGAATGGATACTGTGGAACCAGGACTGGAGCCCCGGGGCCTACCTTTACACCCTGGAGGCCATGGACAAAGACCACTACTGGAAGTCCACCCGTGTGATGCTCCTGACAAAGTAAGTCGCCTGAACGAGCTGCCCTTTTCCGATCTTTTCCAAACATTTTTCCGCTTACCTTAGCAGGGTGAAACAAGGTTTATCTGTCATGATGCAACTGTTATCAGGCATGGATCGCCGGCAGGGATGGTCTGTCTTCCTCACCCTCATCATTGCCTTTACAGCGATACTTTTTCTAAGAATCAGATTAATAGGGACTTACACTCCCGATATCGGAGGAATAGAACAGAACGTGATCCTTAGCTGCCAGAAAGTGGGTGCAGGCATACCCCTTTATTCTGATCCTGAGAAAATCCCGTTTTCATTCACCCAATACAGCCCTCTGTATTTTTATGTGGTCGGGCTGAGTGGCCGGTTGCTCGGTCTCAGTACCACGGAACCCTTTCCCTGGTTTTTCCTGAGTAGACTGTATTCACTGATCTTCAATATATTAACAGTCCTTGTCTTTTATAAGCTCACGGGAAAAATAGCGGGTCACAACAAACTCCTTCATGCCGGCCTTGCCCTTCTCCTTTTTATCTCGTTCGAACAGCATGATTATTCAAGGCCCGACAGCCTCTACCACCTGTTGTTTTCAATCGTAATTTACTTTTGCTACCTCGGTATTTTCACCGGGCATAACAGGAAGAAAATCATATACCTGTCGCTGGCTGGACTGGCCACGAGCCTTTCCGTTTTCACCAAACAAAGCGGGCTGATGGTTCTCATCTTTATCATGGTGTATGGATTTTGGGAACCTGTTAACCGTAAATATATCTGGTCCTGCTTGGTTTCCTTTTCCATCATTTCCCTCGCACTCAGTTTCCTTCTATTGCCTGAGCCGGCTGACATCCTTCTGAAAAACATGTGGCTGGGCATCATGAATGGCGTAGACCTGCACTGGGCCATGTACCTTTTCCTTGTACCAGCCCTGACAAGGTATGTCCTGATTTTCAGTCTCTTTGCTTCCATGACTTTTCGCTGGCGAGTGCTGAAAGAGAATGCCATCAGCCACTTCCTGATGGCCGGGATCATGTTTTTTTGTACGGTCGCTTTACTGGAAGGGCTCAAATGGGGCTCAGGCACCAACTACTTCTTTGAATTCATCCTCCTAACCCTGTTGAATGTTCCTTTTCTTTTCCGTGTCTGGAACCCATTAAGCCCAGGAGGGCAAAAGAGTTGGTCAATATGGACTGTGACTCTCTTACTTATTGTATCCCAGGTTATTCTGGTTTATTGGAGAGATTATTATAAGAGCGATAAGGCCCTGTACTTGCAGGAAAAGAGACTGGTCAGTAAGATGCAAAACACCATCTATCAATCTGAAGATCGTTATATTGCTGTTCTCGATCGCAAATGGCTCAATAATTTCTTTTTCGACCGGTCTCTATTTCCGCAGCCCGATATCTATATGAACCTCTGGCAGCCTGATCCTTCAAAATCAAAGATTCATCCCCGACAGCCTTGCGGCAATTTCCGCCTCTTTGTGGTTCAGAGCGACCGTTCTCCGCTCACATCATTCTATCACCTTGACCTGAAAGGATATACACCGGTCGACAGCCTTGATAATCTTCTCGTCTCCACTCAGACGGTCGTTCAAACCCCTCATTGACATGGGCATTTCGCTGGCAGTCCTTTTCCTCACTTACCTTTACTTCTGGCTGGCCGGATTCAGCCTCCTCAACTGGTTTGACCTTTTCAAAGGCAAGTCAGATCACCAATTGCTTCTCACCTTTGTGGGTTTGCCTCTGACCGGGTTCCTGGTACATATACCCCTGCTCTCCTCCTTGAGTCTGGCCGTACCCATTCATTTGGGAGTACTTGTTATTCTATGTCTCCTTTTCATTGTCATTGCCTTTTCCTGTCATCGTAAGCTCCCGGCCTTCTTTGTTCCCGGTCGTCACCTTTTCATTTTAATCTTTCTGCTGGTATTCATCCTCGGAGCCGCACTTGCCCAAATCCCTGCCCTCAGCGACACCTGGGGATATCATGCCCAGGCCGTTCGTTGGACGGAGAGCTACCCGGTGATCAAGGGATTAGGGAACCTTTGCGGTAAATATGCCTTTAATTTCGGCACTTTCCTGCCCTCTGCCCTTCTATCCTTCAGGTTCCTTACAGGACAGGCTGTTTTTGGCATCAATGCCTTCTTATGGCTCCTGGCAGGGATAGCCATGATATTGAATATCAGCAGAGAAGAAAATTTCATCGCCGTCATCTTCCTTTTGTTGTTCTTCCTTTCGGGACTTCATTATTTTCTTCCGTTGATGTCCTCAACCTCCGTGGAGAGTGCCTCCCTGGCCCTGGTTTTCCTTATGTTCTTTGTGGTTTGGGAGTACCAGTACCATGCATCCGGACCAGTGGCCATACTCTTCCTGTTCATTTTAACGGCCCTGGCTGTTTTGCTTCCGGTTATCAAACTATCAAACCTGATATTCTCCCTTATGGTGATCCCGGTCCTGATCAGGATGCCCGGAAAAATGAAAGTGGCATCCTTGATTTTAATCGTAGTATGTGTCCTGCCATGGCTCATCAGAAACGTTCTCATGACCGGCTATTTTGCCTACCCTTTTCCATGGCCCGACTTTTTACACGTTGACTGGAAAGTACCGAATGAGATGGCATGGCAGGAATTCGACTGGGTCAGAAGCTGGGCCCGCCAACCTTTTACTGATTCCCGAAAAACCCTTGAGTCCCCGTTGCTTGTTTGGCTGCCTGACTGGTTTTCAAGGCTTGGCATCCTCACCCGGGTCCTTTTCATTGCCCTCATCGCCTCCGTCATCCTGTTTCTTTCCTCAAAAAGGGCCAGGATGCACTTGGATGGATTCCTGCGGTGGTTCTGGGTCATATCCATTCTTCAACTTTGTTTTTGCCTTATTTTGGCCCCCGATCCCCGCTTCGCCATGCCTTCGTTGATTATGGCCGGATTGATCCCCCTGACAACCATGCATGGGCCGGAAAGGTTGATACAATGGTTAAATCCTTTCCTCCATTACAAGATCATGATTCCGGGTCTTCTCCTGACCCTTGGCCTCATCATTGAAGGGGCTCTTATGGTGAAAAGAGAACCGGTCCCGCTCCTCAAGCCTCACCCCTTCCCTTCCGTCGAGATGAAAAGGATCACTATCAACAACATAACCTTGTTTACTCCGTCAGTGGGTGTCAACTGCTATGACCACCCTCTTATCTCCGTACACCAGCTTCACCCCGGATTAAAACTCAGGGATGCTCACATCGTGGAAGGGTTTTACCTGGATCCCCTGATGGAGAAAAATAACACTGATACACCTTTGCCATGATTAAAACTGCGATCCCCGGGTTCTTTCTCAGGCCAGCCACCCGGGAAGATGTTTCCCTGATTGTCGGATTCATTCATGAATTGGCTGAATATGAGAAACTTGCAGACAAAGCTACGATCACTGAGGAACAGGTATCTCGCTTTCTGTTCGGGAGTCCTGCTTATGCTGAAGTCATTCTTGCCTATGAAGAAGATTCCTGTATTGGTTTTGCCCTCTTCTTTCATAATTTTTCCACTTTCGCCGGAAGGCCGGGGCTCTATCTGGAGGATCTGTTTATCAGGCCGGCCTTTCGAAATAAGGGGTATGGCAAGGTTATCATGCATCAACTGATTCGGATGGCACGCGAAAGAGGATGTGCCAGGATGGAATGGTCGGTATTGGATTGGAATGCTCCGTCCATCGGGTTCTATAAATCATTGGGAGCTGTGCCCATGGATGAATGGACCGTCTTCCGTCTCAACCTGGATGAACACTTACCGGGCAAAACCTCCTGAGCCAGGATTATTAAGTGGCATATAATAACGCTCTCCTTCCATGCGTTAAACAAATGTTAATGCCTCTATAACCCATTTATTTCCACGGATGAACTGATGCCTACCCATTTCTGACCCATTCAACAAAGGCATAGGAAACATCTCTACCCGGTACAACGGTTTCTCCTTTTCTCTTTTTATTCGCTGGTTGCTGTTTACTTCCCAGGCCCGTTGTTACTTAACTAGTAACCTTTAAAATCTTGTTTTATGAATCCCTTATCCAAAATTCTGACCGTTTTGGTCCTGTTAATGGGTGCACAGTTTTCTGCTGTGCAAGCTCAGGACACCCTGCGAAAGAGCATTTATTTTGCTTACAACCGGTCTGAGCTTCAACAGGAAGCTGAGGACCAGCTCGACAGCCTTGTGGCATCGCTGGCAGAAAAGCACATCGTCTCTGTCAGGATTACCGGAAATACCGATACCCGGGGAAGCCAGCGTTACAACCAGGTTTTATCCGATAAGAGGGCGGCATCAGTCTTTGAATACCTTGAAAACAAAGGGATAGCCTCGGAAAGCCTTGAAATTCTGGGCCAGGGAAAGACACTCCCGAACTTTGAAGGCTCTGGTGAATCAGATCATGCAGGTAACCGGAGAACGGATATTGAGATCATTGCCTACCCTGCCCATCCCGACCAATTTATAGCCACGAACTATGGTCTGGTTAATGTGGCTGATGAGAATGTCGCCCAGCATCTAAAGTTTCCAAACGGCATACTGGTGAACGTGGAACCAGGTAGCTTTGGCACGTTGCCAAACAGCCTGGTATCATTAAACCCGGTGCTTCAGTTAAGTGCCGATAAAATGTTCAAGGAAGGGTACACGACCATGACATCCGAAGGGGAGGTCCTCTCCTCAGCCGGGATACTGTGCCTGGGCATCACTCCCAAACGTTCCGGCATAGATCCTGATTCTATCAACCTGACCAAGCCTGTTGAAGTATGGGTACCCGTGAGGAACTGCCTCTGTGTCCCCTCAAGGGTGAGCCTTTGGGATCCTTGTCCCGACAGCAACGGGAACATCCGGTGGGTACGAAACAACAGTGCTGTCAGGATCGTGGAAGAGGGCAGGATGAAGTACTATGTGTTCAACACGACCTCCGATCAGTGCATCAACCTCGATTGTCTGCAACCCACCAAGCTAAAGACCATCGTATTCAGAAAATACCGTCCCGGTTCGGTCACCCTTGTCTACAACAAGGCCAGGACTATTATCACCGGCAAACCGGGTAAGCCCGGCACCTTTGTCGTTCCCTTCCTTCTGACCAAAGAAGAACCCAGGATTTTTGCCACTGCTTATGATGGTAACAAGCAGCTGTTTTTAAATGGAAGGCGGCTCTCTCATATAAAGAAGAACCTTTTAACGGGTGACTATATCCTGAAAGGGAGCCAGTTCCGGCATAACAATCCCATGAAGCTCAAAAGTGTCAACAAGTCAGAAGTGATTTTTGGATATGTAGAACCTTAAAAATCAATAATATGAAAACATTCATCTTCGTGATTCTGTTATTTCTTGGTTTTCAGGTTTTACCGGAATCCTATGCCGCCCGGTCCCTTAATATAGGCCAGGCTCTGAAACAAAAGCTGGTCAAATGCAGCATAGAGAAAGCAGATGAGACCCCCGACAGCCTGTCGGGCAGACCAGGTTATATTATGAACATCATTCTGATCAACACCACTTCAGAACGGTTAAACATCACGTTTGAACCGGGCAGGCGGTTTATTTCATCAGACACTGTCTTTCAGAACCTGATGATTACCCAGGAAAGAAGGATGGTTTTAAATGCCAGGCAAACCCGGAGTTTTCCTTTTGTCGGGTACTGCATAAATAAAAGAAAGTCCTCACCAGGCAATAAAGCCTATCACATTGGTGACCTGGCCCAGGGACTTCTTCTTAAAGTGGCGTGCTTTCTCGGGAAAAACAAGATCATAAGCAAGGCTGCCCAGGCTGCGATATGGGTCATTTCAGATCAAAATAACATTGAGAATGTCACGGGGAAGTCTAAGGCTGAAACGCGACTGGTGCGAAATTATTTATATGATATTACAGGAATACCACGTCCGCCTCGATCGAGTGATCCGCTTTCCTATCCTGCCGTTTCCGTCAGCGGAGAGATCAGCTGGGACATGCAGGAAGCAGGAAAGATCTCCATCATCGTAACCGATGACAGTGGAAAAACTGTAGGCAAATTAGTGAATGAACGCTACTACGACATTGGCAAACCCTTCTATTCCTTTCATTATCTCGATGATGCACTTATCCCGCAACAGACCTACAAAATAAGGGTCATGAACGGTGAAGCCATTTTAAAGGAAACTCTGACTTTGGGAAAGGAAGAGAAATTTATTTACTGATTCATTACACCGGAAAAGGTGAATCAATAAGGAAACTCTTTGGCGAGTTCGCCTGAAAAATAGAACTCCTGGGCAATATCCCCGAATGTGTACTGGCGGTGGTCGATCATGATGCGCGATCCGCCGACTTTAGGGTTGGGTTTGGGATTGGAGACCCTGAAACCAAGGTTGTACAGGGTGCCTAACAGTCCGACCTTGCCAGAAATATCGTAACCACTTCTTTTCCATTGCTGCATCACCATCCTCAGATATAAGGCCGCATACAGGTATGGATAGGTATGGTCGCGCGAGCGTGTGAGCCTGGAGAATCTCTCTGTGGTGATATCTTCGGTCATAAAGTCCAACATGTGCTCACACTCTGGTCCTAGGTAAAACACCGACTGCTTGTCTTTCAGGTTGTTCTCGATTTGAATGGCAGTGGCTTCTTTAATTCCCATAACACCCAAAGAGATCTTGGTGGAATTTACCAGTATCTTCAATGGTGAAATCCATTGTTTGAAAGCTTCCCGGCCAGAATCAAACAAGCGGATCTGCTCTCCTATCAACATGGAAACCAGAACCCTGGGTTCGATACCTGTGGCTATAGCCACGGAGTCTATGCGCTTTTTATCCTTTTTCAGTGATTCCCTGAGGGTTTTCCACTCAATGGTATTGGCCCAGGGAAAAAGGCTGGTACCTTCCGTATTCCTTACCGAACTCCAATGACTACTATTGGGATCGTCCAGCATTGCCTGATAGAGCCTGTTGGTATCCAGGTATATCTCAGTCATCTTCAACATATTCTCCGTGAGATCAGGGTCCTGTTCGGCAGCAAAAACATACAAAATCTGGGAGGCGTTCACAGGATAAACCCTCTTCAAGACCCCCACTCTGGTGAGCAGATCCAGCCATTTGTCGGCATTGTAAAGAGTATCTCCGGCAAGAACCGTTTCACCGGTCCTCGCTTCAAAGACCCTGTCGTTGGTCGTCACGGAACCCGGATCATCGGTGAGATGCAGACGGATGGCGAAATAAACCGAGGTGAGGAAAAAGCCAGCACCTGCATAGGCAACGATGATCACGAAAAACAACTTGCCCCATAAGGAAAGCAAGGACCAAATATTCCGTAACACCCTCATAATCTGTGTCTTATTATAATCACCCTCTTTCAATTGAGGCGCAAAAATACAAAATCCATGATATATTTATCAAAGGAATGAAAGCAAGTCACTGACGACCATATTTAGAATTTGTCTAACTTTGCAGAATCAACCCCGCCGTTTCTGCATAAAACAAAGACTATGGGTATGGTTTAAAGGTTTTTTGCTTGGCCGGCTGCCTCCGAATGAATGAAAAGAACCCTCCCCATACTGGCCCTCTTGTTGTTGTTCTGTTTACAGGCCTTTCCCCAGCAAACCCAACCCGACACCCTGGATATTTTTGAGGAAGACCTTTATTATGTTCCTGAGGACACCATTCTCCACGACAACGAGTACATCCCTGAGGACATCATGTTTATTCCTTCTGATGTGCTATACAACAATTCCTGGAATCACGAAATGATACGCCACCGTACAGAAGACTTGTCAATGATGGAAGATACGGTGGAACTCTTGCTTATCAATCCTTCGGAATCCCCTTTCTTTTTCCCTTTCAAAGGAAGGTACACTTCTTATTATGGATATCGGGGAAGACATTTTCATGCCGGCGTGGATATCAGTCTTAACCAGGGAGATACGGTGCGGTGTGCTTTTGACGGGAAGGTGCGTATGGCCAGGAAGTATAAAGGATACGGGAATATGGTGGTCGTCAGGCACTTTAATGGTCTCGAGACCTTGTACAGTCATTTCTTTAAGATACTGGTTGAAGATAATCAGGATGTCAAAGCCGGAGACCCTCTCGGTTTAGGCGGCCATACAGGAAGGGCCACCGGCAACCATCTTCATTTTGAGACCCGGTTCCTTGGGGAGCCTTTCGATCCGGATGTTATGCTTGACTTCGACCATTATAGTCTCGGAGGCGATACCCTGAGGCTCTTCGGAAATCATTTTGTAAGAAGCGGAAAAGGAAAAGACACCCACTCCCAGGGTAAAACATATACCGACAGGGGAAAACATTCTTCCAGGTACTACACTGTAAAGAAAGGCGATTCTCTCTCTAAAATTGCCCAAAGGAACAAGACTACCGTATCGAAACTGTGCAAACTGAACCATATCTCCAGGAACGCCAAGATCAGGCCAGGGAAGAAACTAAAGCTGCGTTAGTCCTGCCTTTGAGAAGGTATTTTTTATACCTTTGCCCCACTTTTTTCGCAAAATCAACGTAAGTATTGACTATCATGGAAATTGCCTCTAAATACGACCCGGGGAGTGTTGAAAATAAATGGTACGCCTATTGGCTTGACAAGGGCTATTTCAGATCTGTTCCCGATGAGAGGGAACCCTATTGCATCGTCATCCCTCCGCCCAACGTCACCGGGGTTCTTCACATGGGGCACATGCTCAACAACACCATTCAGGATGTGCTGGTCCGCCGGGCCCGTATGCAGGGGAAGAACACCCTCTGGCTGCCGGGTACCGACCATGCTTCCATCGCCACCGAAGCCAAGGTAGTGGAGAAACTGCGCAGCGAAGGCATCGACAAGTCTTCCCTCACCCGCGGGGAGTTCCTGGAAAAAGCATGGGAGTGGAAAGAAAAACACGGCGGCATTATCCTTGAACAGTTGAAAAGACTCGGTGCTTCCTGCGACTGGGAAAGGACCCGCTTCACCATGGACGAGAAAATGAGCGAGCAGGTGATCGCCGTTTTTGTCGATCTTTATAACAAAGGACTGATATACAAAGGAGTACGTATGGTCAACTGGGACCCCAAAGCCCTGACGGCCATCAGCGATGAGGAGGTGAACTACCAGGAAGTACAGTCGAAGTTATTTTATGTCCGGTACCGCGTGGAAGGGACAACCGATGAATGGGTCACCATCGCCACCACCCGCCCTGAGACCATCCTCGGTGACACTGCGGTTTGTGTACACCCGGATGACGACCGGTACAGCAGCCTGAAAGGGAAAAAAGTGGTCGTCCCACTGGTCGACAGGCCTGTACCCATCATCATGGATGAATATGTCGACAGGGAGTTCGGCACCGGGGCCCTGAAAGTAACCCCTGCCCATGATATCAACGACTATAACCTGGGAATCAAGTACAACCTCGACAGCATCAACATTTTCCACGATAACGGGACTATGAGTCCTGCTGCACTTATGTACCTTGGGGAAGACCGTTTTGTGGTAAGGGAGAAGATTGTGAAAGACCTCCAGGCAGCAGGTAACCTTGTGAAAATTGAGGATTACGTCAATAAGGTCGGTTATTCCGAAAGAACGCATGTGGTGATTGAACCCAGGTTGTCGATGCAGTGGTTCATGCGGATGCCCGAGGTGGCCAAACCTGCTCTTGACATCGTTATGGACGATACCATCCGTTTTCATCCGTCCAAGTTCAAGAACACTTACAGGCATTGGATGGAGAATGTCAAGGACTGGTGCATCTCACGGCAGCTGTGGTGGGGCCACCGTATCCCGGCTTACTACCTGCCTGATGATCAGATCATTGTGGCCCATCATCCCGAGGAAGCATTAATGATTGCCCGGGAAAAGTATCCTGAGAAAAATTATTCCAGCAAGGACCTCCGCCAGGATGAGGATGTGTTGGACACCTGGTTCTCAAGCTGGTTGTGGCCTATCTCTGTTTTTAACGGCATCCTGGAGCCCGACAATGAGGATATCCGGTATTATTATCCTACCAACGACCTTGTGACTGCTCCTGAGATCCTATTCTTCTGGGTTGCCAGGATGATTATGGCCGGCCAGATATACCGCAATGACATCCCCTTTAAAAATGTCTATCTCACCGGTATTGTTCGCGATAAACTGGGAAGGAAGATGTCAAAGTCGCTCGGCAACTCTGCCGATCCCATTGAACTGATGGAGAAACACGGAGCCGACGGCGTCAGGGTGGGCATGCTGCTCACTTCTCCCGCCGGCAATGACCTTCCTTTTGATGAAGAACTGTGTGAGCAGGGAAGAAATTTCAGTAACAAGATCTGGAATGCCCTGAGGTTGGTGCTGGGTTGGAAAGTCGACGAGAGCCTGCCGGTGCCGGAAGCCTCTGCAGTAGCAGAACGCTGGTTTGAGTCGCGCTTCAACCAGACCCTGGAGACCATCGAAGACCACTTCTCCAAATACCGTCTTTCGGATGCCCTGATGACTCTGTACAAACTCGTTTGGGATGACTTCTGTTCCTGGTACCTGGAGATCATTAAACCTGCTTACCAGCAGCCCATTGATGCCACGACCAGAGAAAACACCATCCGCTTTTTTGAAAAACTGATGCAGGTCCTTCATCCTTTTATGCCTTTCATAACGGAAGAAATCTGGCACCTGCTCAGGGAAAGGAAAGATGGGGAAAGCATCATGGTGAGCCTGGCCCCCACCTCCGGTGATTATGACAATATGGTCATCCAGCAGGTGGCCGACACCCTGGAACTGGTCATTGCCACACGCCGCAAACAGGCTGAAACCGGAATAAAATCCACTACCGTTCATTATCAGCATGTTAATGGGACGGGTGATGTACATGGGGCCTTGTTCATCAAGCTGACAGGATGCGATCTAAGTCTTGGTACGCAGCCCGGGCAAGGGGTGACCTTCCTTTCCGGTGCCCGGGAATTCACTTTTGAGTTGGCAGGCGACATCAACACAGAGGAAGAAATTCAGAAACTTCAAAAAGAACTGGATTATTACCAGGGCTTCCTCAGATCGGTGATGGGTAAACTCGCCAATGAGAAGTTCGTGAGCGGCGCCCCAAAACAGGTGGTCGACAATGAGTTGAAGAAGAAAGCCGATGCAGAGACCAAGATCAGCCTGATCGAAAAGTCACTGGCGCAGCTGAAAGATGTCCCCCGGTAAAGCTTCATCAGTTTACCGGATCACCATTAATTCTTGTTGAATACGAACTGGATAATATTCGCTCCCATCTTCAGGGCTTTGGTCCTGGTTTCTTCGCTGTCGCGATGTACTTCAGGATCCTCCCATCCATCCCCCAGGTCACATTCATAGGTGTAAAGCAGGATCAGCCTCCCCTCCCAGAACAATCCAAAAGCCTGGGGCGGCTTTCCGTCATGTTCATGGATCTTCGGCAGGCCGTTATTGAATTCGTAACGCTGATGAAAGATGGGATGATCGAACGGGATCTCAACAAGGTCCAGTTCAGGGAAGGTCTTCTTGAGCATGGGCCTGATGAATTTATCTATCCCGTAATTGTCATCGATATGCAAAAAGCCGCCACCAATGAGATAGGTCCGAAGGTTCTGCATTTCCTGGGAGGAGAAGACCACGTTTCCGTGCCCGGTCATGTGGACAAAGGGGTAGTTGAAGATTTCGGAACTTCCAACTTCAACGGTGGCAATATCATCAGAAAGGTTGGTGCCCAGGTTCTTGTTGCAGAAGGCCACGAGGTTAGGAAGGGAGGTGGGATTGGCATACCAGTCGCCTCCCCCGTTATACTTTAAAAGCGCAATAGTCACGGTGCCTGGAGGTGTCGCGGCTTGTGCAAGGCCCAGGGAAGTCAGAATAAGGATAAAAATGTATGAAATCTTAGGCATGTTGTTCATTTAACTGATTGATAACATGAATGGTATGCAAGGAGATCCATCCGGCGGTCTCTGTCCTTAAACGGTTTTTTCCCAGGTTTATTGGAATGAACTGCTTCTTCATGGCAAGGGTCACTTCCTCCCCGGAGAAATCTCCTTCGGGTCCGATCAACACCAGCTGCGACTTGGCAGCCTGCACCTCTTGTGAGAGAATACGCTGATTTTCACCACACCAGGCTATCCATTTCTGTTCTTCGGTGGCTTTTTCAACAACCTCTTCAAAGGCAAGCGGTCCGGCGATCTCAGGAAGATAGCACTGCTGCGATTGCTTTAAGGCGGCAATGAGGAGACGTTCCAGTCTCGGCAACCTGACCTTCCATTTTTCAGAATGCCGGGTCACCATGAAGGTGATCTGGTCCACTCCCGTTTCGCAGGCTTTTTCCACGAACCACTCCAGGCGGTCGGGATGACGTGGGGGGGCCAGTGCGATATGCACCCTGAAGTTACTTCGTGGCTGGGTTACAGGGGAATCTATCAATTCTATCTCTGCTTTTCCGGTCACGGACCTCATCTTCCCCTCTGCCAGCCTTCCCATTCCATCGGTCAGGAACACCTTTTCCCCGGGCCGCAATCTCAGCACCCTGGAAAGATGAAACGACTCCTCATCTTCAGGCAGAAGGGTTTGACCTGACGCATAGCGGTCCAGTTCACGAAAAAAAACAAACGGTGCTGACATGAAAGTACTAAAATGCAAAGATAGTGGTTTCCGGGATTAACGAGCTATGCAAAGCTACAACGCAGCATTCATCAGCTTCCCGGAATCAATGAGCTTTCTGATGTGTTTTTCCTGGGCTGACCGTTGGATGGCAGGAAGCATCTCCGGTGTATGAAGGTCAGATCCCAGGAAGTCGATCAGCCCGTGTTCAGCCAGGGTTTCAGCCTGCCGCCTGATCATGGTCCCGTAATGACCTGTAAAAGACAAGAGGTTGACCTGTAGCAGTACCTCCCGGTCTTTCAAATCCTCATAAAAGCGAAGGTCGCTGAACCAGTAGGCATAACGTTCCACATGAGCAAGAATGACCTGATAACCGGCCACCCGCAGATTGAAAAGCACCGATTCATACCCGGGATACGGCATATAAGTGGAAAGCTCAAGAAGGATGTACTTGTTGTTGATCGTGAGTAACTCCTCATTTTCTGCAATGTGCTCAAACTCATCATCGAGCATGTATTCGGCGGCGGCATCTAACTCCACGGGAACGTTTTCCATTTGTACGGATTCCCTGAGAAATTTCAGGCCGTTCCTGATCCCCTCCGCATTGTTATAATAATAATCCCTGTAAACATGGGGTGTGGTGATAAGTTTACTGTAACCCATGGCAGCAAATCCCCTCACCATCTCCAGAGCTTGTGCAGGATCTGCTGCCCCATCATCCAGTCCGGGGATCAGATGAGAATGAATATCCACACCCAAGGCTGAAAAATCAGCTTCCGGTACGGGTTTTTCTCCGTTAAACAAGGAATGCCAAAGTCCCATAAAGGTCGGTACCAGTCCTTTCCGGCAGCTCTGGCAGAAGAGGGTCCAGATTTAGCGCTTCAGGTACTGCTCTGTATAATACTTCTGATAATCACCTGAAGTTACGTTATTTAACCATTTTTCGCTGGCCAGGTACCAATCGATGGTCTTTTCGAAACCTTCATCGAAATGCACCGAAGGGCTCCAACCCAGCTCCGTGTGTACTTTGCTGGCATCAATGGCATACCGCAGATCGTGGCCTGCCCTGTCTTTTACAAAAGTGATCAGCGCCTCGGAAGTCCCTACGGGCCGTTGTAACTTCCGGTCCATGATCTCACAGAGTTTCTTCACCAGGTCGATGTTCCTCCACTCGTTGTTACCTCCAATATTGTAGGTATGTCCAGGTCTTCCTTCATGAAAGATACAGTCAATCGCCCTGGCATGGTCTTCCACATAAAGCCAGTCACGTACATTCTCCCCTTTGCCGTATACCGGCAGGGGCTTCTCGTTCTTGATGTTGTGAATACACAACGGAATCAGCTTTTCAGGGAACTGGTTGGGTCCGTAATTATTGGAACAATTGGAAACGATGACAGGCAGTCCGTAGGTATGGTGGAAGGCCCTCACCAGATGGTCGGAACTGGCTTTGGAAGCAGAATAAGGGCTGCGGGGGTCATAAGGGGATTTCTCCGTAAAGGCTCCCTCCGGTCCAAGCGAACCATATACCTCATCGGTGGAAACATGGTAGAATAGCTTTCCCTCCATGTTATCTTTCCATTGGTTCCTGGCAGCATTTAACAACACGACTGTTCCGACGATATTGGTATAAATGAAATCAAGAGGGTGAGAGATCGAGCGGTCCACATGTGATTCGGCAGCCAGGTGGATGACGGCATCAAAGGCCTGTTTATCAAATAGTTCATCAATAAACACCTTATCCACGATATCCCCTCTGATGAAAGAATAGTTGGGCAGACCCTCCATGTCTCTCAGGTTTTCCAGGTTACCTGCATAGGTCAGAAAATCGAGGTTATATACCTGGTATTCAGGATATTTAGTTATAAAATGACGAACGAGGTGTGAGCCTATAAATCCGGCTCCCCCGGTGATCAGAATGTTCTTCTTCATGATAAGACTATATTATTGGTGTTCAACTGGCCAGGGATGATTCACATTCCGGATGAATTCTCAAAAGAAAGAAAACGAATGAATTACAGGCTCCAGTATGTCAGGCGACGGATCCTATTCCGGTAAATACCTTTCACATCGGCCAGGATGGCGTTTTCACCCGTAATGGACAGAAAGTAATCCTCGGTTAGCTCCAGATAGGGTCGATGACCCACCGTCACGATCACGGCATCATAATCTTTCCTAAGGTTATTGGTTAGTTTCACGCCATATTCATGCTCAAATTCCGCCGAATTGGCCATGGGGTCAGTGACATCTACATTCACGCTATAACTTTTCAATTCGCTGATGATATCAGGCACCCTGGAATTCCGGATATCAGTGACATCTTCCTTAAAGGTGGCTCCCATGACCAGCACATGGCTGTTGAGTACATTTTTCCCTTTAGAGATAATCTTTTTGACTACCTGTTTGGCCACATAGTATCCCATGGAATCATTCACGAACCTGCCGCTATTGATGATCTGAGGGTGGTACCTGTATTTCTTGGCCTTATAGGTCAGGTAATACGGGTCCACCCCGATACAATGACCACCGACCAGGCCGGGATAGAACTTCAGGAAGTTCCATTTGGTTCCGGCAGCTTCCAGCACCTCGTAAGTATTGATCCCCATCCTGTTAAAGATGATCGACAGTTCGTTCATCAGGGCTATGTTCACATCTCTCTGAGTATTCTCAATGATCTTGGCCGCCTCGGCCACTTTAATGGATGAGGCCTTGTGCACCCCTGCTTTCACCACCAGCTCATACACCCGCGCAATGATTTCCAGTGACTCTGCATCACAGCCGGAAACCACTTTTTTAATAGTGACAATGGTATGGTCTTTATCTCCGGGGTTGATCCTCTCTGGGCTGTAACCGACCTTGAAATCCACGCCGGATTTGAGTCCTGAAAGTCTTTCCAGGATGGGCACACAGTCTTCTTCCGTGGCACCCGGGTACACCGTTGACTCATACACCACGTAATCCCCTTTTTTCAGGTGGTTGCCAACAGTCCTTGTGGCTGACAGCAAAGGAGTCAGGTCGGGCATATTGCTGTCGTCAATGGGAGTGGGAACAGCAACAATATGAAAATCAGCCATTTTAAGATCTTCCGGTCGGGATGTGAATACAACGTCACATCCTTCGAATGCCGATGAAGGAAGCTCATCGCTGGGATCCATCTTGTTCTTCATCATTTCCACCCTGTCGGCCTTGATATCAAACCCGATCACAGGCACCTTCCTGGCAAATTCAAGGGCAATGGGCAGGCCGACATACCCAAGTCCGATCACGGAAATCTTAGATTGTTTATTGACGATTTTCTCAAAAAGATCCATAATTATAAAACTTTGTTTTTAAGCATGTTATATCAAACTGAATGAAGAAAGGGGTGATAGTCGCCGGTTTTCCCGACCGGGGTGGCATTCCTGATATGATAAACCGTTTCCACCGAAGGCCTGGCATCCTCAATGCCGAAACCACCGCCGGAAAGGATTTTCTGGTAGGTGACGGTATGGAGGTCGGTAAATCCGCCGGAGAACTCTATTTCCTCACCCTCCACGGTGATGGACCGGAAAGTCCGCTGGCCTTTTTCGACGATGCTGGCCGGAAGGGTCCCGGCGGCGATGCTGAGGAACCATCTTACCCTTGCCCTTTCGAGTATCAGGAGGCCGGCAGCGGTGTCGGCACTGGAATAATGGAGAATGTTCTCCCTGGGATTCCCGAATATCCACATCAGCATATCGAAAAAGTGAACCCCGATGTTGGTGGCAATGCCTCCCGATTTGCTCATATCTCCTTTCCAGGACATAAAATACCATTTTCCCCTGCTGGTGATATAGGTGAGATCGATGTCGAAGATCCGGTCTTGAGGGGCCTGGGCGATCTCTTCCCTGAGTTTGATGATGGCCGGATGGTACCGTAACTGCAGGATGTTGAAAATTTTCTTCCCTGTTTCCTTTTCGATTTCTTTCAAGGCATCGACATTCCAGGGATTCAGTACGATGGGTTTTTCACAGATGGCATGGGCGTTATTCCTGAGAGCCAGCCTGATGTGTGAATCATGTAGGTAATTGGGGGAACAGATAGAAACATATTCGATTTTTTCTTCTCCTTTTCTCCTCAGTTTATCGAGGTGACGATCGAAGCGCTCTGCCTCCAGGAAAAAGTCGGCTTCCGGAAAATAGCTGTCGAGCACTCCCACGTTATCCACTTTATCAAAAGCTGCAGTAAGCAGGTTTCCAGTCTCATGGATGGCTTTCATATGCCTTGGAGCAATATATCCTGCGGCACCGATGAGGGCAAAACGATGAGGATGTTGATGAGTTTCTGCCATTGAGTGTTACATTAATTCAATTTGGTTACTTGCTGGTCTTTCAAAAGGTACTTTTCCCCGCTTTCCGGACAAGTGGCGAAGCCATCCGCGTCGAAATGAAGACGATGTCCAAACTCGCTCATCCAACCGGTCTGCCTTGCCGGGTTACCCACCACCAGGGCATAGTCAGGTACTGGTTTCGTCACCACTGCCCCGGCACCGATGAAGGAGAAACGACCGATCCGGTTACCGCAAACGATGGTGGCATTGGCACCGATACTGGCACCATGGCACACCAGCGTGGTCTCGTACTGTCCGCGCCGGTTCACGGCACTCCTTGGGTTCACCACGTTGGTGAACACCATCGAAGGCCCCAGGAAAACATCGTCTTCACAGATCACACCCGTATAGATCGACACGTTGTTCTGAACTTTCACATTGTTGCCCAGGGTAACACCCGGGGAGACAACCACATTTTGTCCGATGTTACAGTTTTCTCCGATCCGGCAGTTGCTCATGATATGAGAAAAATGCCAGATTTTGGTGCCTTTACCGATGGTACAGTCCTGGTCGATGACGGCGGTTTCATGGTTGAAATATTCCTTCACTAGGTTGTGCTTTAACGGATAAACTCAAGAACCGAAGAGGTGATATAGGCCAGTTGTTCTTCATCCAGTTCCGTATGCATGGGAAGACTGATGACGCGGTTCGACAAATGTTCGGTCACCGGGAAATCGCCTTCTTTGTACCTGGGGTCCTGGTATGCTTTCTGCAGGTGCAGGGGAACAGGATAATAGATCATGGCGGGGATGTCTTTTGATGCAAGATGCTGCTGCAGTGCGTTCCTGTCAATATCCTTTGTGATCAGGGTGTACTGGTGAAAAATATGATTGGAGTATGAGGAACGATGCGGGGTGATCAGCTGGGGACATCCGGCAAAAGCATGGTCGTAATAATCGGCAGCCCTTCTTCTGGCAGCGGCATAATCATCCAAACGGGGAAGTTTAGCCCTGAGAACGGCTGCCTGAATGCTGTCGAGCCTTGAGTTGACCCCGATATAATCGTGGTAATAGCGAACCGTCATCCCATGGTTCACGATCACCCTGAGTTGTGCTGCCAGCGCGTCATTGTTGGTAAAGATGGCCCCGCCGTCGCCATAACACCCGAGGTTCTTGGAAGGGAAAAAGGAGGTACATCCAATTTCTCCTATCGTCCCTGCTTTTTTCCTGCTTCCGTCCTTAAAAATATAGTCTGCACCGATGGCCTGGCAAGCGTCTTCTATCACAACAAGATGATGCTCCCTGGCAATCTGAATGATCGCTTCCATGTCAGCACACTGGCCAAACAGATGAACGGGGACGATGGCTTTGGTTTTTGGGGTGATGGCTTTCCGGATAGCTTCCGGAGTGATGTTGAAGGAATGAGGATCCACTTCCACCAGGACCGGTGTCAGACGCAGCAGGGCGATCACCTCTGCCGTGGCGATAAAGGTAAAAGAAGCCGTGATGACCTCATCACCCGGCTGAAGCCCGAGAGCCATCATCGATACCTGGAGGGCATCCGTGCCGTTGGCGCAGGGGATCACATGTTTCACACCAAGATATTCTTCCAGGTCCGACTGGAAATTCCTGACGGCAGGCCCGTTGATAAAGGCGGTGGAAGCTATCACTTCCTGTATTCCGGATGTTATTTCATCCTGTATCTTTTCATACTGGCTCTTCAGGTCCACCATGTGAATCTTTCTCATATAAGTAATTTTTAGTAAAATAGAGGTGCAAAATTAGCAAATTATAAGCCTCCGCAATAAGAAACACCAAATCCTGTTTTAACCGGGATAACTCCTGATGAGCCTTTTCTTGTATACCCGCCCTCAATTATTTTTAGCTACTTTTGCAAACCGGCTGACACTCATGAAAAGAATTCTACTTTGCCTGCTGCTTTTGCAGCCCTTCTTATCCCTCACCCACCTGCAGGCACAAAACGTGGCCGATTCAGGATTTTCCGCCAGCCTGATCATCGCACATTATTCCTATCAGTTTCCTGGAGGCGACCTGGTAAGAAGGTACGGTGAAAGTTCCGACATTGGAGGATCCTTCCTTTTTAAAACCAAGAATAACTGGCTTACAGGCTTCCAGGGGAACTACCTGTTTGGAAGCAACGTAAAGGAAGATGATATCTTGAAGAACATCTCGACTGTCAACAACTGGGTCATTGACAGAGCAGGGACCTATGCCGAGATCTACATGTACGAAAGGGGTTTCCAGTTATCAGGCCATGCCGGGAAAATCATCAGCCTGGGTAAATCCAACCCGAATTCGGGGATCATGCTACTCTCAGGGCTGGGTTACCTTCAGCATAAAATACGCATTGAGAACCCCAACAAATCGGCTCCACAGGTACAAGGCGACTACCGGAGAGGCTATGACCGGCTTACCGGAGGATTGTGCTTCTCCCAGTTCCTGGGATATGTGTACTTCAGCAACAATAAGTTCGTAAACTTTTATGGTGGCATAGAGTACCGTCTGGCCTGGACGAAAAGTCTCAGGGATTTTGATTTCGATAAACAGGCCAAAGACACGCAGGCCAGGAAAGACATACTGTGGGGATTCAAAATAGGCTGGATCATCCCCATGTACCAGAAAACCGGCCAGGTTTATTATTACTACTAGCAACCAACAATCTGATGATGAGATGTTTATACACACTTTTCATCTGTGGCTACGGTGCACTGATACGTCTGGCTGCTCCCTTTACTCCAAAGGCCAGGCAATGGACAGCCGGCAGAAGACAGCAAAAACACCTCTGGGAAAAGCCCTTACCGGAAGACCAGCCGGTTCTGTGGATGCATTGCGCCTCATTGGGTGAGTTTGAGCAGGGAAGACCGGTACTGGAGGCTTTCAGACAAGCCCACCCCGCTTACCGGGTAATCCTGACCTTTTATTCTCCCTCCGGCTATGAGATCAGGAAAAACTATAATGGTGCCGACCTTGTTGCTTACCTGCCCCTGGATACTCCCCATAGAGCCCGGCAGTTCGTTGAGAAAGTCCACCCGGATCTGGTTTTCTTCATCAAATATGAGTTCTGGTTCAATATTCTTAAAGAACTGAGCATCAGATATATACCAGCATTCCTTATCTCTGGCATTTTCAGGGAAAAACAGCATTTCTTCAGGTGGTATGGAGGATGGTTCAGGCGTCAGTTGAACAGCTTCACCCATTTCTTTGTTCAGTCAGGCGAATCCGCTGAATTGCTTCAGCGAATAGGGATCACCAGAGTCAGTGTAAGCGGCGATACCCGTTTTGACCGTGTAGCTGCCATTGCAAAGAATCCGCCTTCCTTCCCGGCTGTTCAACGATTTACAGGAACAGAGCCTGTACTTATTGCAGGCAGCACCTGGCCTGAGGACGAGCGGCTGCTCCTGCCTGTCGTCACTACCTTGCTCAACCGTATGAAACTGATCATTGCCCCCCATGAGATCAGCGAAACCCATATCCGCGAACTCCTGGACTATTTCAGTGACCAGGCCGTTCCGCTATCGAAACTGGTAGAGTCAACAGCCGGTGAAAAAAGGGTCATCGTCGTTGACAGCATCGGTCAGCTCTCGGGCCTTTACCAGTATGCTTCCTTTGCTTATGTCGGAGGCGGCTTCGGAAAAGGCATCCACAACATTCTGGAACCGGCTACTTTTGGCCTTCCGGTACTTTTCGGGCCCCGCTATCAAAAATTCAGGGAAGCCGTTGAACTCATTGCCGAAGGAGCTGTTTTTAGTATTCAGGATGCACATTCACTGAAACAAAAACTGGAAAGGCTGCTTCATGACTCCTCATTCAGAGAAGATGCCTCTGGAAGGAGCTTACGTTATATTACCACCCATGCAGGGGCCACAGAACGTATTTTATCAGAGATTAGTCCATGGATATCACAGACAAACCAACAGCATCCATGATGTATCTTTCACTGGGCAGCAACAGCGGGCCAAGAGAGGTCATGCTCAAAGAAGCACGACAGAAGCTTACCGAAAGAGTAGGGGTATTGATCAGGAAATCAAAGATCTACGAAACAGAGCCCTGGGGTTTTCATGCCAAACAGACCTTCCTCAACCAGGTGGTCCTCCTGGAGACAACTTTGCCACCCTATGTTGTATTGGATAAAATCCTGGAGATAGAATCGGAATTGGGGAGAATCAGAGACCATACGCATCGCTACCGGTCAAGGACCATTGATATCGATATCTTGTATTATGATGATCTGGTGATAAAGGAGTTGGATCTTTGCATCCCCCACCCTGAGCTCGAAAACAGGAGATTTATCCTGCATCCCCTGACAGAGATCGCACCCCGGTTCATCCACCCGGTCCTCAAAAAAAGCAACCAGGAATTAATGGCCCGCTGTCCGGATACTTTACAGGTAACACCTTCCACCTAAACTCTTTATGGCATCTCTATCTCCCTATCATTTCATCGCCATAGAAGGCAACATAGGTGCAGGAAAAACATCCCTGGCCAGGAAAATAGCAGAAAACTTCAATGCTAAACTGGTGCTGGAACAGTTTGAAGACAACCCTTTCCTTCCAAAATTTTACCAGGACCCCGAGAAGTACGCATTTCCGCTGGAACTGTCATTTCTGGCTGCCCGTTACCAACAACTTTCGGAAGAGTTGTTGCACCAGGACCTTTTCAAATCGTTCACTATCTCCGATTATTTTATCCATAAGTCGTTGATCTTCGCCAGGAGGACCCTGGGTTCCGACGAATTCGTCCTGTACCAGAAGTTATTCAACATCATGATGAAGTCCCTGCCAAAACCCGGACTGCTTGTTTACCTTCACATGAATGTTGGCAGGTTGATGGAGAACATCCATCAGAGAGGAAGGACTTATGAACAGAGGATCACCCCGGCTTATCTCGGGGCCATACAGGAAGGTTATTTCGAGCATTTAAAGACCATCCTTGGCATGCGGATCCTTTTTCTCGACATCAACCGGGTCGATTTTGTGAGCAATCCCGGACATTATCACACCCTGGTCGACCTGATGTTCCGTGACTACGATGCTGGTATTCACAGGTTAGAATTATCCTGAACGATTCTCAACCTTATTTCACGCCCTCGCATACCGGCTTCATTATCAGATTATTTCGATTTATTCATTAGGAATTCCATTGTATTAACCGGGATCATCTCATCTTTATTTTTTTCTCAATATTTATTGTGGCCATGGGCAACCTCTGCCGAAATACCCAATCATATAAAGCATCTTCCCTAATGAAACTCACCTTGGATCTGTATGAAGGAGAACGACCGCAATTCCAAAAAGCAAAGACTACTTTATCTTATCATTCTGACATTTACATACTCAATTCTTCTGGGGATTGTTATCTACCAGTCTATCAGTTTGAGCAGGCGGGAAAGTATAAAGGAAGAACATATTGACTCCGACGGGGAGGCTCTGACTCCGTCTATTCAGTTCAGGAATCATGACTACAAATTTATCAGGCCCCTCCGGATTGTTGACAACCAAAAGGAATCCAGGGAACTGACTGGTATTAAGGATGCTCTCCAGCAAATAATCACACATCGAATAGCCTCTTCAGAGTTGAGTGTGGGATCTGTATATCTCCGGGAAATGAACAGCGGAGAATGGATTTCAATCAATAGTACTGAGTTATATCATCCTGGCAGCCTGGTTAAAATTCCAATCATGATGAGCTATTTGAGAAAAGAGGAAGACAATCCGGGATTTCTGGATACGAAGATTACCTTTAAAAACCCGGATCCAAACATACCCAAGCAAACCTTTAACGGGAAGACCATTGAACTGGGGAAATCCTATACAATAAAAGACCTTCTTAACTACATGATAAAGGAATCAGACAACAACGCCACATTCCTTCTTCTCAGATATATGGACCAACCATCCTTTCAGCGTGTTTTTACCGATCTTGGCATGGATAAGCCCAGGCTTGACAATATACAGTATACGCTGAATGTCATGCAATTTTCACGGTTTATCAGAGTACTTTTTAACAGCAGCTACCTCAATGAAAAGAATTCTGAATATGCATTGGAGTTATTGAGTCAGTGTTCTTATGATAAGGGGCTTATCAGTAAACTTCCAAAAAATACCCTGGTCTCACATAAGTTCGGAGAATATTCCGACAACACAACCCTAGAGCTTTCTGAAACTGGCCTCATATTCCTTGAGGAAAGGCCATACCTGTTAACTGTTATGACAAGGGGAAAGGAAATCAACCAGCTTTCAAGCGTGATTGCTGAAATATCGGAAGCGGTTTATGATTTAATGTCAAAAAAGTGATCCTGCCCTATGGCACTGAATTGTTTTCCATATCTTCCTGAGTAGGTTCTCCTTCAAGCAGCATTTTCGCGTCATAATCAGGCAATTCATCAATACGTCGGAGTCTGGATTGGATTTTCTTTGTCCTGACCCCCACCAGGGTATCGAGGTCCTCGCTGGCTTTGTTAATCTTTTCCTGGGCCTTGGTAAGCACTTCCCCGAATTTCCCGAATTCGGTCTTGATGGCTCCCAGCACCTGCCATACCTCACTGCTTCTTTTTTGAATGGCAAGAGTCCGGAACCCCATCTGAAGGCTGTTGAGCAAGGCAGCCAGGGTGGTGGGCCCCGTGATCACGATCTTGTAGTCCCGCTGAAGGGTCTCAATAAGGCTGGTATTTCTGACGACCTCGGCATACAAACCTTCCACCGGCAAAAACAAGATCCCGAAATCGGTGGTATGTGGTGGGTTAATATACTTATCCCTGATATCCTTTGAACATCTTTTAATCTCATTTTCAATAGCTTTCGTCTGGACACGGACTTGTTCCGCATTGCCGGTGTCATACGCATCCAGCAGGGAATGATAGGCTTCTATCGGAAACTTGGAGTCCATGGGGAGAAAGACAAAGGTGCCATCCTCATCCTTACTGGGAAGCTTGACGGCAAACTCCACATTTTCCCTTGAGCCGCTTTTGGTGACAAAGTTCCTTTCGAACTGTTCCGGGGCCAGGATGTTCTCCAGAATATTCCCCAGTTGAATCTCACCCAGTATCCCCCTGGTTTTCACATTGCTGAGCACCTTTTTGAGATCCCCAACCCCCACGGCCAGGTTTCGCATCTCACCCAGTCCGTTATGCACCATCTCCAGTCGTTCACTCACCTGCTTAAACGATTCAGTAAGCCTTTTCTCCAAGGTGGACTGAAGCTTCTCATCCACGGTGGCCCTCATCTCGTCGAGCTTCTTCAGATTTTCATCCTGGAGGGTTTGAAGCCTTCTTTCCACAGTCTCCCTGATCAGTTCGAGTTTTGCCTCCGTATCGGCTTTAAAGACTTTCACCGACTCGGTGATCTCTGTGCGGCTTTCAGTCGTGTTTTTTACGAATTCCTCCTTCAGGGCCGTCAGCTGGCGTTCATTGCTGATCATCAGCCTCTCGAGCGACTCTGTGAGCATCTTCGACATCTGCTGCAGCTGCGAAGAAAAAAGATCAAACTGGTTTTTCTGCGACTGCGAGAGGTCCCTGATCACGGCGGTCAGCGTTTCTGTGAAGGTCCGGAGCGAGGCCGACAACTCTTCCCTGTTCTCTTTGCTTCCTTTCTGGGCCTCTTCCCTGTTCCTGGAAAACTCATCCCTTAATAAGGGATCGATGCGCAGCAACTCCCCCCTGATCCTGACCAGTTCGTCCCGGGTCTCCCTGTCAGAGGCTCCGGCCCTCATTTTCCAGACCAGCCAAAGGGTAATTATCATCAAAATAAGGATGCCTGCCAGCATCCCAAAGGTCACGAATACGGAAATCATCAGCTGAATTATTTATTACAAAGATAATCCCGATATAATAAGAAGTCACAGTCCGGCAAATCATTTTCCCGATCTGTGCTGCAGAATATTTCTATGTCAAAAGAAGTCATGCGATACCCGCAACATCCTGTAAAAGCCCGATTACAAAGATTTTTTAAGAACGTTTGGAATATTTACAAAAAACTCTAACTTTGTTCATTGTCTGCTAATATATTGATTTTCATTTTATTTGAAAACCATCATCGCTTTTCAGAACAGTCAATGAACGATTAATGACCATCCAATGAGAACATCAGCATTAGCATCAGCCTTCGTCTTCTGCCTGTTCACAGGGATTACCACATGTTTTTCCCAGAACGTAAGCGTTTCCGAGCTCATCACCCTGATACAGAAGGCGGACATCAACCTGGCCAATGATTTGCTTTATAAAAAGGGATGGGAATACTATACCAGCGTTGTGGGGGATGATCAGCACATGAACAAGATCTCCTGGACTTTCAATAAAAATCCTTATGAAGACAAGGCGCAGGGGTGGCTTCACCTGTTCACCTATGACAATAAACCCGGGAAAATCGGATATTCCTTTTTTAACACCCAGGCATACAACACTATAGTGAACAGTATCTCCACGACTGGCTTTAAACAAACGGGCAATGAGATCCTCGACAATGAGATCAGTACCAACTACACCCGAAGTGATTACATTCTCACCGTCAACACCACCCGGATCAGGAATGAGGACCAATATTCCCAGGAAGGAAGCGTGGCAGCCTATACAGTGACGCTGATCAAAAGAGAAGGTGATTTCGATGTTGACAATGGTCTTAAAAAATCATACGATGCCGACGGAAACCTTGAATCAGAGTACCGCATGAAAGACGGGATGAAGAACGGCGAATACCGGAGTTATCATCCCAACGGGAAGGTTCTAGAGGAAGCGACTTTTGTGAACGGGCACAAGCAGGGCATATCGAAAGAATATAACAGCAATGGTTTGCTGATAGGTGAATTCACCAACCTCGACAGCGAGCTTCACGGACCTTATAAAATATATGAAAACGCTAAGCTGAAGATGACCGGTTCCTTTGATCATGGAGCCAAGACAGGGCATTTTGTGCTTTTCCTGCCGGATGGCAAACCAGACAAGGAATTTGACCTGAAAAACGAGGTGTTTGAAGGACCTTCCTGCGGATATTTTTATGAAGGGGAAAATCTGAAAGAAAAAGTCTGCGGCACCTTTATTAATAACAAAAAGACCGGCATCTGGAGAACCTATTCATACAACGACAGTATTCCCGTAGAGACCGATTTTGACACCTATACAGAAGGCCAGAGGATAGGGCCTTTTAAACGATCAGCTCCTGACAGCATCGTATTCGGAACCTGGAACCTGGAGACCTATGAAGGGCCGTACAAAGTGTACAGAAAGATCCCGGGCAAAAGGGAAACAGATCTTAAAGGAGATACTTCCCTGGCCTTCCTTGCCGTTACGGGCAATTACCGGGAAAGCCTGATGCAGGGCAACTGGAAATACTATTTCCCTTCAGGTGCCCTCGCAAGGGAAGGTGAATATGAAAAAGGTCTGAAGTCAGGCTCGTGGAAATCGTATTTTGACCTCTTTACCGATGCGCAGGGAAACCCCTACCCTTGTTCCAAAACTTTGTTCCTTAGTGAGACTTATACCTATGGAGAAAAGACAGGGAAGGAATATAAATTTTACGAGACCTCCCTTAAAAAACCCAGTTGCGACGACAGTCCTGCAACACCCTTTCATCCTGCCGACACTTGTCACTGGACCCTGACCAAAGTCGACAAGATGACCACCTACCTTAACGGGGAGATCAACGGACCTTATGAAGAAAAAAACAGTGAAGGGAAGATCGTCGCCCAGGGAACACTGAAAAAACAGACCAAAGAAGGGGTGTGGACGGAGGGAACGAGAGTCCAGAATCCTGACGGATCTTCCTATTACGTTTATTGTAAAGGGAACTACAGCTACAATGTCAGGATAGGCTTATGGACCGAGTTTGTAAAAGAGAATCAGAAAACAGCTGATTACCAGTATGAAGAGGGAAAATTGCACGGAAAGACCATCCTCTACGATGATTCCCAGCGTGCCTATGAAGAAAAAGAATACCAAAAAGGGGTACTTCAGAAAATCACCTGTCTGAACCCGAAAGACCCGTCGATCACCTGCATTTTCGACCAGTTAAAAACTACCGATGCCGGCATCAGCTGCCGTAGAACCGATTACAAGGGCAAAGCCAGGTCCGTCCAGGTTTACACCCTGCAGCACCCCATTACCTTACAAGTCCAGCAGACCCCGGAGATGGTGCTTGAACATTACAGAAAAAGAGACTTCTCCGATGTCAGCCAGGTATATCCCGACGGGAATTTCCAGAGTTTCGACACAGCCGGAAGAATTCTATCGGAAGGAACTCTTTACAAAGAAAAAAAGACCGGCACCTGGAAAGAGTACTATTATGATGTGCAGGTTTATACTCTTCAGGTCTTTGCCAATGATTCCATTCAGCCGGAGATGTACTTCGACATGGAAAAGCAAAAACCCTTTTCGGGTAAATTTGAGCAGGAATATCCCAACGGTAAGACCCGGATCGAATTCAGGATCTCCGATGGTCTGAGGGATGGGAAATCCAGGTATTACGATGAAAAGGGAGACCTTATAAAAACGGAGAAATACGATAACGGTAAATTAAAAACCTGATAACCAGCATGAAACAGTTCCTGTGTTCACTCTTATGCTGCCTCTTTGCCTTAACCTCCATGTCGCAGCAAAGTCCGCATTTCCTTATTCCTGCAGCAGGAGGTTACTTTGAAGGCAGCCAGGTCTCCCAGAGCTGGAGCCTCGGAGAGCCCGTGATTGAAACGGTGGAAGGACCGGGACTGGTACTTACCCAAGGGTTCCAGCAGCCCGATTGGCTTAGAAGCCTCAGTGGCACCGTGAACTATTACAAGACCCTGCCCACCCCCCTGACCAACACCACCGTGAAACTCATGCAAAACAATTTGGTCATGTATCAGACCACTTCGAGCGGCAACGGAGCCTATTCCTTCCCCAATCTTCCCAACGGAATCTATCAGCTTCAGGGCAGCTGCACCAAGCCCTGGGGAGGTGGCAATGCCCTGGATGCCTTGCTGATCATGAAACATTTTACCCAGATGAGCCTCCTCGAAGGACTGGCAGTGGTTGCTGCCAATGTTGACGGAAACACGCTTGCCAATGCCAGCGATGCCCTGCTGGTGATGAAACGCTTTGTCCAGATGACGAGCTCTTTCGTGGTAGGTGACTGGGCCACCGAGGTCCATACCGTTGCAGTCAACGGAAGTTCTAACCTGACAGATCATTTTAAGATGTGCTGTTATGGTGACGTCGACGGTTCATACAGTCTCCCCGCCAAAACAGAAAGCACCCCGACCCTGGTTTACGACGGTATGAAACAAATACAACCAGGTATTCCTGTAAAGGTGCCAGTGACCGCATCACAACCCATGGAACTGGCAGCTTTGTCGCTGGTCATCAGCTATCCTGAAGAAGTCTTTGACATACCGGAAATATCTGTTCCTTACGATCGTGAACAATTGGTATGGACTGCCCGGGACGGGGTGATCCGTATGGCCTGGTACTCGCTGACTCCCCGGCAAATACAGGAAAGGGAAGAGGTCTTCTCCATGACCATCCTTCCTCACCCCAAGTCCGCTGCCTCCTTAACAGCTTCTCCGTTTATACCGGAGGCCGAATGCCAGCTTGCTGATTTTAACGGTAATGTTCTCCAGGATAAAAGCCTCATCCTTCCAAACCTCATGTATGATGGCCAGGAAATTCTGATCGGCCAGAATTATCCAAACCCTGCCGGTTACCAGACGACCATCCCTGTATTTTTGCCAAAAGAAGGATCCGTAGTCGTTACTTTCACCGATGTGACCGGAAGGCTGGTTGCCATATATGACCAGGGTCATCTACCAGCAGGAAATCACAAGCTGATCATAGACATTCAGGATCTGTCACCCGGATTGTACAATGGTACATTCCATTTTCAAAGCGAGGGTCTTAAATACTCTCAAAGCACTAAAATAGTAGTGCAACCACGGTAATCAATTAACATCAGAACAATACAATTCATTATGAAGAAGTACTTCCTTTATCTCCTTCTGGTGACTGCTTCAACAATCACCTACGGACAAAGTCCGCAAGCTTTTAAGTACCAGGCGGTCTCACGGGATTTGAGCGGAAATATCCTTGTCAACCAGCCTATGACGATGCAGGTAGACCTCATCACCGACTCTGTCGATGGTACGGTAGTTTACAGTGAGACTCACAGTGTGACATCCAATGCTTTCGGCCTGGTGAACCTGGACATCGGCAGAGGAGTAGTCCTGAACGGGGATTTTGCCAGCATTAACTGGGCCGGCGGGCCGACATTCATACAGGTGTCGGTCAACGGCAACCTGCTGGGAACCAGCCAGCTGCTATCCGTACCCTATGCCTTGTTTGCAGAAAAGTCGGGAAGTACTGACGGACAATGGACCAAGATCGGCAATGACCTCGTGTATATGAATGGCAGGGTAGGCATCAACACCGGCAATCTCGACGCTGTTTTTAAAGTGGAAGACTGGGATCCGGGGCTGGGCTCCAATTGTATTTACGGTGCAGGGGCAGGCGGTTATGGCGTACGGGGGCACATTTATGCCACCAGTGAGGAGAACTGGATGAATGTCGGGGTTTATGGCGAGGCTAATATCCCTGAGGGAACCGCCGGCAGGGGAATATGGGGAAGCGCATTCGGTACCGGCAACGGGGGCTATGGTGTGAACGGAGAGTCATACACTACTGGATTAAATTATGGGGTTTCCGGAACGGCACTCTCGATGACGGGTAATTCCAACGACCAGTTCGGCGGAAGTTTTTCAGCCAGGGGTGACTGGAACCCTGAGAACGGAGTAGGCACGGGAAACCATTTCGGGATATTAGCCGAAGCTTATGGTGGAGGAACCTATAATGTTGGTGTGCAGGGCAAGGCACAGGGTAACCATGTCGATGGCTCAAACTACGGAGGAGATTATTTCGGTTTCTCGAGTATAAAGAACTGGGCGATGAATGTAGGTGTCAAAGGGGAAGCTGACAGCTCTCAGTATATGAACCGGGGTATCATGGGTGTAACCTACAGCAATACGGGAATGTACAATTATGGTGGCAGGTTTCTCGCGGCAGGTTCCGGGAATCCTGATGACTACACCGTGAACTACGGAGTTTTAGGCACCGCCAGAAATAACCGGAACCAAAATTACGGGGTTGTCGGCGAAGCCAACGCCGTGAACTATCCTCTGGCCTTTCTCGAAGGTATCTACGGAGTTACCTTCAATGCAAAAGACCATAGTTATGCATTGGATGGCACGAATACCTGTACCGGGAAGTTCAATGTGGGTGTTGGCGGATTTGTTTATGGTAATGTGAGCGAGGACAGTCTCAATATCGGTATGTATGCATACTCATGCAGGGCCGACACCAATTATGCCTTCTACGGTACGGCCTTTGACGGCAGTGTAAATTACGGGATCTATGCCGAGGTCGAAGACTCACTCGGACTAAGCCATGCCGGTTTCTTTGAAGGCAATGTGACCATCACCGGCGATCTTAATGTATTGGGAGACGTGTCAAAAGGCGGGGGTACATTCAAAATTGACCATCCCCTGGATCCTGAGATTCAAAACCTGGTCCACAGTTTTGTGGAAAGTCCGGATATGCTCAATGTTTACTCGGGCAATATCACTACCGATGGCAACGGTTTCGCCACCATCGACCTGCCCGATTATTTTGAGGCTGCCAACAAGGATTTCAGGTACCAGCTCACCTGTATCGGCACCTTTGCCCAGGCTATTATCAAGGAGAAAGTTTCCGGAAATCGGTTTACCATACAGACCAGTGTTCCAAATACTGAGGTCAGCTGGCAGGTGACGGGAGTGAGAAACGACCGTTACGCCAATGCCCATCGTGTGGAACCCGTTCAGATGAAAAAGGAATCGGAAAGGGGCAAATACCTTCATCCTGAGCTTTATGGCAAAACCAAAACGGAGAGGACCATCCCTAAAGTTGGCCCCAGGAATCCCAAACCTGACCTGTACAAAGCAACCATGACCACCGATCCTGAAAAATAATTCTCTGAGTCAGGCCTATGCTGCGAAGACTCCTTAAACTGCTGATCATCTTCCTCGCCTTCAAAGGCGTGGTTCTTCTGGCCTACCTGGTCTATGAGCACTTCCCTCTGCAACTCATCCACTTTGAGCATTTCGCCATTGAAGACGTGGAATTTAATGATATCTTCTACTCCGTCCGGCAGGAGGTGGATGATTTCAATAAAGAGGTGGTATTAATTAACTCTGGAAGTCTTCCGTTGGAACACTTCAGGGAAAACCTGGTCGGCCTGATTGAAAAAACCGTCGCTTACCAGCCTGTCTGTATCGGCCTGGATTTCTATTTTGAAAGCAGGAAAGATCCTTTCACCGACAGCCTGCTCCAGGAGACGATCCGGGATTCCATCCCTGTAGTTCTTGCATTTGATCTCACCCGGAAACATTCCCAGGTCTTTATTACCAGTCACCGGGGATTTGTCAATTATCCTTCGAAAAGAGGGGAAAGCGTGAGGCATTATCAATATTATTCTGTTGAACAGGGAGATACGGTACTTTCTTTTGCCGCTCAGCTCGCCCGGTTCAGAAAGCCCGTCGGCCTTGACAGGGACAGCATCCGCTATCTGAAGTACTCCTCCCGATGGAACGGATATTTTCCTGCTCTGCGTTCAGTCATCCAGCCACAAAATTTTCCTGCCCTTGAAGCCACCGAGGTACTTTCACCAAAGGATTCCGGGACCATCAGAAACCTAATACAGAATAAAATAGTCATCATTGGACACCTCGGCAGGGATTCCATGAACCAGCCCTTTGACCTGGAAGACAGATTCAGGGTGCCTACCGATTCAGCCCTGATCAACCGATTACCCATCATGCCCGGGGCTGTGATCCATGCCAATGCGGTCCAAATGTTGCTGAGCGGTAATGATTTTATAGAGGTCAGCGGATGGAAAAACACCCTCGTCACCTCGATCGTACTCTTTCTTTTCCTGATTGTATTCTATTACCTGCACCACCGCTACAAACTTGCCAAGCTCTACAACCTGCTGATTGTCCTGGGTTGTACCATTCCCCTGATCTATTTGTGCTGTATCCGGCTTATGGAAGCAGGCATTTATTATAAGGTCGGTTTCCTTTTCATGCAGATCGCTTTCCTGGAAGAATTTGTTGAGATTGCCGACGGATTTGAGAAAAAGTTTTTCAGGAAAGAAAGACCATCATGAAAACCCTTCCGTTATCATCAGAAAACCAATGATGAATAAGAGAACTTTGTCCCGTTCCCTTCTGGTCTTGCTGATGGTGTCACTCGTTTCAGGACTGGCTTTTTGTTTTTGGAACAAAGGACTGAACAAGTACAAGATAGGTGAAATCGTCGACCGGTACAATGGTGTGGCCGTTTACTATAACGGACCGGTCAGCAATGTTTCCGGAAGAAATGTCACCAAAGACAAGTATAACCTGGGGTTAAAGTACCAATGTGTGGAATTTGTCAAGAGATATTACTTCGAGCGTTTCCATCATAAGATGCCTGACAGTTATGGTCATGCCCGGGATTTCTTCCAGAAAGGGCTGGCTGACGGCAAAAAGAACAAGCAGAGAGATCTGTTTCAGTTTACCAATCCCAGTACCTCCAAACCTAAGGTCGATGATATCATCGTGTTTCAGGGCAACATCTTTAACCCTTACGGTCATGTGGCTATTATTTCCCGAGTTACCGACACGGAGATAGAGATCGTCCAGCAAAACCCCGGCCCGGCCAGTCCTTCCCGGATAACCATCCCCCTGGAACATCTTTCAGGGAAATGGAAGATCAAGGACGATGAACTTCTGGGCTGGCTGAGTAGATAGCCACGAAAATATTGATATTGAGGAAACTCTGAATTCTGCACTCTCTTGCGCCGTGCCAAGTCCGTGAAGTGGGGACTTAACATGGAT
>CAZSDK010000006.1:0-137920 GCA_964605655.1 uncultured Bacteroidales bacterium
TCAAAGTTATTTAGTTTTATTGATTTACTTTGACACACTTTATTGAACATCCTCTAACAATAAACAATCCACCGTGGAATTTGCTCAAATTGTGCATCATATCGATAAATTATATAGCTTTGTTGTCCCATTTTTAAAACACTACAATCACAATTCGTAACCATGGACACCACATTAGAGATGAACGCCAATCCTCTGGTCCAGTATCTGAACAAGCACCCCGAGGACTTCACCAAAGCAGACCTTATCAAGTACATACAAGGCCACAACATCGAGATGGTCAATTTCCGTTATATCGCTGGTGACGGTCGTTTAAAGACATTGAATTTTGTAATCAACAACAAGCAATATCTTGATAGCCTCCTAACCACGGGGGAAAGGGTCGACGGTTCGAGCCTTTTCACTCACATAGAGACGGGTGCCAGTGACCTGTATGTCATCCCAAGGTACAAGACTGCATTTGTCAATCCTTTCAGTGAGATTCCCACGCTTGATATCTTATGTTCTTTTTACAATAAAGATGGCGAACCCATGCCCGGAGCCCCGGATTTTGTGCTGAGAAAGGCCCATGAAGTATTGAAGCAGCAGACGGGTTATTCCTTTGAGGTGATGGGTGAGCTGGAGTATTACGTCATCAGCGACAAAAGCGAGTACTACCCGGCTACAGACCAGAAGGGCTACCATGAGTCGATACCCTTTACCAAGTGGGAGCAGCTCAGGACGGCTGCCATGAGGGCCATTGCCCAAACCGGTGGGAACATCAAGTACGGGCATTCAGAGGTCGGGAATTTCGGGTTTCATGATCTGGAATATGAACAGAATGAGATAGAGTTCAACCCGGTAAAACTGGAAGATGCCGCCGACCAGCTCATCATCGCCAAATGGATACTGCGTACCCTGGCTTACCAATATGGGGTTACCCTCACTTTTGCACCCAAGATCACGGCCGGTAAAGCCGGAAGCGGACTTCATATCCACACCCGTATTATGAAAGACGGGAAGAACATGATGTCGCAGGACGGAAAACTCACCGATATAGCCAAGAAGACCATCGCCGGCTACCTGGCTTTGGCTCCCTCCCTCACCGCCTTCGGAAATACCAACCCCACCTCCTATTTCAGGCTGGTCCCGCACCAGGAAGCTCCCACCAATATCTGCTGGGGCGACCGGAACCGTTCGGTGCTGGTCAGGGTGCCTCTCGGCTGGTCGATGCGTAACAGCATGATCCATCATGCCAACCCGAACGAACCGGATGCCACTCTTGACTTCACAAACAAACAAACGGTGGAGTTTCGTTGTCCCGACGGTTCAGCCGATATCTATCTCCTCCTGGCAGGGTTGACCGTGGCAGCCCGTTTCGGGAATACCATGGACAAAGCAGTTGAGTACGCTGACAAGAGATATGTGGATGTTAATATCTTCGATAAAAAGCACCAGGACAAGTGCTCAGAACTTTCACAGCTTCCTTCCTCCTGTTTCGACTCTGCCGATTTCCTGAAACAACAAAGAGATATCTATGAAGCCTATGGCGTCTTTCCTCATGCCATGATCGATGATATTATCCGCAAGCTTAAGAATTTCGAAGACAAAGACCTTATCCAGCGCATCGATAACAATAAAGACGAGATCCTCAAGCTGGTCAACCAGTACTTCCATTGTGGTTGATATGTCATTTTGACATACATGATTTTCTTTCAGTCTGCCATATTGGCTGATAATCAATTCGATTTTCTCCTGGAACAGAATTTGACTTGGTGGGGTCGTTCTAAACCGTAATTAATAACTAAAAATTTAGGAGGAAATAACAATGACATTAGTAAAATGGTATGACAGACCCGCTATGAATGAATGGTTTGACCCGTTCTTTGTGAATGACCACTTTTTAGCAGGCAAAGGCCAGTGCGGATGCCAGCCGGCCACCAACATTTATGAGACCGAGGAGTCTTTTGTGGTGGAACTTGCCGTTCCCGGGATGCAGAAAGAAGATTTTGCCATCCAGCTTGAAAAAGACACGCTGACGGTCTCCACAGAAAAGGAAGAAATGGAAAATGACGGCATGAAGTACACCCGCAGGGAGTTTAAGACCGCTTCTTTCAAGAGGTCGTTCATCCTTCCGAAGACCGTGGATGTGGAGAAGATTGACGCCGTTTACGAGCAGGGGATCCTGAGGGTGCATCTGCCGAAGAAAGAAGAAGCCAAAGTAAGCCTGAGCCGTCAGATCAGCATCAACTAAGCTACTTCTCGTAGAAGTGCATATCGAGGATGTGCTGGTACACCTTATCGGGTAAGAGGTACCTCACATCCTTTTTATTTTTTATTGCTTCCCGGATGAAGGTGGAAGAGATATCGATCATGGGGGCCTCCCACCGGATCACCGATGGATGGTTAAGGTATTGGCCCTGGTCACCCTTGGGCCGGGGATACACGAAAAGCCTGTAATACTCCAGAATTTGTTCGTAGTTTTTCCATTTGTTGAAGGAGGGAAGCTGGTCCGATCCTACCAACAACACAAATTGTCGATTGGGGTACTTCTCATTAAGGAAAGTGAGGGTATCGATGGTAAAAGAAGGTTTGGGCATCTTGAACTCCATGTCGCTGGCCAGGAAATGCGGATTATCCTCAATGGCCAGGTTGACCATATAATATCTGTGGTGGTCGGCCAGGAGGCTCTCCTTTTGTTTAAAAGGATTCTGAGGGGAGATGACGAACCAGACCTCGCTGAGCCCTGCAAAGGATAGCATATAGTTGGCAAGGATCAGGTGACCGGTGTGTATGGGGTTGAACGATCCGAAAAACAACCCGGTGGTCTTTGATTCAGTCTTTGCGGCTTCTTTTGCTGTCTTACCGATCATCTTCCAGGAATTTTTTTACCAGTTGATATATGGTATATTTTGCGGTCTTCAGGTCATCGTTGATGATGACATGATCGAAAAAACGCTGAAAGGTCATTTCTTCGGCGGCTTTATCGAGTCTTTTCTTCAGGCTCTCCATGGTATCGGTGGAGCGGTTTTTCAGCCTGGAAGCAAGCACTTCCATGGAGGGGGGACTAATAAAGATGGCCAGGGCAAGGGGGCCGAATATCTTTTTCAGGTTGACCCCTCCTTTGACGTCCACATCATAAATGACCCTGTTCCCTTTTTGCCAGATTCTTTCCAGTTCTGACCGCAGTGTACCATAGAAAGAGTCGGTGTATACCTCCTCCCATTCGATGAAATCTCCCTTTTGTATCCTTTCTTTGAACTCCGGGACGCTGAGAAAGTAGTAATCCCTGCCGTCTACCTCCAGCTGCCGTTTGGGCCGTGAACAAGCCGACACCGAAAATTCCAGGTCCAGGCCGGATTGAAGCAGGTAGTGTACCAGGGTGGTCTTACCAGCTCCGGATGGAGCAGAAACGATGACCGATTTTTTCATTTTCTCCATGGTTCCCGGATGAATGTTCTGAGGGCTGTCACTATAAAATGTTCCCCAGCTGCTCCTTGATCTTCTCCAGCTCATCTTTCATGAGCACCACCACCCTTTGTATCTCTCCGTCATAGGCCTTTGATCCCAGGGTGTTGATTTCTCTGCCTATTTCCTGTGAGATAAAGCCCAGCTTCCGGCCCTGTGACTGCTCTGTGGTCATGGTCATCATAAAGAAATCTAGGTGTTTGACCAGCCTTACTTTTTCTTCGGTAAAATCGTACTTCTCCAGGTAGTAAATCATCTCCTGTTCGAAGCGGTCCCTGTCGATGGTGGCCTGTAACTCTTCCAGTCCTTTTTGGAGTTTGCTTCTGCGCTGCTGGATCCTGTTTCTTTCCAAGGCTTCGACCTCCAGCAGCTGTGAACGTATATTGCTTATTCTTAAAGAGATATCATCTTCCAGTATTTTTCCTTCCTCAACACGAAACTGGTCGGCTGCCTGAAGTGCTTCCGACAGTAGGTTGACCAACTCTGTCCAGATCGATTCGTCTGGCTCCTCCAGGGAGGGTTTCATGATCTCCGGGTTGCGGGCCAGGAGCGATACATAATCAACGAAGCTGGTCTGGCCTGCAAGTGCGGCAAGCTTTTTCAGCTCTTGCAGATAGGAGGCTGCCACGCTCAGGTTGGCAAGGGCACTGCCCGTCTCATTACCCCTGTCGAGGGACAGGATCACATCAATTTTCCCTCTTTCGAGCTTATCGGTTACCATCGACCTGACCACCATCTCTTTGTCGCGGTATGCCCAGGGCAGCCTGAGGGAGATATCCGGGCCTTTGCTGTTCAAACAACGGATCTCAGCCTCTATCTTCAAATTTTCACGACTCAGGGAGGCTTTGCCATAAGCCGTCATCGACCGGATCATCCTGCTTTTTTTTTCAAAGATAGGAAGCAATAGCCAGTATGCTTTCAAATGAAGTGATTTTTACCTATATTTGTTTCATCATTTCCCTTACAACACGATTTCCGGTGGTAAACGAAGCAGAGGCTCAGACCGGGCCTGAATACAGGGTATATGATGACCCGATGGACTTTTATTCGGCGATGTTGAAAGACATCGACCAGGCATCGAATTATATCTATCTCGAGACTTACCGTATCGGGAACGACAGCATTGGAAAGAAGTTCAGGGATGCGCTGACACGCAAGGTGAAGGAAGGGGTAGAGGTGAAGATTATGATCGATTCCTGGGGCTCGCAGGTTTCTTCACAATTCTTCTCTGACCTGATACGCAACGGCGGGGAGGTGAGGTTCTTTAAAAAAATCATCTTCACCTTTGATTTCTTTACCAAAAACCATAGGAGAAACCACAGGAAGATGATGGTGATCGACGATGACATCACCTATATAGGTTCTGCCAATATCACCGGATATTCACTGAACTGGAGGGAGATGGTGATCCGTATGACCGGGGGCATCACCATTCCTTTTAGGAAAACGTTCTTCGACAGCTGGAAGATTTACAACAAATACATCTTTAATAAACTCTCGTATAAGAAAACCATTTATTATCAGGGATTTGATATAGTCCAGGACATTCCTTCCATCTATCGCCAGATGATCAAGAAGAAGTACGAACTTTTGGTCAGGCTGTCGGAAAAGGAAGTGATCATTGAAACACCGTATTTCGTTCCGGGTTTTATCCTGCGTAAGGAGCTTATGGAGGCGGCAAAGCGGGGTGTCAATGTGAACATCATTGTACCCATCCATTCTGATGTCAATTCGGTTGATATTCTCAGGAGCAAGTACCTGGGTGCTTTGTACAAGGCGGGTGTCAAGATTTTCTTCTATACCAGGGATAACCTTCACGCCAAATGCATGGTGGTTGACAATGAGATCTTCTCCATCGGATCGGCCAATGTGGATTACCGGAGCTTCCGGTATATGCATGAGATAGCTCTTTTCGGGACAGAACCCGAGATCATCCGTCAGGTCAACCGTCATCTTTCGGGCACCCTGGCCAACTGTGTGGAGTTTTCCTATGAGAAATGGTTGCGCAGACCCCGGATTGAAAGGTTTTTTGCCTGGCTGCTGGTTCCTTTCAGGCACTTATTTTAGACGGTACCTTATCCTCTTATTGACCAGGTATATGCCGGCAAAAATGATCAGCGTGGCTACCACTTTTATCACCGTCAGTTTCTCTTTTCCGAGAAGGGTTCCATGTATGCTGGCCAGTATCGGTTGCAAATAAGAGTAAAATCCCACGACGGAGGGACTCAGCTTTTTGAGTGACATGGTCACCAGCAGGTAAGCGAGGAAGGTGGTGGCTACGACCACGAAAATAAATCCGATCCAGATCTCCTGGCCCAGGGTTTGCCAGGCGACTCTCGTTGCCGGGGTGACGGTGTATGGTATCACCATCAATGCTCCGAATAGAAAAGCCCATTTCATTACGGTCACTGGATGATAGCGGCTCATGACCGGTTTGATCAGGACCAGGTAGAGTGCGTAACAGGTCATGTTAGCGATCACGAAAAGGTTACCCTGGAAGGTATCGGAAGAAAAGTCAAGATGTTTTCCATTGAGAATGATGAGCAGGGCTCCCAATGCTCCGAGCATGATCCCGGAAAAGCGGGTCCAGGTGATTCTCTCGCGAATGATCCAGTAAGCAAAGAAGAGTATGAGTATAGGAGTAAGGGTGTGAAGGATAGCTACTTCGACCGGGTCGGACCATTTTAGTCCGATAAAAAAGAAATACTGGTTGAGAACGACGCCGAGCAGGCTGCAGATGGCGATCCTGATGAGGTCCTGCCATGGTACTTTTTCGTAAGGCAGCCAGAGAGAGGCCAGCCAAAATAATGAGGTAGCCGTCACTACCCGGTAAAACACCAGCTGTTCCGGGTTGAAATATACCGGCATCAGACCCTTGGCAATCCAGTAGTTCGCCCCGAAGATCAGGGTGGCTGCTGTCATGGTAACATGAGCCCTGGCATTCGGAGTGGAAGGTCTTACAAATACTGTCGGAAACCGCATGAACCGATGATGGATTGCTTCACTAAGGCTAATGGGCAGGGTTCACCACCATTTTCCTGATCAGCCGTTTATCGTCAAAGGTAAGCCCATAAAGATAAACTCCGGGGGCCAGTCCGTTGACAGGGATGATCACCTGGTTTCTTCCTTCCATGCCGGTCTCTTCTTTCATCCAGATAACCTGACCCAGTGCATTGCTCACGATGAAGGTCACTTTTCCCGGCCGGGGAAGGATGTAATGCACCAGGGTCTGTTCAGAGGCAGGGTTGGGGACATTCTGACCTAAGTAAAGCCCACTTCCCGGAAACTCCTCCATCCCGGCATAATGAGATTCCAATCTCCTGCAAAGGGTATCGTTATCGTGATAACCATCGTCGATATGGTCGGAGTAAACACATAAATAATAATACCCGAGGAAATCGAAGAGGTATTTGGTCTGAAAAGTGTAGTTGACGCTTTGTCCTGTTTGCAGAGGCACACTGCTTTGCCAGGTCTCGCTCACCACGGTCTGGTTGCTCTGCACGGTAAAGGTGAGTGGCACCTCTGTCACTGCCGACAGGCCCAGGTTCATCAGGGTGACCTCCACCATCACAGAATCCTGGAACGGGGTCTGTGATACCGGTTGAATGATGTCAACAATTTTAAAATCGAACTCGGGAGGCCCTACAGTGATGAATTTACAAGTTGTATCGTTGTACAAATAAGTGTCAAAATTTACATCCGTAAACGCACAGAGGGTATAATCACTCATGGGTGAAGGGATGGGATTAAAGGTAAACACCGCGGTTGAATCAGGATACAAAGGACCCGGGAAGGTACCGTTGCCTGCGGTAATCCCATTAATCTTGTATTTTACCGGAATGTTAGTAAGAGTATCCCAGCCAAAGTTCTTTATCTCGGCTTTGACCACCAGGCTGTTCCCATAGTTGGTTATAGCAGAAGGCTGAGGAATGCTGATCACCCCGGCATCATACTGCAGTCTGGGGTAGGTAAGCTCAAAGTCATCGACCGCCCAGCCATCCTTGGTCACGTTGTTGTTGGAAGCAGGATTAAAGGTAAACCGGAACTGGGTTGGTACGGCAAAGTCGAGAATGGACTTCAAATCAAAACTCGACATCCGGAAGGAGGTATCCTGCCTGATCCAGCCATTAGCTGTATTGTACCAGTTCGTACCAGCAGGACTCCCCAGGGCACCCAGTTTTTTCCAAATACCATTGACAGCAAGGTATTCAACCCTGGCCCAATCATTCTGGTCGTTATGGACCCAGTGATAGAATCTCAGGGTATCCATCCCGATGACAGAAAAATCAAATTTAGGTGACAGCAGATATTGCATGGGGGCATGAGGATAGATGCCGTCGAGGTTCGTCTTCCAGCAATACGGCGGGGAATAAGCCGAGTTGATGGTGTTGGAAGTGGGGGTGCCCAATTCCCAAAGCTCGCCAACCGTAAACCATGGGTCAGTCAGGCTGTCGAAATGCGTCACATAGGGAGGAATACAGGTAGGAATACCGAAAAAGTCGAGCTGAGTCGTATCATTGTTAAAATCGGCATCCCCGGCCAGCCCGGTATAGGATTTGAAATGATAATCACCAACGGGTACATTCATGTCGACAGAAAAGGTAAAGATGGTCGAATCAGAAGGATTCAGCAGGCCGGTCCATGTCTCTGTATGAGAAGGTTGATTGCCGGTCTTATAAGAAACGGGAACAGAGGTCACTGGGTACAAACCCCAGTTGTATATCCTGACGGTGACAGGTTGTTGAGTCCCAGCGTCATTATAACCTGTAGGCGAATAAATATGGTCAACCCCAACGTCGTAGTCATTGCACAGGGTAAGATTGAAGTTGTCGAGTGCGAATCCGTTTCCCGTTGTCGAACCGTCGGAGTTGAAAGCAAACCTGAACCTCATACTGTTCAACTGGTTCACATTGAAGAGCTTGAATGTGGCATTGAGCCATAACCCTGAGTTACCGGTCCAGGCGCACTGGAAGGTGGAACTGATTGTGGTATCGTACCAGTTGACCCCATTCGGGTCGGAGACCATTCCCAGCATCATCCAGTGCAGTCCGTTGTCAGGACTGTAATCCAGCCGGACTCCATCCTTGCAGAACTGGGTCTCATATCGTATATAAAAGGAAAGAAGGGCGGAAGAAACTCCCGTAAAATCAAATATTTGTGTGGTGAGGTAACATTCTGCGCTGTCAGAATAAGGCAAATGGTTCAGGTCCACCGCCCAGACATTGGGCGGGGAGATGGCTGATCCGGGAAAACCGCCTGCCTGAGGGGCTCCGAGAATCCAGTTGGAGTTAGAGGAGGAGGTAGGTATAAAATGATCTGCATGGTCAAAATCATCGTAATAAGGCAGCGTATCTACCGCGACTCCTTCAACCTGCCGGCAGACCATATCATTCATGGCATTGGAGTCGTTCTGCATCACCACCCATGCACAACACTGATGATAACCCACCGGCCAGGTGAGGGTATCAAGAGCTAAGTCAACTGAGTTATTTGCTGTCAGAACCCCGGTATACAACCTATGGAGGGGGGGCAGGTTATCGAGCTGAAAATATACATCTGCCGAAGTGATGTCGAGGTAACCCCGGTTACACAGGGTGACCCTGGCCGAATCGTTCACTCCTTCGATATAGATGGGCGGCGGATATACGATTGCTGTGATGGAGGCATCGGTACCCATCTGGGGATTGATATTGACCACATAATCTTCGGTCTCTCCGTAAAGGTAAGTCCCGCAAGGGTATACGAGCATCGGGTGCGTGGTCTCCACCAGGACTACCCTCATGGTGGTGAGTCCGATATGTGCATTGAGGGGGACCATGATGCTACCTGTGAGAAGTGTATTATTTGAGGCTGTGGGTCCACTGGTGAATGCCGTCTCATTGGCCTCATCGAAATACCCATTATAATCCCAGTCAATAAATACTTTTACATAGCATTGGGTATGAGGACCGATCCAGATGGGAGAGATACTTACCGGGTAATCCTGGCCTCTCTTCAGGGAGGTTGGGGGTAAAAATCCTAAATAAGAATAGGTATTGTTTGCACCACTGTTGTTGAAGACAGGAACCGCATTCCCGTAACTAAGGGTATTCAGAGATATTCGTCCGATATCCACATGATCAGGGGAGGAGGCACTTGATGTACAGTAATAATGCATACTGTTAGTGATGGTCTTTTTCACCGTATCGTTATCCTGGTTCAGGTCACCGGGTACGTCAAGCCATACTTTCATCTTATGATTACCAAACGATGAAAGGTCTGCCGGCACTGTGAAAGTAAAGAGCAATGAACTGTCAGGTTGTAACACGGTAGTCACGGTATCGACCACCGGTGGCAGGGCATCGAGAGAATAGGAGACAGGGAAGTCTGAGATAGGTTCAGTGCCATAGTTCTTCAAGGTCACTTTAACCAGGGAAGTACTGCTCAGGTTGATCCCGTTAACAGGGCTCACAAGGCTCAAGGCGGCTCCTTCGTAAGGGGGTGCCGGGCCGACAAAGACAGTATCCCTGGCTCTGATGCCGGGACAGGTATTCAGTCCGATGACAGAAGGATAATAAACGGTCGTGGTATAGAGCAAGGGGGTACTGTAAGCCGGATTGGATCCAAGCAGCGTACCTCCTGTAAATGAGTCGTACCAGCGTACCGGCTGCGTTGACTGCACCGACAGGGTGGTGGCGGTTCCGTACGCGATGCTGGCATTGGTCACTGCAGGTGGCGGGGCAGAAGCTTTAGACAGGACCTGGCTGTTCAGGGTATCGTCTTCCGGGTAGGGATCGCCAGGAAAATGTACCCATGACTTCAGCAGGAAAACAGAATCCTGATTGGTGACCGACATGTCGATCAGAGTGTTGAAAGCATAGGTGAAGGCTGCACCCGGCTGGAGGGTAGCGGTAAAATTCTCAATCACAGCAGGGGCCGTGGCACTTTCTTTATATCCGGCCGAAAACACACCGCTGACGGCATTCAGTCCTGAGTTGACAAACCTGATCCTCACGGTATCCATGCCATGGCCACAACCGGATATCGGACTCAGCAACTGATCCATCATGACCTCCTGGCTGGCGGGTAGACTGATGGAAAAATCATCGACAGAAACGCCGGAGGCATTGGTCATAAAATCCGATCTGAAAACAAACCGAAATTGAACCGGTCCGGTAACATTGTTCAGCACACTCAGTTTGTACCTGCTTTTTTTCCATCCGTCAGAATTGCCGTTCCATCCTTGCTGCCCGGTACTGCTGATCAGGCTGTTGTACCAGTTTACCGCCAGGGGATCGTTCATACTTCCCAGGGTCTGCCAGGTTGTACCATTGGTGGTATACTCCATCCTGGTTCCGTCATAATAGGCCTGGGTCTCATAATTCAGCCAGAAGGATAAACGGGCGTTCACCGCATTGCTGAAGTTGAACACGGGAGAGGTCAGGTAACAGCTGGCCTGTGACGTGTATCCTGAGCCCAGGTTGACATCCCAGCATTTGGGTGGAGAATAGGCTGAGGATGTTTCGCCGAAGTTGGGGGTACCCAGCTGCCAGTTGCTGGTGTTGCTTCCGCCCGACATGCTGGCAGTGAAGAGGTTGGCGTATCCGTCGAAATCATCGAAGAAAGGAAAGGGCAGGTTGCCTATCGCACAAAAGTTGACACAGCCCGAAGAGGGGTTCCTTGCTGTATTATGCGACATGGAGTTATCATAGGCTCTGATATACCAGCAAACCACGTCATATGCATTCATGGCGGGGATGATACCCTTCATCGTATCCTGCAACAAGTGCACCATCCCGACGGTATCCTCCGGACCACCATTGACGGAATAGGCGATATAAGCCGTATCGATGCCACTGGCATCAGATACTTTTGCCATCACGGTGAAGGGACCGGTGGAATACAAAGTTCCCTGGGGATAACCCGGATAAAGGCTTATGGAAGGAGGGATCAGCTCAGAAGGTGCCACGGTAACACGGATGTTTTCGATAAACCAACCATGATTGCCGTTCGAGCCATTACCCTGGGGATCACTGAGTTTATAGCGGATACGTGCTGCCGGACAATTCGCCAGGAGGGACGAGAAATTGAAAACTTCAGGTCTCCACCAGTTGTTCATAGGAATGGCCAAAGGGTTGGTAGGGGCCCAAAGGCTTGAATACGAGTTGGAGGTGAACCGGTTCCCATTGGTACCATATTGCCCGGAACTCATATACTGGGCCTGGGTTACCTGTATCCAGGTCAGGCCGTTGTCGTTAGAAACCTCCAGCGTCGCCACATCCCCATAATCGACCTTGCAAATATGCATGAACATCAACGTCACATACCCATATCCGACCGTGCTGAAAGCCTGGGAGGTCAGATAATTCGTCGTGGCAGTCTGAACCTGGCAGCTGTCAGAACGATAGCTATTCGCTCCCTGGTGTAGCCTGGTATTGATGCTCCAACCGGATCCACTGGCAGGAATACTGGTCGAAACCATGCTGTCTCCCAGACTCGGAAGTTCAAAATTTTCATGGTAAATGACCGTCTGGTTAAATGATAACAGACTGCATAACAGCAGTAATAATAGAGCATGTAATCCTTTAACCATTATAAATCAATATATTATGCGAAAAAAATAAATTAAAGACATCATAAATATATCAGACTGGGAGTTTGATGAAAAGTTGCATCAATCCTGAAAAACCTGTGAAAAATTTCCTTGTTTCAGGGAGTTGACCAGACCGGCACATTTCTATCCTTAAGAAAATCAGCGGTAAAATTATAAATCCGATCAATGCGGAAGGAAAAATTCCTGTATTGTTCCCAAATTGAAAATCATGCGGTGGTTTGGTTTTTCGATTGTATAAGAATTTCACTATATTTGCTTTCCTGAAGGGTTTCCGATAAAGCGCCACTGGTCGTCAACCTAAAAGGCATGTATAACCCAATAAAACGTCCGTTATGAAAAAGATCATTTTACTATTCACTGGTTTTCTTACATTTTTTTCGGTGATGGCCGGCCAGGGAGGACCGGATATGTTCGGTTACACCTGGATGGATAACCTTCAACCCGGAGGCCCCACCTATCATTGGATTGATATCGTCTCACCCGACAGGATGGTGACCGGCTTATCGGATGACAACAACAGGGGGCCGTTTCCCCTGACCACCAATGTGAATGATAAATTCATTTTCTATTGGTACCCTGTTGAACAATTCTGGATCGGGTCCAATGGTTATATTTCTTTCGACAACATCAATCTGGCATCCATCTTTCCGACGATTCCCGACTCGGTTGACAATAAGAATAACTTCATCGCTGCCTTGCTTTCTGATCTTAACTTCTCGGGAGCAGGAAACCCTGCCAGTTGTTATTACAAGGTGACGGTTGATTCCGTGATCATCTCTTTCATTGATGTACCCTTCTATTCCCAGACTTTACCCAACTGGGCGGGCAGCAATTCTTTCCAGATCATACTGGACAAGCTCGACCGCTCCATTACACTGAACTACCAGGCCCAGACGGGTACCGCCATGACGACCACCGATGTCAGGGCCGGCATGGAAAATCTCACGGGGGCCATCGGCCTGCAACCCTTTGCCAGCACCTATCCCAGCCCGGGGTATACTATCAAGTTCTATTATCCGAACAATTCCACCTACCTTATCCGTGACGGAGCCGTTAAATACAACTCCATCCCGTACAGCAGGGGTGAATTTCTGTCACTTCCCAGCAGTTATGTGCTCATCTCCAATATTGCGAACATGGGAAATCTGAACATAGCTCCTTTATATCATGCCACCTGCACGGTGAAGGACGTCGGCGGTGTCATTGCGGCCTCCGATATGAACTTTTTTACCGATACACTCTTCACCCAGCAAGATACCACCATTTACTTCAACAACGCTTTTATTCCGACAGTACCTGGTACGTACTCCTTTACGACGCGGCTCTGGGATGTGCTCAACGACGGGGTCTCCACCAACGACTCGGTGATACAGGAGCTCGTAGTGATAGATACCTCTATGAACCAGTACGATCTCAGATTTTGCGACAACACCCCCGATCCCTCGGGAATATCATGGGTAGGGGGTGACGGCGGTGTCGGGATGTATTTCATTCCACCCACCTACCCTGTCAAGATCACATCCTCCAACTTCTATATTGAGTCCAACCTGAGCAATGTGGGCAGCTATATTAAAATTTTTGATGATGACGGGCCCGACGGCAGCCCGGGGACCCTTCTCGATTCCACCTATGTGGCTCCGCCTATTGCCAGCGGGGCGTGGAGTACTGTGACCTATACCAACCCGGTGATCATCAATGAAGGAGGTTTTTACCTGGGCTGGGAGATGGGTGGCACCAATATCACCATCGGGGTCGACAGGACGATTCCGATTTCCCACCGCAGCTTTGAAATCATCAGCGGCGTATGGTCAGAATACCGCGACAGCCGTACCCAGGACTTCATGCTGTACTGTACCGTTCAAAAACACCAGGTGGAGGATGTAGGCCTTGTTTCCATTGTCAATCCCCAGGCCAACGACACCATCTCTGCGGCCACCACCGTCTCCTGCTGGATCAGGAACTTCGGAGCCCTCCCCGAAACCGGATTTCCTGTTCATTACATGATGACCGGACAAGCCATGGTCACCCAAAACTATACGGGCATCGCCATCCAGCCGGGAGATTCCGTTCTTTTCACTTTTTCAGGTTCCTTTACCCCGACCGCCAACCTGAATGCACCTTTCTGCGTATGGACCGACCTGAATTATGATGCCGACGTCAGCAACGACAGCCTTTGCATCTTTGTCACCACCTCGGTCGCCATTGGAATAGATGAACAAGGGTCGCAGGGACTTCAGGTCTTCCCCAATCCCTTTGCAGAATATACAGAGATCCGCTTCCAAAACCCGGATCAACAGGATGTTCTGTTGCAAATGACTGACCTTACAGGAAGAATCCTGCTCTGTAAGACCCTGGTCAACGACGGGACCATCCGCCTGGAGAAAGGCGACCTGCCTCCCGGTATGTATATTCTCAGGATTCAAAAACAAGATCAGTCCTGGGTGCAGAAGCTGCTTATTGAATAAGGGTAACCACCGGGAGGGCATTCGAACTCGACATACTTAGCTCAAACGTATGGCATTAAGCTGGGCATGGTTTGCGTGAGAGGGTATTGCACCAGGTGTTGAAGACACTGGTGCGAATGGATACAATGATGTAATGGTTAACCGACCTTTTCAGCAGCAATACTTTCTGCTTTGCATTTTTAAAATATTTTGCGTACTATTGCCTTGTATTTTTACAAATATTGTTATAATATTGCCTTGTATTTTTATATTGTGTCATGTATTTGCCCAGGAAGATTGATAAAGAACTTGAAAAGTGGAAAGCTGAAAGCAAAAGAAAACCACTTTTGATCCGCGGGGCCCGGCAAGTGGGGAAAACACATACTGTCAGGCAACTAGGAAAAAAATTTGAAAGTTTCATAGAGATCAACTTTGAGGAGAACCCACGCTTAAAAGTACTTTTCGCGGGGGAATTAAATCCCATTTCCATCTGTGAGAATATAGCCGCTATATTCGCAACCAATATTACTCCTGGGAAAACGCTGCTTTTCCTGGATGAGATTCAGGCATGCAGGGAGGCAATTGTATCACTTCGCTTCTTCTATGAAAAGATGCCCGGATTGCATATTATTGCTGCAGGTTCACTTCTGGAGTTTGCCCTGTCAGAGATACCAACTTTTGGGGTTGGCAGGATCAGGTCGGTGTTTATGTATCCTTTGAGCTTTTCTGAATTCCTCATTGGAACTGGGAACCAACAACTGTTATATAACAAAATCAGGGAGTCGACACCATATAAGCCAATAAATGAGGCACTTCATGCCAGACTAACTGACCTCACTAGAAAATTCATTTGCCTGGGTGGTATGCCTGAAGTTATTGCAACCTATATTGAAACAGGTGACCTGCATAGATGTCAAATGTTGCTTGATGACTTGATCATTTCTGTTCAGGATGATTTTGCAAAATACCAGAAAAGAACACCTGCGTCCATATTAATTGAAGTTTTTCAGGCGGTGGTATTCCAGGCAGGCCAGAAGTTTGTCTTTGCAAAAGCGTCCGAGCAGGCATATCACAGACAGGCAAAGGAAGCACTCCGCTTATTGATGACTGCAGGTATTGTTATTCCTGTAATCCATAGTGCCTCAAATGGAATACCTCTTGGAGCAGAAGCAAATCTGAAGAAACAGAAAATGCTTATTTATGATACCGGCATATTTCAGCGCCTGATGGGGCTTAACCTGGAAGAATTTCTGCTTTCCGGAGGCTTTGATGCCATCAATAAGGGAAACCTGACGGAACAGTTTGTTGGCCTTGAACTGATAAAATCAGAATCCTGTTACCAGATACCTTCACTCTACTACTGGCACAGGGAGGCAAGAAGCAGCAATGCTGAAGTCGATTATATTATTCCAGTTGCACAGAAAATCGTACCGGTTGAAGTAAAAGCAGGTACGAAAGGGAGTATGCAAAGCATGTATATGTTTTTACGGGAAAAGAATCTCGACAGGGGGATACGGATATCCAACGAGAATTTTTCAGCTTATGGTCAAATTGAGGTATTTCCCCTTTATGCGATTGAGAACATTAAACAGTAATCGGGAGCTTTATAAAGCATTCAAGTCAGAATTCAATACAAACCTGACATAAAGGAAACTCACCATAATAAACTAATTAGCAGAGCATTAAAGAGAGCCTTTCAGGAAATCCTCCCTGCTGTGTCTAACGCTGAGCCTGGATCATCAGCTTATGAGCCATGACCCGGGCTTCTCCCTGAATCTGAAGGATGTACAGCCCCTCACTGAATGAGGAAAGGTCAAGCTCCAGTCGGGGAGAAGTTAGATATTTGCTTTCAGAGACGGTCCTCCCGGTGGCATCCAGCAGGCTGACTTTCCACTCCTTCTCTGTATTGGTCACCACGTTCGTCTTTCCGGAAGCAGGATTGGGATACACACTGAAATAGATTGGATCTGTCAGCTCGGCACAAGCGGTAAAAGGGTGACAGCTGACATGAGCTGTCCATCCGGTCCCGGTGACCGCCGGATCGGAGAAGAAATGAAAGGTCAGAGCCCCGGAAGGATGGGTCGATACAACGGTGCCGGGTGAGTTGGATCCACAGTATTTCCCGATAAGAGGGGATGCGGTGGAAGGGCCATTAAACACTTTGAGATAATCATAATCACAGTTGGGTTCGTCTTCCAGGTCGAAGGAAAGAAATTCGGTCTCCATGTAATAGTTCGATGGTGCCAGGAAAGTGGTGATATATTCTGACAGGTTGGTGTAATTGCCCAGTAAACCACCGTTATCGTAGAACACAGCATTACAGGTTGATACCTGCTGATTAGCCATAATCACCTGTACCCCTATGATGAGGTGTTTAGTAAAGTAGGTGGAATAGGTCCCGTCATCGACGGTAAAACGCAGGTCGACCAGAGCACCCAGTGGTACACTCTGAGAAACGGTCAATGAGAATGCCAGGGGTATGGACTGGTTCATATTGATCACACCTGCATTGACGGGGAGGGTGTTTACCAACACCTGAGAGGCATAAGGTCCTTGTACGATGCAGCTGACCATCGCATTCGAAGAATTGATCTGACCGAAGTTAGATACCAGGATGTTGACATCCCCCGTCTCATTAGGTTCCAAAAAACCGTCTCCGTTATTGTCACCGGTGATATTCACGTAATTGATCACAAAGGAGGGAGCCGACTGGCCGGCGCCTATCTTGTAGGTCATTTCATGATCGGCCGGGCCGATCTCCCATATCCTCAATCCACTGGGGTCGCCATTGTAGAGCTGTGAACTGGGTACTGTATTTAGGGCGAACTCATCGTTGAAACCTGCATGGAAGCAGGCCTGGCTGTGATCGTTGATATCGTTGTTGGCATGTTCCAGGAATACCTGGTGATGGGTGGTCTGGTTATCCCCGAGGCGGTCGATATGCCAGATGGTGAGACCTTCGTCCTCTATATTATAACTCCTGCCTTCCTGGCTTCTGTTCTCAAAGATGAAGAACTCATTGGTATCGTTGGCGTTCCTGTATTTAAACACGGTGAGGTCGTTGGTGGTGTCGGTAACCAGACCGTTGAAATAGGTGACATCCACTACGTTACACCATCCGGCATCGCTGCTGAAAAAGGGGTTGGGGGGCACCGGGTTGGTGTAGCTTCCGTACCAGCACATCAGGTCAAAGGCACCAATGCCATCGGGACCCGTGTTATTGTTGTATTTGTAGGTATCGGGCCATTTCCCTACCATGTGACCATTTTCATGAGCCACCACGGCCAGTTCCAGGGGATCGTTGGCCGGGGAGCAGTTGTAATCATGAGAATGGACTCCGTTGGCACTGAACCCGGTATAACTTCCCTGGTGGTACCACATGCCCTGTGCCCAGTTCATCGGGTAACCCGTGTACATCAGGTTAATGGCCTCGATACTGCCGTCGGGGTTGGTGGACAGAGTCGAAAAATCAAAACCGAGGGATGCCACCCAGTTCAGGGCCAGGCCCAAAATGATCTGCGCCCCCTGGGCATAAGGCATGGCCTCGTAATCAGAAAAAGGCAGGGGGGCCGTATAGTAACCAAAGACTACATTTTCGTAATTGAGAAGTCCTCCGGAGATGTCATGATAAAAAGTCCTGAGCGAACCATTATTTCCGTAATTACAGTAAGCCATATCATTACAGAAATTTTCGAACTCGCTCATCGGCAGGACTCCGGGATAATCGGGAAAATCAACCACCAGGCATATTCCTTTGATGTCTCCCAGCACAGGCGGGGAAGCTGAAGGTCCTTTTGAAGCTGGTGAGGCCTTGCCTTTGAGCAGGTGCAGGTTGCGCTGTATGCATTCTTCGCGGGCTTTCTCAGTGATATCAAGGTGCATGGGAAAAGGCAGGCCGGTCTTCCAGCTGTTTATATCGTCGGTCCTCCCCGTGTACCTAATCCCGGTTGGAAGTAAGCGGTCTCCTTCAGCCGATAACACCGCATATTCCATCCATCCCGAGGAAGGGTTCCTCACCAGGGTATAACCGTCGAGACCCTCGCCTCTCATATAGTATTCATCACCAAACAACCTGACATCGACCATGCTGCCGTCCGGTTGCTTAAATGGCTGGACTTTCCCATGGTAGGGGGCAGAAAATACTGATAATGTGATACTTAGCAATAACAGTGTCACCAGTTTTTTCATAATTCATATTTTTTGCAAAGGTAGGGCTTAAATCCTTAAATGAACCGCCCTACGGAATCCTTATCTTTGTCGGTTCATAACTCCTATTACAACATTCACTATATGAAGACGATCGACAAAAGTAAACCTGTTCTGGTGACCGGTGGCAATGGCTATGTAGCCGGATGGATCATTAAAAAGCTGGTTGATGAAGGGTTCATTGTACATGCAGCTGTCAGGGACCCAGAGAACAGCGAGAAGTTAAAGTACCTGGAAGCCCTGGCTGCGAAGGGGTCCGGTACGATAAGGTACTTCAGGGCTGACCTTCTGGAACCCGGTTCTTATACTGAAGCCATGAAAGGCTGTGAGCTGGTGTACCATACGGCCTCACCTTTTTATTTACAGGTTAAGGATCCTCAAAAGGATCTGATAGACCCTGCACTGTCTGGGACCAGGAATGTGTTGGCGTCGGTCGACCAGACCCTGAGTATCAAGCGGGTGGTGTTGACCAGCAGTTGTGCAGCCATCATCGGGGATTCCAGGGACACCCTGTCATTACCCGGAGGCATCGCCACTGAAAAGGACTGGAACACCACGTCCAGCCTCACCAACCAGCCATACAATTACTCCAAGACCCTTGCTGAGCGGGAGGCCTGGAATATCTGCGGGCGACAGGAACGATGGGACCTGGTGGTGATCAACCCTTCCTTTGTATTGGGTCCCGGCATCGCTCCCACCAGCACCTCGGAGAGTTTTCGCCTCATCAAGCAGTTGACCGATGGAACCATGAAAACGGGGGTGCCTCGATACGAGATTGCGGTGGTGGATGTCAGGGAAGTGGCTGAGGCCCATTACCGGGCCGGTTTTACGCCTGATGCCGAAGGGAGATACCTCCTCTCCGCCGGGACGCGGAGTTTCCTGCAGCTGGCCCATGCGCTGCGCCAAAGCTTCGGACCGGGATATCCCCTGCCCTCGCGTGAGCTGCCCAAGTTTCTCGTATGGCTCATGGCTCCGGCAGCGGGACTCAGCCGGAGGATGGTGAGCCGTAATATGGGGTACCCTTACCGGGTTGATTCTTCCAAGAGCGAAGAAAAGCTGGGAATATCATACAGGAGCCCGGAAGAATCCATCGTGGATCACTTCAGGCAGATGGTGGAGCATGGCATTGTTTCATCCCGTTAAACAGATCTCAGATATTGGTTATTTTCAAAATAAAGATTAAATTTGTTCTGATTAAAATCTTGAGTCATGCGTTGGAAAGGATTAAGGCAGAGTGACAATGTGGAGGACCAGAGGGGTGGGAGCAAAGGCAAGTTAGCCCTGGGCGGCGGGATCGGGACCATTGTCATCGTTATTATTGTGTGGTTGCTGGGAGGAGATCCCATGCAGTTCATCGGGATGCAGGGCAGCGGGACCCAGACAGAAGCTTCGGGTGACATTCCCAAGGATGACACGCTGGCCCAGTTTGTGGCGGTGGTGCTGGCTGAGACTGAAGACACCTGGACCAGGATTTTCCAGGAGAACGGCCTTGATTACCGAAAACCTAAACTGGTCCTTTACAGTGGTCAGGTACAATCGGCCTGCGGGTTCGGAAGTGCCGCTACAGGACCCTTTTACTGCCCGGGAGATGAAAAAGTCTATATTGACCTTCAGTTCTTTGAAGAACTAAAGACCCGTTTCGGGGCACCGGGTGACTTTGCCATGGCTTATGTGATTGCTCATGAAGTGGGGCATCATGTACAAAAACTGCTCGGAACCCTCGACAAGGTGAACCAGGCCAGGCAGGAATCGGATGAGGTCACATCCAACCGGATGCAGGTACGTTGTGAGTTACAGGCCGACTTTTACTCGGGCATTTGGGCATATTATGCCGGTAAATGGAAGAACATCCTGGAAGAAGGTGACGTCGATGAAGCCATGAATGCCGCCGGTGCCGTAGGGGATGACCGGCTTCAGAAGCAGTCGCAGGGCTATGTGGTCCCCGATTCTTTTACCCATGGTACCTCCGCTCAGCGGTCGGGATGGTTCATGAAAGGATTTAAAAGTGGCAATCCTGATTCTGCCGATCCTTTCCAGGTAACATCTGATGCTTTGTTGTAAAAAAGAAGGCCTCTGGGAGAGGCCTTCTGTGGTGTCGATCGGAATCGAACCAATGACACACGGATTTTCAGTCCGTTGCTCTACCGACTGAGCTACGACACCATTCTTATGGAGGTGCAAAGGTAGGACATTTTTCGAGGATGTAAAAATTTTTTTTATCCCGGTCGAGGTACAATTAATTCCTTAATTTTGTGATCGTTAACAATGAACCTTGAAGAAAAAACTCGTCATTGACATAGGCAATACCCGTATTAAAGCGGGTGTTTTTGAAGATAAACTGATTAAAAGTTCCTGGTTTTCACTGGTTTCTGATCTCTCCGGTTTTTTGGGGAAGATACAGGAAGAAACCCCCTTCCAGGCCGGCATCCTTTCCAGCGTGAGGGATGTTCCTTCAGAAATAGAAGCGATTACCCGGTCTGTCCCCGGGTTCCTGATGCTGCATGAGGGAACCCATGTACCTCTAAAAAATGCCTATGAGACACCACAGACTCTTGGTAAAGACCGTCTGGCCGCCTCCTGCGGAGCTGCGGCTCTCTTCCCCGGCAGCGCTCTGCTGGTGATCAACGCAGGAACCTGCATCACCTATGATCTCATCTCTGCCGAAGGCACCTACCTGGGGGGAAGCATTTCTCCCGGCCTTCAGATGAGATTGCAGGCGCTTCACACTTTTACCGGCCGTCTTCCGTTATTACCCCTTGAACCACCGCCTCCCCTGCCCGGAAAGAACACCCGCGACAGCATCCTCACCGGTGCCGTCAGGGGTGCGCTCCTCGAAGCCGAAGGAATGATCGCAGCCTATGAGGAGTCGCAGCACCCTCTTACCGTGGTGATTAGTGGAGGTGACGGCTCCTTCTTTGAGAATCAGTTAAAAAGTGGCATCTTTGTGGTCCCCGATTTGGTATTGACCGGATTAAATGAAATACTCGATTTTAATGACTAAACCTACCTACCTGAAAAGCCTGCTGCTCCTCATGCTGTGTTCTACGGTAACCATGGCGCAGAAGCCTTTCAGCTCTCCTTACTCCCGTTACGGCATAGGGGAACTCTTCAAATCGACCAACTGCCAGACGATGGCAATGGGAGGTGCCGGCATCGGTATACGGGACGCTTCCTTCATCAACTTTCAAAATCCTGCCTCTTACTCTGCTTTTGACTCCCTCACCTTCCTGTTCGACGGAGCCGTGACCTCCAACTTTCAAACCCTGAAATCGGAAAACAACAGCCAGAAGGCCAATTATACCACCCTGAAGCACCTGCTGTTCGGATTTCCTGTCACTCATCGCTGGAAGACCAGTGTGGGACTGCTCCCTTACAGCCAGGTAGGTTACAAGGTAGGCGATGAGGAGTACCCCGACAGCATCGGGTACCTGAAAAAATATTATGAAGGGAGCGGGGGATTCAACCAGGTGTACCTGGGCAATGCCTGGATGATCGGTAAACACCTTTCTCTGGGACTCAATGTCTCCTACCTCTTTGGCGGCATCGACCGGACCCGTTCCGTCACTTTCCCTGATTCATTGTATATCAGGAACTTCAGAGTTCAGGACAACATCCACATCAATGATTTCAGCTTTCAGTACGGACTTCAATATCACACGAAACTGAACAAAAGCCTTCTTTTTACGGCAGGTGCCACCTTTTCAAATACCACCCATGCAAAAGCTGGGAAATCAACGCTTTCGGAATCTTTCACCCAGACCAGCCTGGGTTCTGTCACGGTCATGGATACCATTGACCTCATCCCGGAACAGGAAGGAATCATCGTTCTGCCGGGCAGCTATGGTGCCGGATTTTCTGTTGAAAAACCACAGCACTGGCTTTTCACCGGTGAGTTTCAGTTCCAGGACTGGTCGCAATTTAAAGTTTTTGGAGAGGAAGACAGCCTGAAAAACTGCATGCAGGCTGCCCTGGGGTTCCAGATCATTCCCAATATCAACAGCATCACCAGTTATGCCCAGAGAATCAGCTACCGCTTTGGCATCAGCTATGCCAGGTCATACCTGGAGATGAAAGGCCACCAGCTCGATGACCTTTCGGGCACCTTCGGGCTGGGATTTCCCCTGGCCAAGACCAGGTCGAGGGTGAACCTGGGCATGAAATTTGGTAGGTTGGGCACTACCCAGGACCACCTGATACAGGAAAATTATTTCATGATCACCCTGGGAGTGTCGGTACTCGAAAATTGGTTTTACAAAAGAAAGTTTGAATAGCCTATGAAGGTTTTACGGTCATTCATCATCATCCTTATTTTTATCGCGGGTACTGGCAGTCTCGCTGCACAGGGCGGCCAGATGCCAGCTCCTGTGAATTCCGACAGTTTATTCTGTCAGGAAAAGCTCTCAAAGTTCCAGGAATTGATACAGAAAGGGAAATTCAAGGATGCCCAGCTCATGTGGAATACCTTGTACTCCCGTTGTCACGGATATTCTGAAGAGCTTTACACCAGCGGCATCTTGCTGTATGACCAACTCTGGAACCAGGAAAAAGACTCTGCAACTAAAGTCATGCTGGTAGACAGCCTGATGCTCATGTTCGACCGTCAGATCCTGTATTTTGGTAAAGAAGGCTCTACATTGGGGAGAAAAGGAACAGAACTGTTCAACCATAACCCTGCCAAAGCCAAAGAAGCGTTTAACATCATTCACCGTTCGGTGGAACTGGAAGCCGTGAACACCAAACCCAATGTGCTGTTGAACTACTTGAAAGCCGCTATCTTTCTTGCCAGTAAAGGACTTATGGATACAGCTACGGTCATCGCCACTTATGATGACTGCCGCGTCCTCATCATGATGAAGATGCAGAGCAAGGCCATGGACAAGGACCTGATCATCAGTGTTTCCAAGAATATTGACCTTTCCTTTAACAGTTTTCTGGGTTGCGATCAGCTTCAGAAGGTGTATCAACCCCAGCTCAGGACGGATTCCATCGATTACGGTCTCATGGAGCAGATCATCCAGGTGTTGGAGAAAAATCACTGCATCACTTCCGACTTCTACCTGAGCCTCACCAAACGTTTGTACGACAGGGATACCCTTCCGGAGAACGCGATTCGGGTTGCAAGGTATTTTGTGAAAAAGTACAATCATTCCCTTTCTATTCCCCTGTTGTTACGGGCTTTCAAATGCAAAGACAGTCTTTTGGCAGCAGAAGCTCACCTGGAAATAGCACGTATTTACATGAACACCAACCGTTATATCCTTTCAAGGGATAATGCTTTGGAGGCTCTGGCACTCAACCCGAAGCAAGGGGAACCCCTGATCATTATCGGCGACTGCTATGTGTTGGGGATCAGCGAATGCGGTGAGTCTGACTTTGGCCGAAGGACCGTTTACTGGGCTGCCGTTGATAAATATGAAGAGGCAAAAAAGAAGTACCCTGATCTCCGTACCCTGGCCGAAAGCAGGATAGCGAAATTTTCGAAGCAGTTTCCCGAAGAACAGGCCATGAAAAAATACCGGCTCGAGGAAGGATCCAACTATACCGTCGGATGCTGGATCAATGAAAAGACCACTGCAAGAGCCTTAAAAAAAGCTCCCTGATGACACTTTCCCGGACAGTTACCGGTCATCTTGCAAAGCTTCTGGCGGCCATGCTCCTGCCTGCCTTATTCTCGCTCTATTCCTGTAAAAATGATATCAGTACCGTTTCCGTGCTCCTGGCTGATACCCTTCCCGCGGAATCAGCTAAAGATATTCAACTGGTCTACAGTGACTCAGCAGAAGTTGCGGTGATCGTTAAGAGCCCGGTGATGCATCGTTTCGAGGGCAACGAGCCCTACCTCGATTTCCCTAAAGGTGTGGAAGTGGTTTTTTACAACAAAGGACTGAAAGAGAAGTCAAAGCTAACCTGCAGGCATGCCAAGGTGTTTGAGAATACCAAGATCATGGAGGCATACAGCAAGGTGGAGATACGAAGCCTTGAAAAGGAGGAGAAGCTGAACACCGAACACCTGGTCTGGGATGAGAGACAAGGAAAGATATATACCAATGAATTTGTGAAGATCACTACCAAGGATAAAGTCTTGTATGGTCACGGTTTTGAGTCGGACCAGAACTTTGATCACTGGATCATCAGAAAGCCTACCGGTAGCTTTGCACTTGAAAATGAAGCAGAAGGCAGGGATAAGTAGTACCTTTGCAGTGAAAACTCACCAAACCGGATGACAAATACATCGGTTATTATTATTTCCCTTCTCTTGGCGGCCTTGTTCTCCGGTCTGGAAATCGCCTTTATTTCTGCCAACAAGCTGAAAATTGAGGTCGACAAGAACAAGGGCCTTGCCTATGCACGACTTTTGTCGGAACTGACCCGTTCTCCCTCCCGGTTCATCGGTTCTATGCTGGTCGCCAACAATATCGTGATTGTCATTTTCGGTATCCTGATGGAAGATCTTCTGGAATCTTATTTTGAGAATATCTTGCCGGCTGTCATGCAGAATGCCTTCTGGATACTGGTGTTACAAACACTGATCTCCACACTCATCCTGCTGATATTTGCAGAGTTTCTCCCCAAAGCCCTTTTCAGGATCAACCCGAACTCCGTGATGCGGTTTTTCACTTATCCCGCTTACCTGTTCTATCTCATCCTCTACCCTGTCGTCTATCTTTTCACCTCTCTCGCCGAATGGGTGCTAAAAACCTTCTTCAGGGTGAATTTTGAGAAAGATCCCTATGAATTTACGATGGTCGACCTCGACAACTACCTGAAAGAGTTCTCAAACCCCAGCCCTGTCCAGGATAAAGAAGTGGACTCCGAGATCCAGATATTCCAGAATGCCATGGACTTCAGGAAAGTCAAGGTAAGGGAATGCATGGTACCGAGGACGGAGATCCAGGCTTTGGAGGATTCGGCCAGCATACAGGAACTGATGGACCTATCTGTAAGCACTGGCCATTCCAAGATATTGATCTATAAAGATTCCATTGACAATATCACCGGATATACCCATTCGTTCGACCTGTTCAGGAGGCCGACAGAGCTGTCAGAGATCATCAAACCCATCCTCATCGTTCCCGAGACCATGTATGCCAACCAGGCTTTGCAGCTCCTTCTTCACCAGAGAAAGAGCATTGCGGTGGTGGTCGACGAGTTTGGAGGCACTTCAGGCATCGTTGCCATGGAAGACATTATCGAGGAGATTTTCGGCGAAATTGATGATGAATTTGACGTGGATAAAATGACGGAAAAACAGATCAGTAAGAATGAGTATGTCTTCTCAGGCAGGCTGGAAATCGATTACCTGAATGAGAAGTACAACCTGTCGATACCGGTATCCGATGATTATGAGACCCTTGCAGGGTTCATCATCCATTATCATGAAAGCATTCCTGAGATCAACGACGAGATTGTCATCGATCCTTATGTCTTTACGATCACACAAGCTTCAGAAAAGAGGATAGAACAGGTCCGTCTGCGTATCAATCAATAGCGGGTCAACCGATCACGATCAGGGTATCTCCTTCCATCACATTATCGCCCTTGTTGAATTTGATCTCGGTCACCCTGCCCTCTTTGTCGGAGTTGATGTTGTTTTCCATTTTCATGGCTTCGAGGGTGATCAGGCGCTGGCCGATAGAGACTGAGTCACCCACGTTCACATGGATAGCAAGGATAGTGCCTGGAAGCGGTGACTTAACAGTGCCACTGCCTTTGGGAGCAGAAGGGCTGAAGGTCTTGGCCTGCTGAGGCGTAGTATCGGTGGATGGGACGGCCACCGACCTCATCAGCTTGGGGGTTTTGGTCACCGGTAAGGATTTATCCACTTCCACAGTGAATTTGTTTCCGTTCACCAGCACCTCGGCTGATTTTTCCTCCAGCTCGTCAATTTCAACCTCATAAGGGTTGCCATTGATCATGAACTTATATTTCTTCATAGCAGTATGAGTTTACCGGTAGTCAGAGACAGTATGTCAGGGACCGGTCTGTTATAAGGGGATATTGCAGTGTTTTTTGGGTGGGTTGAGGTCTTTTTTGGTGGAAAGGGACTGCAGCGCACGTATCACTCTGAAACGGGTGTTACGGGGTTCGATGATATCATCGATATAACCATAGCGGGCAGCATTGTATGGGTTCGCGAATTTCTCCTTGTAATCTTCTTCGTGTTTTCTGATATACTCTTCTCTTTCTTCAGGATTTTCAATCTCTGCCAGTTTTTTCTGGAAGAGCACTTCAATGGCTCCTTTCGGACCCATGACGGCGATTTCCGCGGAAGGCCATGCATAGTTGATGTCTCCCCTGAGATGTTTGGAACTCATCACGTCGTAAGCGCCTCCGTATGCTTTCCTGAGCACGATGGTGACCTTGGGTACCGTGGCTTCACCATAGGCAAACAAGAGCTTGGCCCCGTGAAGGATGATGCCGCCATATTCCTGGGCCGTACCGGGCAGGAATCCGGGCACGTCCACCAGTGTCACCAGGGGTATATTAAAGGCATCACAGAACCTGACGAAGCGCGCTGCTTTCCTGGAGGCATTGATATCGAGCACTCCGGCCAGGTAATTGGGCTGATTGGCGACGATACCCACCGAAATGCCGTTAAAACGGCCAAAGCCGGTCACGATGTTAGGAGCATAATGCCGCATGACCTCCATGAATTCACTATAATCTATAACAGAATGAATCACATCCTTCACATCATAAGGCTTGTTGGGATTATCAGGAATGATGGAGTTGAGCACATCATCCAGACGGTCAATGGGATCGGTACAGGGTGCCAGTGGCGGGTCCTCCAGGTTGTTCTGGGGTATAAAGCTCAATAATTTTCTGATCAACAGTAATCCTTCCTGCTCGTCTTCAGCGATAAAATGAGTCACCCCTGATTTGGTGCCGTGTACGGTGGCACCACCCAGTTCATCTTCTGTGACCACTTCTCCCGTCACGGTCTTTACCACCTTCGGACCGGTCACGAACATATAACTGTTCTTCTTGGTCATGATGGTGAAATCAGTAAGTGCGGGAGAATATACGGCGCCACCGGCACAGGGGCCGAAGATGGCTGATATCTGAGGCACCACACCTGAAGCAAGGATATTGCGCTGGAAAATCTCCGCGTAGCCGCCCAGGCTTTTTACTCCTTCCTGAATACGCGCTCCCCCGCTGTCGTTGATGCCGATGACCGGTGCACCCACCTTCATGGCCTTGTCGAGTACCTTGCAGATCTTCATGGCATAGGCTTCCGACAAAGACCCTCCGAAAACGGTGAAATCCTGGGAGAAGATATATACCAGCCTTCCGTCAATGGTACCGTAGCCAGTCACCACACCGTCGCCCATATATTTTTCCTTCTCCAGACCAAAGTCATGACAGTTATGAGTTACGAACATATCAAACTCCTCAAAGCTGCCTTCATCAAGCAGGAGGTCGATGCGTTCCCGGGCTGTCAGTTTACCCTTCTTGTGCTGAGACTCTATTCGTTTTTGTCCACCGCCCAACTTCGCCTGGGAACGGTTCTCCATCAATTCTTTGATTTTATCTTCAAATGCCATAGGACTTGATTTATTCGGATGACTGGTTTTTATCTTCACAAAATTCGGTCAGAATCCCCAGGGTCGACTTGGGGTGAAGGAAGGCGATATGGAGCCCTTCTGCTCCCTTCCTTGGTTGTTTATCAATAAGTTGCACTCCTTTCGATTCCGTTTCAGCAAGGATCTTCTCGAGATCTTTTACTGCAAAAGCCAGGTGATGGATCCCTTCCCCTTTCTTTTCGAGGAACTTACCTATAGGCCCTTCAGGATCTGTGGATTCAAGCAGTTCAATTTTAGTCTGACCAACCCTGAAAAAGGCGGTTTTCACTTTCTGGTCTTTCACCTCTTCCACTGCATAACAGGTGAGTCCCAGTACTTTTTCGTAGTAGGGAATGCTCTCTTCGAGGCTCTTCACAGCAATCCCAATGTGTTCAATATGAGAGATGTTCATGAGTAAATTTTTCCCAAAGGTAAGATTTTTTCAATTACCCCCAGGCAAGGCCATCATTGGATACCGATCTTTGCCAGTAAATCCGGAGGGACCTGGGAGCCCAGCTCCATGGCTTTTCGTGCGTCCTCCCTGGCTTTCCCGATCTCACCAAGAACCTGGTAAGAGATAGCCCGGTTGGCATAGTGGATACCGGCTTTGGGGTTCCTGTTGATCCCTTCGGTAAACCAAGGTATGCTTTCCCGGTAGTCTTTCATGATCTGGTAGTTCACACCGATACTGGTGTAAACACGGTCATCCTCAGGTTTCATACTGAGGTACTTCAAGTAATCAGCTATGGCCTTCCGGTTTTCCCTCATGGCTTCATGGATCAGACCCCGGTTCAGGTAAGCATTGGGAAAGGTCGAATCGATGCGGATGGACTGGTCCAGGTAATACAGGGCACTGTCGTTGTTCTTTCGGATGCCATAGATGGCTCCCAGGTTGGCGTAAAGCTTGTTGAGGTCATTTCCCAGCCCTTTCCGTCTCATCGCCTTCTGATAGTCGTTGTAAGCTGTATCATACTTCCCCTTATCGAAATACAAATTACCCCTGTTCATGATGGAAACCGCGTTTTTCGGGTCCAACCTGATGGCGACATCATAGTCTGTAATGGCTTTTTCCCATTCGCCTGCCTTCCTGTAAAAAGAAGCCCTGTTGGCATAGGCAGTGGGTATTTTGCCCGGAAATTTCCCGATGACATCGCTCCAGAGCGTTTCACTGCTTTTCCAGTCCTGGCAACGACTGTGGGTCATGCTGAACAAGATCGCCGGGATGACCACCATGAGAGCGAAGATGGCTGCTTTCCCTGAAAACGGTCTATCCACCAGTTTTTGAGCCCCCCAGGCCAGCAGGAAAAACAAGCCGATATAAGGAATATAGGTGAAACGGTCGGCCATATACGCCTGACCTGCACCCAGTATCTGCAACAGGAACATGATATTGAAAAGAAAAAATAAACTGCCGAAAATAACCGTCCTCGTCTTTTTTCGGGTGAGAAACACCAGCACCGCCAATGCCACCAACACCACCGGGCTCAGGTAATAGATCAGCGGCAGTTTCTCACCGGGTGACATGGGATAGGGATAAAAGACACTCAGTGGATATGGAAAAATAAACTTTTGAAGGTAAATGGTGAGCGAATGAAGCCCGAAGAAAATCCTGTCGATGAGTCCATAGGTTACGTTGATCTCCAGCGAGCCTGTCTTTTCAAGGAAGAAGATCCCGAAGATCCCGAAAACCAGGGACAAGATAAAATGAGGGACTTTCTCCAGCAATAGTCTCAGCTTCAATTCCCTCCCCTCCAGGTAATCCAGAAGGAGCAGGCTCAGGGGAAGCGTCACCGCCTGGATTTTCGAGAACAGAGACAGGATAAAAAACACAAGGGTCAGAAGGGCATATCGGAATTTTCCTTTTTCTTTCCTTATGTATGATTCATAAGATAGGAGGGCTGAGAGATAAAAAATACTGAATAACAAGTCTTTACGCTCAGTGATCCAAGCCACAGATTCCACACGCATGGGATGGATCCCGAATAAAAGTGCCGCAAAGGCAGCATATAAAGTTTTGAGTTTTAACTTCCTGAAGATGAGATAAACCAGCAGGGTACAGATCAGGTGAAGGATGAGGTTCTCGATATGATAGGGTTTCGGGTTCAGCTTAAATAACTGATAATCAATGGCAAATGATATCAATGGAATGGGCACATAGGTTCCATTAACAGATGTGGTAAACATGATCTTGAGGTTTTGAGCATTAAGATCACGAATGGTCATGTTGTCGGTGACGTAGACCCCGTCGTCCCAGGTATCGATCATTTCGTTGTTGACTGACGGGACAAAAGCGAGGAGGGTCACCAGCAACACCAGGAAAAGGAGAAGGTAATCCCATTGGGTCCGCTTCTCCTTGAGAGGCCGATGTTGCCTGGCCCCGGTCCCCGGCCTTAATTGAGGCTGTACTTGCTTCTTCTTGTTCTGATGGGGTTTGGGATATGCCATATTGAAATGATTATTTAAACAGATCTATGGATGTTGTTAATAAGGGATCAGGAGATTGCAGCCCCTGACATCACTGTTGTCGAACCGTCCGAGCACCTCAAAGGTAGCATCGTCCCGGATTTTACCAAGATCCTGGGTGGCGATGAAGGCGCAGGAATGGACATTAGCCAGGTCGATCACATTGATACCCCCGGTTTTCCCGGGTGCTGCCAGAGTGAGCGGATCATCGCTTTCCCTGATCATCACCTTCATCCAGGGAGGTGTCCTGAACCGTCCGTCACGGTTGGAATATGCCTGAGACAACAATTCAGTCATACCGTACTCAGAATGAATATTTTGCACACCAAAACCCTTTTTCAGGTATCCATGAAGCTCTTCCCTGGTGATTTCCATTCGTCTGCCTTTCATACCGCCGGTTTCCATCACGATAATACCAGGAAAAGGAAAGGCGTACTGATCACAAAAGTCCATCAGGGCATAACTCACACCCCATAAAATGGTTTTCTCTCCCGAAGCCGCTGCAGCCTGCAGGCGATGATGCATCTCTGCTGGATCGTTTAACAGGAATCCGCTTCCCGGGTTTCCTGAGAGGCGTATCAGCTCTCTGACCATGTAAACCAGGGAGGAATTTTCCTGTTCCAGGTAAGAGGGTAGCAAAGCAAGGATAATAAAGGAAGCAGGATCGCCGTAAAAAAGCCTGAATGCGGTGGTAAAACTACGCTCATACAGAGAAGAGTCGGCCACCCGGTGGACACTGGTGTTGTTTCCGGTGGTGCCGCTACTGGTAAATCGCAGCACGGTCTTTTCTTCACCGGTGATGATGGATTGCGTCTTAAAAAATTCGATTGGCAAAAAGGGGATGGAGGAATAATGATGAACTTCTGAAGGCTTGACACCCAGGGAATGTGAAAACATCCGGTAAACCTCGTTATGACCATACTGGTGATGAAATAATTCCAGCGCCAGTTCGTTGAAATCCTGTTCGGATCGAATGGTGAAAATACGGTCAATGAAAGTTCCGGGCTGTACCATTTTTGTATCTTTGTCACATGATACCTCTATCGTTCAGGAAGTTATCGGGAATTGTTCCCGGCCAGGGCCGGTGCTTTGCAGCGGTGTTGTTGCTGCTTCCGCTGTTCCTGTTCACTTCCTGCCTGAAAAAGGAGAATTTCCCTGATACTCCCATCATCGAGTATGTCAGTTTCACAAAGATACAAAATGGCAGTGGAGTGGATAACAAAGCCACCCTGACCCTCAAATTCAGTGATGGCAACGGGGATATCGGCCTGGCTGCCGCCGACACATTCTCACCTTTCAACGTAGGCAGTCCATGGTATTACAACTTTTTTATCACCTATTACGAGATGCAGAAAGGCGTGCTCACCAAAGTGGACCTTCCTTTCACCAACAACTCCCGTATCCCACCTTTGTCCGACTTCACCAGGGAGATCTCCATCAAGGGGACCATAGAGATGGAGCTGTTTATCAACAACATCTCATCCAGTTACGACACTATTGCCTTCGAGGCATCCATCGCCGACAGGGCCCTGAACATGAGCAACACCATCCGCACTCCCCTCATCGTGGTGAAAAAACTCTGACCGTCTTTCATGTTATTATTTAAGTTCATAAGATTCTCTTTTTTATCCTCACCAGGGATGAAGTTTTGTGAGTAATTTTACGGCTGGATCTTCCGGAGTTTCCTTTTATTTTTCTCATGCAGAAAGCGCTGACCAAGAGAAAATACGTGATCACGACGATCTTTCTCCTGACCGGGGTATTGTTTGTACTCAGGCTATTCTGGCTACAAATCATCGACCGGAGCTACTACCTTTCCGCCAACAACAATGTATTAAGGCACATTACCCAGTATCCGGCCCGGGGGCTTATTTACGACCGCAATGGTAAGTTATTGGTTTACAATGAGGCCACTTATGATCTGATGGTCATCCCCAGGCAGGTCAAGAACCTTGATACGGCAGAGTTGTGCCAGCTCATCGGTATCGATGCTACCACTTTCAGGGAACGATTTAAGAAGATCAAGGAGTACTCTATGTACCGTCCTTCCGTGTTTGAAAAACAGATCTCCAAAGAAGCTTACGGTTACCTTGAAGAAAAATTATACAAATTCCAGGGTTTTTATGTGCAACCCAGGACACTGAGGAAGTACGTCAAGCCCATTGCAGCTCATACCATGGGTTATGTGGGTGAGGTCAGTCCTTATATTTGTGAGACCAATCCTTATTATAAATCAGGTGATTACATAGGCATCAGCGGCATTGAGAAGTCTTACGAGGAGAATCTCAGGGGATTGAAAGGTGCCAAGATCATTATGGTTGATGTTTTTAACCGTGATAAAGGGAGTTTCCAGGAAGGAAGGTATGATACCGTGGCTGTGACAGGAAAGAACCTGTATTCGACTCTTGACATTGATCTTCAGGAATATGGTGAGAAATTGATGACAAATAAACGGGGAAGCATTGTAGCCATTGAACCCGCCAGTGGCGAAATACTGTGCCTGGTGACCAGTCCGACCTATGACCCCAACCTGCTTGTGGGCAGGATGAGGAGCCATAATTACACCCTTCTCGCCAAAGACAGCCTGAAACCTCTTTTTAACAGGGCGTTGCAGGCACAATATCCGCCCGGGTCCACTTTCAAGCTCGTTCATGCCCTGATCGGGCTGGAAGAAGGGGTCCTTGATCTGGGCACCCGTTACGGATGTGCCCAGGGTTACAACCAGGGATCGGTCCATGTGGGCTGTCACAACCATTCCTCACCGCTCGACCTGATCCAATCCATCGCCCAGTCATGCAACTCCTATTACTGTAATGTTTTCAGGACCATACTGAGCAACGACCGGTTTTCCAGTCAGGCTGAGGGCTACCAGACATGGAGAAAATATGTCAATTCCATGGGTTTCGGTGAGAAGTTTAAGACCGATATTCCCAACACTCTCAGCGGATTTATCCCTAAAAATGAATACTTCGACAATTATTACGGAAAGAACCGCTGGAAATTTCTGACCATCATCTCACTTTCAATCGGACAGGGGGAAATTCTGACCACGCCATTACAGCTGGCCAACCTGGCAGCCACCATCGGGAACAGGGGTTCATACATCACTCCCCATATTGTGAGAGCTATCGGAACGAACACCAGCAAAGAACATATCATTCATGACCGGCATGTTGTGCCTGTAGCCCGGAAAAATTACGAAATCGTGGTGGAGGGCATGTACCAGGTGGTGGAGCACGGGACGGCCCGGGCTTACAAGCTCGACTCCATTCCCAGCTGCGGCAAGACCGGAACAGCACAGAACCCCCAGGGAAGGGACCACTCCATATTCATTGCCTTTGCACCAAAAGACAATCCCAAGATCGCCATTTCAGTGATCGTTGAGAATGCAGGGTTCGGCGCCACCTGGGCAGCGCCCATAGCCTTCCTGATGATTGAGCAGTACCTGAACCACAAGATAACCTCCAAAGACGTGGAAGAAAGGATGATAGGAGGAAACCTGGTTAAAGAAAATTAATGTGACAGAACCTAAGCGGCTATTTAAAAATATCGACTGGACCACCGTTATCATTTATACGGTGCTGGTTATCATCGGGTGGCTGAACATCTATGCAGCTGTATACAACGAGCAGCATGGCAGTATCCTCGATTTCAGCCAAAGATACGGTAAACAGCTTGTTTGGATCCTCACCTCCTTTTTGTTGGCCGTCATCTTGCTGATGACCGACACCAAAGTCTTTCCGGCCTTCTCATTTGTCTTTTTCGGAATCAGTATCCTGTCGTTGCTGGCTGTCCTTCTGGTGGGAAAGGAAGTCTCAGGTTCCAAGTCATGGATCGACCTGGGTGGATTCGACCTGCAGCCATCGGAGTTTGCGAAGATCGCCGTCAACCTTGCCGTTGCCCGCTACCTCAGCTCTCTCAACATCAGGATGGAGGACCTGAGGACCAAGGTGATCACCTTCACCCTCATCGGGATACCGGCTATCCTCATTTTGTTACAGGACGACACGGGATCTGCCCTGGTATTTTCTGCCTTCATTTTTGTGCTGTACAGAGAAGGCCTTTCTGGAAATGTGCTGATCATAGGTGCGCTCATCATTGTTTTGTTCATCATTTCCCTGATGGTTAATAAATGGATCATCATCGGTTTCCTGGCATTGATTGCCCTCATCTGGTTTGTCCAGATCAAAAAGAACATGAAGGATATAGCCTCGCTGGTAGGCTTGTTCCTGCTGATATCCGGCTTTGTCTTTTCCGTCGATTATGCCTTTCACAAAATGCTTGAAGAGCATCAGAAACAGAGGATTAATGTTCTTATCGGCAAGGAGGTCGATTTGAAAGGGGCCGGGTACAACGTGAATCAATCCAAGATCGCCATAGGTTCAGGACGGTTTGTTGGAAAAGGATTTCTTCAGGGGACACAGACCAAATACAATTTTGTTCCGGAACAGAGTACCGATTTCATTTTCTGCACCGTAGGTGAAGAATGGGGTTTCCTGGGCTCGGTCGTCGTGATAGGGCTTTTTATCTGGCTCCTGATACGCATTGTGGAGGCGGCGGAGCGACAACGCTCGGGCTTTGCCAGGATCTACGGTTATGGCGTGGCCTCCATCCTCTTCATTCATTTCCTGATCAATATAGGGATGACTATCGGACTGGCCCCGGTCATCGGCATACCGCTGCCTTTTATCAGCTATGGTGGATCTTCCCTGTTTGCCTTCACCATCCTTTTATTCATCTTTATCAGGATGGACGCAAACCGTCTGCAGCTGGTTTAAGCCGGCAGCAGAAAAAGGGAAAAGAAAAAAGTTAAATCCTAATAAAAGCGCACCCTGTTGTCTTCGATGTCACTCAGCTTTTCGAGGGCTTTGTAAGCATCCATCTGTGCCCTGTTGCCGAACATCATCAGTGCCTGCTGTGAGACCATCTTCATGTCGGTGACCGGAGGCGCTTCGTGGATGCTGTCGAGCTGCACCATGTACACAGCCTGTTCACCTCTCAAAGGACCCACAACAGCACTGGGTTTCAGGGTAACGACTTTACCTACCAGTTCCGGCTCCGGACCGAATTTCATCAGGTTGGGGGAATAAAAGATAAGTCCTTTTATGGTATCAACCTGGGTATTCATTTTGGCAGCCAGCTGGTACAGGTCTTTGGTGCCGGCACTATTCATCTGTGCCATCAGCTTTTCAGACTTTTTAATGTTCTTGACCTGACCTTCAATCTGTTTCTTCACCAGGTCAAGGGGAAGGAGTCCTTTGGGCCTGATCTCCTTCAGCACAGCCACCACATAACTGCCTTTAACTTCAAACACTGTACTAACGGTACCTTTTTCTGTTTCTTTCGTGAAAGCCCATTGAACGATCCTCCTGGAGTTGGTGAGTCCGGGAAGGGAAGCATCCATGGCCCTGAGGCCGTCGGCTGACTTTTTGTTAAACCCTTTGCTGGTAACCGTTTTGTTGAAAGCATCGAGCGTGGTGTTCTCGCCGGCAAACGCGGTGGACTTGTTGTAGATCTCCTGGATGGTCTGTGAGCTGGGTTCTATCCTGCGGTCCACGATGGCCACGCGGAGTTTCTTCTGGGGAACGGTCTTACCGGTAACATGGATCACATGGTAACCAAAGACCGTCTCCACCACCTTGAAATCGTTCACATTAGCTTCAAGACAAGCTTGATTGAAAGGCCACACCATGGCACCGTCGACAAACCAGTCCAGCTCACCCCCTTTGTTTTTGTTGCTTCCGTCATCACTCATTTTCATGGCGATCGGTGGAAACTGGTTCATGTCTTTCTGGACCACGGCCAGGATGGAGTCGGCAATCTGTTTGGCTTTTTCTTTGGTCCGTGTGATCTTGTTATCATTAACGGCTGATCCTTTGAAAGCAATCAGGATATGACTGGCTTTCATGGAGTCAGGCCTCATCTGGACATCCAGCAGTTTGGCCATGTACCATTTTTCATTGTCGACAAAAGGAGGAACGATGGTTCCAACGGGAGCGTTGAACAGGAAGGTGTCCAGACGAAGCATCAGCTTGTTTTTCCCAAACCAGGTGCTGTCGTAACGAGTATCAGAATTTCCGTCGTTGACAAATTTGGGAACATCGGTGGCAGTTTGAAAATCGCGGTAGATCGAATCCACATCTGCAGCGATCTTCTGCTGGTCGGTGGCAGAAGGTACCAGGTCGAACGATACATAGTCAATATCCCTGGTCTCCTCAGGCTGATCAAACATATATTTATGTTCATTATAGTATTTCTGATAGTCGGCATCCGTCACCGTGATGGTCTTGTCGTCGATATTCTGGTATCGGCCTGCCACCAGCCTGAGATCGAATTTTCTATTCTTTTCCTGGTAGTCGTTCATCAGGAAGGCCTTGGGAAGATAGTATCCCTTACCCAGAAGGTTGTTGAACTTGGTTTGAAGACGGTCATCCTTGATCGCCTTTTCCAGAATCAGCCAGTTGTTCTTTTGTTTGGGTTCCATCTGGTCCAGCTGCTTCAGGAAGTTGATGACCAGCTGGGGGTTGTACTGGTTGGTATTGGGGTCTTTGAAATATTGCAGGATGTACTGGTGCGGATTTTTCCCCTGGACCAGATCAAAAAGCTCGTCGGGAGAAACTGTAATCCCAAGATCATTATATTCTTCACCCAGGATCATCTCCTTGGTCATCTGCGTCCAGGTCATCTGCTTAGCCTGATAGTCTTCCTCCTCGGTAAGATTATCCTTTTTAGACCTTTCCTTGATGTTCTCGATCTGTTCGCTCACTTTTTTATCGAAATCGATATAGGAGATTTTCCTTCCGTTGATTTCTCCGATATTGGTATCCGGACGCTGGTTGAACCAACCGAAATCACTTTTGCTCATTCCCACGATAAAGGCCAGAAGAGCGATACCAATGATGGTCACTAACAGTCCTGAGTGCTTGCGAATTCTTCCAATTACCGCCATAATTACGTATAGTTTTGTCTGTTTTTATAAAAGGGCTGCAAATTTAGAGCTTATTTTCGATATTAACAAATCGCCTTACCTTTGTTCATTCTTAAAATGATAAGCTAATGATCATCGGTATTGCCGGAGGTTCCGGATCAGGTAAATCGACAGTGGTAAATAAGATCATTCAGAAACTGCCAAAAGACACGGTGACCGTGATTCCCCAGGACGCCTATTACAAGGATAACGGGTCGCTCAGCGCAGAAGAAAGAGCCAGGATCAACTTCGACCATCCTTCTTCCATTGAGTTCTCTTTGCTCGATAAGCACCTGGGCCTGCTTAAAAAAGGAGAACCCATACAGATGCCTATCTATTCCTACCTCACCTGTGCCCGTGCCAAAGAAACCATCACGGTGATACCCCGCAGCGTGATCCTGGTGGAAGGCATCCTCATCTTCACCAATCCCAGGGTAAGAAACAAGATGACCATCAAGGCCTTCGTGGATGCAGATGCCGACGACCGCCTGATCAGGATCATTAAAAGAGATATTATTGAAAGAGGAAGATCTTATCTCCAGGTGCTCGATCACTACGAGTCTTATGTCAAACCCATGCACCTGCAGTTCATTGAGCCAACCAAGAGATATGCCGATATCATCATCCCCCAGGGTGGGACCAATGAGGTGGCCATCGACATCCTGGCCTCAAGGATTTGGCACAAACTGAACTCTGAAAAAGTCTGAGCCCCCATGGTTTTTCTTCTCACTGAAGATCATGTCTTTCCCGATCCGAAGCTCGCCGAAGAGGACGGCCTACTCGCTGTGGGAGGGGACTTGTCGGCTGAGCGCATACTTCTAGCCTACCGGCAGGGTATCTTTCCCTGGTTTTCAGGGGAGGAACCGATTTTATGGTGGTCTCCCGATCCTCGCCTGATCCTCTTTCCGGAAAAGCTCAGGATATCCAAAAGCCTGCAACAGACTCTCCGGTCAGGTAAGTTCAGAATTTCTTTCGACGCCTGCTTCGACCAGGTGATCGCTCAATGCGCTCATACTGAAAGAAAGGAACAGTCCGGCACCTGGATCAGCAAAGGGATGAAAAATGCCTACCAGCATCTCCATGAACTGGGCCATGCCCATTCGGTGGAGGCATGGTACGGAACGGTGCTTGTGGGAGGTTTGTACGGATTATCAATCGGGAAGGTATTCTTCGGGGAATCCATGTTTCACAAGTTGCGCGATGCTTCCAAGGTATGCCTTGTTGCCCTGGTGGAAAAACTCCTCAGAGATTCCTTCACGCTCATCGATTGTCAGGTGACTACCATGCATCTTGTAAGCATGGGCGCCCAAGAAATCAGCAGGGAACAGTATCTGTCCCTGCTGAAAGAAGGCATTCAGAAATACTAAACACAAACCCCGCGTTACATCTCCATCCGCCTCGGCTTCTTGCAGACACGCTTCAGCGGCTTGTACTTATCGCAGCATCTCGGATTTGGCATGTACTGAGACTTGTCTATATTGATATTCTCCTTATCCAGGACCGGAGGCCAGGCCCACGGGTTTATGGTGGTGAGCATTATGTTGACGATCATGGTGGTCTTGCTGGGGATCCTGTCTTTTTTAACGGTACCTTGTGCGAAAATACCGGTGGAAGAGCCCAGAAGCAGGGCGACTGTGACTGCTCCAACTAACATCATCTTTTTCATAGGTCACTTGTATTAAGATCAGAGACCTTTATGATCAGGCTGGACTTCATCCTTTGTCCTGTTTTTCCTGATTTTTTCATGGCTCTGAAGGGTTGGTGAATAACTCGTGTTTCAATTCACGGATAAAAATACACCCACCACATACCCTTATGCAAATGGAATCGATCTGATGCTCAATACCGTAGATTAGGACCTGATTTAACCTTGCCAGGTCATTCGTGTGGAAATTTTGCCGTTTTAACGGCAAAATCATCGTTTATACACTCAATTTTTCCCCTGGACCGGACGGGTCAGATTGGAGTCTTCTTATAAAAAGTCGGAATAATATTGTAACTGCTTCTTCATCAGATGTATACGATCCTTGCCACCCACCCCGTGTTCGTGTTCGGGATAAACAAAATAATCGACCTGAACGCCGCTGCTGATACACTTTTTAATGAATTCCAGGGTGTTCTGCCAGACCACCGTGGGATCGATGGTGCCATGGATCACCAGCAGTTTTCCTTTCAGGTTGCCCGCCAGGTTCAAAAGACTGGAGCCTGAGTAACCGTCGGGGTTCTCTTGGGGAGTGTCCATATACCTTTCCCCGTACATCACCTCATAGAACTTCCAGTCGATGACTGGTCCGCCACAGATACCGACTTTAAAGACACCTGGATTTTTAAGCATCATCGAGATGGTCATGAACCCGCCATAACTCCAGCCTTCCACGGCCATTCTCGTGGTATCTATATAGGGCAGTGTTTTCAGATAAGCCACACCCCGCATCTGGTCCCTGACCTCCAGGTCGCCGAGGTGACGGTGGATCACGCTCTCAAATTCAAAGCCCCGGTTGCTGGTGCCGCGGTTGTCGAGGGTAAAGACCACATAACCCTGGGAAGCGAGTACGTTGAGGTATAAGCTGGCAGCCCCCAGCCAGGTGTTGGTAACCAGCTGTGAATGAGGCCCTCCGTAGACATAGACCACCACGGGATATTTTTTCTTCTCATCAAACCCGGGAGGAGTGATCATCCGTGCATACAGGGGAATTCCCTCTTCTGTCTTGAGGGTAATCAGGGATGTTTTTCCCAATCGATAGTCTTTCAATGGATTAACCCCCTTAAGCAGGGTATCCAGTGCCTTTCCGGCCTTATCACAAATCACATAGTTCAATGGGATATCGAGAGCTCCCGAGACGTCGATAAAGTAGTTCCCTGACGGATCGACCATGGTGTTGTGGTTCCTGCCCGGGGAACTGAGCAGGCGGATCTTACCATCCTTCAGTTGGACGGCATAGAGTTGTTTTTCCAGCGGAGTCTCCCGGTTACCCATGAAGAAGGCTATCTTTTCTGCCTCATCAAGACCTAGCAGCCCCGTTACCTCCCAGGGACCCCGGGTGAGTTGACGCACCAGCTGTCCGCTCAGGTCATAAAGATACAGGTGCAGGTATCCGTCTCTGCGGCTCTGCCAGATAAACTGAGTCGGATGGTTCTTCAGGAAGACCGGGGGGTCCATGGGTTCCACGTAACGGGCATTGGTTTCCTCGAAAAGGGTCTTGACCAGGTCGCCGGTGGCGGCGTCATACTGGTTCAGCCACAGGTGGTTCTGGGCACGATTCAACACGGCGATCATCACGTACTTCTCATCCGGGGTCCAGGCAATGTTAGTCAGGAACTGGTCGGCAGGCTCCCCGGTTTTCAGGTAGAGGGTCTTACCGCTCTGAAGATCATACACACCCACCGTCACCTGGTGGCTGGCTTCTGCTGCCATGGGATACTTGATGTTTTCCACCTCCGCGATCCTCTTGTCGACATGGATCAGGGGATAGTCGGCCACCATGGTTTCATCCATGCGGTAGAAGGCTAACTTACGGCCCCGGGGTGACCAGAAGGTTCCTTTGCTGATGCCCCATTCATTGCGGTGCACCCGCTCCGAACCATAAAGGATGCCTGGATTGGTCTCGCTGCTAAGCGATACCTCCTTACCATCAATAGAAACAAAAAGGTTGTTGTCTACCGTGTAAGCTACATGCCCGGTACCGGCATCAACATCCAGGTTTTGGGCTTTATCATTCCACTGATTGATCCGCGTCAGGGAGCTCTGGCTGAGATTATAGCTCAGCAGTTGGTTACTGGCCGTGAAGGTAAAGGAGACAGCATCCTTCCAGGTGATGGAGGGAAAATTCCTGAGGGTATCTTTGCCCAGGTTACGCATGGCCTTGTTCAGGTCCCTGATACGGAGAAGGGTGTCTCTTCTATGGCGAAAGGCGGGAAGGGCCGAAGCCTTAATGAGCTGATTATCGCTCAACCAGCTGCAGTTGCCTGTACCCTTGACCCACTGTACATTTTGAAGCGTCTTCTGGTTGACCTGACGGTTGTTGAGAACATCGACGGTGAGTTCCTTTTGCTGGGCATCAGCCAGGAAAAAGATCGTGGATAAAAGAATGCCGGTAAGGATTCTGGCGGAGTGTTCTGGCCATGTTTTCATTGATGATGCCTTTTAGATTTCGCCCGCAAAATTGATGATAATAGCAAAACTTTCATACTTTTATCTTTCCAAAACATCAGAACCTATGAAGAAGTTTGCCGTGGTTATTTCAGGATGCGGGGTTTTTGACGGTGCAGAGATCCATGAGACCGTACTGACCCTGCTGGCCATACACCAGTCGGGATGTGACTATGAGATTTTCGCTCCGGATATAGAACAGTATCATGTGATCAATCATCTTACTGGAAAGCCTGCCGAAGAGAAAAGAAACGTACTGGTGGAGTCGGCACGAATTGCCCGGGGGAGGATCCATGGCCTTGCCTCACTGGAACCCCGTAATTTTGACGCCCTGGTGATGCCGGGAGGTTTTGGTGCAGCCAAAAACCTTTGCGACTGGGCCTTAAAAGGTCCTGACTGCACCGTCCTGCCACTGCTGGGGGAGATCATCCGGCAGTTTATCTCCCTGCGTAAACCCATAGGTGCCATGTGCATCGCCCCTGTCATCCTGGGTAAGGTGGCAGGTGATGTCCAGATCACCATTGGCTCTGATCCGGTTAACGCCGACAGGGTGAAAAAGATGGGCAGCCGGCATGTTAGCACCGGCCACGGAGAGGTCGTCACCGACGATAAGTACCTGCTCTTTACCACGCCGTGTTATATGCTCGATGCCAGCATCAGCGACATTGCCGCCGGCACCTCCAACCTGATCAAAGCGATGTTGAAGGTCCTCTGACGCTTCCTGTCTAGATCATCTTCGTCTTCCACTTTCCCTGGCGGAACCATTGAAGGGCTACCAGGCACAGCAGGCTTTCTGCGATCACGATGGCATAGAACACCCCTTTTTCGGCCCATTCAATCCTCAGGGCGAGAAGGTAGGCCAACGGCACCTCCACGATCCAGAAGCACAACAGGTTGAATTTGGTAGGGGTGGCGGTATCTCCCGCACCATTGATGGCGTTCATCAGCACCATCCCCAGTCCGTAAAAGATAAATCCCATGCTGATGATCCTCAGGGCGGTAGCACCGTTGTCCACGATCGTCCTGTCGGAACTGAAGATCCCGATAAAGATCTCCGGAAAGGCGATGAACACGATGCCGACGGCCCCCAGGAAGATCATGTTCATCTTTCCGGCGGCCCACACCGATTTCTCAGCCCTGTCGGGTTTGTTCGCGCCGAGGTTCTGACCCACCAGCGTCGAGGCCGCGTTGCTCAGTCCCCAGGAAGGGAAGAGCACAAACAGCACCACCCTGATGGCGATGGTATACCCGGCCAGCACCTGGCTTCCGAACACCGAGATGATGCGCATCAGCAGTATCCAGCTGGAGGTGGAGATCAGATTTTGCCCGATGGCCCCCATTGACAGCCTGATCAGCTGACCTATGACCGCCAGGTCGGGGGTGAGATGTCGGCGTTGCAGGCTGATTCTTCCTCTTCCCCTGGAAAGCAGGTACACCTGGTACAGCACGGCGATGCCTCTGCCCGTAGTGGTGGCTATGGCAGCTCCTTTTACGCCGAAGGCCGGGACTGGTCCCCACCCGAAAATGAGCAGAGGGTCCAGCACCAGGTTCACCAGGTTGGCCATCCACAGCACTTTCATGGAAACGGCGGCGTCACCGGCACTGCGGAAGACCGCGTTGATGGTGAACAGCATCATGATCACCACGTTGCCGCTGATCATGATGGCCGTATAGGCTGACATTTCGTTGATGATACGGTCGTTGGCGCCCATCAGAGAAAGAAGGATCTTCGGACAACAGATACCGGGAATGGAGATCAGCAGGGAAGCTCCCAGGGCCGTCAGTATAGCCTGGAAAGCCACATGGGAGGCCTTATCCCTTTCTTTTTCCCCTATCCGCCGGCTGACCAGTGCAGTGGTGGCCGTGCTGATGCCAAAACCGATGGCATACACAATGGTGAGCATCGACTCGGTCAGTCCTACGGTGGCAACTGCATCAGCCCCGATGCTGCTCACAAAAAAGATGTCGACCACCGAGAACACCGATTCCATCAACACTTCCAGCACCATTGGCACCGACAACAGCCATAAGGCACGGGAAAGCTTCACTTCGGTATAATCGGCCTCACTCCCTGAAAGGGCTTCCTTCAGGTCGCGGTAAAATCCGGGGATCCTTTGCCGGAACCGGCAAATATTTCGATAAAAAGGGTTGTTATATTGGTTGAGATATTTCATGTCGTCTTCGCTTGAGGGTGTAACTTTTCTGACCGGAGTAAGGGCGGGATTCGTTCAGGGTGCGGATGACCCTGGCGGTAAGAAAACTAGGGCTGGGGTTTACGAAGATGGTTTTCATGATAATTCGTTTTAAGGTTCAACAATGATGGATTCCTCCGGCGACTGCCGCAGGTACATGTTGTTGATTGAATGGGGATTGCGGATCAGTCTCCGGGTGGAGCTATTCTGTGGGGGTAAAATTAATGACTACAAGAGTTGCCATAAGTCTGTCCGCTTTGACGGGGTAAAGATATAACGAAAAACAGGATATTATCGAAACGATAATGTTAAAAAATCCTAATACTCTTTCTTTTTGCCGGCCCTGGCTTTGATCACCCGTACGGGTATCCCCCTGAAACGGGCCTTGCTCAGGTTCTTCATGACGTATTCGGCAAAGGTTGAATCCACCTCAAACACCACATGGTCTCTGAACAAGTCGATCTTTCCGATGGGGATCATCTTTCCGCGGGTGTTTTGGTTGATCAGGTCTATGAGGTTGCTGGGATACAGGCCGTCGGCCTTGCCCTGGTCGATCATGAGCCTTGTGTAGCCTTTGGCCGGCTTCCGTTCGGGAACATCCCTGTCCTGCTGCCATTCTTTATTCTTAGGTTTTTCCTCCGCCACGTTGAGGTCGGGGGCATTCTTGTAATAATCCAGGAAACGGTTGAATTCCAGTGCCACAAAACGCCTGATCACCTCTTCTTTATCGAGCCATTCGAGCTTCCTGAAAATAGAAGGCAGGTAGGGATCTATCTCGGTATGCTCTATCTCGACCTTTTCCATCTTGTCGATGAGGCTGAAGAGTTGTTTCTCGCAGATCTCCTTGCCGTTCGGTATCTTTCCGGCCACGAAAGGTCTCTTGAGTTTCTTCTCAATATCCCTGATCAGGTGTTTCTCTTTGATATGGATGATGGAGATGGAGGTTCCCATCTTGCCGGCTCTTCCCGTCCTTCCGCTCCGGTGTGTATATATATCAAGGTCGTCGGGAAGGTTGTAGTTGATCACATGGGTCAGGTCATCTACATCCAGCCCCCGGGCAGCCACGTCAGTAGCTACCAGAAGCCGAATATGGCGGATACGGAACTTCTGCATCACGAAATTGCGCTGTGTCTGGGAGAGGTCACCATGCAAAGACTCAGCGTTGTAACCGTCCTGGATGAGCTTGTCGGCTACATCCTGGGTATCCTTCCGGGTCCTGCAGAACACGATGCCGTATAGGTTGGGATGAAAGTCCACGATACGCTTCAGGGCCAGGTAACGGTCTTTGGCCTGGACCACAAAATACAGGTGCTTGATATTCTCTGCCCCACTGTTTTTCACTCCTATAGTGATCTCCCTGGGCTGATGCATGTACCTGGAAGCGATGGTGGCCACCTCCTTCGGCATGGTGGCTGAGAACAGCAAGATATTGCGGTTATCGGGCACGGTCTCCAGGATATGGTTCAACTCCTCCTGGAACCCCATGTTGAGCATCTCATCGGCTTCATCGAGTACCACCCTGCTCACCCTGTCGAGCCTGGCGACGCCCCTGTTGATGAGGTCCAGCAGCCTCCCGGGAGTGGCTACCACGACATGCACCCCTTTTTTCAGGGTCTTGATCTGTGTATCCATGTTGGAACCACCATAGACGGGCAGTATTTTTATTTCCTGGCGGTAGGCCGCATAGTCGACGAGGTCGGCAGCGATCTGCACGCACAACTCACGAGTCGGACAAAGTACCAGCACCTGGGGATGCCTGTCCTCGGCCACCACATGGTGGAGCAGGGGCAGCCCGTAAGCGGCGGTCTTTCCCGTGCCTGTCTGCGCCAGGGCTACCAGATCGGTATGCTGTTGGAGTAATATGGGGATGACTTCTTCCTGCACCGGCATGGGTGCTTCGAAGCCAAGGTCATCTAAAGCCCTCAGGAAGGGAGGGGCAAGGCCCAGTTCTGAAAATGTCTTCATAATAATGTGTTCTTCGATCCTAAAGATCGGGGGGTGAGCCTGCCTAAAGGGTCGGCAAAGATACGACACTTCCGGCTGACATCAAACAAAATCAGATTGTTACCATTCTTTGCCGGTTACTGCCCAGCCATTTTAACCGAGGATACTCTGGTTTGACTACCTTTGCCAAAGCCCCGACATCACAAGGATACCTTTTCTGGCTTATGGAATTCAGGAAGTGAAAGCATCTTATCTTTAAACCACCGCGATGATCCGAAAAAGAGTCCCCAGGCTCATCACCCTTCTTTTGTTGCTTCTAACTTCTTTATTTTCCCGTGCCATGACCGATACCGCCCTGGTGGCGGCTTTCAGCAAAGCCGACCTGGTCGCTCACATCCGGCTGGGGAAAGAACCGCTCGGGGAGATCCCTGTCATGATCCACGATGTTGGCACGGAATACTATACCTTCCGGTTCAAGGTCCTGGAAGTGTACAAACAGCGTTTCCTTCTCCATGACAATTCCTTCACCTGGATACAGACCACCTCCATGCGACCCATGCAGGAAGTGTTCACTCCCGGCGAGGAATATATCGCGTTCCTGGCATACGCTGACGAAGCTTGGTCGACATTGTTGGTCCGGGATATCTTACCCTACGATGCGAACACGGGGCATCAGCTCCAGGAAGTATGCAGGTCGAATACCTTCGACAGGGCTGTGAGCAATATGAAATGGAACAAGGTGGAAAGAATGCTGCGCAGGCAGGTGAAGAAGGCATCCCGGCAATATGGAAAAGAAGAGCATAAGGCGGAAGCTCAGGTATACCGGTGGCTGGAGAGCCACAACACGGTCGATGTCCTGAATCCCGACTCCTGCGCCAGCCATATCTGCATCTATCCCGGCTGGTCTGACGCCGGTATCCGTTTTCTCACACCCAGGGGACCGGTGGAATACATACTGACCCTTCAGCACGGAAAAGTAAGGCGTTGGGGGTACGTCAGGCATCGGATAGGCCTCCGGACTTCCGTCGACAAAATCTTTTTCAGGAGCTTCCGGCCCGGGGAGAACATCATTGCCGGAATGAGGCAAAGCTGTTTCTTCGAAAGGTACCAACGTATCAGCTACTGGAAAAAACAGGATGACGTCTCTTTTACAACCACCCTCGTGCAGGATACCATCCGCCCCCTCTCCATGATCCCACCCCTGATACGGGTGAGGACACAGCTGAAAAACACCAGTGCCGAGTCTGTCACCTTACTGTGGCCCAACAAGCAGACCGACGGATATGAGATCCTGCTGGCCGCCATGCTCAACCCGGAAGGACAAAGGCTGGAAGAAGACGGCATCTTTCTTGAGATGCCCGACCCTACTCACGTTCCGCCATCCCTCATCACCCTTCAGCCCGGCGACAGCGTCAGCATGTGGCACAGCATCAAAGACCCTTACTGCTTCCAGACTGATGCCAGCGCCTGTCACGATATCTCCTTTGTCCAGGAAGGCAGATGGAAACTCGGCATGAAGTACGCTCCCCTCTTCAGCGAAGGAGACACCACCCTGTGGTGGTACCCGGAAGGCAACACCAGGGAATATTGGAATGAAAAGGAGCTGGTGGTCGAATCCGTTGTGCCTGTGGAAGAGGTCACTGTGCAGGGAGTGCTGGTGGAAGAACAGGCTTCTTACACCAATGACTACGGACAACAGGGACGGTACAACGCCCTTGTCAGGGTGACCGGAGCTCCAGCCGGAAGTCCCTTCAAGTCTGGTGACCTTATCGCCTGCCGGCATACCGTGAATACCTGTTACCTGCTGAACCTGGGGGAATCCAGGCCGGCTTGCGACACTGACCTGATGCAGCCCGGAGACCCTCTCGAGCTGGATATGGTGGTGAACTATCCGCCCGATCGTTTTACCCATAAAAGCGGAGAAATCATCTTCAATTATCTTCTTTCCAACAGCATCAATTCTTTGAGGATCAGGAGATAGATGATAGATAACCTCTACGAGGTAAAATTAAACAATTGATAATTGATAATTGACATTGATTTTTGGGTACATTGTCAAACTGGTACACTGGTACACTGAAAAATTGCCCACTGGAATTATCCCGCATCCCGTTATCCCGAATCCCGATTTTTTTGTCAACCAACGGAGGATTCCTTATATTTGGTTCATCAAGTCTTTTTCCTTCATGAATCAACTTTCAGAACTACAACAGAACCTGTTTAAAGAAATCAAGGACCGGCTTCCACAGCATGTGTCCTTTGTCCATGAGATTTCGGAGCTCCTGGGAGTCAGCTACGACAGCGCCTACCGGAGAATACGCGGAGAAAAGATCATCAGCATCGAAGAACTTTTTACGCTCTGTACCACCTACCATGTTTCTGTCGACAGCGTCTTCCAGATCCAGTCGCAAAAAATAGCCTTCGACACCCTGCTGGTGGAACCCGACAAGATCTCCATCAGGCAATGGCTCGAGAAGATATCCCGTGATATTGAGAACATCATCTCGGAAAAAGGTCGTAACATCATCTATTCCGCCAAAGATATCCCCTTCTACCATTATTTTCATATCCCTGAGATCGCTGCTTTTAAGATCTTTTTCTGGCAGAAAACCCTCTTCCAGTTCCCTGAATTTCGGGACCAGAAATTTAACATTCAATCATGGGAAGGTGATTTTCAGCGAATTGGCAACCAGATCCTGAAGACCTCCTATGCCGTCCAGACCACTGAGATCTGGAACGAAGACACTTTTACCATCTTTTTGCGACAGATAGAGTACTACTGGGTATCAGGCTTCTTCCATTCCAAGGATGACCTGGTCTTTCTCCTCAACAAACTCGAGATATGGATCAGGCATCTCAGGCTACAGGCAGAATACGGAGCCAAGTTCCCTCTGGGTGAGACTCCGAGCGGACCGGAGGACAACTTCCGCCTCTATGAGAATGACGTAGTGCTCAACGACAACACCATCCTGGTCGAACTTCCCGGCAGGAAGGTGGTCTACCTTACCTACAACGTGGTCTCCTTCCTGATGACCTCCGATGCTGAGTTCACCGGAAGGATCTCCGAATACCTGAAAGGGCTGATCAGCAAATCAACCCTTATCAGTGCATCGGCCGACAAAGAAAGGAACCGGTTCTTCAACAAACTGCTGGAAGAGGTGGAACGTTTCCGGCAACGCCTTGAAAAACAGGACTTCTGAGGTATTACCAGAGGGCAAAGTTCACCCCGGCGCTGACATTCCAACCCTGGAGTATATCGAAGTTGGACACCGGGTACACATACCCGCCCTGCACATTGATAAACAGGTTCCTTCTCGACACCAGGTGGCATCCCAGGGTGGGTGTGAACTGGGCGGTCGTGCCCCAGGATTTTTGTGACAGTCCTCCGAATTCCAGCCCGAAATAAGGCACCATGACGGTCCGCTTCGGGTTCTTTTCCACCGACATGCTGATGCCCAGGGAATAGCTGAACATATCCGTCACATCCGACTTGTCGCTCTTCAGCATGATCAGCTTGGAATAGAAACGGACATGGCTCGGACCGGGCTTATCGTTCTGAAATACCTTGGCATAGATCAGGTATTCCACCGAGATCCCGTTGAATACACCGGTCGAATCCGGTGCAGTGGTCTGATAATAGGTGTATCCGACGCCCGGGACAAAAGCCGATTCGAAATTGGAGTTTGAGTATCCGGGGGCAGGTTTTTTGGGAAGACTGTCATTCTTCACATTTTGCGCATGAACAGCAGCAGTGACCATGAAGGCTAAAAGGATGGTGATGATGGTTTTCATTATGTTCATTATTATGATGATAGAAGTCAGTTGTAAATATCTGTTTCAATCGTTGTCCTTCAGGCAGCGTACTGGACGGGCGTTGGTCTTCTGATCATAACCCCTGGAGATCTGTATCCAGACCCAGGAAAGGTTGCGGTGCACAGGCCTTTTCTGTCCGGAAATCATATTGTATTGCGAGGAGGTGTAAAAGGTGGACAACATGGTACCGCCTGCCCAGTTACCATTATAGTAAAGGAAGCCTTCCGGCCTGGCATTGAATCCGTACGCGTCGGAGCCATTGCCTCCACTGTACCAGCCATAGGTGCTTTTCAGCCTGAATCCGACATCGTCGCCGTTCTCTCCCATCTCATCCCATTCCGGGTCACCAATGCCATAATTGGCATCCACCGAGCCCTCGAGGATCTTCCAGTCGGCATCGGTGGGGATATGCCATCCTTCCGGACAGATGCCCTGCGTCCCTTCAACAGTGGTATAATTCATCAGTTCATCCCAGTAATATAATCCTCCAAGAGTATCGCAATTGGCCGGTTCATCCAGCATACAGTACTTTTCAATAATGCCGTTGTTGGTCTGCCCGACCGAGGAGCTGATCCTGTCGCCTACATTCAGGTTCTCCTTCATCCAGCACTGGCCGAACACCTGGATGGTATGGTACCACTGCCCGCTGTAAAGGAGGGAGTCCAGGCCCGGACAGGGGGTGTTGGTGGCAAACTGGAAAAAGTAGTCCTTATTGCCCGTGGGTATGTCCTGGATACCCGATTCGCCCAGGGAGATGTATGCGATGAAAAGCAGTGTATCTCCCAGAACATAAGGGAAAGCATTCACGGCCAGCTTGTTCTGGCAGGGACCGGGAAGTTCCTGGTCGCCACAAAGCCTTACCTGGCATTCATTGATGGAATTCAGGGTATTGAGTACCTTAATCGTCTGACTTCTGTCTCCAAATTGTGCATGGATGAGGTAGAGCATATTTTTGCCGGGAAAGAACTCCAGGCTATGCGGTCCTGCAGCCAGGTACTGAGACCAACGAAGCACTTCCCTGCCCGTGATGTCGGTGATCCGGAGCACGAGCGTCCCTGCCTCTGTAAGGTTCAAAGGGAGGTGAGCAAGACCGCTGCAGGGGTTCGGGTATGCGGCACCCAGGATGGGAGTTGGATTTTCAGAGGCGTAATCATCATATATACCTGATAAACTATTCAGTACGAGGAGGGTATCCGGTGCATAGAGCATGGTGTCATGATCCTGGCTGAGGTTCCGGATCCGGATGCTGTCGAGCACCAGGTGGTTGTTCTGGTCCAGCCCACTGAACCGCAGTTCAATCTGGGGCTTTTGAGCGGAGGTCTGTGATATTCCGCCGAGAAGGACCAACAGGAAAAGGTAAAAACACTTTTTCATGGCAATCAAATTTTAAGGTGAAACTTAAGAGGACGCAGCGTCAAATACCTGGTAAAATTAGACCCGTGCCAGAGGCATTCAAAACGGCTGAATGCCGGCCAGGAAGCCGTTGTGGGAAAAATTGCGGGGTCCTTCTCCGATTTCGGAAAAACGAAGGAGCGTTTTGCAGAAAATGCGGAATCGCATTCCGAAGTGGTCGTCTCTTGGAAAAATCAATAAAAAAAATGGGTGAAGTGCCTTAAGAAATCACAAAAATCACAGAGGCCCGGTTGATACCCTTTAATCCTTGAGAAAAGATCCCCTGAAGATACGGTCTTTGCTTACGACGCGTACGAAATACATCCCCGGGCTCAGCCGGGAGGTCTCCAGCCAAAATCTGCTGCCATCATAGCCTGAAGGCACCGACACCATCCTTCCGCCCAAGTCGGTGAGGGTGAAGAGGGGCAGGGAGCCCGGCATGATGTCGAAATTCAGATAAACCCTGTCGCCGGCCGGGTTGGGGTAGAGCATCAGGGAGGGCGGGCCAGTCTGGGGTAGGCCCGTGGAGATGTTACAGTTGATGGGTGCAGGCAGGGGCTCGATGCCGAACACACCTCCTTCCAGGTAACCGAGGTATTCCACCGAACAGTCGGGATAGACATTGAACAGCCAGGAGTGATAGTTGTCGCAACCGTCGAAGCAGTCGTTCCACTCGAAGGTGAAAGTATATTTCCGGATGTTGCCCAAAGTCTCAAACTGTATGACTCCTCCTGCACCTATCAGCATGTCGGGTTCCACATACTGGATATAAGGAGAAGCCCACTTCAGGCTGTCTTCCACGGCAAAGGGGTTCATCAGGCGGGAGGTGGTGAAGATCCCAATCCCCAGGCTCTGCAGGTAGCCGGTGATATGAAAATCATAGGCCGTCAGAAGGGAATCAAGCAGCGGGACACCTGTCATGGTCTGCATATTGGTCCAGTTCTGGATCCAGGGTGCCGAAGTGCTGATCCCTATCATATACCCCAGGGTGACCGGCCGGTAGGCCATGTCATGGACGCAATACAGGTCGAAGATGCTGTCGCCGGCAAGATGACCCGAGTTGAAGACCGCCGCGATACCACTCATGATGGTGTCTTGTATGGCCTGGGGTATGGTGACGAACACCGTGTCGGGTGACTGGGTGTCTTCCATCCACTTGACTGCCAGGCTTTTCACATCGATATCATACTCCTGGTTCAACACCCAAGGCACCTCGCAGGAGCTGGGGATGATCTGTGCCATCACTGGCGACAGGCCGGAAATAAAGAACAGCACCGGCCAAAGGATTCTCTTTTTCATGGGAACTGCTTTTTGATGATTATTTATACCATAATTAGGACTTAACTTACTCCGGAATTGAGGCAATTTTCGCCCCCATCCCTGCCCTTCCCCCGACCCGGGGGAAGAGAGCACATTACCCGTATAAAAAGCCTTTAATAACCTGATATATAATTATTTATTTCCTGTCAAATTCCCCCTCGTGGGGGCAAAGGGGTGAGGCGATCTCCCCCTCTCCTGTTGGAGAGGGGGCAGGGGGGTGAGGCAATTTTCGCCCCCATCCCTGCCCTTCCCCCGACCCGGGGGAAGAGAGCACATTACCCGTATAAAAAGCCTTTAATAACCTGATATATAATCATTTATTATCCACTTAATCCCCCCCTCTCCTGTTGGAGAGGGGGGCAGGGGGGTGAGGCAACAACCCTCAAACCACAACCCCTCTCGTCACCCAGTCATAAGGTTCCGCCATGGTCTTCTCCACCTCTTCAATGGTTTTGGGGATGGGTTTGCCGAGCAGGCGGTGGCCGGTCTCGGTGATGAGAACATCGTCTTCGATGCGTATCCCGCCGAAGCCGAGGTATTTCTCCACCAGGTCGTAGTTGATGAAGGCAGTGTATTTGCCTTCTGAGCGAAACTGCCTCACCAGGGCCGGGATAAAATAGAGGCCCGGCTCCACGGTGATCACGAACCCGGGTTTGAGTGCCTTGCCCAGCCTGAGGTAGGCCGTGCCGAATCCTTCCGCCCTGCTGATGGTCTCGTCGTAGCCCACAAAATCCTCCCCGAGGCCTTCCATGTCGTGGACATCCATGCCGAGCATGTGTCCCAGCCCGTGGGGGAAAAACAGCGTATGTGCTTCGGCGGCGACGGCCTCGTCCACATCCCCTTTCATCAGGCCGATGTCTTTCAGCGCCTGAGTCATGGTGCGGGCGGCAAGGAAATGCATGTCGACATAGCGCACTCCCGGCTTCAGGTTTTTGATCACCGCCATATTGGCATCCAGCACGGCCTGGTAGATCTCTTTCTGCTGCTGACTGTAACGGCCACCTACCGGCATGGTACGGGTGAAGTCGCTGGCGTACAGCATCTCCGTCTCCGCTCCCGCGTCGATCACCATGAGACGGCCCTCCGTGAGGATGTTGCCATGGTAGTGATTATGAAGCGTCTGTCCATCCATGCTGATGATGTTGGGGAAGGACACCGGTCCGCCCAGGGCGATGGAGATCCCTTCCAGGGCTCCGGATATCTCTCGTTCCATGACGCCCGGCCTGCACATCTTCATCCCCGTGGTATGCATGAGCCAGGCGATGTTGGCAGCTTTTTCCATCTCGGCGATCTCGAAGGCGTCTTTCACCTCCTTGAGCTTCACCACTGCTTTGATGAGTTCGACGGAGGCTTTTGACTTCAGTTCCGGGATGGGGAAGCCGAGCCATGCCGACATCTCAATTTTGGTCTCTGCCCGGTAAGGAGGCAAATAATGGACCTTTCTACCGGCGGCCAGTGCCTTCTGAAGGAAGGCGGCCAGATCATCATAGGGGGCAGCGTTGGGGACACCAACTTCAGCGGCCAGGTCGGCTACCAGGGGCTGGTCTCCCATCCAGATGATGTCTTCCATCTCAAAGTCGTTGCTGAAGAGGTAGTCGCGGCCCTCGTCGATGTCGATGACCCCGGCGAAGCCCGGATGATAGAGACCGAAGAAATAGGCAAAGTGGCTGTCCTGACGGTAGGTATAGCCGTTGGACGGATAGTTGTAGGGCACTTCCTGGTTGCCGGGGAAGAGCGCGATGCCGGAGGATATGGCCTGCCGCAGCTTGTTGCGGCGCTCGATATAAAGTTCTTTGGGAAACATGGGATAAATTTGTTTAGGACTTCAAAGGTAAGGGACAATCTTTAACAAGTAAAAAGAACAAGTAATAGTATTATTACTTCTTACTGTTACTTGATATTATTACTTTAGCAACATGGCTCCGCAACCGCCCTCCTTCACCCCCGACCCTATTGAGGTTTTAATGCCCAACGAGGTCTTCGTCTTTGGAAGTAATCTTGCCGGACATCACGGGGCTGGAGCGGCGAGGGCAGCGCTCACACATTTTGGTGCGATATACGGACAAGGAGTGGGACTCCAGGGCCAGAGTTACGCGATACCCACCATGCAGGGCGGTATCGATACTATCATCCCGTACGTTGAGGAGTTTATTCAATTTGCCAAGGAGCATCCTGAAAAGACCTTTTTTGTGACGCGTATCGGCTGCGGAATTGCCGGGTTCACCGACGGGCAGATAGCCCCCTTGTTCAAGAATGCCCTGGCCTTACCCAATGTTCGTCTCCCGGAATCCTTCGTAAGAGTGCTAAAAAAGTAAGTGTAACAAGGAATAGTATCAGGCCTAAATTTGTCTCTGATTTTCCATTCTGCTCCTTGATGGTGGAATAAAAACCACATTAGGAGCAAAATAAAGCAATAGAATTAACAAAAAAGTACGGTACTCTGCCAAAAGGATACTCATGCTCCTATTGGTTCTATTGTGGTGAAAAAAATCAAAATTTTCATCAAAGAATAGGAACAAGGAATAATAACAAGGAATAATAACAAGTGATAGTATCAAGGAATAGTATCAAGGAATAAGTCCTTTTTACTTCTTACTGTTACTTGATATTATTACTTATCTCTCCCCTGCATCAGAAGTTGGATGGCATCGGCGAAGGAGCCGGCGGCCTGTATCTTGCCATCGTTGACAAAGAAGATCTCGTCGGCGTTCTCTATGGTATTCAGGCGGTGGGCGATGATCACCCGGGTGGTGGTGGCTGGAAGGTTCCTGAGTATTTCTTCCAGCTGCTGCTCGGTCACGGTGTCGATGTTGGCCGTGGCCTCATCGAGGATGAGCAGGTCGGGCTTGCGTAAGATGGCCCTCATAAAGGCTATGATCTGCTTCTGTCCCAGGCTGATGCCGTCGCCAGACACCTGCACAGGGGTGTCGAGGCCCTGCTCAAAGCGTTGCAGCAGTCCGCCCAGCTTCAGGTCTTCTATCACCTTCTCCAGCCGGTCCATGCTCAGGCCGGAACATTCGGTGTTCCCGTAGATGATGTTGTCCCTCACAGTGCCTGAGAAAAGCAGGGGATCCTGAAGGATAAACCCTATCCCTGCCGCCCGTTCACAGGGGGTGTAGGAGCGTATGTCCCTGCCAAGGAAGAGGATGCTGCCTTTGGTGGCATCATACAGCCTGGCGATGAGGGAAGCGGTGGTGGTCTTCCCCCCTCCTGTAGGCCCCACAAAAGCATAGGTCCTGCCTCTCTCCAGGGTAAAACTCACCTTATCCAGCACCTCCTTTCCCTGGGGATAGGTGAAGGATACGTCCCTGAACTCGAGGACAGAAGGGCTCCTGCCTTCACCCGGGTCGGGGACGAGCTGGAGGTCGTTCTCGAGGGAAAGTAGGTAGGAGATCCGGTCCCATGCCGCCAGGGCCAGCTGGAAGTTCGCCCAGAGGGCCGCGATATGTCGCAGGGGGTTGTAAAAACTGGCGATATAGGAAAGGAAGCTGATGAGGAGTCCCAGGGTGAAATGCCCCCTGAGGATCAGCCAGATGCCGAAAGCAAGCACGATGAGCTGGCCGATGTTAGAGGCAAAGGTGTAGACCGGTGCCAGGATGGTGTTGGCGATGCCGGCCCTGACAGACTGCCGGTAGTTGTCGCGGTTGGCCTGCGCGAAACGTCTGCGAAAATAGTCTCTTCTGTCGAAGGCCACCACCACCCTGAAGTTGGCCAGGCTCTCCTGTATCTCGGCCGACAGGCCACCCAGGCTCTTCAGGCTGGCTTCGTTCTTCCTCCTGATCCATGGGGAGAGGCCACGGGTGATGACCCAGAGGAGGAGGGCCGGTGACAGCGCCGCCAGCCCCAGGGGCAGGTCGACGATCAACAGGATGATGCCTGCCCCGGTCATGGTGATCAGCCCGCCGATAAACTGCATCAGCGACTGTGAGAAAAACTGGTTTACCTTGTCGGTGTCGTTGTTGATGCGTGAGATGAGGTCTCCGGCCTTGTTCTGGTTGAAAAACTCGAGGGGCAGCTCCTGGAGCTTGTTGAACACGGTGTTCCGCAGCCGGTAGAGCATGCGCTGGCCGATGCCGCCCATCATTTGCATCTGGTAGTAGTTGACGACAAAGGCCGTGGCATACATGACGAGCAGTATCCCGGCATACAACAGCACGCCATGATAGTCTTTGGCTTGTACGTAGGTGTCGATGGTGTATCCGACCAGGTAGGGCCCGAGAAGGGTCAGCCCGGCGTTGAGGAGGATGGCGGCAAAAGCGATGGTGATGTTTCTGCGCTCTTCGCTGATGATCACCAGCAACTTCCTGAGGGAAGCGATCACGGGAAGTCTCCCGGACCCTTTGTCCGACTGTCTGTTCAGATCATAGTTCATAATGCCGGGTGCTTCTTTGTGAACGATAGATCTGGACATATTCCGGCGAGCTGCCGAGCAGCTCCTCATGGGTGCCCGCGGCCAGGATCTCTCCTTCCATGAGCAGGATGATCTGGTCAAAATGAACCACGGGGGCAATCTTCTGGGTGACGGAGATCAGGGTCAGCTCCGGGTAGTTTTTCTGGATGTTGCTGAGGATTCGGTCCTCGGTCTTCCTGTCGACCCTCGAGGTGAAGTCGTCGAGCAGCAGTATCCTGGGTTGTATCGCCAGGGCACGGGCCAGCATGATCCGCTGTTTCTGTCCTCCCGAGAGGCTGCTGCCCCTTTCCGCCACTACGGTGTCCAGCTTCTCCGGCAGGGTCTCCACGAATTTCAGCAGCTCGGCCGTCTCAATGGCTTTCCATAGCGCGTCTTCCGTCACCCTGTCGCTGAAGGCGATGTTCTCTCTCAGGCTCATGTTGAAGATCACGCTGTCCTGGAACACAAAACCGATCTGCTGGTGGAAGACTTCCGCAGCATAGTCCTCTATGGGCACCCCGTCGATTTCCATGGTCCCCGAATCGGGAGGGATGATACGGGTGAGCAGGTAGAGCAGCTGGCTTTTTCCGGCTGCGGTTGGGCCGATGATGGCTGTCCTGCTTCCTGCTTTTATGGCAAGTGAAAGATCCTTCAGCACGGGTTTCTTTCCATAGCTCAGTGACACGTCTTTGAGCACGATGTCGCCGCTGATGGCCGAACGCACCGTCCCGGTCTCTGCCGGCAGCGGCTCATCCAGAACGGTCTTGATCCTGCCGTAGGAGGCGGTGGCCGAGGCGATGATGTTGCTCATAAAGCCGATCATCATCACCGGGAAAATGAGCATCACCAGGTAGCTGTTAAAGGCGGCGAAGTCGCCGAGCGACAGGGAACCGGCTACCACCAGGTGTCCGCCCAGGGCGAGGATTACGACCACCGCCAGGTTGGAGACGAACATGATGATGGGTATCAGGGTGGAAAACAGGCGGACGATGGACAGACCCAGGTCGCGGGATTCCATATTCTTCTCCATGAACTTCTGATTCTCAGGCTGCTGGGAATTCAGAACCCGGATGAGGGCAGCGCCGAGGATGCTTTCGTTGATGATACGGTTGAGTGCATCGATGACTTCCCGGCTCTTCCTGAAGATGACCCTCACCTTGCGGAAGACGATGAAGAAGGCGGTGGCGATGATGGGCACGATGGCAAGGACGGCCAGCGCCAGCCGGACGTTGATGGTAATCAGCATGAAGGCCGCCCCGGCGATGACAAAGAGGGAGGAGATGATGGTGACAAAAGCCTGGGATACGAACATCTTCACCGAGTCCATGTCGGAGGTCAGGTTGGTGAGCAGTTTGGAAGGGTTGGAGCCGAGGATATAGGTGTAGCTTTGGTGTGACAGTTTTCCGGCCAGCTTGTTCCGCAGATCTTTGGCCACTTTCTCGGCGGTCAGGGTCTGCATGATGCCCTGAAGGAGGGTGACCACAAAGATGCCTGTTCCGGCCAGAAGGAACTCCAGGATCACCGTGGTGAGGTCGAAGCGGCCGGCAGAGAAGGCATCGATGCTTCGGGAGATGATCTTGGGTATGAGCAGGTTGATGCTGCTGGCTCCCAGGGCCAGGATGACCAGAGCGGCGACGGTTCCCTTGTATGGGATGAGCACGCGGAACAACCCGGGTTTCGGTTTGGAAGGAGGGCCGGATTGTTTGGAGGAGGGAGGCATGAGGGAGGTGAGAAAATTGAAGTAATAGTATCAAGTAAAAGTATGAAGTACAAGTACTTAATTCCTTTTCACTTCACTTGTACCTTCAGTTTTATACCCTTTCCCTTGTAAATGCTCCACCAGCAGCCTTATGGCTTGTCCGCGGTGGCTGAGGCGGTTCTTTTCTTCGAGGTCCATCTCGGCAAAAGTGTGTTCAGAGTTATCTGGTTGGAAAACAGGATCGTAGCCAAAACCACCGGTTCCGCGGCGGCCGGTAAGGATCTTACCTTCCATATATCCTTCGAAATAATGGGTGACACCGCCGCTCAACAGGCAGATCACGGTGCGGAAGACGCCCTTGCGGTTGGTGATACCGTCCATCTCACGGAGCAGCTTGTCTATGTTATCGTCGAATGAACAGCCTTCCCCGGCATAGCGTGCGGAATAGACTCCGGGGCCACCGTTGAGTGCTTCCACCTCCAGCCCGGTATCGTCGGCGAAGCCGTCGATGGCATATTTTTCGTGCAGGTACATGACCTTTTGCAAGGCATTGCCCTGCAGGGTGTCGGCGGTCTCAGGGATGTCTTCCCTGCAGCCCAGGTCGGCCAGGCCTATCACTTCGACGGCAGCACCGGAAGTTGCCAGGGCAGTCTGTATCTCTTTCAGTTTGTGAGGGTTGTTGGTGGCAAATACGAGTTTCACCATAAAACAGGAGGCTAAGAGGGTTGGTTTTCAGGATGGATCATTGGAAAGTCATTACCAGCGGGTCAGGCAGTTCGGACAGAGGCCGAGGAAGAGGATCAGCATGCCGCAGAGGAGGAGGACGATGACGGTGGTAAGGGGCAAGTGCAGGGACCTGGGTTCTTCTTTAGAGGAATAGATAAAACGCAGGACAGAGAAATAGTAATAGATCCCAACCAGGGCCATGATGATGGCGAAGAGGGTGATCCACACAAAATGCTGACCGATGGCCTGAAAGAAAGCCAGGTATTTGGCGAAGAACCCCGCCAGGGGCGGGATGCCGGCCAGGGACAGGAGGGAGAGGGTGAGCATGACGGCCAGGAAGGGATGACGCCGCCACAGCCCGGTGAATATCTCTATCTGTTCCGACCCGGCGGTCTGTCTTTTCACGGTAAAGAGGATGCTGAAGGCCATCAGGGTGGCGAGGCCGTAAGTGAAGGTGTAGTAGAGGAGGGTGGAAGAGGCCGCGGGGTCGGCCACCAGGATGATGAGCATGAGAAAGCCGCTGTTGGCGATGCCTGAGTATGCCAGCAACCTCTTGAAGCTGGTCTGCCACAAGGCGGTGAGGTTGCCCACGGCCAAAGTAAGGAAGGTGATGATCCAGAGCATCCACATGAGGGAGTCGGGAAGGGGGATGAGGGCCTGGTCGAGGAGGCGCCAGAGGGCGGCGATGCCGGCGGTCTTCACCACCGTGGCCATGAAGGCGGTGATGAGGGTGGGTGAGCCTTCGTATACGTCGGGGCTCCAGAAATGAAAAGGTGCTGCGGCCACCTTGAAGGTCATCCCGATGAAGATCATGATGAGCCCGGAGATATACAGGGGCGACCTCTGGCTGAGCTGCTGAAAGGCATACTCCCTGATGACATCCAGGTCGAAGGAGGCCGTGAGCCCATACACCAGCGCGATACCGAACAGGAGGAATGCGGAGGCAAAGGAACCGAGAACATAGTACTTGAAAGAAGCTTCGTTGGAACGGTAGCTGAACTTCTTGCTGCCCGATAGTATATATAATGGTATGGAAAGTATCTCGATACCCAGGAATAACACCACCATGTTGTGAAAGGACACCATGAGCAGGGCGCCGGTGAGGGAGAACAACATGAGGGCAAAGTTCTCGGCCACATGATGCTCCATGGCGTCATAATATTCTATCCCCAGGAGGAAGATGAGGGCGGTGAGCAGGACCATGACGAGGCTGAAGGAGGAAGCAAAATGGTCGAACACGATCATATCCTTCAGTATTTCCGTCTGCTGTCCGGTTCCTGTCAGCAGGAAGAAGGCGGCCAGGGCCAGGGTAGTGATCCCCAGGGGAGCCAGCAGGGCCTTCTGTTTTCCCAGTCCCACGAAGAGGATCAGGATCCCTGAGGCAGCAAGTATGATGAGGGATATCATGAGCGTGGGTTATTTGAGGTTATAGGCCGTGGAGATGAGGGTACGCACTGCTTCTTCGGAGATCTGCAGCAGGGGCTGGGGGTAACATCCCAGGAGGAGGACCAGCAGTACCAGCGGAACCACCATCACCAACTCCCTCTTCCCGATGTCGGAGAAGGTTTCGGTGAGCTCGTTGGCCGGACCGAGGACCACTTTCTGGTAGGCGTACAACATGTACACGGCTCCCAGGACCAGGGTGAGCCCGCCCAGGAAGGCTGTCCACACCTTGAAAGAGAACAAGCCCAGTATCATCAGCAGCTCTCCGACGAAACCGTTGGTGAGAGGTAGTCCGACAGAAGCAAGCACAGTAATGAGCAACAGCCCGGCAAACGCCGGGGCAGGGCGTTTGATGCCGCCCAGGTGGGCCATGTTCAGGGTGTCCGTTCTTTCTTCGATGAGCTGGGCAAAATAAAATAGCAGCACGATGATGATGCCATGGCTGACGCTCTGGAAGAGGACTCCCTGAATGGCGTACTCGTTAAGGGAGAAGACGGCGGCACCCATGAGTCCCCCGTGGGCCAGGGAAGAATAGGCGAGGAAAGTCTTCAGGTTGTTTTGCTTCAGCGCGATCACCGAAAAATATACCATGCCCGCCAGGGCAGCGAGCACGATCCAGTAGCCCCACTGGAGCGAAAATTCGGGGATCACCGGCACCACCCAGCGTATCAGTCCGTAGATACCCATTTTCATGAGTAATCCTCCCAGCAGCATGCTGCCCTGATAAGGAGCCACAGTGTATGTATCTGGCTGCCAGGTGTGTACAGGGAACAATGGGATCTTGATGACAAAAGACAGCAACAATAGCCAGAAGACCCACGACTGGTCGCAGGGTTCCATCTTCATGTTCAGGAAGGCCGAATATTCGAAGCTGTGAGGGGGTGAGGTTTGAAAATACAGGTATATGAACACCACCAGCAGGAACAGGCTGCCGAAGAGTGCATAGATAAAGAACTTCAGGGTTACCGACTGCCGTCTTTCACCTCCCCAGAGGAAGAGGATGAAGAAGACCGGCACCAGGGCCATCTCCCAGAAGAGGTAGAAAAGTACGGCGTTGTCAGCCTGGAAGACCCCGTTGAGGGCGAACTGGGTGAACAGCATCAGAGCCAGGAAGAGCTTCTCCCTGCGGCGTTCCAGGTGGATACCGGCGTACTGGATGAAGGGCATCAGCAGGTTGGTGAGCAGTATCATGACCAGGGAGATGCCGTCGATGCTGAGGTGGAAGTTGATGCCGTATTCCGGCATCCAGCTCATGCGAAAGAGGTAGTGATTATCAGCTTGTGAGGGAAAACGGAAGGCAAGGAGGAGGGTGACGGCCAGCTGCAGCAGCGACAGTGCCAGTGCGGTGGCTTTAGCTACCTTGTTAGACCCGGGGATGAACACCAGGACGGCCGTGAGCAGGGGCAGTATCAACAGGACCAGATTCCACATATTACCTGATCATTAAGGATAACATAAAGAAAAGCAATATTCCGGCGAGCATGACGAAGGCGTAGAAGCTGATGTTGCCGTTCTGCAGCCTTCGCACCTGCCTTCCGGCCTCGAACACCAGGTCCCCGGCCAGGTTCACCAGGCGGTCGATGACGCCTTTCTCCACCTTCTCGGCGAAGATAGACGACAGGCTCTCGTATGGCCTTACGAACATCCAGTGGTACCATTCATCCACAAAATATTTTTTGACAAGAATCTTCTGAGGCCAGGGCATGAGTTGTCCGTCGGGACCGGGAACACGGGACCGCTTCACAAACCACCACCAGGCCAGTCCGGTGACTGCCAGAAGCAAGAGAAATGATGACAACAGGAGCATCCATTCCAGGGCATGGGACATGGTGGAATGATTGCCGGCTGTGGCTGCCAGCGACGGGCTCAGGAAGGCACTGAAGGTCTCCCTGCCGTGGAAGAGTGCCGGTATATTCAGAAAGCCTCCGGATACCGAGAGGATAGCCAGGATGAGCAGGGGGATGATCATGACCTTGGGCGACTCATGCGGTGTGACAGGACTGTCAGCCTTCTTTCCCCTGAAGGACCCGTAAAAGACCAGGTACAACAGCCTGAACATATACAAACAGGTTAGCAGGGCTCCCAGCAGACCCAGCCAGTAAAGAAGTGGGTTCGCCTCGTAGCTCCTGACGAGGATCTCATCTTTGGAGAAAAAACCCGCGAAAGGAGGAATCCCGGAGATAGCCAGGGTCCCTATGAGAAAAGTGGCAAAAGTATAAGGAATCCACTTTTTCAGTCCCCCCATCTTGCGGATATCCTGCTCCCCGTGGAGGGCATGGATCACGCTGCCGGCGGCGAGGAACAGCAGGGCTTTAAAAAAGGCATGGGTGGTGAGGTGAAACACGGCCGAGGAGAAGGCTCCCACCCCCAGGGCCAGGAACATATATCCCAGCTGGCTGACCGTGGAATAGGCCAGCACCTTCTTGATGTCGTTCTGGAACAGTCCTATGGACGCGGCAAAGAGCGCCGTGGCAATGCCGATGACGGCTATCACCTCCATGGTGAAGGGAGCCAGGACGAACAAGGGTGAGGATCGGGCGATCATGTAGATGCCGGCCGTCACCATGGTGGCAGCATGAATGAGGGCGGAGACCGGCGTAGGTCCTGCCATGGCATCGGGAAGCCAGGTGTATAAAGGGATCTGGGCGCTTTTTCCCAGGGCACCGACCAGCAACAATAGGGTCATGATGGTGATGTTCAGGTTTCCCGGCTGCTGGCGCGACAAGGCTGCGGCAGCTTCCTGAAAGCTCACGGTCTGAAAGGTATAGAAGAAGAGGAAGATGCCCAGCAAAAAGCCCAGGTCGCCTATCCTGTTCATGATGAAGGCTTTACGGGCAGCGAGGTTGTACTCCGGAGTCTTATACCAAAAGCCTATGAGCAGGTAGGAACACAGTCCGACGCCCTCCCACCCGATGAAAAGGATGAGATAGTTCGCCCCCATCACCAGGAGGAGCATGAAAAAGGTGAACAGGTTCATCTGGGAGAAGAAGGCATTCAGGCGTTCATCGCCTTTCATATAGCCGATGGAGAAGACATGGATGAGGAGTCCGACGCCCGTGACGATGAGCATCATGGTCACCGAGAGGGGGTCGATGAGGAAATCCAGGGGCACCTTAAACTGCCTGACCACGATCCAGTCGGTGAGGTGGAGGAGGTGGGTGGTGTTTCCTGCCTGGCGGATGCCGATAAAAAGTAGTAAGGTGAAGAGGAATGACATCCCTACCGACAGGGAGGCGAGATACCCACCGCGGGTACCTGGTATCCTCTTGTGTCCGAGGCTGTTCACCAGGAATCCTGCCAGGGGGAAGAGGGGTACGAGCCAGCTGAGCCGGATGAGGTATTCAGGGTTCACCATTTCAGTCGGTTAAGCAGGTTGATATCGATGGAGTCGGAGTTTCTTTTCATCATCACGAGGATAGCCAGTCCGACGGCGACTTCCGCGGCGGCGACGACCATGATGAAGAAGACGAACACCTGACCGGCAGGGTCGGAGTGGTAGGCCGAGAAGGCCGCCAGGAGGAGGTTCACCGAATTCAGCATAAGTTCTATCGACATGAGGATGATGAGGGTGTTTCTCCTGAAGAGCACCCCGAGCACCCCGATGGAAAAGAGGGCGGTAGCCAGGAACACGTAATGTTCCAGGGGTACGATCTGTATGGCGGTTTTCAGGGATTCCATGTCAGTTTTTTTTCGAAGGTTCGCGTTTACCCAGCATCACGGCGCCCACCATGGCGGAGATGAACAATACGGATGACACCTCAAAGGGGATCATATAGTCCTGGTACAGCACCATACCCAGCCTGCTCACCAGCCCGATCTGGGGGTCGAAGTCATGGGCGGGCTGTATGGCAGCAGCCCCTCTGAGTCCGGCCAGGAGGACCAGGAACAGCAATCCTCCGGAGATAACGGCCGAGATTTTTGTCAGGGGTATCTTGTGTGGCTCGTTGGTCTTGTTCAGGTTCAGGAGCATGATGACGAAGAGGAAGAGCACCATGATGGCTCCGGTATAGACGATCACGTGGACGACGGCGAGGAACTGGGCGTTGAGAAGGATATAATGACCGGCCACGGCCAGGAAACAGATCACCAGGTAGATCACGCTGTTCACCGGGCTTTTGGCCAGCACCATGAGCAGGGCGCTCACGATGGCTACGACGGCTAACAGGTAAAAGAGGAATTCCATGGTGTATCTTTATTTGTTATGGGCAAAGTTGGGATTTTTCTTGAAGTCGAGCACCTTGTCGGTCTGTCGGGCGGAGATGTCGATCCTGCCGGCCGGATCTAAGGGTTCGAGGAGCTGGTCTTTCCCAAAGACGAAAGGTTCTCTCTCGTAATCCGACTCGACGATGCGGTCGGTAAGGAAGATGGCTTCCTTGGGACAGGCTTCCTCGCAGTCGCCGCAGAAGATGCATCTCAGCATGTTGATCTCGTAGGTGACCGCATATTTCTCTTCCCTGTAAAGCTTTTCCTCACCGGGTTTTCTTTCGCCGGCCACCATGGTGATGGCTTCTGCCGGGCAGGCCACGGCACACAGTCCGCAGGCGGTACATCTTTCCCTCCCCTGCTCGTCCCGCTTCAGCACATGCCGTCCACGGTAGACCTTGCTGAAAGGTCTTTGTTCCTCGGGATATTTGATGGTAGCCTTCTTCCTGAACAGATGCTGCAGGGTGATCCACAAACCGGCGATGATACCCGGGAGGTAGATCCGCTCTGCGAGGGTCATCTTCTTCTGAGATACTTGTTTCGATCTGTTTGTCAGGGGTTTCATCGTTGCGGTATTAGAACAGATCTTTCAGAAAGACAAAACCTCCGGTGAGGAGTATGTTGAGTATGGCCAGGGGGATCAGGCCTTTCCACCCCAAATTCATGAGCTGGTCGTAACGGAACCTTGGGAGCGTCCATCTGACCCACATAAATACGAAGATGATCAGGATGATCTTGATGAAGAAGAAGAAGCTCCCCAGGAGGGTCATGGTATTTGGTGAGAGGCCGAGGTGGTGGATGAGCGGCATCTGGTAGCCTCCGAAGTAGAGGGTGGCGATGACGGCAGCAGAGATGAACATGTTGATATATTCGGCAAAGAGGTAGAAGCCCAGCTTCATGCTGCTGTATTCGGTGTGGAAGCCGCCGATGAGCTCCGTCTCACATTCAGGGAGGTCGAAGGGAGCCCGGTTGGTCTCGGCGAAGGCACAGATCAGGAAGATGAGGAACCCCAGGGGCTGGTAGATGATGTTCCAGTGCCACCCGGCCTGCTGGTCCACGATCTCTTTCATGCTGAGGGATCCGGTGAAAAGGATGAGGGCGATGATCGACATCCCCATGGCGAGCTCGTAGCTGATCATCTGTGATGCAGCCCTGATGGACCCCAGCAGGGCGTATTTGTTGTTGGAAGCCCATCCGCCGAGCATGATGCCGTAGACGCCGATGGAGACCATGGCAAAGACGTAGAGTATCCCGATGTTGAGGTCGGCGACCTGAAGGGAGAAGGTCTGTCCTTTGACCGTGAATTCCCCTCCCCAGGGGATGACGACCCCGGTGAGCAGGGCCGTGGTCATGGCGATGGAAGGTCCCATGATGAACAGCAGCCTCTGGGCGGTGAGGGGGATGATCTCTTCTTTCATGAGCATCTTCACCCCGTCGGCCAATGGCTGAAGGATACCCCAGGGGCCTGCCCGGTTCGGACCCAGCCTGTCCTGGATGAAAGCAGCCACCTTCCGTTCCACATAGGTGGCATACATGGCCACCACCAGGGTCACTCCCAGGATGACGAACAGAAAGACGATCTTATATCCGAGCTGAATACTTTCCATCTAGCTTTTCTTTTTATAGACAGGATCCCTGGGCGCTTGTTTCATATACTCGTAAAGGTTTTGGGAGATGACCGAATCATGGGAGATGATCCTGGGGCCTTCCACCGTCCATGCTTCCAGCTCTTTCTTCTCAAAACGGCATTCATTGCAGATAAATTCCTCGACCTCCCCATACCTGTCTTTTCTTCCGGTGACCCTGAGTATCTCTTTTCCGCTCATCCAAAGCACCACCCTGCCGCTGCATCTGCCGCATTCCCTGTGGGCATCATAAGGCTTGGTGAACCAGACGCGGCTTTTAAAACGGAAGGTCTTGTCGGTGAGCGCTCCTACCGGACATACATCAATCACGTTGCCGGAGAAGTCATTGTCGATGACCTTTTCGATATACGTTCCTATCTCTGCCTTGTCTCCCCTGAATAGTACGCCGTGGACCCTGTTGTTGGTGATCTGGTCGGCCACATGGACACAGCGGTAGCAGAGGATGCAGCGGTTCATATGAAGCTGGATGAGGTTGCCGATGTCGATACGTTCAAAAGTCCTTCGTTCATATTCATACCTGGAACCGGACACGCCATGCTCATAGCTGAGGTTCTGCAGGTCACATTCCCCGGCCTGGTCGCAGACAGGACAGTCGAGCGGATGGTTGATCAGAAGAAATTCCACGATATGTTTCCTGGCGTCCAGCACCTCAGGGGAGGTGATGTTTCTCACTTCCATACCGTCCATCACGACGGTGGAGCAGGAAGGCACCAACTTGGGCATGGGACGGGGATCTTTTTCAGACGATTTGGTGACCTTGACAAGGCAGGTACGGCATTTTCCTCCGGTGCCGGGCAGCTTGGAATAATAGCACATGGCCGGTGGGACGATCTTTCCGCCTGCCTTTCGGGCGGCGTTCATGATGGTCGTTCCTTCTTCCACCTCTATTAAGATATCATCTATGGTTACCTTGACAAGGGACATTTTCCGGAGGTTACATGTTCTTCAAATTCACTTCTGAAATGCCTGATGGCGCTGCTGACAGGCCATGCAGCGGCGTCGCCCAGCGGACAGATGGTATTTCCTTCAATATGATTGGCAACATCCATCAGCAGGTCAATATCTTTCATGCTGCCTTTCCCTTCTTCCAGCTGGTGGAGCACTTTTTCCATCCAGCCGGTTCCTTCGCGGCAGGGACTGCATTGCCCGCAGGACTCATGATGGTAGAACCGGGTGAAATTCAATACGTTAGAAACAATGCAGGTAGTGTCGTCCATCACGATAAAACCTCCCGAGCCGAGCATAGTGCCTGTCTGGAAACCGCCTTCCGACAAGGACTCATAGGAGATGAGGCGAGGCTGACCTGCAGCGGTCTTCAGGATGAGGGATGCCGGGAGTACGGGGACGGAAGATCCTCCGGCCACCACGGCTTTAAGCTGATGTCCGTCGCGTATGCCTCCGCACCATTGGTCTGAATAGATGAACTCCTCCACCGGGAGGCCCATCTCCACCTCGAAGATACCAGGATGGTTAATATGACCGCAGGCCGAAATCAGCTTGGTGCCCGTGCTTTTTCCCACGCCGGTCTGTGCATAGGCCGCTCCACCGTTCATGATGATCCAGGGGACAGAAGAGAGCGTTTCGACGTTGTTGACCACTGTCGGACAGCCCCACAGGCCCGAAACGGCGGGAAACGGGGGTTTCATCCGGGGGTTTCCCCTTTTTCCTTCCAGGGATTCGATCAGGGCGGTCTCTTCTCCGCATATATAAGCACCTCCGCCGGGATGACAAAAAATATCGAGGGAATAGTCTGAGCCGAGGATGTTTTTTCCCAGGAATCCGGCCTGGTAGGCTTCTTTGATGGCTTTTTCCAGTATCCTGAGCACATAGAAAAGCTCACCGCGGATATAGATGTAAGCGGTTTTGGCTTCCAGTGCAAAGGCCGATACGATGATACCTTCTATCAGCAGGTGGGGATTCCGCTCCATGAGGTAACGGTCCTTGAAGGTTCCGGGTTCGCTCTCATCGGCATTGCAGATAAGGTAATGAGGTTTGCCTGTCCCCCGGGCCAGGAAGCTCCATTTCATCCCTGCAGGGAAACCGGCACCTCCGCGACCCCTCAGGTTGGAGGTCTTCACCTCCTCCACCACCTGCATGGGATTCATCTCCTTCAGGGCCTTCTCCACCGAACGGTAGCCTCCCAGCTTCCGGTACACCTCGAAAGTGCTGAGGCCGGGTACGTCGATATGCTCGGTGAGGATCTTCAGGGCCATGGATCAGAGATACGGATTTTGGTGTGAGGTCAGTGCCGGGTCGTTGTAGGGTTCCAGGAGACGGTCGATCTTGCCTTCATTCATGTTCAGATGATAGTCAGTGCCCACCTGTATCACAGGGGCGTTGCCACAGGCAGCCAGGCATTCCACGGTTTTCAGCGTAAACCTGCCGTCGGCAGTGGTCTCACCCACCTTAATATTCAGCTTCTTCTCCAGATAGCTTACCAGCTCCCCGGCACCACCCAGCTGGCAGGGACCGGTGCGGCATACTTCGATCACGCAACGGCCTACAGGCTGCAGGTTGAACATGGTATAAAAGGTAGCCACTTCATAGACTTCGATAGGAGATATCCTCAGTAAGGCGGCCACTTCATCCATGGTCTCCGTGCTGAGCCATCCGCCGGCACTGGCCTGGGCTATATGAAGCAAAGGGATGAGCGCCGATTTTTGTTTTCCTTCAGGATACCTGGAAATGAGGTCACGGGCCAGTTTCAGGGTCTCTTCGTCAAACAAAGGCGGCTTATGTTGTATATCATTCATCATCAATAACTTATCAGGCATCCAGTTCTCCGGCTATGATGTTCATGCTGCTCATGGTGAGCACAGCATCAGAGAGCATACTCCCTTTGATCATCTCCGGATAAGCCTGGTAAAAAATAAAACAGGGCCGGCGAAAGTGCAGCCGGTAAGGGGTCCTTCCCCCATCGCTGACCAGGTAAAATCCCAGTTCACCGTTGGCACCTTCCACGCAATGGTAGACTTCTCCTGCAGGGACTTCGATCTCGCCCATCACGATCTTAAAGTGATAGATCAGGGCTTCCATATCCTGGTAGACCTCCTCCTTGGGAGGCAGGAAGAACTTCGGGATGTCAGCGTGATAGGTCTGTTTGTCGTCCATCTTCTCCAGTTTCTCCATGGCCTGCCGGATGATCTCCAGGCTCTGCCACATCTCTTCCTGGCGGACGATAAAACGGTCGTAGGTATCTCCGTTTTCCCCGACGGGAATGAAGAAATCAAAATCTTCGTAAGAGGAATAGGGATGAGCCACCCTCACGTCATAGTCCACGCCGGCGGCTCTCAGGTTGGGTCCGGTAAGCCCGTATGCCAGAGCTCTTTCGGCGAAGATGGGACCGACATTGATGGTACGGTCCATGAAGATGCGGTTCCTTTTCAGCAGCTTCTCAAATTCCTTAAGGACCTTGGGGTATTCATCCAGGAACTGCCTGAGTTTCGCCCAGGCTTTCCCACTGAAGTTGCGTTCCAGTCCGCCGATACGGCCGAGGTTGGTGGTCAGCCTCGAACCGCATATCTCTTCATAGATCTCATAGATCTTTTCTCTTTGCTGGAAGAGATATACAAATCCGGTCAGGGCCCCGCTGTCGACACCGATGACCGAGTTGCAGATGTTGTGGTCGGCCAGGCGGGCCAGCTCCATGATGATCACCCTGAGGTAATCCACCCTCTTCGGTATCTCGATACCAAGGAGTTTCTCCACGGTCATGTGCCATCCCAGGTTGTTGATAGGGGCAGAACAATAGTTCAGGCGGTCGGTGAGGGGTGTGACCTGGTAAAAAGGCCTTCGCTCCGCCAGCTTTTCGAAGGCCCTGTGGATGTATCCGATGGTCTGTTCGGTCTCCACCACAAACTCCCCGTCCATGGTCATCACATTCTGAAACACCCCGTGGGTGGCCGGATGCGTGGGACCCACATTCAGGATATTGTACTCACGGTGCTCCTCACCCGTCACCAGGTCCGACAAAGGATTTTTTGTATGTTCTGCAGGTATCTTCATATCATCTACCAAACATCGCATCGTTTTTATCTTCCCGGGTCTGGTCTTCCAGGGGGAAGTCTTTCCTTAATGGAAATCCTTCAAAATCATCGACATTTAAAATCCTTTTCAGTCCCGGATGTCCGTCGAAAAGGAATCCGAAAAAGTCATAAGTCTCTCTTTCCATCCAGTTGGCCGTGGGAAACAGGGGGGTCATAGAAGGGAAATGTACGTCATCCGTATTATTGAACACCTTGATCCGCAGCCTGTGGTTCAGGGTCATGCTGTGGAGATGGTACACCATGCCCCAGGGAAGGTCACTATCGGGGTAGTGAATGCCGCAGAGGGTGGTAAGAAAAGTATATTGCAGCTCAGGCTCCTCCTTTAAAAAACGGATAAGGTCGAAAAGCACCTCCTTGTCCACGGTGATCACCAGCATGTCGGTGATAAACTCCTCGCGGAGTATCCCTTCCGGAAAGCGCTGTTTTAGCTTTTCCATTGTCATTTGGTCGATATCCGGCTGCTGTCTGAACATCATTCAATACCGTAAGAGGTTAAGAGATCCTGGTATTCTTTTGAATACCTTCTTCTCAGCTGTTCTTTCCCCACCAGATCCTGGATCTTCAGAATGCCGTCGATGATCTGCTCCGGACGTGGCGGACAACCCGGCACATAGACATCCACGGGGATGATCCGGTCGATGCCCTGCAGGACGCTGTAGGTATCGAAGATCCCGCCGCTGGAGGCACAGGCACCCACGGAGAGCACCCATTTGGGTTCTGCCATTTGTACATACACTTCTTTAAGCACGGGGCCCATCTTTTTGGCTATGGTGCCCATCACCATCAGCAGGTCGCTTTGCCTGGGAGAGAAGCTGAGACGTTCCGATCCGAAACGTGCCAGGTCATAATGAGCACCCATGGTGGCCATGAACTCGATTCCACAGCAGGAAGTGGCAAAAGGAAGTGGCCAGAGAGAGTTTTTCCTCGCCAGTCCTACCGCCTTTTCAAACGAGGTCACAAAAAAACCTTTCCCGCTGTATCCGTCCGGTGCCTTTTCAATAGTTACCATGACCCTATCCTTATTTTGATTCCTGCTTTAGTTTTCCCACTTCAAACCCCCTTTGAGGATGATGTACAAAAAGCCCAGAAGCAACAATCCCAGGAATATCAGCATCTCTATGAAGCCTCTGGAACCCAGTAACTTGAAGTTCACGGCCCAGGGATACATAAAGATCACTTCCACATCAAAAAGAACATATAAAATGGCGATCAGGAAATACTTGACGGAGAAAGGACTACGTGCATTGCCCATGCCTTCGATGCCACACTCAAAGTTCTCCAGCTTGGCCCTGGAAAACCTTTTAGGCCCCAGCCGGTGGGTGAGCAGCATGGTGGTGATCACAAATCCCAGTACAATAAATGACTGGATCATGATGGGTATATAGTCCTGAGGCATGCTTGAGCTTTTGTGAAGCAATTAACAAAAGGGAGAGTCCTTTTGTTTGGTAAAAATAATGACTTTTCTTGAAAAACAAGGCCTCCGGATGGAGGAATCACCTAACTGACAGGTTTACAGTTTTCTCCCGAGGACCGCCACCTTTTTTTGGCGTTTCACCTCACCATCGGGCTTGAAAAACTCGAAGAAGACCACATACATGCCGATCCCGGCCAGTCTCCCCAGGTTGTCGGTGCCGTCCCAGATAAAAGTCTCTTGGTTGCCCATCAGACATTCATTCACCAGGTACCTCACCTCCTGGCCGGCGACATTATAGATGACGATGTTGGCCATATAACCCGGTTCATTCATGTGGCAGGACACGATCTCCACATCCTGGTAACCGTCGTTATCAGGTGAAAAAACCGGAGGGTCGAGATCTATTTCGGCAATAGTATCTGTCGGCCCGATGAACTGGGAGTTCTTTAGTCCCGGTGTGGCAAATCCGCAGGAAGCAGCGGCAGAGTGCCAGTTCTGGTGATCCGTCCCCGGAAGATCAGGACTGAGTCTTTCGAGGGAGACGCCCCGGGTGGTCACCAGCAAAGGGTAGTGCATACCGGTTAGGAAGACCGCGGTGTCGGTAGCCGCCCCCGACCAGCGGCAACAGGCCAGGCAGCCTCCCTCATTGTTCAGCTGGGGCAGGGAGGTCATGTCCAGGATGGCGGATGCAGGTGAGGAAGGGTACTGATCCCTGAGCACGGCAGCATCCGTAGTTAGCGCCAGGTACTCTCCCGGGAAGAACAAACGTCCTTCCGGTGAACAACAACACAGGTTCCCATCGAATCCGCCCAGGGTGTCTACTTCCTTGAAAAACAGATCCTTCAGGTCAAAGATCTTGCCGGAAGCATTGTACAACTCCACAAACTCCGGCTTGGTGTCTTCAGGTTCAAACATCACCTCGTTGATGACCACCTCTCCCGAAAGGGGCAGGCCGGGCAGGCCGAATGGGAGGGAAAAACTCTCCGGTGACAGGTTCCCTGCACAGTCCTTCAGCGTATCGGCAAACACCAGCTCATAGACGGAGTCTTTGATCATCAGGAAAGGAAGTACGACTTCGGCCCTGTCGTAAGAAGGAGCCACCGGTGTCACACGCTGGGGTTCCATTCCACCCGGTGCTATCCTCATCAACCCGGGTGACAACAGGCTGAGGCTGTCGAGGGGTTCGCTGAAAAATACCATCAGGGTCTTTGCATCCCTCACGCTGATGCGCTCGGGAAAAGGACCGGATTCATCGGGCCTGGATTCATCCACGGAATTGACAGAGCCGGGAGTGCCTCCCCTGGCTGCCAGGCTGGCCGTCCAGTTTCCGCCACCGGCACAGGGATTGTCCGGATCGATCTGCTCCAGTGACCATCCGCCTTCTGCTTTCAGGGCATTACCATACCAGTCCACATCATAAGCCACGGTGTGAATAACCTGCCCTGCCTCATTCTCCAGGATCAGGGTAGTGCCTTCATTCGACAAAGTGAAAGAGGAGAAACCCAGGAAATCCCCAAACGAAGAAAAAAACAGGGAGGCCGAGGAATCGGCCAGGATGAGGTATCCTCCGGGCTGACAAGAGCCACCGTCCAGGTATTTGGTCGCACTGCCTATCCTTAACTTCCATCCATCCAATTTTACCATGTGCTGAGTCCGGTTGAACAGCTCCAGGTACTCAAAGGGAGGCAATCCCACCTGTGGTTCCGGATCAGCCATGATCTCATTGATAACCAGGTCATTAAAATGAGGATGCCAATATTCAAAGGAATACTCACCCGGAAGGGAAGTGTTCCCATTAAGGTCTGACACTCCGGTTACCGAAAGTTGATAAGACAATTCCTCCTGAAAAGCCGTATTGAAGACCAGCACCAGGATTTTGGGGTTGCCAGGGTCCGGATAAGCCTGTACAGGATTTCCAATCCCCTGGTCGACAAAATAATGACCGATCTGGCTCACTGAATCCGGATGCAGGGTCTCGTTATAAACCAGTTTCAGACTATGATCATTTTCCACGGTTAGAGTTTGGAATACTGGTGCTTGATGATCAACTACCCAGGATTTGACCTCCACCTCATCAAAGTAGAATTTCGTAGCATTGCTCGAGGTGTAATGGCATAAAAACCCGAACCATGAGGCAGAATGAAAGGTGGTATCCTGCCCGGAGGCCATAAGATACCAGATGCCTCCTCCGGAGGTGTCGGCATAAACCGACCAGTTCCCGTTCAGGTCGCGGGTCACTTTCACCCTGAGCGAAAAGGAAGAAGCCAGCATCCCGTCCGGCCCGCGACACACGGAAGTCCGCTGGTTGCCTTCCTGCCTGAAAAGCTCCGGGGCATCGAGGGAACCGGCTTCCCCAAACTGCAGGTAATATCCGTTCACCGCATTTCCCAAATCCGGCTGGTCCGACACCAGGTAGACCCTGGCATAATTGTTCGACGAAGGGCTGAACGACAACCTGATCCAGAATGACCACTCGGTGCTGTCGATGAGTTGACTGGAGGTGACCAGAGAGGAAGAATCGGTCCCCGAAGCTGCCAAATGCAGCTGGAGACTCGCATTTACCTCAAAATCAACGGTATCCCCAACCCAGACAGGGTCGTTCAAAAATTCACCATCTGAAAAATCATCCAGAACCTGTCCGGAGACATTCAAGCAGGAGCGACACAAAAAAAATAAAATAAATTGTAAAAGCCCCAGTTTCCTAATCTTCCAACACAAAATCAAAATCCATCTGCTTTCGGGGCAGGTCAATATGACGGATTACCACGGTCACCGCATCTCCCAGCCTGTATTCCCTGCCATGTTTATATCCAATCACCTTATAATTGTCCTCATCGAGGTAATAATAATCATCCTGAAGGTTCTTCAGGGGAACCATTCCTTCGCCTTTGTTGATGTCGAGCTCGACATAAATACCCCATTTGCTGACTCCCGAGATCAGGCCGGTAAACTCCTGGCCTATCTTGTCTAGGAGGAATTCAGCCTGTTTGTATTTGACACTGGCCCGTTCTGCCTCCACCGCATTGCGCTCCATGTCGGAAGCATGTTTGCAATGAGCCTCATATTCTTCCTGCGATACCGACGGTTTGCCTTTCTGGTACATCTCCAGCAGCCGGTGCACCATCAGGTCGGGATACCGCCTGATGGGAGAAGTGAAGTGGGTGTAATAGGGGAAAGCCAGCCCGTAATGACCAATATTCTTGGTGGAATAAATGGCTTTTGCCATGGTGCGTATGGCGATGGTCTCCACCAGGTTCTCCTCACCTTTTCCGGAAATATCTTCAAACAACTTGTTGAGACTGTCGGACAAGAATTTTCGCGAGCTGGTCTTTACGGAATAGCCCAGTTTCCTTACAAACTCGGCAAAGACCTCTAATTTTTCGAGGTTGGGACTGTCGTGTATCCGGTAAACAAAAGTCTTGACCGGCGCCTGGCCTTTTCTTCTTCCGATAAACTCAGCCACTTTTTTGTTGGCCAGCAGCATGAAATCCTCAATAAGCCAGTTGGCTTCCTTTTGTTCTTTGATAAAGGCTTCCACCGGTTTGCCGTTCTCATCAAGCCTGAATTTCACTTCTTTCGACTTGAAGTTGATGGATCCTTTTTTGAAGCGGTCATTCCGGAGTTTCTGTGCCAGGCCATGCAATATCATCAGCTCTTCCTTAAAATCACCTTCAGCACCTTCAATGATCTGTTGCACCTCCTCATAATGATACCTGCGTTTGGAACGGATGACGGTCTTTCCGAACCATTCCTCCGTCACCTCTCCTTTGGCGCTCATCTGAAAGACGGCCGAAAAACAGAGTTTGTCCTCCTCCGGCCGTAACGAACATACATTATTGGAAAGCTTCTCCGGTAACATGGGGTAGGTCCTGTCCACCAGGTACACGGAGGTACCTCTCTCATAAGCCTCCTGGTCGATCGCCATTCCGGGCCTTACATAATGCGAGACATCCGCGATATGCACGCCAACCTCCCAGGCTCCGTTGTCTAATTTCCTCAGCGACAAAGCATCGTCAAAGTCTTTGGCATCGATGGGGTCGATGGTGCAGGTGAAATATGGCCTGAAGTCTTTCCTTCCCTCCAGATCCTTGTCGGTGGGGGTATCAGGAATCTTCCTGGCTTCTGTCTCAGCAACCTTTGTGAAAGAGAGAGGAAAGTCAAAACCTGCCAGTATAGACCTCATTTCCACCTCGTTATCTCCTGGTTTGCCCAACACCTCCACGACTTCCCCGAAAGGATTCCTGGAATGTTCCGGCCAATCCGTCAAACGTACGATGGCTTTTTCGCCATGCCTGGCTCCCTGCAGCTTACCGGGTTCAAGGACGATATCCACGGGCATCACGATCTGATCTGGTATCAGAAAAGCATGTTTCCCTGAAATATGCACTGTTCCAACAAACTGGGTCTTCGCTCTCCCGATGATTTCGAGCACCTGTCCCTCAAGCTTCTTTCCCGACCTCCTCGGAAACAGCAACACCCTCACCCTGTCACCATTCAGCGACCGGTTCGTATTATTGGGAGCAATGTAGATGTCTTCATCCACACCCTCAGCAGTCACATAAGCCTTCCCCGTCTGCTTCATATCCACCACACCCTCCACCGTGTTCCGGTGACTGGGCTGCCGGACTTTCGCAGGATTCAGCTTGTACTTCCCTCTCTTCGCTTCCACAATCTCCCCGGCTTCACAGAGTTCCAGCAGGATCATCCTCACCAGCTCACGGCTTGCCTTATCCGAAATTCCCAGTTGCCCGGAAACCTGACGGAAATTGTAACCCCCGAAAGGGTTCGCAATGAAAAGATTCAAAACCTGGTTGGCAAAAGTGTTCCTACCCGATTTCCTGCTTACTTTTACACTCTTTTTCGACATGATAACCTTGATTTTACAGTAATTTTCGATAAAAGTAACCATTAAATTTCCAAAAGCGGGGTTTCATCCATATATATGTTTGAAAAGCAAAAAATGGAAAAAATAGACGAAAAAATTTTTAAATTGTTATGAATCAGTTTATTACCCCGGACCCTCTGAAACCCGGAGATAAAGTCGGGATCATAGCCCCCGCCAGGAGTGTCGCCCCGGAAGAAATGGAACCGGCTATAGCCCAGCTGCGTTCCTGGGGACTGGAGGTCGCCCTGGGAAAGCACCTGTATAAAAAACACAGGCAGTTTGCAGGAAGGGAGATCGACCGCATGGACGACCTCCAGGCGATGATGGACGATAAGGAGATCAAAGCTATTTTTTGTGCCCGTGGCGGGTATGGCACCTTACAAATCATCGACAGCCTGTGTATTGAAAACCTGGTGCGCTATCCCAAATGGGTGGTCGGTTTCAGTGATATTACAGTCCTGCTCAGCCACCTGATGCAGCGCTGCCGGATTAAAACCATCCACGGCATCATGCCCTACAATTTCATTCATAACAAACTCGCCCCCGAAAGCATCGAAAGCCTGAGAAAGGCACTTTTTGGAGAATCCCTTAAATATCAATGGAAAGGCCATGAGCTTAACCGTAAAGGGACCGCTCAGGGAATCCTGACAGGAGGCAACCTTTCCTTGCTGTATGCTATGATCGACAGCCCTTCTGAAGTGGATGGAGAAGGCAAGATCCTGTTTATCGAAGAACTGGATGAGTACCTCTATCATATTGAAAGAATGATGATCGCCCTGAAACGTTCAGGCAGACTTTCCAGGCTGGCGGGACTGATCATCGGGGGACTGACAGACCTGAAAGACAACCAGATCCCCTTTGGGAAGACTGTGGAGGAGATCATTGCAGATACCACGAATGATTTTTCCTACCCCCTGGCTTTCGGACTGCCTTCCGGTCATGAAGACACCAACCTGAGCCTCATCCTGGGTAATGAAGTAATACTTGATGTAAATAAGGATGTTACATTGAAATTCCTATAGTTATAACAATGAATGATAAACAGGAAACGGGGATAAAGGGAGAGGAGATGGCAGCGAAATTCCTGAAAGAAAAGGGCTTTACCATCCTGGAGACCAACTGGAGATTTGGTCATAATGAAATTGACATCCTGGCCAAGGACAAAGATTTCCTGGTGGTGGTCGAGGTAAAGACCCGGAAAGGAACTCCTTTGCTGGAACCCGAGGTGGCGGTCGACAACAACAAACAACGGTTTCTCATCAAAGCCGTCAATCACTATATCCGGTTTAAAAACATCAACCTGGAGACTCGTTTCGACATTGTTGCCATCACCCTGAAAGGCGACGATGCTGTGATTCATCACATTGTGGATGCCTTTTATCCGAGACTCCAGCGAATTTGAACCAAATAGGTGTACCTTTGCGGAAAATTGTGATTTTCAATAACTAAAGAAAATGGAAAAACCCAGGAAGCCGTCCGGCAACAGAAAGAAAAAACTCGGTACTAAAAAACCGGCCGGCCATGCCAAATCTGCCACCAAAAAAAGTGGATACCCGAAGAAAGAGAGAGGTGGAGATTTGAGCCAGAGAAAACCCTATAAAAGGAGAACGGAGGATGGAGAAGAGAGCCCGAAAAGACCATACCAAAGGAGAACGGAGGATGGGGATTTGAGCCAGAGAAGACCCAGAATGAGAACAGAAGACAAGGAGGAGAGACCAAGAAGACCCTACCAGAGGAGAACGGAGGATGGGGATTCGAGCCAGAGTAGTCCCAGAAGACCATACCAAAGGAGAAATGAGGATGGGGATTCGAGCCAGAGCAGTCCCAGAAGACCTTATCAAAGGAGAACGGAGGACAGGGAAGAGAGACCAAGAAGACCCTACCAGAGGAGAACGGAGGATAGCGAAGAACGTCCCAGAAGACCTTATCAAAGGCGAACGGAGGATAGGGAAGAGAGACCAAGAAGACCCTACCAGAGGAGAACGGAGGATGGGGATTCGAGCCAGAGCAGTCCCAGAAGACCTTATCAAAGGAGAACCGAAGACAGGGAGGAGAGACCAAGAAGACCCTACCAAAGGAGAACTGAGGACAGCGAAGAACGTCCCAGAAGACCTTACCAAAAAAGAACAGAGGACAGAGAAGAGAGACCGAAAAGACCCTACCAAAGGAGAACAGAAGGCGGGGAAGATCGCCCCAGAAGACCCTACCAAAGAAGAACGGAGGGCGGAGAAGATAGCCCCAGAAGACCTTACCAAAGAAGAACGGAGGGCGGAGAAGAGAGACCAAAAAGACCCTACCAAAGGAGAACGGAGGACAGGGAGGAAGGCCAGAGCAGGCCTTACCAGAGAAGAAGCGATGACTGGAAAGACAGCGACAGTAAGCCGTTCAGGAAAAAGTCGTATGGCAAAGATGAGGATTCCTACCGGCCGGTAAGAAAGAACTACGAAAAGAAAAGTTCGCCAAGAACACCTTCCAGGAAGCAGAACGCACCGGAAGGGTCCATCAGGCTGAACAAGTATATTGCCGACGCCGGCGTGTGTTCCCGCAGGGAAGCGGACGATCTGATCGTCTCCGGCGCCGTGAAAGTGAATGGGGTGATTATAACCGTGCTGGGGACTAAAATCCTGCCGACCGATAAAGTCCAGATCGGCGACCAGACCCTGTCAAGGGAGACACTCAAATACGTGTTGCTCAACAAGCCCAAAGGTTATATCACCACCCTCGAGGACCCGGAAGGAAGAAAGACCGTGATGTTCCTTGTAAGGGATGCCTGCAGGGAAAGAATCTATCCCGTAGGCCGCCTCGACCGCAACACCACCGGTGTGCTCTTATTTACCAACGATGGGGAGATCACCAAAAAACTCACCCATCCCAAGCATGGCATACGTAAAGTGTATCACGTGGTGCTGGACCAGCCCCTCGAAGCCAAAGACCTGGAGACCATCGAAAACGGACTGGAAGTGGAGGATGGGTTTATCAAAGTAGACGCCATCGCTGTGCTGGGCGATGGAAAAGACAAGCGCCAGCTGGGTATAGAGATCCACTCGGGCAGAAACCGCATCGTCAGGAAGATCTTCGAAACCCTCGGCTATTCCATCAGCACGCTCGACAGGGTCATATTCGCCGGGCTCACCAAAAAAGACCTGCCCCGGGGCAGGTGGAGGTTCCTCACCAAGGACGAGGTGAACTTCCTCAAGATGCTGGGGTAAAAACACCGGCCCCTTCTCATGTCATAGATGCAAAATCTTGCTTCAGAAACGTTTTGCTTTATCGTCATCCTGAGCGGAGTCGAAGGATGGCTGTTGTAGTCTCAAAATAACAAACTACTCTAAGTCTGATATTTCGCTAATTATTATCAAATGCACCATACAAAGACAAGCGAAACTTCAATTAATTACAAAAAGGCCATAACCGGAATACGAGTTATTTCCTTGATCTCCAGAGTTTTCATTTTGATGATGGTGATTTCATCTTCTGTATCCTTCGCACAGAACCCTGCTCCGGCACTCGTAGGGTACTTCCATAACTGGGACAACGCTCTTGCTCCCTATATACCTCTCAACCAGGTGGATGCCCGCTATAATGTCATCGATGTGGCCTTTGCCATGCCCAAATCAGGTACCACCTATAAAATGGAGTTCCTGCCTGAAATGGTGAACCCCTCGGCTTTCATCTCGCAACTGCAGACCCTTCAGTCTCAGGGGAAGAAGGTCCTGATCAGCATCGGAGGGGCCACGGCTCCCGTGATCTTACACAACGGAGCAGAACGGGACACCTTCGTTGCCACCATGTCGTTCATCCTGAATACCTATGGATTCGACGGGATAGATATCGACCTGGAAGGCAACTCCCTGATGATCTCCGGCGGGACCATCGCCAGCCCGGTGGACCAGCCCGTCATTAACCTGATCGAAGGGATACGCCAGATCATGGCGGGCTATTATCAGCAGCACCAGCACCGGATGATGCTCACCATGGCCCCGGAGACAGCGTATGTGCAAGGGGGACAGTCGGCATACGGGAGCATCTGGGGCGCCTATCTGCCGGTTATCGACGCATTGAGGGATTCCATTGAGATATTGCATGTACAGTTGTACAACAGCGGCACCATGTTCGGCATCGACGGAGGGATCTACACCCAGGGTACCGCCGACTTCATCGTGGCCATGTGCGAAGCCGTGATCCAGGGATTCAACACCAGCGGGGGCTATTTTGCCGGATTGCCTGAAACCAAGGTCGCTGCCGGATTGCCGGCCTGCATCCTTTCAGCCGGCGGAGGATACACCGATCCGGATACCGTGGCTGCCGCCATCCGTTACCTCCTGGGAACAGGACCCCGGCCCGGGACCTATACGCTGGCAGACACGGCAGGATATCCCGGCTTCAGGGGCATGATGACCTGGAGCATCAACTGGGACGCAGCATTTGCCTGCGGTGGGAGCTACCTCTTCGCCCAGAATTATGAAGACCTTTTCGGGGTGAACACCTCTGTACCCACCCTGGACCAGGATGACGGCCTCCGGGTCTATCCCAACCCCGCCACCTCCCTGGTTCATGTTGAGATTTTGAAGCCCCAATCCTCTCCGTCGTTTATCCGGATCTTCAACAGTACCGGTTCTCTGGTTTACGAAAAACCCATGGAGGAATCATCCTTTGACATCGACCTTGCCCATCTTTCCAGGGGTATCTATTACCTCACCGTCGATGGCTCAGGAGTGAAGTTAGTGTTACGGTAAACTATTTATAACGAGGTAGTGTACCAATGTACCAGTGGACCAATGTACCAGTGTACCAATGTACCAGTGGACCAATGTACCAGTGGACCAGTGGACCAATGTACCAGTGGATCAGTGTACCAATGTACCAATGTACCAGTGAATCAATTACTGGTAAACTGGTAAACTGGTAAACTGAGATTCAACCTATTCCACCTTCATACACCGTACCGAATAGCCGTAATCCATCTCCTGGACATCCTGGAATATCCACATCGACACGTAATTCAGATAGCGGCTTACCGCCCAGGTATTGGCATAATAATCAGAGCTCCAGAATTTGGCATGGGTCCTCAGGTGGTAAAAATCGCCTGTGGTATGTCGGAAACCTGCCGGCAGTCCGGTGAAACCGCTTGTATTGATGGCACAGGTATTGGGTGGTTTGAAAAAAACTGTGTCCGGGACCTTCATCTTACACCCTATGTCGCTTCCTGTCCAGTCGAAGGTGGTACAATCCACCGTGCTGTCGAGGGCAAGCTCCATGTTGCACCATTCCTGGTGCGAAGGCAGGTGAAACCCGTCTGGACAAATCCCTTTGGTTGAAGGCGTCTGTGAATACTGCATCATCTCGTTCCACTGGTATAATCCGCCGTAGACCTCACAGTAGGCAGGATCGTCATCGTAACAGTACTTTTCGATCACCCCGTTGTTATGGGCATCGCCGGTTCCCGGTATCATCGTGCCCCGGTTGAGGTTGTCCCGCATCCAACACTGGTTTCCAATATGCACCGTATTGTAGATCCGGCCGTCGCATAAGATGTAAGGTTTTGAATGACAAGGGTATCCCTGATGAAATAAAAAGGTGTAATCCTTGCTTTGGTGCGGATTGTCGGCGAAAGCCGCCGAATCGCCCTCACTGTAACCCTGGCAGTACAGAATGTCACCAAAAGTGAAGGTGAACAGGCTTCCAGCCGAGACTTTAAAGGGTTCCTGGACCTCAGGTGTGGCACTGCTTTCTATGAGGCTTACACAGGCTGTGCCCTGTGATTTACTGCAGTTCAGTGCTTTTAAGGTGAGGCAAAGGTTCTGCAGGCAAACCCTTAACAAAACCATCCTTTCGTTTCCGGGCTCCAGGAGAAAACGGTGGGTCCCCGCCGGAAGAAACATACGCTCCCTGTACAAGCTCCTCCCCATCTGGTCCGTCATGCTGAGCTCCACCTCACCGCCTGCCGGAACACTCACCCTGAATTCAGCATTTCCCGGTGAGGGGTTGGGAAAGGGTTCGGTAAGGGCAAACGACCCTGCAAGGCCAGTCTCCTCACTGATACCCACATGTTCCAGCCATAGGACTGTATCGGGCCAGTACAGCACCGTGTCGGCATCGCTGCTCAGGTTTACCACACGGATGCTGTCCAGCACGCGGTGGAGCCCCGGCTCCTTCCCCGTGAAGGTAAAGACAGCCTCCTGACCCGGGGCTGTTTCATTGGACCAGCAGAAAAGGAGCAGTAAAATCCAGCATAAATGAAAACGATCAGACATCAGCCGCAAATCATTTCTAATGAATACCAAAGTTAGTACTTATCCTCAACAGCTTGAGAATTTGTTTAATAACCTCAAAAATCTTTTTCATTTTAATATTTCCTTGACTTTTATCATTCTGCTTTATATATTTGGACAAAATACATTGAACTGATCAATGATTTTATCTATACACCACCATGCTTAGAAACGGCATTTTTTTTCTTACCCTAGTTCCTGAAGGGAAAGGTTCTCTCAATAGCAAATTGATCATTGTCAGGTGATTGCAATAAAGAACCATTGCTTTTGGAGGTTAAATATCCTCATTCTGTTCCTGTTGCTTGACCTACCCCTGCTTTCATCTCAAAACTTGGTCTTTAATCCTAGTCTAGAGGATACCCTCTGTTGCCCAATTAGTACATCACAAATTGACTGTGCTAATCACTGGTTTTCTCCCCTTTGGCCTGGAAGTACAAGTGAATTATTCCACCGATGTTCCAATATATGGAATGTAATTGGGAAAGAAAAGCCACATACTGGAGATGCTTATATCGGTTTTTCTCTGCTTGAATGGGATTATTGGCGGGAGTATGCAGAGGTCGCCTTAAAAGAACCGCTTCTTGCAGGTAATACATATTGTGTTTCATTTTTTGTCAGATGGATGTACTTCTCAGGCACTTCTATTGATGCCTTTCACGCATACTTTACCAAGGATTCCTTGCTGGTTCCTTATGTCGGTGTGATACCTGCAACCCCACAGATTGTAAACCAGAATGGTATTATTGAAGATTCCATGAACTGGGTAAGGATTACCGGATCATTTGTCGCACAAGGTGGTGAAAAATTCATGACCATCGGTAACTTTTATCCCAACAACAGTACGAATTTTATTTCATATAATCCATTGTATCTTTACAGAGCACCTTCCTATTATCTTTTCGATGATTTCTCTGTATATGAATGTGATGCGGTGAGCTATACGGCCGATGCCGGCCCCGGCACCTCCATCTGCAGAGGAGAAAAGGTGCAGCTGGGCACTACCGATTTCCCGGACTATTGGTACGAATGGTCAGAACCGGGTGGGAAAATATTTTCCCGTCAGGGAAGACCCTGGGTCAGTCCCACGGAAACCACCACCTACCACCTGCTCCAGAAGGACTTCAAGTTTGATGAGTCCTATTCCAGTGTGACCATCATCGTGGAAGACTGTGATAAAGACCTGGTCATTCCCAATGTGATCACTCCCAACGGTGACGGCGCCAACGACAGGCTGGTGATCCTCAACGAGAGCCGGCTTCAATATACCCTCCGCATCTTCGATCGCTGGGGAACGGAGGTGTTCACCGGCACGGAGGAATCCTGCTGGGAGGGCACCCGGAGCAAGGGAACGGAATATATGTCAGAACAAGCCGGTCCCGGAGTTTACTATTATTACATCGATGCCGTCACCCGCCTTGGAGAAAAACGAAGGTACACCGGGGCTGTTCAGGTGATCAGGTAGAAATATCAGTTAATCAGTTTACCAGTTTACCAGTTTGCAAATAATTGATTGACTGGTACATTGGTACACTGGTACACTGGTACATTGATACACTGGTAAACTGGTAAACTGATACACTGAACACGCCATTTTATTAACAGTTAACTCATGATCCTTGAGTTGACCCGGGGAAGTTTGTTTCTTTGTGGTTGGCAATAACGGACCCCGGATGAAAGTTATTCGTCAGGTCCTGGCTGAAGAAAGATCATGATGAAAAGGTATAAAGTGAAAAAGGTGCTCCTCTGGATACTGGGATCCTTCCTGGCGGCGGTGATCCTGTTCCTTGCTTCTGCCTTTCTGTTCGCCAGCTACTACGAAGGCATCATTAAGAAACTGTTCGTCAACGAATTGAATAAACGCCTCCAGTCGGAGATCAGTGTCGGGGATATCCGTTTTTCCATCCTGAAGCAGTTCCCCCTGGCAACGCTTGAATTTCAGGACCTGGTGGCTAAAGATGCCACCACCTTCAAAGAAAAGGATACGCTGCTGAAAGCCGGAGCCCTCCAGCTCAGTTTTAACATCAGGGACATCTACCGGAAAAAATACGTCATCAAACGCATTAACCTGAAAGATGCCGTTATCCAGCTGAAAGTATGGAAAGACCTCAGCGACAATTTCCACTTCTGGAAGCCTGCTGACAGCACTTCGACCGGCAGCTTTTCCTTTTCCCTGCAGAGGATCAGCCTGAGCAAGGTTGGCCTTCGGTATCACAACCTGGCCACCCGCCAGTTGTATTCAATATTTTTCAAACAGATGAAAGGAAGAGGGAATTTTTCCGATCAGAAGTTTGACTTAAAAATAGCGGGCCAGGGGACACTGAGGTCGCTACGTTCGGGAAAACTAGAATATCTCCGCAACAAAGCTTTCGACCTGACGACCGCACTTTCTGTCGACCAGGATGGGGGGACCTATACCATCAGCAAGGGAAGCGGCCGTATCGGCAAGCTGGACCTGGAGTTAAAAGGCTCGGTGGTGTACCTCGGTGACCACAAGACCATGGATCTGAGCTTTCTCACCCCCGGCACCGACCTGGAACAGTTGTTAGAGGACCTTCCACTGGAACTGAGCGAAAAACTGAAAGATTACCGGCTGAAAGGACTGCTCAAACTCAACATCCATGCGGGGGGGCCCTTTGGCGGGAAAGATCTTCCCGATATCAAAGCCAGCTTTGAACTCGATAAGGGCAGTGTGACCTATTCCAAAGAGAATATCTCCCTGGAAAACCTCTCCCTCAAAGGAACATACAGCAACGGGGCTTCTTCCGAAGAGAAAAACCACCATCTACATTTTCAACAGCTGCATGCAACCCTCAACAAGGGAAGCATCGATGCCACCCTCGACATCAAGGGCTTTGAACCCTCCTTTATCGACCTCAGCCTGACTTCCGACCTCAGCCTCTCGGATGTGGTCGATTTCATTCCCACCGAAAAAATCCCGGAAGCCGACGGCCGTTTTAACCTGAAACTGCTGTACCAGGGACAGGTGGCTTCCCTTGACAGCATCACCACCACTGACTTTCTGCAGGGTACTTTTTCAGGTTCCCTGGAGCTCAAAGAGGTGAACTGGAAACTGAAAGATCAGCAACTGGCCGGCAAAAAACTCAACGGATCCTTGTCTTTCAACAATAATGACCTTGAAGTTCATCGTCTTTCAGGAATCCTTAATGACAACACCTTCACCCTCGAAGGTTCTTTCACTAACCTGGTGCCTTTTATCATTTCCGGAAAAGAAAACCTGGATGTCAACGCCCGGATCTCCTCTCCTTCCCTCGATCTGAAGGACCTGTTTATTGAAAAGACCAAAGGGAAAGACACCCTTTTCCTCCTGGCTTTCCCTGATCGCTGGTCGGGAAGCCTGCAGCTGAAGGTGGACCAGCTGGTTTTCGGTTCGTTTCACGGGACCCAGGTCTTATGTGATCTCAACTATTACAACAAAAGACTCATTGTCAATCAACTGGATATGGGCATGGCCGGGGGTACTTTCAAGGGAAAAGGACTCATCGACGGCAGCCTGGGTGACAACTTCCAGGTCACTGCCGACGCCACCCTCCGGCAGGTGAAGCTTAATGAGTTGTTTAAAGAATTCGGGAATTTCGGACAAGATTACATCCTTTCCACCAACCTCAAAGGCAATACCAATGCGACCATCCAGACCGTGTTCAGGATGTCCTCCGGCCTGGGCATCTACCCTGCTTCCCTGGTCGCCGGCATCGACGTACAGGTGGACAATGGTGAACTGATTGATTTTAAGCCCATCAGCGGACTCGGGAAATACCTGAAACTCGACGACCTGAAAGATGTCAGGTTCTCCACCCTGAAAAACAATATCTACATCAAAGACAAGGTGGTCACCATACCCTCGATGGAAGTAAATTCTGATGCGGTGAATTTTAAGATGTCGGGAACGCACACTTTTGATAACCGAATCGACTACCGCTTCCAGGTGCTGTTGTCGGAAATCATGGCCCGGCGGGCTAAGAAGGCCAAAAAGGAAAACGAGGAGTTCGGCATCGTACAGGATGACGGATCGGGACGTACCACCCTGTACCTCCTGATGACCGGGACCGTGGATGATCCCGTGTTCCGTTACGACAGCAAGGGCGTGAAAGGTAAGATCATCACCAACTTCCTGAATGAGAAAGAGAATTTCACAGATTTGGTGCGAAAGGAATTTACGAAGAAGAAAAAAGAACAGGATTCGCTTAGCGCCAGGGAGGAATTTCTGCGGAAAAAACAGGAGGAGAAGAATGTCACCGTGGATTGGGAGAACAGCATCAGCGACAGTCTGGCCGCCCAAAAGGCAAGGGAAGAGAAGAAACCAGCCGTGCAGAAAAAAAATCCACAAAAGAAGACGATAGAAGTGATCTGGGAAGAAGAAGATCAACCGAAGAAAAGAGAATGACTACACGATACAACCATATTCATTTAGTGAGCTTTACTCTGTGGCCGAGGCTGTCTTTTAAGGCTGAAAATGCTTCGACTCCGCTCAGCATGACATCTGATTATCAATGTTTTGTCATATTGAGCGTAGTCGAAATATTGACAAAACATACATGATGAGACAGCCTCGGGAATCAGATGAAGAAACAAGGTTTATTCCCCGGTGCTTGTCCCGGGGTTGGTACCTTACATTAATCAACATCTTTCTGGTAATCACCCTGCAGGGGTGCTCCCAGGAACAACAACAAAAGCAAGGTATGAAACTGAAAGAACTATCCCCTGAGGAAGCCTATGTGATCCTTCATAAAGGAACAGAAAGACCCTATACGGGAAAATATGAAGACTTCTGGGAACCAGGAACTTATATATGCAAACAATGCAGCGCGCCCTTGTACCGTTCCGAACGCAAATTTGATGCCGGTTGTGGCTGGCCGAGCTTTGATGAGGAGATCCCGGGAGCGGTGAAGAGGATTAACGATCCTGACGGCGAGAGGACAGAGATCGTTTGTGCCACCTGTGGCGGGCATCTGGGCCATGTCTTCACGGGAGAAGGGTTCACGAAGAATAACACCCGACACTGTGTCAACTCCATCTCCATGGAGTTCGTGCCGGCCGGACAGCCTTTACCGGGAGAGACGGCCACCGACACTGCTGTCTTTGCAGGAGGTTGTTTCTGGGGAGTGGAATATTACCTTCAGAAGGAAAAGGGAGTGATCTCGGTGGTATCGGGTTACATGGGTGGTCATAAGGATCATCCTACCTACGAAGAGGTATGCTCCGGGAAGACCGGGCATTATGAGGCGGTGGAGGTGGTGTTCGATCCTTCCCTGACCAGCTTTGAGACTTTAGCCAGGTTGTTCTTTGAGATCCATGATCCAACGCAATGGAACCACCAGGGCCCGGACTTTGGGGAACAGTACCGTTCGGCCGTGTTCTACCGTTCGGCAGAGCAAAAAGAAATCACCTTAAAACTTATCGATATCTTAAAATCAAAGGGTTACCAGGTAGTCACGGAAGTAAAGCCGGCAGCAGTTTTCTGGAAGGCAGAGAACTACCACCAGGATTATTACGACCATAAGGGGACCCTGCCTTATTGCCATGGGTATACCAAAAGGTTTTGAGGGAATGGATAGTTGATAATTGATAGTTGATAATTGATAATTGAAGTTTCTCATGTCTCCGCTCAGTTTAACGAAAAAGTAAAATGTTACTAAGGCAAGATATTGAAAAACAATATTTTAATCTACTATGTAATCAACAGTATCGTTGTAAAGAGGCGTCATCCTGAGCGGAGTCGAAGGAGGACCGTTCTATTGTATTGATAATTGATAATGTTGGGTTAGTATTTTATTCTATATTTACTATCATCAATTTTCAATTTTTATGACGGAGCTTCTGCCCAACCAACAAAGGGCAAAAACTGCCATCCTGCTGGTATGGCTGGTTTTTGCCATGGAGATCATCTCTTTGATCTCGGCCTATTTTCAGTATACCTTGTTGCAGACCGTGGCACAGGGAGGCGAGGTCTCGATGGAGGCAGCCAATGCCAACGACAGCAGGGAACAGATCATCGCCATCATCTACCTTATCGTCTACCTGGTTTCTGCCGTCACCTTCATCCAGTGGTTCCGAAGGGCCTATTACAACATCCATCAGCTGGTCCCTTATTGTTTAAACACGGAGGGTTGGGCCGCCGGCAGCTGGTTTGTGCCTATTTTGAACCTGTTCAAACCTTACCAGATCATGAAGGAGATCTTCAGCGAGACCAACCGCTTGCTCAGCGGCAGGGAGGAAACGGAGTCCAGGGAGCTTTCCATCTCACTGATAGGCTGGTGGTGGGCCTTTTGGCTTATCAACGGGTTCCTAGGTCAGTTGTACTTCCGGCTCACCCTCAAAGCAGAGACACTGGACGATTTTCTGACAAGTACAACTATAGGTATGATCGGAAACCTGGCATCCATTCCCCTGGTGATCATTACCGTGGTAATCATCAGAAAATATGCTGCGGTGGAACCTCTCTTGCATGAGTTGGAGATACCTGCTGAAGAAGGAGAGGAAGAACCTGTCTGGGCAAAAGATGATGAAGGACTGCAACTTCCTGGATCCCAGAACGATAACGAAGAGGAACAGCCTGAATCGAAAGAGTGATCCCCTGTGGTGATCTGTCGGTCACCGCCTCCTCATCAGTAGTTGGTGGCCATCACCTCGAAGTAAGCCTGGGGGTGCTCACAGGATGCTTTCCATATCTGTATTGAAAATGTTATGATGTCTGGTAAAGAATGTCACGAAATATCCTGGGTCCGGTAGGTTCTCCATTTTTCGATGACCAGGGCGAGGTTCTCCGGAAGTTCGGTTTCAAAAAACATGGGAAGGCCGGTGATGGGATGGATAAATCCGAGGGATTTGGCATGAAGGGCCTGGCGACCCAGGATCTCAAAACAGTTCTCGACGAACTGCCGGTACTTGGTGAACACCGTCCCTTTCAGTATCCTTTCCCCCCCGTAGGTAATATCATTAAACAAAGGATGGCCTGCATATTTCATGTGAGCCCGGATCTGGTGGGTCCTTCCGGTCTCAAGCCGGCATTCGACCAGGGTCACATAAGCAAAACGTTCCAGCACCCTGTAATGGGTCACCGCATGTTTTCCGTGATCGCCTTCGGGGAAGACATCCATCATCAGCCGGTCGCGCAGGCTCCTTCCAATATGCCCGGTGATAGTGCCTTCATCCTCCTTGAAATCTCCCCATACCAGGGCCCAGTATCTACGGCTGATGCTATGGTCGAAAAACTGCTTGGCAAGCTTATATTGAGCCATTTCGGTCTTGGCCACCAGCATCACTCCTGAGGTATCCTTATCGATACGATGCACCAGGAATGGATGTCTCCAGGCTTCCTTGCCCAGGTGGAGCACCTCCCTGCTGAAATGCCAGGTGAGGGCATTGACAAGGGTTCCGTTAAAATTACCATGACCGGGGTGCACCACCAGTCCTGCCTGCTTGTTCAGCACCAGGATATCCTCATCTTCAAACAAGATCTCCAGCGGGATTTCCTCGGGGATGAGCTCTACATCTTTGGGAGGAAACGCCAGGACGATGGTGATGAGATCCAGGGGCTTAATGCGGTAGTTTGATTTTACTGCTTTCCCGTTGACCAGGATATTACCGGCTTCTGCGGCCTGCTGGATGCGGTTCCGGGATACGTGCTCCAGGCGTGCGGTGAGAAATTTGTCGATACGAAGGAGCGACTGCCCCTTATCTACCAGTATGCGAAAATGCTCGTAAAGTTCTTTCCCTTCCGACTCCTCGTTAATTTCTTCATCCCATTCGCTCATGCGGTTCTCTTTAACCTTTGAAAAAGCAGGCCTTGGCTGGTTGGCTATTGTGTCAATACCAGTTTTCCCTGGTAGTTGAGGTAACCGTCGAGGGTGCTGAGTTCAACCAGGTAGAGCCCACGGGTCCAGTCGTGGAGATCATAGGTATCGAGGTAAGGATAGGTGGCTACCTTTCTTCCGAGCTGGTCATAGATCCTGAGAACGTATTGAGATTTGTCGATCTCTTGTGAAGCATCTGACTTCGGAAGCACAAGGGTGAAGTTACCGGTGCTCGGATTGGGATAGATGCTGAGCAGGTTCCCCTGGTTTTGTCCGGGTATGATCTTGGGTGGTTCCAGGGCAGGGCCCAGCATCGGCCTGATCATCAGGGCACCTTTGTAAGCGGTCTTCTGCCAGGATCCGCTGATATTGAAATAAATGTTCTCACGGGCATTGCTGGTACTGTCGAAGCCCACATTCAGGTTATCGTCGGTCTGCTGCTGCCAGCCTACATAGAAAGTCTTGTGGTTGTTATCCAGCACCAGAGGATCGTCGGTGTCGAGGATATAGCTGTGGAAGGTATTCAGGCTGTCCTCATAAATCGGTTTCAGGAAATGGTCACTCCGGTAAAGTACGGTCCCCGGGTAACCGCCATTATCGGCCCAGACCACCAGCCTGAAGTTCCTCTGGCTTGAATTTTCCAGGGTCCGGTTAAAGAAAATCTGCACTCCCCTGAGCGTATCGGCCGTCTTCAGTGTAAAACGGTAAGCCAGCAAAGCACCGTCAGGGGAAAGCCCGTAACCAGCTTCCGGGGTGCCATCATCATAGGCCAGGTAATTATAAAACTTCTGCTGATACCGCAGGGTATCGTTCTGCCTGATAAATTCCTGTGAGATACCCACTCTTTCCACGATATGGGTGATCAAAAAGGTGGTGCTGTCACCGGCCTGCCCGGGAAAGACAAAACCCTGGGTAGGTGGGTGATAATGCGAAGGATGATCCTGATATCCGGTAAGATAGAAAGGGTACAGGTTATAATTTCCCCCGTCGTAGGTATGAATTTCCGTTCCGGTCTCATCTACGATATAGGATCGGTAACGGCAGATCAGGGTATCTTTTCCGAGATTGCTGATCAGAAGTTCCAGGGAATCGCGGGTAAAGGCTGCGGGATCGGCCAGGTACTGCCGCATGGTCATGGCTTTATAGGGAGCCAGCATGCAGGGCGCCTGGTTCACAAAGGTCATGTCGTTATGAAGGGTATCACCAAAGGTCCTTCCTGTGTTCATATAGACATAATCCAGGTGCCAGAAGTCAGCATTGCTGCGCCAACTGGGAATATTGGAAGAGGCGAGGCTGGCATAGTTAAAAAACCTGAACTGGAAATTATTCCGGAAAAAGACGGCATCGGTGCAGGGGACCATCACCTGTCCGAACCACTGATGATGGATCGTACGGAAGGTATCCAGTTCCATTCCCGGGCTCGCCCATACTGTCCTCCATTTGTCCAGGAAGGTGGTATCATAAGGAATAACGGTGGTATCGACCAGGGTGTCGTAGTGATAGTCTTCCAGGAATTGCAGCAGCAGGGAGTCAGACGGGTCGGGCTTGTTTCCCAGTCCGCCGGGCTGGTAATAAAAGCTCAGATATACGGAATCGTCCGGAGCCAGGGCTGAAAGGTCAATAAAATGGGAGGTAAGATAGTCGGAGATAAAAGAAAAGGAGGAGGCATTGGTGTGCAGGGCCCCGGTATCGTCGAGGGCATCAAAGGTGGCGACACCTTGTGAGGGCGGGTATTTGGCCATGTCGTTATTGATGAAGACATCGCGGTCAGACCAGCGGGCATCATCGGGATAATATCCTGGTTCACTGAAATCGTCGATAAAAGGAAGGGTGAGGGTGACCCTGGAATTTTCCGCTCCTTTCATCAGGGTTTTTGACCTGGCGGAAAGCACAGGGTTGGATACGAGCGGCACCAGTATTTCCTGTGCCGTGGCCCATCCGCTTATCCAAGTCAGAAGTAGGAGTAATATGCTTTTCTTCATGTTCTTTTCATTCTCGATGCTTCACACTGTCGGGGTTCTGCTCTCCGTTTTCCCTGATATAATCTTGCACATATTGATCAAAGTTCACCTTTTTGGTCGAACGGAACCAGAGATCCACCACCTGGCCGGCATGAAACTCTTCATTGCTGCTGGCTGCAGGACTTTGCCTGTACACTTTCGAGTGAAGGGTATCCGTACCGTCCATATAGATTTCCTTACCGGGAATCATTAACGCTTGCCGTATGGCCTGTATTGCCTCATCACGGGTCTTTCCCACAACAAAGGGTACATCAACGGCACCTCCTTCCAGGCCTTCCCCGCACACCAAATCGATGTGTGATCCCTTGTCGATACTGGTACCGGGTTTGATATCACTCCCTTTGTACCGTTGGTGGATCACGGCATTCTGAGCGATGTCGGGAACATATTCCACTTTACCGAGCAGGAGGTCGAAGGTCTCAAGGACTGCTGAGGCCTGCCTGAGGGTCATATCAGTAAGATTGGGCATCTCGACCTGGTCGGGAAGCATGGCGACCAGGGTCAGGTAAATGGTTCGGTTCCTTTTCACCACCGAGCCTGCAGGAGGGTCCTGGAAAGCAATACTGCCTTTCTTCTTCTGAATATCGTACACCGAATCAATGACTGTAATGTCAAAGTTTTCTGCATCCTCCATGTTTTTAAGTTCTTCCGGCATTTTACCCGTCAGGTCGGGCACCGTGACCACTGCCCCGTGGTGAGTGTACCAGCGTAGCAGGTAGCCGGCTATCACGATCAGGACCAGCGACAAGGCACAGGCCAGTAAAAAATGCCTGAACAGGAGAGAACGGTACCAGGGGAGTTTTTGTGTTGCCAAAATTCTTAAAATGAGGCTGCAAGGGCGCAAAGATAGGAATTATAATTACATTTGCCCCCAAATTTCGGTGCCCATGATCACGAATGTTGCCGTCGTTGCCGGTGGAAATTCAGGGGAATATGAGATCTCCATGAAGTCGGGCAGCATGGTCTATCAAAGCCTCGACCGGTCGGAATTCATGCCGTTTTTCATCAGGATATTCCACGACCAATGGGATTGGATAAGGGATGACGGCAGAGCAGTGCCCGTTAACCAGAAGGATTTTACGATAGACTGTGATGGGGAGACCCTCCGCTTTGACGTGGTCTTCATCGCCATCCACGGCGACCCCGGAGAAAACGGAGTTCTGCAGGCTTACCTTGATTCCCTTGACCTTCCGTATACTTCCTGTAACCGGGAAGTTTCTGAGCTGACCTTCGACAAACATGCCTGCAAAAAAGTGGTAGGCCAATTCAACCTGGTTCGCATGGCCCCTTCCATACTGCTGGGTTGTCAGGAACCCTGTGAAACCGATGAAGTGATACGTGAGCTGGGTCTGCCGCTCTTCGTGAAACCGAATAACAACGGGTCCAGCGTAGGTGTGTCGAAAGTAAAGACCGCGCAGGAGCTTCGACCTGCCATCCTGAAAGCTTGCCTTGAAGACCACGAGGTAGTGGTGGAAGCTTTCATGCCCGGAAGAGAGATCACCTGCGGGGTCCTTCGTGACCAGGATAAAATCATCACCTTTCCCATCACGGAGATCATCCCCAAAAATGAGTTCTTCGATTACGATGCCAAATATACCCCCGGGAAATCGGATGAGATCGTTCCGGCCGACATCCCTGCTGCCGTCGCCTCTGAATGTCAGTATATCTCCGCAGCCTTGTATGAAAAGCTGGATTGCAGCGGCGTGGTGAGGTTCGACTATATCCTCGACGGGGAAACCATCTCTTTCCTTGAGGTGAATACTATACCCGGGTTCACCGAAGCTTCCATCGTTCCTAAGATGGCACGTGCTCACGGCTGGACCCTTTCCCGGCTCTTTGGCACTATGGTCCGGAATGTATTCCGGTAACCATCAGATCATCATTTCCCGGAAAATTATTCAGCATTCCAACATTGACAGGTGGTGGAAAAATGAGTATATTGCTCATCAAAATACTTTCATTTAAATCATCCGCTATGAAAAGGAACTTTACCATCGTTTTCATGGGAGTCTGCATTTTGTTGACCCTGTTGACGGGCCTGGTCCAGGCAGCATTCTTGAGAAATGTTCCCGTTACCATAACCCAGCCCGACGGCAGTGTTCTGACGGTCCTTGCCACTGGAGACGAATATTATTACCGTATTCATGATCAGAATAACTTTACCATCACGCGTGATCCGGTCACTGGTTATTATGTGTACGCGACCCTTATGGGAGGGGAGCTTTCACCAACTCAATATATTGTAGGACAGAGTGATCCTTCTGCTGCAGGACTTCAACCCGAGGTCAACATTACTCCCGAAAAATGGAAACAATTGCGCGACGATTTCTGGGAAAACACTCCCGGCAAGGCAGTCCTCAATCCCAGCGTCCTGCTGAACTCACTCACCACGGGAACCTTGAACAACCTGGTGGTCTATATCCGCTTCAACGACCAGGCCGATTTCACTCAAGACCTGAATTACTACGACGGTCTGTTCAATAATAATTCACCGGGTGCCAACTCCATGATCCATTATTACGAGGAAGTCTCCTACGGAACACTCACCATTCCGACTCACTATTTTCCCAACCCATCTGGTACCACCATGCTTTCCTACCAGGATTATCATGATCGAGACTATTTCATGCCTTATGACGCAGTCACCAATCCCAATGGCTACGATGGCCAGAATCAGAGAGCAGAAAGAGAACATGCCCTGCTGGCCGACGCGGTCAGCAACATCTCATCCCAGGTTCCCACCAGCCTGGATATAGACCATGACAATGACGGATATGTCGACAATATATGTTTTATCGTCCGCGGAGGGACTACCGATTGGAGTACGCTGCTGTGGCCACATCGCTGGGTCCTGAGTAACGAAATGGCCTATATCAACGGGAAACAGGTCTGGGACTACAATTTCCAGCTGGATGATTTCCTGGCAGGATCCGGTAACGGGGTGCTCTGTCATGAGATGTTCCACACCCTGGGTGCACCGGACCTCTATCATTATACCAGCGACGGGATCTCACCCATGGGACCATGGGACCTGATGGACAATGACAACAATCCCCCCCAGCACATGTGTGCCTGGATGAAGTACAAATATGCCGGCTGGATCTCATCCATACCCGTGATTTCAGGTACAGGCACCTTCACTCTGAATCCTTTGACATCCCCTACAGGAAACTGTTATAAAATACCATCTCCCGGGTCGGTCGATGAATTTGTTATTGTCGAATACCGGAAACAAACCGGCACTTTTGAAAGTACCCTTCCAGGATCTGGGATCATCATCTACCGTATCGATGCATCGGCAGGAAATGGCAATGCCAACGGACCTCCTGATGAGGTGTATCTTTTCAGACCTTATGGCAGCCTTACTTCCAACGGAGATATTTACCAGGCTTTCTATAGTACGGATGTGGGGAGAACGGTTTTCAACAACATGACCAACCCATACGGTTTTATGCAGGATGGCAGTCCCTTGAACATCAGCATTTCCAATATCGGTTCAGCAGGTAATACCATCTCTTTTTATGTGACCCAAGACACCTCCCAGGGTAACTGGACCCTTCAAAACACAGGTTTTACCAGCGTGAACAGGGGAATAAGGTACATCAGTGCCGTCAACGACCAGGTCTTATGGGCCCATGCCTTCGATGTGTCTAACGCAGGCAATAGCCTGCTGGAATTCACCAGGACCAGCGACGGAGGATCTGTGTGGTCACCGGTGACTGTCACGGGCTATTCGGGCTATGGCGCTTCTATGATCTATGCACAGTCTTACGACACGGCCTGGATACCGGTTTTCAGTTCCTCGGGTGGTGGAGCCATCCTTAGGACGGTGGACGGCGGATTGACCTGGAACCCGCAACCTACGGCCCTTTTTTCAGCACCTGCCGGCTTCCCGAACATCATCCATTTCTGGAACCCGAACGAGGGTATGTGTATGGGTGACCCCAACGGTGGCTATTTCGAAATTTATACCACAAATAATGGAGGTACAGACTGGGTCAGAGTGCCTCAGACGGACATACCGGCTAACCTGACGGAAGAATACGGAATCATCGGCTGCTATGACGTTGTTGGTCAGACTGTTTGGTTTACCACAAACAAAGGACGGGTATTTAAATCAGATGACCTGGGCCATCATTGGCAAGCCTCTCAAACCCCCCTTCCGTCATGGTGTGATGTTAAATTCGAGGACTTGAACCACGGACTGCTCTTTGATAAAGATCAGGACAATACAATGGTCTTTTATGAAACCTTTGACGGTGGCATGTCATGGTATTCCCCAACCAGCAACGGCCCTGTTTATAATTATATGATCGATTGGGTCCCAGGGACTACCAATACCTGCGTCTCAACCGGAGTCAATGCATCGGGCAGCGGTTGTTCCTATAGTATTGACGGTGGACATAACTGGATGCCGTTTCCGGGTACTGCAGGAAGTACATTGTACTACACACTTTGGACCAACAACACCAACGGCTGGGCCGGTACCTTTACCACAAACACCAGTCCGGGCAGTGGTGGTGGAATGTATAAATTCTCAGGTACCTTTCCCGGCAACATGTATGATGTCGCCATTCAGGCTGTTACACAACCTGTAACTGGATCAAACCTGGGCAATGCTGAAACGCTGACCCTGGAGCTGAAAAACAACGGAAATACTCCCATCACCAATATACCTGTATCATGGACCGTCAATGGAGGGGTGGAGCAATCTACTTTCATCACCTCTGTCGTAATAAATCCCGGACAAGTGGCCACAGTAACCGTATCCAATAGTCTGGATCTGAGTTACTTAGGATTGTATTACATCAAAGTCTACACTTCATTACCATCAGACATTAACTCCAACAACGATACCCTCACCATTACAGTCCAGAATCTGAACCAGGGTATTGGTGAATGGGTGCTGAGAAATACCAATTTCCCGAACACTGCTACTGGCATTTTGTACCTCAGTGCCAGAGACAGCCTGGTATTATGGGCGACAGGGTACGACGGATCGGGTGCCGGTGCCACTTACCAGGTCTATACCCGCTCACAGGACGGCGGTGATACCTGGACTGCAGGGAGTATCCCCGGTTACACCGGTTATGGTACCTCCATGGTTTTCGCCCTTTCCTATGATACTGCCTGGATTCCGCTTTACGGTCCTTCCGGTGGCGGCGTCCTGCTGAAGACCACCGATGGAGGTGCCAACTGGAATCCACAACCCACGGCTGCCTTCTCTGCCCCGGTAGGGTTTCCTAACATTGTCCACTTCTGGAATGCCAGTGAAGGCATGTGCATGGGTGATCCCAACGGAGGGTACTTTGAGATATACACCACGACCAATGGGGGCGATACCTGGAACAGGGTGCCCCAAGCCGATATTCCCGCCCATTATTCAGGAGAATACGGTACGACAGGTTATTACGATGTGGTGGGAGATATCGTTTATTTCTCAACGAATAAAGGAAGAGTATTCAAATCAACAGACAAAGGCTATCATTGGACTGCTTATCAAACCGGCTATTTCTCATCCTATTTCAGTATCCGGTTTCTGGATGAAAATCATGGGATTGGCTTTGCTAAAGATCCGAATGACTATTATAGAATTATAAAAACATACGACGGTGGCGCATCCTGGTCCCCGATCTATCCCTCAGGGACCATGATGGAAGGAGATTTCTCCTGGGTTCCCGGAACCATAGCTTCCTGTATCACGACAGGCTATAGCGGAAATAATACCGGTTGTTCATACAGCACCGACGAAGGTCAGTCCTGGACCCCGTTCAATGAGACCCTGGGGACCCAGTTCCTGGTAACCCGGTGGACCGATCCCCACCACGGTTGGGCAGGATCATTCAATACCATTAACGGTTCTCAAAATACCGGCGGTATGTGGAAATACATCGGATCTGTTCCCTCTGATACCTTCGATATCGGGGTGGTGTCCATCCTTGCCCCTACCACAGGTTCAGGCCTCACCTCCTCTGAATCTGTTTCCATTACGGTTGCCAATTATGGGAATTATATCGTCCATAGTGCTCCTGTAATGTATACCCTGGACGGAAATACCTGGAATATAAGCTACCTTCCTGATCCCTTATACCCGGGAAGTGTTGATACCTTTACCTTCCAGCAGCCGGCAGATCTTTCGGCAGAGGGATGCTACCAGATTACGGCCTTCACCGATCTTCCCAACGACATCAACCGCTTTAATGACACCGTGGTTAAAACCGTTGTGCACCTTCCACCCCTGGCTCTCAGCTCCGTGATCGGAATCACCCGGTATGACCTGCAGACCAACTACTCCACCCAAAACCGTATCTATCAGCATGAGGACGGGACCATCGGGACTTCCTGGACCTATGGGATGCTCAATTCTTCTTTCTCCGACAGGGGAACAGGATATAATTACTTTGACGGAACCAACTGGAAACCCTATCCGTCTTCAAGAATAGAGACTGTGAAAACAGGATGGCCCAGTTATGCACCTTATGGCCCCAATGGTGAGATCGTCGCCTCTCATCAAAGCAACCTGAGTTCCATCCTTCTTTCATACAGGACCAACAAGGGTAGCGGGACCTGGAGCACCTTCAGTACACCGGCTCCCTCCAATCATAAACTCACCTGGCCCCGGATGGTCACCAACGGACCCGACCACAGCACCGTCCACGTCATTTCCGTCACCTCACCCGTTGCCAACGGTGGAAATCTCTATAACAACCAGGACGGAGCCCTGATCTACAACCGGTCGGAAAACGGAGGATACACCTGGTCGCAGTTCGACGTGAACCTGCCTCAGACCGGCATCGCCTATTATAACGGACTCGGGGGAGACAAATATGCCTTTGCGGAATCCCGGGGGGATACCCTTGCCTTTGTCTACGGGGACAACTGGACCGATATTTTCCTGCTCAAATCAACCGATAATGGTGATACCTGGACAAAATCCCTCATCTTCCAGCATCCCTATCCGCATTTCTCAGAGAGTCAGACCCTGGTGACCGACACACCCTATGTCTGCGATGGCAGCATCTCTGCCGCCATCGACCTCCAGGGTAAGGTCCATGTGGTCTTTGGACTGCAAAGGGTCAATAATGATGATATTAACGACGGTACTACCACGTACTTTCCTATCACCGACGGACTGGTCTACTGGAATGAGGACATGCCAATGTTCACTACCTTGAATTACAATGATTTACAAAATAACGGGCAGCTGGTGGGCCGGACTCCCGATAAAAACAATAATGGTGTGTTCGACTATGTGGGAGTAGGAACGTATTTCAACTCACTCACGTCGATGCCCACCCTGTCTGTCGATGATAATAACCGCATGCTCCTGGTCATGTCGACCGTATATGAAGACCATGACAACGGAAGCCAGAATTACCGTCAGCTGGTTGCCAGATCCTCGCTGGACAACGGTCAGAACTGGTCAGAACTGTTCGAATTGACAGGTAATGATCAGGCTTACCAATACACTGAATGTGTGTATCCCAGCATGTCTCCGACATCAGATGATTACTTTCACCTGATATTCCAGGCCGATGAAGAGCCTGGTATTGCGGTCAGCGGGGATTTGGACCCTTATACCGAAAACAACATCGTGTACCTCAAGATTCCGAAGACAGTGGTCGCACCCATCAATGTAGGCATTACTGAAATACCTGCACCCTCTTCAGGTCCTGCTTTATCAGATTTTGAAAGCATCACGGTGAAAGTTCGCAACTTCTCCGAACAAACTGTTTACAATATTCCTGTCTGGTACTCCATCGACAACGGAGCACAAGTAAAGGAGATCATCCCCGGAGCGCTGGCCGGTGGTGGTGAAATGCTGTACACTTTCAACCAGAACTGCAACCTGGCCGAACCGGGACATATTTACCTCATCACCGCCTCCACGGCCCTCACGGGTGATCCCATGACCCCCGACAATATGACCTCTAAACAGGTTACCAACACTTTCTCCGGAACTCCCGTTCAGGTCTCTCTTCAGGCTATGGATGTCTGCAGCGGCTTGGTTACGGTCCCGGTCACCGTGACCAACATGTCTGAAGTGACGTATTTTCGTATCACGCTTTCCATAGATACGAATCAACTCAGCCTGGATTCCTACCTCAACTTCAATCCAGCCCTGAACCAGGCCGACTGGCAGGTAACAACGCTCGGCCAACAGGTCCAGATCACCTGTACCCTTCCATCACCGGTCAATATTCTGTCCGGAAATCTGATAGACCTTGTTTTTATTGTTGATGCAGGAATCTCCACACTGAACTGGTTGACGGGCCTGCCAGGACTCTGCCGCTTTGAGACCCTTAACGGACAGTTTATTCCTTCCATATACCTTAATGGATCATTAACTGCAGTGAACTGTTCCAACCTTGATGGCTTCCTTACCTATGATAATGCCACCAGTACCCCGCTCACCAATACCACCGTCAGGATCCTGCAAAATGGCATTGTGAACAAAGAAACGCCCACCAATGCCCAGGGATATTATTATATCAGCGAAGTAAATCCTGGCATATATACTACCGGGGGAAGCAGCACCAAACCCTGGGGAGGAGCCAACGCAGCCGACGGACTTGCCATCCTGCAACATTTCACAGGAATGATCACCCTTACAAGCCTCCGGAAACAAGCTGCCGACGTGGATGCCACCGGTTTTGTCAATGCCGCCGATGCCCTCATGATCGCCCGCAGGTTCGTCGGACAAATCAATTCCTTCCCCAGCGGGAACTGGCTTTTCAGTAAAGATACCGTCGAAATCCCCTATAATACTACTGTATCTCATTCATTTAGAGGTATTTGTTTCGGAGATGCCAACGGCTCTTTCCTTCCCACACTCAAAACAGAACCAGGCGTGGAGATCATGGAAGAAGGAGTCCTTCAGCTGTCGGCAGGAAATACCTTCCGTCTTCCGTTCCGCCTGCTTCATCCTGAACGCCTGGGAGCACTGTCACTGGTCCTGGATTATCCATCTGAAATATTGGATATCAGCAATATATACTCTGATCTCCCTGAGTTCAACCAGGGCATCTGTGTTTATCATATCACCCAGGGACAGGTGCGTTTGGCATGGTTCAGTCTCATTCCCATGTCTTTACAGAAAAATGACATCCTCTTCAGCCTGGAAGGAAGGGTCAGGGAACAAGCGGATTATACGGCCACCTTCCCGGCAATTACCGCTTCCGTCGAATGCGAAGCCAACGATCTGCAAGGGTCTCCCCTGAAGAAAATTACCCTCTTTGTACCACGCATCCTAATGGTGCCGCAAGGGGAACCGCATCTTGATCTGTACCCCAACCCGGCTGACGGGAGCACCTTCCTTCAGTACAGTCTTCCTGCGGATGGTATCGTAGAGATTCGCCTGCTGGATGCCGGTGGCAGAGAAGTCTTCCCTGTGATCAGCGGAAACCAGCAGCAAGGCTGTGGGATGCAAGTACTCCGGACCGATCAGCTGGATCCGGGACTGTACACTCTTTACGCCAGGTTTATTACCCGGGACTCTGCAACAATACGGGTGAAAAAGCTCCTGGTTATTCACTGACCTCTGGGCCGGCAATAACGATGACGATCTCCCCTTTCACGGTCTTGTTTCCGAAATAGCTGATCAGGTATTCGAGACTACCCCTTACATTCTCTTCATACACCTTGCTGAGCTCCCTGGAAACACAGGCCTGGCGCTCTTTTCCCATGATGGATTCCAGCTCCTTCAGGGTACGCACCAAACGGTGGGGAGACTCATAAAGGACCAGGGTGGAAGGTTGTTCCGCCAGGTATTTCAGTCGGGTCATCCTACCTTTCTTAACTGGTAAAAATCCTTCGAAAAGGAATCGGTCGCTGGGAAAACCACTGTTGACCAGGGCAGGGATCAGAGCGGTGGGTCCCGGAAGGCATTCCACCATAATTCCTTTCCTGATACATTCCCTCACCAGCAAAAACCCGGGATCTGAAATACCCGGTGTGCCGGCATCGGTCACCAGGGCCGTACTTTCCACCTGGGAGATCCTGTCAACAAGATTTTGCAACTCTTTGTGTTCGTTGAACTTATGATAGGATGTCATTTTGTTGGTGATGCCCAGGTGCTTCAACAACAGACCTGACTTCCGTGTGTCCTCCGCTAAAATGAAAGAAGCTTCTTTCAGCACCCTCACCGCCCTGTAAGTGATGTCCTCAAGGTTTCCAATGGGTGTGGGTACCAGGATCAGCTTAGCCACAGTGCATCTTTATAAGCTCCCGAGAAAACGGGTAAGCAGTTGAAAATAAGAACGGTAACCGGTATAAGGAAGGGCCTCGCTCCGGTCATAAATGTTGTGATATTCTTTGTACTGATCACCAAAGGTATAGATGAACACGGCTTTGACGCCCTTCTTATAGAAAGGATGGTGATCGCTGTGTGCTGATTCACCCCTTTTCTTCACTTCTTTCATGAAATGATGCTCTTCATTGATGGCGTTCAGCAGGGATATTTCCTTTTCAAAGACCGTACCGTTGACCATGGCAATACCGTCACTGCCGGTACCGGCCATGTCGATGTTGACCAGGAAGCGGATGTGGTCGAGCGGGAACAAGGGATGATCGGCATTATAACCGGATCCCAGCAAACCGGCCTCTTCACCGGAAAAAGCCATGAACACCATGGAATATTTCAAAGGGACTACGCCGGAAGCATAATACCTTGCCAGGTCCAGCATCATGGCTGTACCACTGGCATTGTCGTTGGCACCGGGAAAATAGGTTTCGGGTCCTAACTTGCCCAGGTGATCATAATGTGCGGTGATCACCAGGAAGCTGTCTGGGACGACTGAACCTTCCAGGCAACCAATCACATTCTGTGTCCGGTACTTCCTTACAAACCGGCTGTCGATGTCAAGAGTCACGGAGGTTGTGCCGGCAGGTAACTGGTCGCGTTGGATCTCGATGGCTGTCATCTCTCTGGTTTCATGGGCATTGGACACCGACCAAACCAGGTGCCCTTCTCTCAACAACAGGACACCTTTTACTCCTTCCAGCTCGAGGTTGCGCATCAGTTCAGGACATCTCTCCAGCACCAGGAACTTGTCCTTCAGCTCCATGGTGGATGCTTTTGCCTTTACCTGTTCCAGGCTGAGGGAGGTATCTGCCATCCACACCAGCTCATACGTCCCGTGGATGTCCCTGGTATTGGAAGCGACAAGGAAATCCCTCCCGGGCGAAAGCTTTTTCCCATCGACTGTCAATTCAACATTTCCGTCAAAAATGTTCATGGGAAAATGATAGGGCTGAAAATAGTCCCTTCCAAAAGCTTTCAGGCCGATCGCATGGTATTGTTCCGCCAGGTAGGTGGCTGCCCTGCAGTCACCATGGTCTGCATAACCTCTCCCGGCCATCCCTGGCGAAGCAAGGGTGTCTACCACCGACCTGACATAATCCAGGTCCTGGGCCTCCAGGAAGCCCGTCAGCATAAAAAAAGACAGCAGGAAGAAAACGCAGGTTCTTTTCACCTTTACCGGATAAATTACAGATACCGCCGCCTGACCATATCCATGATCCTGTGGTAGGCATCGGAGTTGATGTCCCAGTTGTACTTGAATTTCATCGTTTCGATGCACTGCAGGGCTTCCTCGTAATTGCCCTGTTGGTTCAGTTCCGACACAGCCTGGGTGTAGTCGAGCATGCTACCATTATACAACTGGTTGATAAACAGGAACTTCTCATTAATTCCGATCTGGGTCTTCAGGTCTTTGATTGGATTCTGGTTCAATCGTGAACCAATGGTGTTGGAAGGTTCCTGCTGCAGCCTTTCGTTCAGTGTCGTCTTATCCTCCACCAGTCGCTCCGACACGGTATTTTTGGGAGGAGAAGCGTTAAACAGGTCTGGCTGAAGTCTTGCAGCGATGGCAGGACTCTCTCCAGCAGCAGCGGCCCGGACCGGAGGGGCGACAGGTGGCGGGGGCTCTTCCTGAGTAACAGCAACCGGTGACTCAACATAGGTGGCTGTCACTTCCACGTGTGGGACAGACGGTTCCGGAACGGCCTCCTGAACGGGTGGCACCTTCAGTCCCTTCTGATAAAACTCCTCATTCTTCCTGTTCAGCTGATGGAAGGCCTCATAAAGGTCCCTGATATTGGCCTGGATGATATCCAGCTCGATCTGCGGTATCCTTCCTTCATGATCCCTGACTTGCTCCCATTGCTCATTGATGGCATCAAGGACCTGCCGGATTTCCGTTTTAATATAGTTGATTTCCATAGTGACTGTTCTTCTTGAATGGGAACGCTGAATTTTATTACTTTTATGGGCGGCCCTTGCACAAGGAATTAACGCCTTTAAAGGGACCCGTTAAAAAACGGATAAAAGTAAGAATTATTCCTAACCTCCTGCATCTATGTTCCTGGAAAATAAACCCCACGGCCCCAGAAGTCATGGCTGGATAGAGGTAATCTGCGGAAGCATGTTTTCAGGTAAAACGGAAGAGATGCTGCGTAGACTTCGCAGGGCGGTCATAGCCCGTCAGAAGGTGGAGGTCTTCAAGCCGATGATCGATACCCGTTTTGATGAAAACCAGGTAGTCTCTCATGATGAGAACGCCATCCATTCCACGCCCGTGGAGACGGCCTCCCGTATCCTGCTGCTGGTGGACCAGGAAGTAGATGTGGTAGGCATCGATGAAGCCCAGTTCTTCGATCACGACCTGGTAAATGTCTGCATGCAGCTGGCCGATGCCGGAATAAGGGTGATCGTTGCCGGGCTCGACATGGATTATCTCGGTCAGCCTTTCGGGCCTATCCCCTCCCTTCTCGCCGTGGCGGAATATATCGACAAGATGCACGCCGTGTGCATGGGCTGCGGTCAGCTGGCCCAGTTCTCCCATCGTATCATCCCCGGTGATAGGCTGGTGATGCTGGGAGAAAAAGAAAGCTACGAGCCCCTGTGCAGGACTTGTTTCAACGCTAAGCTCAAATTAAAGGAATAGGAAGAAAGATCGTGGGGATCAAAGGTGGATAAAGACTGTGCGACGCACCGTCTCGTCCTCGACCAGGCGGATGGTCGAGTTTCCTAAAAGAATGACCGGGATGCCGGTGGTGCTGGTGTCGATCTGAGCATGAACATTCAGAATGGCCTCCCTTTTGAAAGTGTAGGCAAACTGTCCAGAAGCATCCGTCATGCCGGAAACCCTTACGTCATTCTTCTCTATCAAAACATAGGCATTCTTCACCACCTGGAAGGTATCCGACTCATATTTCACCGTAATCACCGCGTCGTATTTGGGATCTTTCTTTTCACAGGAAAAGAACACCCCGGCCGCCAGGAATAACAACAGGGCAATGGAAACTATTTTATACAGGACTTTCTTCATGTCCGTAATAATTTTCTAAATTTGTAAACCAAATATTTATCAACACAAAAATACAAAAATTCAACAGAATGAAAAAAACAATTCTTCTTTTCCTCGTTGTTTTTACAGGGATATGCTCCTTTTGTTTCGGTCAGGGCAAAAAAGCCGATGACAGGCATGTTGTTCAGATCAGCACGGATTACGGGAATATCAAGGTAGTCCTTTTTGATGAGACCCCCAAGCACCGTGATAATTTTCTCAAACTGGTAAAACAGGGTTGGTACAATGGTTCTCCTTTTCACAGGGTGATCAAAGATTTTATGATTCAGGGAGGAAGAAGCAAAGATGGTAAAGAAGATCCGGGTTATACCGTTCCGGCCGAATTCGTCAGCAAATACTACCATAAAAAAGGTATGTTGGCCGCTGCACGCCTGGGTGATGAAGTGAATCCCACCAAGGCATCCTCTGGTTCCCAGTTTTATATCGTCCAGGGAAGAAAATATGACGATGCCACCCTTAAAAACATGGAAACCCGGCTTGGAAGGAAATTCACCCCCGAACAGTTCAAAGATTATAAAACGGTGGGCGGTGCTCCCCACCTCGACGGAGGATATACCGTTTTTGGAATGGTGCTGGAAGGCCTGGACGTGGTGGATAAAATCGCTGCCGTACAGTGCGATCAGGCTAACAAGCCTTTGAAAGAAGTGAAGATCATCAGCGTCAAAGTACTTAAATAAAAACTGAGGGCTTTACCGTCCGCACCTCCCCCATTCCTTCACTGTGCCAGATCTTCCTGGTGTTTCCGGGTGTGATTACGCTGAAAATATTTGATTATTTATTCTTTTGAAACTTTTCAATTCATCCCTCAATTTACCTGACCCGTGAAACTCCAGATCGAAGAATACCTTGAAGAAGTAGAACGTTTTCAGGCCACCGGTCCGGAACAACTGGAAGCCTTCAGGCTGAGGTTCCTGTCGAAAAAAGGTTTGCTAAACGATCTTTTCGAACAGTTTAAGCTGATTCCGGGTGACCAGAAAAGAGAAACCGGACAGCTGCTCAACACTTTGAAAATCAAAGTTCAGGAAAAATGGGAGTCGATCCGCGAAGCCCTTGAAAACCAGGCTGTAGCCTCCAAACAACTGCTCGACCTTACCCTGCCGGCCGATTACCTCGAAACAGGTACCCGCCACCCGCTTTCCCTGATCCGTAATGAAATCATCAGGATCTTCTCCAACATCGGGTTTGTGGTTGCTGAAGGACCGGAAATAGAGGACGACTGGCATAATTTCTCTGCACTGAATTTTCCGCCGGAACATCCGGCAAGGGACATGCAGGATACCTTCTTCATCGAAAAGGACCCTGACATCCTCTTAAGGACCCATACCTCTTCGGTCCAGGTGCGGATAATGGAAAAAGAAAAACCTCCCATCAGGGCCGTCTTTCCCGGAAGGGTCTTCCGTAACGAGGCCATCTCCGCCAGGGCCCATTGTATCTTCCACCAGGTGGAAGGACTTTATATCGACAAAGGGGTTTCTTTTGCCGACCTGAAACAGACCTTGTTGTACTTTGCCAGGGAATTGTTCGGCCCCTCCATTCAGATCCGCCTCCGGCCTTCCTATTTCCCCTTCACCGAACCTTCGGGTGAGATGGACATCTCCTGCAACATCTGCGGAGGGTCCGGCTGTAATATATGCAAACATACCGGCTGGGTGGAGATTCTGGGTTGCGGAATGGTCGACCCCAACGTGCTGAGAAACTGTGGCATCGACCCTGAAATCTATACAGGATACGCCTTTGGAATGGGTATCGAAAGGATCACGCTGTTGAAATACCAGATCAGGGATATCAGGCTGTATTTCGAAAATGACCTGAGGTTTTTAAAACAATTTACTGCCGCTTATTAAGGAATCTCTTATGAATTGTGCGATTGTCGGGGCAACCGGGCTCATTGGTGGGGTGATGCTCAAAGTGCTGGAAGAAAGGAATTTTCCGGTCGAAGGGATCATCCCCGTGGCCTCGGAACGATCAATTGGTAAAAAGGTGATCTTCAGGGGTAAATCTTATCCTGTGGTGACCGCAGAGGAAGCCGTGGCATTCAAGCCGCAACTGGCCCTTTTCTCTGCCGGTGCCGATGCTTCCCGTACCTGGGCTCCTCATTTTGCAGCCGCAGGATGTACCGTCATCGACAACTCCTCCGCCTGGCGCCGGGAACCTCAGATCCCGCTGGTCGTCCCGGAAGTCAATGCAGCCATCTTAAAACCTCTGCATAAAATCATCGCCAACCCCAACTGCTCCACCATCCCCCTGGTGATGATACTGCATCCCCTGCAACTGAAATTTGGAATCAAAAGGGTCATCGTGTCTACCTACCAGTCGGTGACAGGAACAGGACAAAAGGGGATAAAGCAGCTCTCCCAGGAAAGGCAGGGCCTGGAAGCAGAAAGGGTGTATCCCCATCCCATCGACCTCAACGTGATCCCCCAGGGCGGCGTCTTTACCAACTCTGGCTATACCGTGGAAGAGGTGAAGCTCATGGACGAAAGCAGGAAGATCCTCGGGCTGCCCCACCTCAACATTACCTGTACCGTGGTGAGAGTGCCTGTCTATGGCGGACATTCCGAATCGGTCAACATCGAACTCGAAACAGACTTCCAAACAGAGGATGTCCGCTCCCTCTGGAGTGCTTTCCCCGGTGTGGAGGTGCTCGACCAGCCCGCAGCTTCCGTGTATCCCACACCGCTGAATGCTGAAGGTAAGGACCAGGTGTTTGTAGGCAGGCTTCGCCGTGATGACTCTGTTGCATTTGGTTTAAATACCTGGATATCAACCGATAATACAAGAAAAGGCGCAGCTACCAACGCGGTCCAGATCGCTGAATACCTGCTGGATAAAGGGATGTTATGAACAAATTTTTTCCGATAACCCTCCTGGTACTGCTCTTTCTTTGTCACCTGCCTTTTCTGACAGCTGACCCTGACCAGCATACCGACATCCATACGCGGGGAGCCTGGACCGACGAGGGACTGTATTCCTCTCAGGTACGTAATTACCTTATCGACGGAAAGTTAGACCTCGACGAGAACACGACTTTCATCCGGGGCCCTTTGTTCAGCCTGCTCCAGATTCCCTTCTTTTCTGTCTTCGGAAGCCACCGCCTCATCGCCCGCCTGCTGGTCCTTCTGGCCGTCGTGCTCATACCTCTCCTCTTCCTCAGGATGAAAGGAATGGAACCCTTCCTCCTGTTTTTTCTGCTGGTCGTGCTCACTCAGTTTCACCTGTTTTATTTCAGCCATTATGCCCTGGCGGAGATGCTGTGTATCAGCCTGATACTGGTTTCCTTGTACTACTTCCTCAAATCCCAGGCCGACAAAGCGCCTTTCAACCACCGGGTGTGGAACATCTTCCTGGCCTCTTTCTACATTTTCCTGTCTTTTTCCTGCAAGATCCAGTTTATCTACCTGGCAGCCCTTCTCCCGGTGAGTACCCTCATCATGGCCTTCCTGTCAGGAAAGGAAAGAGAAGAAGCCTTCCAGCTTTTTGGTCTGTCGCTGATTTTTTCCGTGGTCTTTATCGGGGTTTATTCTCTCTGGTACGTGGCCAACAAGGACTTTTACCGTTATGTGATGATGCAGGAGACCTCCGGCAGGTACCCGGGAGGGTTGGCTCAGCTCTGGGTGAACGTGAAGGAGAATTTCAGGAATTTCTTGTGGGTGAAACCCCTGCAGCCTTTGTGGGTAGCACTCCCTGTGGCAGTGGTGGTGATCCTGTGGCAACGTTACACCAGGAAGACCGACAAGCCTTCCCTGGCCTTGTGGATCTTTCTCTTCATCTGGTTCTTGCTCGAGCTTCATAAGATCCCGATGACCTATCTCCCCAACCGCTACCTGCTGCCGCTCTTTTTCGCCTCCGGTATGATCATCGCCTATGCGCTTACCTTCATTTTTCAGCGTTCCCGTCAGCATGCCTGGCTGGCCCTGGTCCTGGCCCTGACTTTCGCAGGTTGGAACGCTCCCCTGCATTATGATAACTACCGTCACCGTACCCATGACCTTGACAAGTTGAGACGTTATCTCTCAAAGGCCGGCGACACGGAAGGTTACGCCCTGGGATCCTGGGCAGCTGCCGCCACCTGGGACACCGAATTAAAATCTGTGCCGGTCTGGAACCAATACCTGAACTGGAAAGATCCGGTCCGGCATTTCAAGCCCCGGGTCATCCTTAGCGAAGCCGACCAGGCAGAGACCGATAAAGCCTATTCCAGCCAGGGAATCGACCTGAATTCCATAAGCGATTCCAGCAGGACCTTCACCATCTGGAGATATCCCGTCACAGTCTACTGGATAAAACAATAAGAAGAATTTATGATACGGGAGCAGAGGTTTCCCCTTCTTCCACGGCAGAATCAGGAACCTCCTTGGGAGCCGGCTTCTCGAAGAGCCTCCTCTGGAAGAGCACCAGGATGATCACGCCCACCGAGATCGAGGCATCAGCCGTATTGAAGATAGGTCTGAAAAAGATAAACTGGTCACCACCCCGGAAGGGGACCCACGAAGGTAAGGTGGTGTTGATCACAGGGAAATAAAACATATCGACCACCTTGCCATGAAGAAATGAGGCATAACCGCCTCCTTCTGGCAGAAACCGTGCCACCTGCATATGGGAATCACTGAACAACATCCCGTAAAAGGCACTGTCGATGATGTTCCCCATGGCACCGGCCAGTATCAGCGACAGGCAGATCACCAGCCCCGGCTTGGCACCCTTGCGGATCAGGCTCCAGATGTAATACGCAATGAAGAGCACCGCAATAATCCTGAACACACTCAGAAACAACTTCCCGTAAATGCCGCCAAACTCCAGCCCAAAAGCCATGCCCCTGTTTTCCGTGAAACAGATCAGGAACCAGTTCCCGGCAACATGAATTTCTTCACCCAGCATCATGTGGGTCTTGATCCAGATCTTTACGGCCTGGTCAACCAACAAAACCGAAAATAAGGTGAATATTGACCTTCGAAGCAAGGAATTCCGGCTCATACAAAGAGGTTACTCTCCCTGACCAGGTACCGGTCCGGGTGCTTTCTGGCTCATCTTCGCATCAATACACAGAGTGGCATGAGGCACTATCCGTAAACGCTCCTTGGGGATCAGTTTGCCTGTCTCCCTGCAAATGCCGTAAGTCTTGTTCTCAATACGGATCAACGCATTCTCAAGACTCTGGATGAACTTCTGCTGACGGGCTGCAAGCCTGCTGTTCTCTTCCTTCGACAACACCTGGTATCCTTCCTCAAGGACTTTGAAAGTAGGAGAAGTATCGTTGATATCGTGCTCATTATTATTGGTATAAGCCTCTGTCAACATCTTCAGATCCTGCTTGGCATTCTCGAGTTTATCAAGAATGATGACTTTGAACTCTTCCAGCTCTTCATCAGAATACCTGGTCTTTTCTCCCTTTTCTTTGCTTTCCTGCTTTTTCATAACGGCGGACTTTTTGATAGAACGTAAAATAGTGAGCCCATTATATCCTTGATACCTTAACATACACCGAACAATCCTCAACGAGTTCTACAAGTTCTTTTTCCTGGTCCGGTATCTGATCAACGAGTTGTAAAGAATTGGCAAGGGTTTCAGAGCAAATGTACGAATTATATTGGTTGATGGCTGAAATAATTTCAGGATGTTTCTCCACCCAGATATTTATTTTGTCGGTGACTTCAAAATCCTGGTTCTTCCGCAGGTTTTGGATCCTGTTCACCAGTTCCCGCGCCATCCCTTCATTTTTCAGTTCAGGTGTGAGTGTAATGTCAAGAGCTGCCGTGAGACTGCCGTCAGTACTCACCACCCAGCCGGGAATATCTTCGGTCATGATCTCGACATCGGCAAGACTTATGGTAATATCCTGGTTATCAACTTTCAATAGGAATTCTCCCTCCTTCTCCAGCAGGCCGATCATCTCCTGGTCCATACCATTGATGTGGTCGGCGATGGACTTCATCATCTTTCCGAAACGGGGTCCCAGGGTCTTGAAGTTGGGTTTGATCTTCTTTACCAGGATGCCGGCATCCAGGGTCAGGTAATCGATCTGTTTCACATTGACCTCGCTCAGGATCAGATGCTCCACGGCCCGTATCTGTTCCCTGAACCTGTCGTCGGGAACAGGTATCATGATCTTGTTCAAGGGTTGACGCACCCTGAGGCTGGTCTTTTTCCTCAGCGACAGCACCATGGAGGAAAACTGCTGGGCCATCTCCATCCTCTCTTCCAGGTCTTTATCGATCTTTGAAGCATCGGCCTTCGGGAAATCGGTCAGGTGAACCGAGGCGGAGGATACTTTGCCGGTGACGCTATTCAGGTCCAGGAAGAGTTGCTCCATGTAGAACGGGGCGATGGGGGAAGCCAGCTTTGCCACGGTCTCCAGACAGGTGTACAGGGTCTGGAAGGCAGATATCTTGTCATCAGAATAAGATCCCTTCCAGAAACGCCTCCTTGATAGCCTCACATACCAGTTGCTCAGATAGTCATACACAAAATCCTGTATGGCTCTTCCGGCCCGGGTGGGCTCATAGTCGGCATAAGCCTCATCCACCTTGATTATCAAGGTGTTCAGCTCGGAAAGTATCCAACGGTCGATCTCCGGCCTCGACTCAAAAGGCAGATCAGGCTCAGAATATTTGAATTGGTCAATATTGGCATAAAGCGCAAAGAAAGCATAGGTGTTGTACAGGGTACCGAAGAACTTTCTCTGTACTTCACCAACACCTTCCACGTCGAACTTCAGGTTGTCCCAGGGCTGGGAATTGGTGACCATATACCAGCGGGTGGGATCGGGGCCAAAACGATTGATGATCTCGAAAGGATCGACGGAGTTTCCTTTTTTCTTCGACATCTTTTCACCCATCTTATCCAGGACCAGCCCGTTGGAGACCACGTTCTTGTATGATACAGAATCAAACACCAGGGTGGCGATGGCATGAAGCGTATAGAACCATCCGCGGGTCTGGTCCACGCCCTCGGCAATGAAATCGGCAGGAAAATACTGGTGCAGTTCATCTTTCCTTTCAAAAGGATAATGGAACTGGGCAAAAGGCATGGCCCCGGAGTCGAACCATACATCGATGAGGTCGGGCTCGCGGTACATGGGCTGTCCGCCAGGTGCCACCAGCACGATGTCATCCACGTAAGGACGATGCAGGTCGAACACCTGGTAGTTTTCCTCTGCCATATTCCCGGGAATGAACTTCCCGAGGGGATTGTCCTTCATCAGTCCGGCTTTCACCGATTTTTCAACCTCTCCTTTCAATTGCTCCAGCGAACCGATGCAGATCTGGTAGGTTCTGTCTTCAGTATTCCATACCGGCAAAGGCACTCCCCAGTAACGGGAACGGGACAGGTTCCAGTCCACCAGGTTCTCCAGCCAGTTTCCAAACCGCCCGGTACCGGTGAATTCAGGCTTCCAGTTGATGGTCTTGTTCAGCTCAATAAGCCTGTCTTTGAAAGCCGTGGTCTTGATAAACCACGAATCCAGTGGATAGTAAAGCACCGGCTTGTCGGTCCTCCAGCAGTGAGGATAGGAGTGTTCGTACTTCTCGGTCTTAAAGGCCTTGTTTTCGTGTTTCAATTTGACGATGATATCCACATCCACGCTGGGCACGGGCTTATCAGGGTCATAGTCAGGAAGATATTCATTTTTTACAAAGCGGCCTGCAAATTCTCCCATCTCGTCGGTAAATCTTCCCTGGCGGTCGACCAGGGTCAGGGTTCCCAGACCGAATTGTTTCGAGGTGCGGAAGTCATCGGCACCAAAACTGGGAGCAATATGCACGATGCCGGTCCCGTCCTCGGTGGAGACAAAATCACCGGTGACCACCACGAAGGCATCGCCGTCGGTGGGTTGGGCATAAGGGAGCAACTGTTCATAACTGACGCCTGCCAGAGAAGCTCCGTCGGTCTCCCCAACCTTGCGGTAAGGGATCTTCTTATCTCCCGGCTGATAGGAGTCCATTTCCAGAAGTTCGTTTTCAGCCGGGAAATACCTGCCCATCAGCTCCGTGGCCAGGATCACCCGGACAGGGCGGCTGGTATAGGGATTGAAAGTATCGACCAGGGAATAAGTTATGTCTTTGCCTACTGCCAGCGCTGTGTTGGAAGGCAGTGTCCAGGGTGTGGTCGTCCAGGCCAGGATAAATACTTCCTCAGCCTTGGTATCAAAAAGAAAAGCCGACTTCTCATTCCTGATCACCTTGAACTGGGCCGTCACGGTGTTGTCCTTCACATCACGGTAACATCCCGGCTGATTGAGCTCATGGGTGCTTAAGCCGGTACCTGCTGCTGGAGAATAGGGCTGGATGGTGTAACCCTTGTACAACAGGCCTTTATCGTACAAACGGGCCAGCAGCCACCATACCGATTCAATATATTTGTTTTCGAAGGTGATGTAAGGATGGTCCAGGTCTACCCAATATCCCATCTCCCGGGTCAGCTCATCCCAGAAATCTTTGTAACGCATCACCTCCTGACGGCAATACCGGTTGTATTCTTCCACCGTGATGGTCTTACCGATATCTTCCTTGGTGATGCCCAGCTTCTTTTCAACATTGATTTCCACCGGAAGCCCGTGGGTGTCCCACCCGGCTTTCCTTTCCACCAGGTAACCTTTCAGGGTCTTGTACCTGCAAAAGATGTCCTTGATGACCCTAGCCATCACATGATGGATCCCCGGCATGCCGTTGGCCGACGGAGGTCCCTCATAAAAGATGAAGGGAGTCTGGTCCTTGCGGATCTCCAGGCTCTTCCCGAAGATATCCTCCTCTTCCCAGTACTTCCTTATCTCCTTGCCGATGGCCGTCAGGTCAAAATTCTTGTATTCACTGTATTTTGATCCCATGCATAATTATTATCGGCAGAACAACACCATGTTCTGCAAAAGTTTGCAAAATTACAAAAAAGAAATGAATGCAATGGAAGAAGGGGGTTCAACCCATCCGCCTTCGCTGATAAAGACCTTCGTTTACTGTACTTTCCGGCTTTATAGGATCCCTGCCTTGATCTGGAAGTTGAACTTGAACTCTACCTTGAAATTTACGGGCTTCTTGTTCACACTGCCCTGCATGATGAAGCGGAACTGGTTGGGCGGGTTTTTCACCAGGCCTGAGACCAAGGTCACCGCCGACTGTCCCATGGGCAGTTCTTCTTCACTGTTAAGTAATGACTGCAAGTTTACATTCGACATCGAAGCCAGGGTCGTTGGAATGGTATCACCCGGGGCGGCCACACCCACGATGCCCTCCTGAAGGACATGGGAGCTGTCGCCATCAAACTCGGTGAGCTTATACGTCACCCTGGTCAGGGTCAGCTCCTCTATCCTGTCCTCGTATTTGGCAATGTCGCTGCTGAGCGTTGTGGCATCCAGCACGGTATCAATGACAAAAACTGTGTCATAGATGACATTCACGGTAAAATCCTGCTTGATGGTTACGGAAAAATCGGTCGTCAACACATTGTCTTCCTTGCAACTGTTGATCAGGACAAGGCCGGTAAGCACGACCAGCGATATAAAAATTCTAGTTCTCATGTTTATGATTTATTTGGGATGAATATCAAGGGTTAAACTGCTGTAAAACTTCTGCAAAAGATACAATAAAATCTGGATTTTTCTCGAAAATATTTCCCGCCACGATGATGTCGGCTCCGGCTCTGGCCAAACGCAGTGCTTCCTCCGGACGGGTGATGCCTCCACCCACGATCAGGGGAACCTCGATATGTTTTCGCACCGCGGAGACCAGGGTCTCCGGAATTCGTTCCGCATTACCGCTGCCGGCATCCAGGTAAATAAGCTGCAATCCCAGCATCTCGCCGGCCATAGCGGTGCAGGCAGCAATATCCTCTTTTTCCGGAGGGATGGGAAAGGTGTGGGAGATGTACTGGGCAGTGGTGCTCACACTGTTACCTATGAGCATGTACCCGGTTGGGATCACTTCCAGTGAAGTGCTCCTGAGCAGGGGAGCAGCCTGAACATGCCTTCCGATCAGTAAATCAGGATTCCTTCCCGAAATGAGCGACAAAAATAGGATGCCGTCGGCTTTTGGACTGATCTGTGACGGGTCACCGGGAAACATAAGTACAGGGATGCTGCACCTTCCCTTGATCAATGCCACAAAATCATGAAGCCCCGGATAGATCAACAGGCTCCCTCCCACCAGGATCAGGTCTGCCCCGGCTTTCCGGCAAAGGTCCAGGACGGGCAATACCTTGTCCCCGTGATAATGGTCCGGATCCAGGAGCACCGCGAGCATCTTTTTACCCTGGGCTTTCTTTTGTTGTATGCCGGTGAGAATAGACATTCTGAGTGGTTTAAAAGACCGAAGCCGCAATTTTCCTGATGTTATCCGACTTCCCCATAGTGAAATAGTGGATGACAGGCACACCAAAAGTGATCAGCTCCTTCGACTGCTGTATGCACCATTCGGCTCCTACCTGCCTCACCTGCTGGTTGTCCCTGCATTTCTCCACCTCCTTCACCAGGTCATCCGGTATGTCGATATGAAAGGTCCTGGGTAAGGTATTTATCTGCGACCTGGTTGCCAGGGGCTTTAATCCCGGAAGGATGGGCACTGTGATCCCGGCTTCGCGGCACCGCTTCACAAAATCAAAATACTTTGTATTGTCGAAAAACATCTGGGTGACAATATATTCAGCCCCTGCATCCACCTTCCTTTTCAGGTTCTCCAGGTCGCTGTGCAGGTTCGGGGCTTCAAAATGCTTTTCGGGATAACCTGCCACCCCTACCGAAAAATGGGTGGGCGTGGTCACTTCCAGCTCTTCATCCAGGTACTTCCCCTGGTTCATGTCCATGATCTGTGCCACCAGCTCCGAAGCATAGGTGTGACCATTGGGGTCGGGAGTGAACTGCTTTTCGTTCTTTAAATTATCTCCCCTGATAACCAATAAGTTATCTATACCCAGGAAGTGCAGGTCGATGAGCCCGTCTTCGGTCTCTTCCCTGCTGAAACCTCCACAGATGATATGAGGCACCACATCTACGCCGTATTTGTATTTGATGGACGCCGAAATGCCCACAGTACCGGGTCTTTTCCTCACAGTGCTCCTCTCCAGCAGTCCTCCCGGCCGGGTCTTGTAAACGATCTCTTCACGGTGATAGGTCACGTCAACAAAAGCCGGCTGGAACTCCATCAGGGGATCGCAGATGTTGTGTATCGACTCTATATTTTCTCCTTTTAACGGAGGCAGGATCTCAAAAGTGAAGAGGGTCTTCCCGGCTTTTTGTATGTGTTCTGTTACCTTCATCGTAATGTCAATAATTCAGGTTCTGCCCCAGCAGCTTCTCTGCCTGCACAACAGATATCCCTTTCCTGGAGGCATAATCGGCAACCTGGTCTTTTCCTATCCTCCCGACCATAAAGTACTGCGACATCGGGTGGGAAAAATAAAAGCCGCATACCGAGGCAGCAGGATACATGGCGTAGCTTTCCGTCAGCCGGATCCCGGCCTGGTTCTCTTCTATACTGAGCCACTCAAACAGCTTCTGCTTCTCCGAATGCTCCGGACAGGCAGGATAACCCGGCGCAGGCCTGATCCCCTGGTACTCTTCCTTTAACATCCTGGCGACCTCTTTGTTCTCTCCGGCCTGGTAACCCCATAACTCTGTTCTCACGCGGTAATGAAGCAACTCCGCGAAGGCCTCTGCCAGTCTGTCAGCCAATATCTTCATCATCAGGGAGTTATAATCATCAAGCCTTTCCTCGTAATACCTCACCCAGGTTTCCAGTCCCAACCCGGCCGTCACGGCAAAACCACCGAGGTAGTCCATCCTGCCCGATGATACCGGAGCCACAAAATCACTCAGGCAAAGGTTGGGGACTCCCGCTTCTTTCTGTTGCTGGTTCCTCAGGAAACAAAACCGCTGCATGATCTCGCCCGAGGCTTCATCTTTATAAACGAGGATATCATCACCCTCGGCCTGTGCAGGGAAGAGGGCTACGACACCCCTGGCCTGCAGCCTTTTCTCACGGATGATGGCATCCAGCAGCTCGCAGGCATCATCATAAAGTTTCCTGGCTTCATCTCCTTTTACAGGATCGTCGAAGATCTGGGGGTATTTCCCGCTGATCTTCCAGGTGTGAAAGAAGAAGGTCCAGTCGATAAACGACCTGATCTCTTCCAGGGGATAGGAAATAAAACTCCGGATTCCCGGCTGACGAGGCACATACACAGGCTCCCGGCTCCATTCCGTCCTCAGGGCATTCTGCCGGGCTCTTGACAGGCTGAGATAGGTCTCCTCCTGTCTCTTTTTGCTGTGGTCTGTCCTCAGGTTGGCATATTTCTCCCTGACCTGGCCCAGGAAGTTGTCTTTTTGTCCGGCCGACAACAGCTGGCTCACGACGCCAACGCTGCGTGAGGCGTCTTTCACATGGATCACGCCTCCGGCATAGCCGGGCTCAATTTTCACGGCGGTATGGATCTCCGAGGTGGTGGCCCCGCCGATAAGCAGGGGGATGTCGAACTGTTGTCTCTCCATCTCCCTGGCCACATGAACCATCTCATCCAGCGACGGGGTGATGAGGCCGCTCAGACCGATGATGTCGGCCTGCTGTTCTCTGGCGGTCGACAGGATTTTCTCTGCAGGAACCATCACACCCAGGTCGATGACCTCGTAGTTGTTGCATCCCAGCACCACACCCACAATATTTTTTCCGATGTCGTGGACATCGCCTTTCACCGTGGCCAGCAGCACCCTGCCGGCTGCCTGCAACACGGCACCTGACTGCTTTTCAGCTTCCAGGTAGGGCGTCAGGTGAGCCACGGCTTTCTTCATCACCCTGGCGCTTTTCACCACCTGTGGAAGAAACATCTTTCCCGCGCCGAACAAGTCCCCAACCTGGTTCATCCCCTCCATCAGCGGCCCCTCAATGATCTTCAGGGTCTGGTCGAACAACGGCCTGGCCTCCTCCACATCCTGCTCAATATACTCGGTGATGCCGTGGACCAGGGCCCAGGTGATGCGTTCCTTCACCTCTTTGGACCTCCATTCCAGCGTCGTCTCTCTCTTCATCCCTCCATCCCTGTGCCGGTCTGCATAGGCGATCATCCTCTCTGTGGCGTCTTTCCTGCGGTCCAGCACCACATCCTCCACCAGTTCGAGGAGATCAGCGGGAATGTCATCATATACCGGCAGCTGTCCGGCATTCACAATGCCCATGTCGAGTCCGGCGGCGATGGCATGGTACAGGAAGACGGAATGCATGGCCTCCCTCACCAGGTCGTTGCCCCGGAAAGAAAAAGAAAGGTTGCTGATGCCGCCACTCACCTTGGCATAAGGAAGGTGGACCTTGATCCAGCGTACGGCATCCAGGAAATCCACGGCAAAATGATGGTGCTCCTCCATGCCTGTGGCAATGGTAAGGATATTGGGATCGAAGATGATGTCTTCGGCAGGGAAACCGACCTTTTCGGTGAGCAGACGATAAGCCCTCTCACAGATGGCGGTCCTTCTTTCCAGGGTGGTGGCCTGTCCTTCCTCATCAAAAGCCATTACGATGACGGCAGCGCCGTAGTTTCTGACCTTTCGGGCCTGTTCCAGGAAGATCGTTTCCCCTTCCTTCAGGCTTATGGAGTTGACGATGGCTTTGCCCTGGAGGCATTTCAGACCGGCCTCAATGACAGAGAATTTCGAGGAGTCGAGCATCACCGGCACCCTGGCGATGTCGGGGTCGGCCGACAGGAGGTTCAGGAACTTCACCATGGCGGCCTCCCCGTCGAGCATGGCGTCGTCCATGTTGATGTCCAGCACCTGTGCCCCGCTCTCCACCTGCTGCCGGGCCACGCTCAGGGCCTCTTCATAATTTCCTTCGAAGATGAGCTTCTGGAAACGTTTCGACCCCGCCACGTTGGTGCGTTCCCCGATGTTGATGAAGTTGCTCCCGGGAAACACCGTGAGCGGCTCCAGGCCGCTGATATGCATTCGGTGGGTGCGTTCAGGGATGCTGCGCGGCGGCTTTCCTTCCGCCAGGGTCGCAAAAGCACGAATATGGGCGGGGGTGGTGCCGCAACAGCCCCCTATGATGTTTACAAAACCTCTTTCGATAAAAGTACCCATGGTGACGGCCATGGTCTCCGGCGTCTCGTCATACTCACCGAACTGGTTCGGGAGTCCTGCGTTGGGATAGGCGCTCACGGGCAGAGGTGCCTTCTCGCTCAGCTCCTCCAGGTAAGGGGACAGCTCCTGCGCTCCCAGGGCACAGTTCAGCCCGATGCACAAAAGCTCGGCATGGCTCACCGAATTCAGGAAAGCTTCCAGCGTCTGTCCCGACAGGGTCCTGCCGCTGGCATCGGTGATGGTGCCCGAGATCATCACCGGCACCCTCCTGTTGGTACGGGTGAAGACCTCTTCGGCAGCAAACAGGGCTGCCTTGGCGTTCAGGGTGTCGAAGATGGTCTCTATCAGGACCAGGTCCACGCCCCCGTCGAGGAGCCCGGTGATCTGCTCCCCGTAAGCCCTGACCAGCTCATCGAAAGTTACGGCCCGGTATCCTGGGTCGTTCACGTCGGGCGACAAAGACGCCGTCTTGTTGGTCGGTCCTACGGCTCCTGCCACAAACCTTGGTCTTTGAGGGTCACGGACAGTGAAGGAATCCGCAACGTCAACAGCCAGCCGCGCTGCAGCTATGTTCATCTGGTAAACCAGGTCTTCCATGCCGTAGTCGGCCATGGAGATGCGGTTGGCATTGAAAGTGTTCGTCTCGATGATGTCCGACCCGGCTTCCAGGTACTGGTCGTGGATCTCCCGGATGATGTCCGGACGCGTCAGCGAAAGAAGATCGTTGTTACCCTTCAGGTCACGGGGGTGATCCGCAAAACGGCTTCCCCGGAAATCACTTTCCGTGAGCCCGTAACGCTGTATCATTGTCCCCATGGCCCCGTCAAGCACCAGGATCCGCTTCTTCAACACGCTGTCCAAGCTTTCTTTCATCGGAATCAAAGGACGGGGAACAGGCCATCCCAGCTCAAAGATACTCCAAAACCCCTTAGCAAGTCAATTTCAGCCAGGGCCGACGCATGTTAATTTCTGAGCAGAGCACAAACAGCCTCTCCTACTTTTTCTGCCTCTGCTTCCGTGCTGGTTATGTAATAGCGAGTTTCATTTTCGACTCGGCCCCGGTCGATCTGGTGTTTTACTTGACAAACAGTTCTATATTAACTATATTTGCATAATATTACCTAATCACCGTTTTATGCACCAAGTACACTTTGTTTTCAAGCTAACAGCCTGTATTGCATTTTGTTTGCTCGCCGGGCAACTGGTCCACGGTCAGAGCATGACCGTTGATCTAACACCTTCAGATTACAATGGCAATGTCAATATCAGTTGTTTTGGTTTATCGGATGGAAGCATCTTTACCACGGTTACCGGCGGAACACCCCCTTATTTTTACCGGTGGTCGAACAGTGAAACGACAACCAATATCACTGGGTTACCCTCCGGTTACTATTCCGTAACCGTTAATGACAACGGCAGTCTTCAGACGACGGCACAGATCACCCTGGTTCAGCCGCCGGAGATGAAGCTGACCTCTTACGTACATCAATATGAGAACGGGAAGAACATCAGCTGTTTCGATTGTGAGAACGGCATCATCCTGCTGGAGGTTTCGGGCGGTGTTGAACCTTATATATATTTATGGAACGATAATTACGACGACCAGGACCGCTGGGGACTGGCAGCGACCGATTACTCTGTGACCATAACGGACCAGAACGAATGCAGATTATCTTCCGAAAATTTCAGCCTGAGTTCTCCGGAAAGAAGAGACTGGACGATGTCAGGCAACGAAGGGACTGATCCTGAAACAGATTATTTCGGGACTTCTGACGAGACCGATATGATCATAAAAACTGACGCAGAAGAAAGGATCAGAGTCAAATCTGATGGCGCTGTGATCATTCCCGGTCTTATTGAGAATGAACCGGGTGTAGTAATGGTGGATGAGGAGGGAACATTATACAATAGTAATAACACAAATTTTTCCCTGGCACCTGGACCATGGATGACAGGTGGAAATCAAATCCCTGTCAATGGTTCTCATGTGATCGGCACAAATAACGAGTTTGATCTCATATTCAGGACAAATGCAACCAACAGAATGTGGTTGACCTCAGGTGGGAAAGTAGGAATAGGCATACAGCCGGCATCTAATGGTGATCCTGACTACAAACTGTATGTGGATGGCAGTATCGCAGCCAGAGAATTGAAGATCATGATGGGGAGTTTTCCTGATTTTGTGTTTGACAGCACCTATCAGTTAATGCCGATACAATCACTTACCAATTACATTGAGACGAACAAACATCTGCCAGGCGTACCTTCGGGGAAGGAAATTTCCGATAGCCAGGGTATTGAGACTGGATCCTTCCAACAGTTACTGTTGCAGAAAATTGAGGAGCTGACTTTGTATCTGATCCAACAACAGGAGCAGATTGATCATTTGAAAAGGCAATTGGAATCCAACACACGATAAAAAGAATGATGTTTTACTTCCGGTACATATTTATTTTCCAGCTCATTATCGAGCTTCACTGCGTTGTGTTTTGTTCTGCTCAGCCAGGCTATGTGACCCTCGAGGGGAGACAGTTTAAACTGAACGGTGAAAACTTTTACCCTCTTGCTTTTGGATACTGTTTTAACCTGGTGTATAATGATGAGTTTGACGTCGACGAAATTTATCTTTCACGGGAAAATGGTTATGGACCAGGATATCATTTGTCACAATGTCCGGATAGATACCCAAATTATGAATATGAATTTGACGATCCCTCCGAATGTTATGATCAGATTGCAGATGATCTCACCGATCTAAAAACAAGAGGATTTAATGTATTCAGGACCTGTGGGATTGGGATCAAACCGGTAAAGGATAATATGGAAGGATTCAGAATGACAGCCAGAAAGAATGTTCATCCTTTATGGTCTTCTGAAACTTATAATTTCCCGATATTTCCACCATACACTAATAATGTTAACATCAATCCGGCATTTTTCAAGTATTGCCAGCTCATTCAGGAGATACTTAATGTGGCTGGAGAAGCCGGATTAAAAGTAATGTTAGATGTGGGGGATTCAGATTATGCATACTCAGAAGGATCCATTGCAGATTATTCGGAATTTCTTGAAGCCATTGCCTTCCAATTTAAAGAGGACACCAACCTGATGGCTTATGTTATTTTTGAAGAGCCCACCAACACTGATCCATTTAACCATACAAAAGCGGAAGTTTGTGAGTTTACCTCAACCTGGTACGAGAGTATCCGGGGTGTTGACCCAAATCACCTCATTACGATGGGAGTCGGCGATGTTGAGGATGTTTGGGAGTGGGACCCGGTTGTAATAAAGACAGATTTTCTTTGTCCGCATCCCTATCCGCACACTTATATGTGGGAGAATTTTGAATTTCAACCCATGTATAAGAGAATGCTGGGGCGGCTGATCTGGCTTCAGAGGAACTGCCCATTGCCTTGGATGATAGGAGAAATGGCTTATTCTGCCTTAGATGACAACTATATAGTAGATAATTCTAATAACTGGGTCCGGGTAGAATACAGTGCCGGGGATGTGGATGGGAGCTTGGAAGACCAGCAGGAATTTGCCGAGCATAGTCTTATGGATGTCATAAACTGCGGAGGATCGGGTTATACCTGGTGGCAAGCCCTGGAACCCTGGTGGGGACCACGAGATGATGGTTTTGGTTTGTTAAGGCACGACTCCTATGAAATTGCCTCACCCCCGTTCATTGTTCCTGTCGAAAAGCCCGCCCTCGATGAATTCGAAGACTTCCCAGTGCCTCCTCCCGAACCTGTTCCTGTTCAGGTACCCACCAACTATACCGATCCCTTTAACGGAACCTATCAATCGATATCGGGTCATGTTCAGGATGAGGAGAATCAACCGGTGGATGATGCTGTAGTTCTTCTGTGGAATTGGAAGGATCCAGAGGTTGACAACATATTTTTCTATGGTTTAACAGGAATGACCGGCGATTATTTTATTAGAAATCCTCTGTACTCGGAGAATAATTATTTTAATCAAGTCAAAATTTCAGCAGTTGGTTATAGTAGTATGACTTATACTACTGATACTATTCCCCCAACAATTAATGCAACATTAGTTAAACATCTTTATTACGATGAACTTATTGAAGGTGAAACCGTTTCCTTACAAGAGCAGGCTGGTTTTTCTGCCATCAACAGCGTGACCTTTCAAGGTGATTTGACCTTGGTTGAAGGGAATGGCATTTCTGGTGGGGAATTGACGGTAAAAGCCAGGAATGAAATCACCATCTCCCCTGGTTTTGAAGCACAAAAGGGTTCCTCGGTGCATCTGCTGACCGGTCCTTTTTTATTTGATTGTGAAACCTGGCCGGCGACACTAAATAAGCAACCGACCATCATATCAACAATTAATGATCTGGTAGAGAAGGTCATTCAATTGAAATTCGAAATACCCAGGAATCAGGGAATCAGCGTTTTCCCAAATCCCTGCAAGGATCAGGTAACCATTGAATGGACTGAGGTTGATAGGGAAGAAATACTCACCACGATTGAAATTTTTAACCCGGTCGGTCAGCTTATTCATTCATTTACCTCCCCAGAAAGAAAGCTGACCCTCAATTTAAACTTTCTTCCAGATGGGTTTTATGTATTTAAATGTCGGCGCTCCGGAGACCTCAACATTCTTAAGTTAATAAAGCAATAATCGTTAATAAGATGAAGATCATTTATTTACGTTCAGTTTTATTTTTATGCCTTGGGATAACTACATCCTTTGTTCATCCCCAGCAATGGCAAATCGCCAAACACGCAGGTGGGTCATGGCTTGATGAGTCTACATCCTTAGCTATAGATTCTGCATGCAACACATACATCGGAGGTAAATATTCTTATGGTGCCCACTTTGAGGGCCAGACGATTGGTTGCAACGGATATTGGGATTATTTTCTTGCAAAATACCAATCAAATGGTGATCTGGTTTGGGTCAGACACGGAGGAGGAACAGGAAATACCTTTGATGATTTAGATGTAATCTCAGAAATCAAGATCCATGACCAGACACAAATATATATCGGTGGTGTTTATACAAATCAGGTATCATTTGGAAATTCCACCTTAAACTCCATGGGTGATTATGAAGCATTTATCGCCAAGTTTGATTCTACAGGTGATTGCCTTTGGGGTAGAAGTATTGGAGGAGTTGGCAGGGAGGTAATTTACGGTTTGGAACTGGATGAGGAAGGCAATATCTATATTGCTGGATATTCTAATTTTTCACCTATAATTTATTTTGATACCACTTCTTCTTTGACCATGAATGGACACTTCTTCTTTATGGCCAAATACAATTCCTTTGGGCAATTACTCTGGACCAGATCCATAGACGGTACAGGATGGCTAACTATTAACAATATTACCAGTGTACATAACAGTTTTTGTTTAACTGGTTATTATCATGGAGATATTACTTTCGATTCGGTGAATCTAAGCACTAACAAGGAAATTATGCCATGTGTCTTTCTCGTTGATACAGCAGGTAAGGTCCTATGGGGCCAATCCCTCGAGCCTAAACAAAAAGGTAGTATGAAAGCCTCCTATTATACTGAATCAGGTTTCTTGTATTGTATCGGATATGCTGTCGACAGTCTTATCATCGGAACAGATACCCTGGGTAATGGGGGTGGTTTCCTGCTGAAACTGGACGAAAGTGGTGAACCCGTCTGGATGAGAAGAACAGGATACAATCCGTCGAGTCTTGCCATTTCATCCGATGAAAGAATATTTGTAACTACTTTCGGAACTGGTACTCAAATTTTCGGTGATTGTGTCGCAACTCCCAGTACTGGTGATGGTACTTTATTTATTGCGAGACTGGACAGTGCGGGAAATTGTGAAGGAGTGTTACAAGTACCTAATGTACTTTGGGTTAATCAATCGGTTTTCGATGCCCAGGATCGTTACTATACCGCAGGAGCCTGTTTGGCGACGGAGTTCGGAAACATTTCCTTAGGGAATTATGGAGAGGCTGATGCTTTCTGGGCTGCGCTGGATTGGGTCAACGGCGAAGAGGAGAACAACAACAGGCCGGAGGGGGAGCTGTACATTTATGCCAATCCCAACACGGGTGTTTTCCAGTTGGTCGTGCCAGAAGAAGCACGTCACGAACCTTCGCTCACCCTTAATATCTACGATAACAGTGGGAAGGTCATCCACAGCCAGGTACTGGATATGTCGGAAGACCCGCTGCAGGTTGATGTATCCCCCGCCAAAGCGGGTATGTATCATATCCAACTTATCAGCAGCCGTAAGACTTATTCGGGGAAGCTGGTGGTGTATTAATTCCTGGCAGGAGCCGGGGATTAGATGTTAGATAAGGCGAGATTGCAGGGCCGTCGCATGTTAATTTCTGAATTACGGAGCCTCTGTTCTTTGGCTATACCAAAATCTTCTATATCATTCTATGTTTCGCATAAAATGGCAGCAATGCTAATAAAATACAGGGATTTCCAATTTTTTCGTACCTTTGCAGACCGCAAAATTCAGAGAAAAATATTTCTAAATAATTGTCAATCAACATTATAATATAAACATTTGAAAATTAGTATCATGGACCAGACTATCACCCGCAAGGAACATCAATATAAAGTGAAAGACCTGAGCCTGGCCGACTGGGGCAGGAAGGAAATCGAGATGGCACAGAAGGAGATGCCGGGACTGATGGCACTCAGGAAGAAATACGGTGCTCAGAAACCCCTTCTGGGAGCCCGGATCTCAGGGTCGTTGCACATGACCATTCAGACGGCCGTGCTGATAGAGACCCTGGTGGAGCTCGGTGCCGAGGTCCGCTGGGCCAGCTGCAACATCTTCTCCACCCAGGACCACGCCGCCGCTGCCATCGCTGCAGCCGGAGTGCCGGTGTTCGCCTGGAAAGGGGAGACCCTGGATGAATACTGGTGGTGTACCCTGCAGGCACTATCTTTCCCAGGAGGTAAAGGCCCGCAGCTGGTCGTCGACGACGGTGGCGATGCCACGCTGATGATCCACCTGGGATACAAGGCGGAAAACGATCCCGAATTCTTGAAGAAGACAGCAGAAAATGCTGAGGAAGAAGCGCTGATGAACCAGCTGAGGCAGGCCTTTGTCGAAGACCGCGAGCGCTGGCACCGGCTGGTGAAAGACTGGAAAGGCGTGTCGGAAGAGACCACCACGGGCGTACACCGTCTGTACCAGATGATGGAAAGAGGCGAGCTGCTCGTACCGGCCATCAATGTCAACGACTCGGTCACCAAGTCGAAGTTCGACAACCTTTACGGCTGCCGCGAGTCGCTGGCCGACGGCATCAAGAGGGCCACCGACATCATGATCGCCGGCAAGGTGGTGGTGGTGCTGGGTTATGGCGACGTGGGCAAAGGATCAGCCCGTTCTCTGAGGGTCTACGGGTCCAGGGTCATCATTACCGAGATCGACCCCATCTGTGCCCTGCAGGCCGCCATGGAAGGCTTTGAGGTCACCACCGTGGAAGACGCCCTGCCGATTGGCAATATCTATGTCACAGCCACCGGCAACAAGGACGTGATCACCCTGGAACACATGGAAAAGATGAAAGACGAGTCCATCGTGTGCAACATCGGCCATTTCGACAACGAGATCCAGGTGAGCCGGCTGGAGAGCTATCCCGGCATCCGCAAGGTCAACATCAAGCCCCAGGTCGACAAGTATATCTTCCCCGACGGGCACTGTATCTACCTCCTGGCCGAAGGCCGCCTGGTCAACCTGGGCTGTGCCACCGGGCATCCCTCGTTTGTGATGAGCAACTCCTTCACCAACCAGACCCTGGCTCAGCTCGACCTGTGGCAAAACGACTACAAAGTCGATGTCTACCGTCTGCCGAAGATCCTCGACGAAGAAGTAGCCCGCCTGCACCTCGATCACATCGGCGTGAAACTCACCAGGCTCTCTCAGGAGCAGTCCGACTACACCAGCATCCCCGTCAACGGCCCTTACAAGTCAGACCATTACCGGTACTAGAATTAAGAGTAAGAAGTAAAAAGCAACTTCTTACTTGATACTCTTACTTGATCTTATTACTTAACCCCGCTTCAACCGCGTGGAATTCACCCATATTCTCATTTCGAGAGGACCCCAATCAGGCTTCTTCACTTATGAACTCTTTAGGAATTTTATGTACCTAATGATGCCAGCGAAATGACGTTTATTCCGTCCTGGCGCGTGTAACTGATTCCAGTACCTGTAATGATATTCAGCGATTTAGGTGGTTTCATCCTTTTTAAATCCAATGTAGAAACAAATTTGTTAAGGTTTGCTGCAGCTTCATCAATCTGCCCTGTGCCGAGTTTGATTTCAAAAGCGCACCAGTCGCCATTGAATTTTTGAACAATGCTGTCCACTTCTAAACCGCTTGAATCGCGGTAATGATATACTTTGGCATCATTTGCCTGGGCGTAAACACGTAATTCGTGGATGACGAGCGATTCAAACAAAAAGCCTGTGAAATTCAGATCATTCAGGAGTGAATTTTCATCGGCACCCAGTGCGGCGACAGCCAAAGAAACATCTGTAAAATGTCTTTTGGGTGATTTTCTCAATGAATAAGAGGAGCGGATAAGTGTGTTCCAGGCAGGTTGATCCTCAAGTATCATTAACCGGCTAAGAGCATCCAGGTAATCATAAACGGTAGGACGTGTAATACCCATGTTTTCCTTTTCGCGAATGTCACTTTCCAGAGCTGAAATTTCCACTAAGGTCGCCGTATTTCGTGCGAGCGATCGCAGCAGACTTCTTACTTTCAAAGGATCTCTCCTGACATTGGAAACACGGCTCATATCTACTTCGGCTAGTAATTCAATATAAGCCCGGTTTAAGTCGGTTGCCTGTCTGGTATCTTTATCAAGGAGCGTTGGAAAGCCCCCAATTATCATTTTTTCGATGATAAACTCCAGGTCAGTGGGTTGGTCAATGATATCCACTTTTTCACCTTGAAAAAGCTCAGCCATACTAATTTTCCCTGATGAAAAACCCAATTCCTGCCATGACATCGTGCGCATCTCGACAATGGTAAACCTGCCGGCTCCGGAATGCATCCTGGCTGATTCCTCGGGATTTGCTGAACCAGTGAGGATGAATTGTGCAGCTAATTGACGGTCATCAATTTCGTGTCGAATGTAGTCCCACAGCCTGGGTTGTGCTTGCCATTCGTCAATCAGACGAGGCGTTTGGCCAATTAGCAATCTTTGTGGTGCAATATTAATGAGAGCCGCTACTTGTTCGTCTCTGTCGACATTTAGTACACTTTTAGCCAGTCGTTTTGCCGATTCGGTTTTTCCACAGGCTTTTGCACCTCTGATAAGCACAGCTCCCGAAGCGTTGAGTTTCCGCTCTAACTCAATGTCTGATATTCTTTCTTTGTAAACCACGGATCAGTTTTTGCATACAAAGGTAAGGTTATTTTACATTATTTCAGCAAAACACTTTACACTTTTTCAGCATTTTAGTTTACACTTTTAAAAGTGAAAAGGGAGAAAACTGAGGGTACAAAATAAGTAACAAGTCATTAAGTAATTGTATTTCATGCTTTTACTTAATACTATTACTTGATACTATTACTTGATATTTTTACTTGATATTTTTACTTGATATTTTTACTTCTCAACCTTCACAAAGTACTTTCTTTTGGCAGCATTGGGTGTGGCGCCAAAGCTTCTCCTCCACCAGTCATCGGTCCGCAAGGGTAACGACGTAGGTCCCGGCAATGGCATTGACTTTCAGTCCGTCATTGATTTTTGATGTTCTCATGGTCAGATGATTTCATATTTCCCAAAGTGATACGGTGCCGCCTTTGATTGATATTGGTCCGGAAGGCAGGAAAAGTCGGGAATTGAAATGCACTACTTTGTCGCAGCCGCAGGAGGATCAGGCAGTGTTAAACTTATGTTTCTTTATTGCTTTAAATTCGCCGGCTTTTTTACTCATTTCTTCCTCAACATCATAGTCATTCTGAAGTCCCAGCCAAAATTTTGCAGAATTGCCAAAATAATTACTCAGGCGAATGGCTGTGTCTGCCGTTATTCTTCTGTTCCCTTTCAGTATTTCACTAATCCTGGTTTGAGGTATGCCAATGTCATGTGAAAGCCGGTAGGCTGATAAACTCAATGGGGTCAAAAATTCTTCTTGTAGCACTTCTCCCGGATGAATATTTCTCAATTGGTACATAATTCAATTATTTTAATGATAATCAATAACTTCTACATCGTATGAGTGACCATCCCTCCAGCTAAAAACAGTTCTCCACTGGTCATTGATCCTGATACTATAAACATCTCCACTACCTCCTTTTAACTTCTCCAATCTGTTGGCAGGTGGGATGGAAAGATCTCTCAGATCAACAGAGTTATTGAGCATCCTGAGTTTTCTTCGGGCAATATCCTGTGTTTGGGGAGGAAACTTTGCCGATCTTATACCGTTCCAAATCTTTTCCGTCTCTTTTGTCTTAAAAGATTGGATCATAGTTACGCATTACGTTACTAACGACAAAGATAAGCATTATTTTTGAAAAGTCAAGGCTGAAGCTCAAGCGAATGACTATGATGTCTCATCCATTTGATGACGAAATGTACTTTTCTCCATACCAGAGCGACCGCCTGGTGGATGTGGCGCAGGCCGTTTTTCTTAAAATAGTCAATGGCGGTGAAAATTCCGCTGATTACCAACAGAAACCCTATGAAACACAGGAAAAAGCTCAATCCGTCGTTGGCATTGCCCGTGGCGGCGAAGATGGCTTTTTCTGTTCCAAGGAACAGCAAAAAGCTGATGCCCAATTTCTTTTTCATCTTCTTAATGATTAAAATATGCTTTATAATAAAACAGTAAAGATACGTTTTTCTGCCTTATTGCTTTATTAATTTTTGCTTGAAAACATGTTGCAGGTGAATTGAAAAGTAATTATATAGTTGTACTTCATCCTTTTACAATCACTTCAAATTTCTACCCTCCATTTTCTGACTTCTAATTAAAGATGTGCAGATTATTGCCGTCATAAGTAGTCTGATATTGCTTCATCGACAGGGTGGAAGGGCCGCTGAAGGGGGAACCGTCCATGAGGATGAAACGCGACATGCAGCAGGAGTCAACGGCGGTGGTGCCGGACAACTCTACCTCAATCTGGGCGCCGTCGGCCAAAGGGTCATACGGACAAGTGCGTTCATAGGCTTTGAACTCATCCTGCGACAGCCGGTACACGATAATGCCACGGCTGGGTGAGGGGGCGGTCAGGTACTCCCAGCCGCCTACCACGTTGAGGTTGATGTACTGGGTGCTGTTGGGGTTGATGACGATGTTGATATAACTGTAAGGAATGGGGTCGACCTGCTTGTCTTTCTTGCAGGACCACAACGAAAAGATACACATCACCATGACGGCAAACAGGGTGATCCGGTGGGAAAAAGAATTCATCTTCATATCATTACCCTTTTCACAACGAAAATAATCCATCTTTCGTCTCGTTGGTAAGAAAAGAACTTATTTTTGAGCTTTCCGTGATGATGAAAAAGCGTTTTCTTCTCTTTTGGCTGATAGGCGCCTCATTGCTGATGCTGTACCCTTCGTGCAGGACCCGAAGCGGGGCTCAAAAAGCTACCGACCGTATCGAAGCGACCAAGGATGAAAAAGCCCGTGAGGTGCAGAAACAGTACGATGCCGCGGTGAAAAGACACCAGAAGATACAGGGAAAGGAAGGAAGGAAAAGACAGAAGAAGCTCCAGAAGAAGTCGGAAGAATACAACAAGAAAGTACGCAGGAAGGTGGTCAGGACTTGTGGAGGAGGATCCTGATGGTAGTACCTTCGTCCACGACAGAGGCTTTGACGAAGATCTTCCCTTTGTGATATTCCTGCATGATCCTGCGGCTCAGGGTGAGCCCCAGTCCCCAGCCCCTTTTTTTACTGGTGAAGCCCGGATGGAAGATGGTCTTGAATTGTGAGCGTGGTATGCCTTTACCGGTGTCGGTGATGTCGATATACACATGTTTCCGGTCCTCGGAAAGCTCAATGGTGATGCTTCCGTTGCCGCTCATGGCATCGATGGCGTTCTTGCAGATGTTCTCCACCACCCATTCGAACAGTCCCTGGTTGAGCGGCACCAGAATGGCCTTGTCGCGTGGGAACATCACGTGAAACGCCACATTTTTGGAGGTCCTGGGCCTGAGATAATCCACCGTCTCATAAACCACCCTCACCACGTCGTCGATTTTCAGGGAGGGTGCCGAACCGATCTTGGAAAAACGTTCCGCAATGGTCCCCAGGCGCCGGGTATCTTTCTCCAGTTCGTCGATGGTCTCGGTGCTTACCTGGTCCATTTTCATAAGCTCCACCCAGGCCATGATGGAGGAGATGGGTGTGCCGAGCTGGTGGGCCGTCTCTTTGGCCATGCCTACCCACACCTGGTTTTGTTCCGACCGCCTTGCCGAGGAGAACAGGACATAGGAGATCAACAGGAATACGGCGATGATCCCGAGCTGAAAATAAGGATAATACCTTAACTGTGTCAGCAGGTAGGAGCTTTGATAGAAAATATAGGTGGACCCTTGCCCGGCCAGGGCTAACCGGATCGGCTGGTTCTCGGTCTCCATCTGGTACAGGGTCTCCTTCAAACGGGCAGAGTCCCTGATCTTTCCCTGTTCCAGGTTGCCGTAAGCAAGAATGTTTTTTCTGGTTGAATCGGTAACAATGACCGGCACGGAAGAGGAGTTTTCCACCACATCGGTGAAAAAGTTGTTGATGAGGTCGTCCAGTACTCTCCTGAGTTCGGAGTAAAGCCTGGAATCGGTATAATAAAAATAGTTGGTGTTACCGGGATAGAACTCAATGACCAGGGGCGGGTACCTGGTGAACTCTTCTTTCAGCTTCCCCCGGAGGATTTTCACCGAGTCCGTCCTGAAGTCGACATTACGCGCCGAGATGATATGGTCCTGGTCGTCGGTGAGCACGACCGGGATGGTGGTGTTATCCTGGATGATCTCGGTGTAGAAGGTGATGTCGGTGTTGGCTTCGGCGGTGGCCAGGCGCTGGGTGGCAGTGGCCAGCTGGCGGACTCTTTTTTGTTCCTCCTGTTTCATGCGGAGAAAGAAATCCTCGGTATAACCTACGAAGCTGGCTTTCCGCTGGGTGGCATCGGCCCAAACTTTCAGCTTCTGCCGTTCTTCGAAGGCGATCTTCCCTACCAGGATGTTGGTGTACCACAGGGAGGTGGTCACGATCACCACGGCAACCAGGAAGAGGACCCATTTCCAGCGGCGTTTTCTCTGGTAGATATTCATCTCGGCAACAGATATCAGGATAAAACCCCTTCAGCGATGGTTTATTATGGCGTGAAGGTAGAAAATTCATGTAAATGTAATGCAAAAGTGTTTCTCCCGGAAAGGGTGGCGGTGGAGGATGGTGCCCGTTTGATCAGGAAGAAGTATCTTTGTTTGAAACCCGCTCATTATGACCCTGGCCCTGGTACTGATATTTGTTGCCGGATACCTCTTCATCACCCTGGAACATCCGTTACGCCTGAATAAGGCAGCCTTTGCCATGATCACCGGTGTAGCCTGCTGGCTGGTGCTGGTCTGGGGAGGGCACGATACGGGAGAGACCAATCGTCATTTGCTGGAACACCTGGGCGACATCGCCTCCATCCTTTTCTTCCTGTTAGGTGCCATGACCATAGTGGAACTTATTGATTTGCACGATGGGTTCGAGGTGATCAAACAGAAGGTAAGGACACAGAAAAAGCCAATGCTGCTGCTGGTGGTTACCTTGTTAACGTTCTGGTTGTCGGCCGTGCTGGACAACCTGACCACGGCCATACTGATGACGACCTTGCTATCCAAGTTCCTTTCAGGAGAAGAAGACCGTTTCTGGTTTGCCGGCATGATCATCATCGCGGCCAATGCCGGAGGAGCCTGGTCGCCCATGGGTGATGTCACTACCACGATGCTGTGGATAGGAGGACAGGTGACAGCATTCAATATCATGGTAACGCTGATCCTTCCAAGCATCGCCGTCTGTGCGCTGCCGCTGGGGATACTGATGGTGAAATTCAGGGGACAGACCATACTGCATCCTGAAGACCAGGTTTCCGGAAGGATACATGCAAGAGAAAGCAACGGGGTGCTGATCTCCGGGATCCTGCTGCTGCTGTTAGTACCGGTCTTTAAGGTCCTCACCCATCTGCCTCCCTTCATGGGAATGCTGTTGTCGCTGGGTCTCATGTGGATCATCACCACCCTGATCCATTTTCACAAGAAGCCCGATCACCGGCGTAAGTACTCTGTAGCCGGGGCCCTGGAAAAGATCGATGCCTCCAGCATATTGTTCTTCCTGGGCATCTTGCTGGCGGTGGCAGCTCTGGAGACCCAGGGTATGCTGAAACAGCTGGCGGTGGTGATGGACCAGGCCCTGGGAAATTACTATGCCGTAGGAACGGCACTGGGGCTGATCTCGGCTCTGGTCGACAACGTCCCCCTGGTGGCTGCAGCCCAGGGAATGTATGATATGCAGGCGTTTCCCACCGACCATCCCTTCTGGGAGTTTGTGGCGCTCACCACCGGCACCGGAGGAAGCGCCATCATCATCGGATCCGCTGCCGGAGTTGCCGTGATGGGAATAGAAAAGATCCACTTCATGTGGTACCTGAAACGCATCTCGTGGCTGGCACTGGCCGGTTTCATATCCGGGATACTGGTCTTCTGGCTACAGGAAAATTACCTTTTCCGAAGTTAAGCTGTACTTTTCACTTATCAAATAACTCTGATTCCTTCTCCAGGATCTTATTCACATCGAAATAAAAGCCTTCGATACCGTACTCATTTTCTTCCACCGTCAGATAATCACAACCTCCGGATGTCAGGCTTTGACTACCTGCAAAATGAAAACCGAAATATCCCAGCAGATCATATTCATGACCTACTGATATGACATGCCAGGCTGTTTTTTCTGTTTTTCCGTCACCGGTGGACACAATGGTCTCTACGATTCTTTGAAGCTTAAAATCAGTAAGAATGGTGGAAAGGGTGTCGCCCAGGCGGTAATGACAATTGGCAAGAGTATTCAGGTTCCTGAGATTAAAAGGTTGATCCCTTAGAATGATATTCTCGAAATCAATTACTTTCCTGTAATCAGCAGGTAAAAGCGTGTCTTTGTCCAGGACCTGGTTGACACTGTCGGCATAATCAGAATGCGGATAGGCAGAATAGGCGTCCTGAAAGAGGTAACCATAATACAACATCCTGTATTCCTCCAGGGTAAGATTGGTATCGGAATGGAGGTAGCGATCATAGATTTCCGGGTAGTAAAATCCTGATTTCTTATTCTTTATGACTTTCTTAATGTGTTTGTATTCGGGTACTTTATCCACTGTTTCCTGACCTGAAGCCAGGCAAACCGAGATGAGAAGGAGGAGGAAGATCAAATAGGGTCTCATAGGGGTGTAGAATTTAGTTTATAGTTTTAGCTGAATGCGTTCATTTGCCTGGATTGGCTTCTTTCAAGGCAGAAGCGTACTGTTTGGTCAGTGAGACCAGTGACTCGATGGACGAGGCATCCACGTACTTTTTGTACAGGTACACCACGATCAGCCTTTCTTTCAGCCGGGCACACATCATACTCATGAAATACGGGATCATTGTTTCGTCCTGAGTTGTCTTGAACAACAAGCCTGTCGCATAGAGATCTTCCCTGTTGATGATGATCCCCATATCTTTGGGTTCACTTACCTCAATCTCTTCTATATCAATTGATTTCAGCCTTTCATTGATGATCTCATTGGCATTGTCCAACTCTTCGGAGAATGCCGTGGTCAGATTTCCCATGGCAGCCAGGAAGTCTTTGAAATCCTGTGGTTTCCAGTCCATATTTTCGACCTCTCTCAGCGATTCGACCAGGATGTAGGTGTCCATTTCCGGCGCGAGTCCATTTGAGTATCGATAGAAATCTTCATTCGTTAAAAAACCGCAGATCAGCCTGTTGGTCTCGGGGACAAACATTTCAAAGAGGGCCCTGAAGTCACCGCTGGCTTCAATGTAACTGGTATCGGGCAGGGTGAAGTCAATGCTTTTATCACCCACCATCCTGATCAGGGTCGTGGAAGGGTCATGTTGATTCTGGCTTTTCAGGGCCCCTGAAGGGTGTAAGAGGCTGATAATGGTCATGAAGCTGACCATCAGACAAATGGTTCGTTTTTTCATGGGATGGCGGATGGAGGATAAAATTACGCGAATTTATACGGATTCTGTCCACTAATTGCACGAATTTTAAGAATCTCAATGAGTGAAATTCGTGGACTGTATATGTAAACTAAATTAACGTGTTGAAGCTAAGTCTCGAGCCACGTTTTACGAGGGATGTTGGTGTTTGAATATGAGGTGGTGAACATCCTGGACACTGAAAAGCCCTGCAAGGGCAACAATTGAATAACCGTGGGTTTCAACCCGCGGGGACATCAATACCTGTCCTATTTGCCATAAAGGGGAGATGCAGGCATTTCTCAACGGACTGAACTATCTGCCTTCCGGCTGATCAAGTATCATTCCGACAGTTCTTTGAAATACAATCTGTAAAGGGCTCAGGCCCATTGGAAGAGGTATGTCTGAACACAAGACATTGTTAATCTGCACAATAGATTTTATGAGGACAAGCACTCAAGAAGCTCATTCGCAGACCAGCTTAAGGTTAAAAATGTTACCAGATTGCTTGCGTGCGCATTAAAATCCCCATATATTTGCTTGTTGATTACCAGGCGGTTCCGTCCAACGAGATTTTATCTTTATGCTCATAACATACATTCTCTTTTTTTAGGCTCTGAAAGATAAAATCCTTAAGGTTAGACGCAGCAAAGCAACAAGGAGCTATAAAGGATTATAAATACAATGGATAATAATGAAGAAGTCATTTATATTTATTGCCATGACACTTATTTTGCATCCATTTATTGTCAAGGGGCAAATAATTGTTGTTGAACCAAAAAACAATTCGTATTTTATCATACAAAATATAGTTGAAGGAGATACTATAGTAGTTGACTCCATCCCAAGTGGGTTAAGTGGTAATATTGAAAAGATTGTAACTCAACAAGGGTTTATTTATAAATACTCGTGTGGCAGTGGTTTTAAGAAATATTTTGGCGAATTTTTCACTTTACAAAAGTATTCTATTGATGAAGGGAGATTAAAACTTTTTGCTACATCAACAATTTGCACTTATGAACATGAAAAACTTTTTGAATCAGGCATGCAAATAGAATTTAAAGATAATGGTATAGAGTTTAGGCTTCCAGCAGAATTTTATGGTGGAATTATTTTACCGCTTGATTTTTATGTCGATCAAAAACAACTTGATTGCTTTTTAAAATTTCTTTCTAAATCAATTGTCAAACTTTAAAAAGAAATATATGAGTACAAGCAAAGCACAACTAATTGATGCCCCTGCTGGGCGTAGCGTCAAGCTACGCT